>NZ_JBITHP010000010.1:11676-241601 GCF_044458105.1 Embleya sp. NPDC050493
GCACCGCCCCCCCCACCCACACACCCCGCCCCCCCCCCCCCCCCCCCCCCCCCCCCCCCCGCCGGGGGCCCCCCCCCCCCCCGGGGGGGGGCCCCCCGGGCCCCTGCCGAGAACTAGGCCTTCGCGGCAGGCTCGACCGCGGGTCGCGGCGCCGGCAGTGCCGCCTCGGCGAACTCGTCCCGCGGGTGCTCCATCGCCCCGAGCGAGACGATCTCCCGGCGGAAGAAGGCCGAGAGCGTCCAGTCGGCGAACACCCGGAACTTCCGGTTGAACGTCGGCACCATCGCCCCGTGGTACGTGCGGTGGAACAACCAGGCCGGCAGCCCCTTGAGCTTGAACTTGCCGAACATCACCGCGACGCCCTTGTGCAGGCCCAGACCCGCCACCGCGCCGAGGTTCTTGTGCTTGTACTCCTTCGGCGGGAACCCACGCATCACCGAGACGACGTTGTCGCCCAGGACCCGCGCCTGCCGCACCGCGTGCTGCGCGTTCGGCGGGCACCAGGCACCCTCACCCGCGGCGAGGTCCGGCACCTGCGCGTTGTCGCCGGCGGCGAACACGTTGTCCATGCCGACCACCTGGAGGGTGGTGCGGGTGTCGACGTGGCCGCGCGGGCCGAGCGGCAGGCCGTACTCCGACAACACCGGGTTCGGCTTGACGCCCGCCGTCCACAGGATCGTGGAGGCGTCGAACTCGATGTCGTTGGAGAGCACGCAGTGCTTGTCGACGCAGGACTTGAGCGACGTCTCCAGGTGGAACTCGATGTCCCGGGCCTTGAGGCGCTCCAGCGTCCAGGCGCCGAGTTCCGGACCGACCTCGGGGAGGATGCGGTTGGCCGCCTCCACCATCACGAAGCGCATGTCCTCGCGCTTGAGGTTCTTGTAGTAGCGCACCGCGTCGCGCGCCATGTCCTCGACCTCGGCCAGCGCCTCGATCCCCGCGAACCCGCCGCCGACGAAGCAGAAGGTCAGCGCCTTGCGGCGGATCTCCGCGTCGGTGGTGGAGTCGGCCAGGTCGAGCTGCCCGAGCACGTGGTTGCGCAGCGCGATGGCTTCTTCGATGGTCTTGAGACCGATGCCGTTCTCGGCCAGGCCGGGAATCGGGAAGGTCCGCGAGATCGAGCCGAGTGCGATGACGATGTAGTCGAAGCCGAGCTCGTAGGAGTCGCCCGCGAGCGGCTCGACCAGCGCGACCTTGCGGTCGTGGTCGACGGAGGTGACCCGGCCGTTGACGATCTCGGCCTTGGGCAGGACACGGCGCAGCGGCACCACGACATGGCGCGGTGAGATGCTGCCGGCGGCCGCTTCCGGGAGGAAGGGCTGGTAGGTCATGTACGACCGCGGGTCGACGACCGTGACGGTCGCTTCGCCGTAGCGCATCTTCTTGAGGATGCGCTGCGCGGCGTACAGACCAACGTAGCCGCCGCCGACGATAAGGATGCGAGGGCGATCCGTGTTGCTCATGTTTGGAAGTATCCACCGATCGAACCCGCCGGTGCCTTGAGGCCGCGCGCAGTACCGAAGGGGTCGTCTGGTACCCTTCGTCCTTTTGCTTGTGCATTTGTGCACGGTGTGCCGTCGAGGAAGATCCACTCGACCGTTTTCGGCCGGCCCGTCCGCCGACCCGGTCCCGATGACCTGCGTCGATCCTGCCCGAGGACCCCGGGGACGGCGCAATGTGATCTCCACCTCGAACCGGCGGCAACCCCCGCATTCGAAGGCGATACCGCCACCCGACCGGTCCGACAAGGGGAAAACGGCCTCACATGGCCAAGTTTTGCCTCCCGGACCATGTGAAGGGATTCACAAACTTTTTCGAGTGTTCGAACGTTGGACACGACCCCTTGGTTCCCCGTCGGCCCGAGAAACTCCGGACGACGGCAAAGCAGGTGTACACACTCGTGCGTACACTGCGAGGTATGACCGAAAGCGCAGTGACCATACGCGAAGCCCGCGCACACTTCGCGGACCACATCAATCGCGCCGAAAGCGGCACCCCGACGGTAATCACCCGCAATGGGACTCCGGTGGCCGCGCTGGTACCGATTGCGGACTTCGACGCGCTGGAGGAAGCCGCCGACGAACTGCTGGCGCGCGAGGCCGAGGGGGTCCTGGCCGAGGGCGGCCGGACCGTGACGATGGCCGAGTTGCTGGCGGACCTCTTCACCGAGCGCGGCGAAAGCGGCACATGAAGTACGCGTTCCGAGTCACCACCGCCGCGCAACGCCAACTGCGAGCCATCGACCGGCCTGCGGCAATGCGGATTCTGGCCGCGCTGACCGCACTCGGCGACGACCCCTATCGCGACGATGCCGACATCAAGAAGCTCACCGGCCGGTCCGGCCTGTATCGGCTTCGAGTCGGCAACTACCGGATCGCCTACCAGGTTCGGGACGGTGAGCTGATCATTCTCGTGGTCAAGGTCGGCGACCGCCGCGACGTCAACCGCAATCTCTGACCCCTCGGACCGGCCCGTTGGCGGTGCCGTCGGGCAATGCCTGTGCAGTGCTACCGGTCCTCTGCCGTTTTCCAGGCAATGCCGTCCAGAATGTCGTGCTCGCTGACCACGACCTCGGTCAGGCCGGTGCGTTCCATGATCGTGCGCAGCACCAGTGCACCCGCGCCGATCACGTCCACCCGACCCGGATGCAGCACCGGGATGCCCGTCCGTTCGGCGTGCGTGCTCGTCAGGAGGCGGGCGGTCACCGTGCGGACCTGGTCGAGGGTCAGGCGCGAGTGGTGGATGGCCGTCGAGTCGTATTCGGGCAACTCCAGCGCGATGCCCGCGACCGTGGTCACCGAGCCCGCCAGGCCGACCAGGGTCCGGGCGCGGTCCATCGGGACCACCTCCGCGGCCCGGGCGATCGCGGCCTCGATGTCGGCGGTCGCGGCGGCGATCCGGTCCTGCGTCGGCGGGTCCGCTCGCAGGTGCCGCTCGGTCATCCGGACGCAGCCGATGTCCACCGACCGCGCCGCCTCGGGCCGATCGGTGCCCAGGACGAACTCGGTGGACCCACCGCCGATGTCGACCACCAGGTACGGCGTCTCGACGGCGCCGGTCCCGGCGAGTTCCCGGGTGGCCCCGGCGAAGGACAGCGCGGCCTCCTCGTCGCCGGAGATCACCTCGGGCTCGACGCCCAGGATCTCGCGCACGCCGGCCCGGAACACCTCCCGGTTCTCCGCGTCCCGACTCGCGCTGGTGGCCACGAAACGCACCCGCTCGGCGCCCAGTTCGCCGATCGCCTTGGCGTACTCGCGGCACGCGGCGAAGGTGCGCTCCAGCGCCTCGGGAGCCAGCCGGCCGGTCCGGTCGACGCCTTGGCCGAGCCGGACGATCCGCATCCGGCGGTCCAGGTCGACCAGCGTCCCGGCGGCCGGGTCCAGGTCGGCGACGAGCAGGCGGATGGAGTTGGTGCCGCAGTCGATCGCGGCGACGCGTCGGGTCATCGGGTCTCGTCCTCCGGGGCTGCGGCGTCGGCCGGCTCGTCGACACACACGCACGGGCCCTTGGCCCACCAGTCGGGCAGTGCGTCCAACGTCTCGTCGCCGAGCGGGTTGACGCCGCGCCCGGCGGCCAGCGCGTGGCCGGCCAGCACGTGCAGGCACTTGACCCGATCCGGCATGCCGCCGGCCGACGGGAAGCCCTCCAGCACCTCGATCGCGTCCCGGCGGGCGATGTAGTCCTCGTGCGCGGCGGCGTAGCGGGCCGCGAGGTCCTCGTCCTCGGCCAGGCGCGCGCTCATCTCGCGCATGACGTTGTTCGCCTCCAACGTGCCGATCGCGGAGGCCGCCCGCGGGCAGGTCAGGTAGTACAGCGTCGGGAACGGCGAGCCGTCCTCCAGGCGCGGAGCGGTCTCCACGACGTCGGGCAGCCCGCACGGGCACCGGTGTGCGACGCCGCGCAGACCACGCGGGGTACGGCCGAGCTGCGCCTTGACGGCGTCGATGTCGTGCTGATCCATGAAGGGAAGTATTCCTGCTTCGCTGAGTGACTCGGACCGACGTTCGATCCGGATGCCGTCCCGGACCCGCTCGACGCGTGCGGTCCCGGTCCCGCTCGACGCGGGAATCGGCGGGCTACCCGATCGAGGCGGCCGGTGTCCTGGTGGGTGTGGGCGTCGCGCTCGCGGTCGGCATGCCGGCCCCGTCCGCGTCGCGCGTGGAGTCCCACAGGTCGCGGTACCAGGGCGGCGAACCGGCCCGGGCGGGCGTGGGCGGCGCCGGGTTGCCCGGATCGCCCGGCTGCGGCACCACCAGGTAGGCGGTGTCCCCCGGGTAGACGAAGTGCAGCCGCTCGCGTGCCTGTTGGCGTACGTACGCCGGGTCGTTCCAGCGCTCCAGGTCGGACCGCATACGTTCGGTCTCGGCCTGCTGCTTGCGGGTGCTCTCGCGCAGGTCGTCCACCTCGGCCCGCTGGTCCAGGTATTGCCGCAGCGGGTACACCAGCGCGACGGCCAGGCTCAGCACCACCAGGGTCAGCACGATCCACTTGCCGCCGCCGCGCCGGCGCAGCCGACCCAGGCGCGCCGCCGCGGCCGAGTCCTTGATGGACCCGACCGCGGCGACGACCTTCGGCGTGGCCGGTGCCGCCGGACGCTCTCCGCGTGCCGGACGGTCACCGCGCGCCTGACGCGGCGGTGCGACGGCCCGGGACGCGCGGGCGGCCCCGATCGGAGCGGTCGTCCTGCGGCCGCCCTCGCGCTGCTCGCTCACCCGTCCTCCCGCCGTTCCGTCGATTCGGCGCCGGCGGTGTTCCGCTCGACCCGGTGTCAGCCGTCGAAGCGCGGGAACGCGCCACGGCCGGCGTACTCCGCCGCGTCGTCGAGGATCTCCTCGATGCGCAGCAGCTGGTTGTACTTCGCCACCCGCTCCGAACGCGCCGGGGCGCCCGTCTTGATCTGGCCGCAGTCCGTGGCCACCGCGAGGTCCGCGATCGTGGTGTCCTCGGTCTCGCCGGACCGGTGACTCATCATGCACCGGTAGCCGTTGCGGTGGGCGAGCGACACGGCGTCCAGGGTCTCGGTCAGGGTGCCGATCTGGTTGACCTTCACCAGGAGCGCGTTGCCCGCCTTCTCCTCGATGCCGCGCGCGAGCCGCTCCGGGTTGGTCACGAACAGGTCGTCGCCGACCAGCTGGACCTTGTCGCCGAGCTGCGCGGTCAGCGCGACCCAGCCCTCCCAGTCGCTCTCGTCCAGCGGGTCCTCGATCGACACCAGCGGGTACGCCTGGACCAGCTCGGCGTAGTACGCCGACATCTCGGCGGAGGTCTTCTTGGCGCCCTCGAACACGTACGCGCCGTCCGAGTGGAACTCGCTCGCGGCCACGTCCAGGGCCAGCGCGATGTCCGAACCCGGGGTGTAGCCGGCCATCTCGATCGCCTCGACGATCAGGTCGAGCGCGGCGCGGTTGCTCTCCAGGTTCGGCGCGAAGCCGCCCTCGTCGCCGACGCTGGTGGCCAGGCCGCGGGCCTTGAGCACGGACTTGAGGCAGTGGTAGACCTCGGTGCCCCAGCGCACCGCCTCGGCAAAGGTCTCCGCGCCGATCGGCGCGATCATGAACTCCTGGATGTCCACGTTGGTGTCGGCGTGCGCACCACCGTTGAGGATGTTCATCATCGGCACCGGGAGCACGTGCGCGTTCGGGCCGCCGAGGTAGCGGAACAGCGGCAGGTTCACCGATTCGGCGGCGGCGTGCGCGACGGCCAGCGAGACGCCCAGGATCGCGTTGGCGCCGAGCTCGGCCTTGTTCTCGGTGCCGTCCAGGTCGATCATCGCCTGGTCGATCAGCCGCTGGTCGTCGGCCTCGGTGCCGGCGATCTCCTCGTAGATGCGCTCGTTGACCGCGTCGACGGCCTTCTGCACACCCTTGCCGCCGTACCGGGCCTCGTCGCCGTCCCGCAGTTCGACGGCCTCGAAGGCACCGGTGGAAGCGCCGGACGGTACGGCGGCACGGCCCGAGCTGCCGTCGTCGAGGACGACCTCGACCTCAACCGTGGGGTTCCCTCGGGAGTCCAGGATCTCCCGGGCGTGGATGACGTCGATGGACGGCACGAGTTTCTCCTTGATCAAGGGGCACGCTGGTCTGCTCGGCCAGCCTAGTAGCAGCCTGCGGTGCGGTTCGCCCGGGAACGGGTAGCTGTGGGCAACCGATCGGTGACGCGGATGTGAACGAATTCGCTAGGGTGACGCTCGGTCGAGAGGCGGGGGCGCACACATGATCGAACCGGGGGGCGGGTCGGGGGCGTCGGGCGGATCGGGCGGGCCGGAGGCGTCGGGTGGGTTGGGCGCGTCGGGTGGGTCGGGCGGATCCGGCGAGTCTGGCCGGTCGGGCGGATCCGGCGAGTCTGGCCGGTCGGGCGGGCCGGGTGCCGGCGCCGCTTCGCCGCTGGAGCGGGAGATTGCCCGGTTGCTCGCGGGTGACGGCGATCCGCCCGCGTTGGCGGCCGCGTTGCTCGCGGCCCGGTTGTACTGCGAGCGGACGGAGCAGGTGGGCTTCGCCGCGATCGGGCCGCCCGGCGGCGGGGTCGTACCGGTGTTCACCTCCGAGGAGCAGTTGGGGCTGTTCGTCGGCGGGGCGTGCGACTGGTTCGCCACGGAGGGCGCGGACCTGGTGCGGCTGCTGCCGGCGGGCTACGACATCGCGGTGGACCTGGCCGGCCCGCGACCGGTGCGGCTGCGGGCGAGTCTGTGGAACGGCGAGCCGGAGACGGAGGCCACGGGTGGGTGACGACGGATTCAAGGTCGACAGCGCGTTCGTGCGCGGGGCGAGTGCCGAATTGATCGACGCGCTGCTGATCGCCCGGGAAATCGCCCGGAAGCAGCAGCCGTTGCAGGCGCAGCTGGAGGCGTTGCAAAAGCACTACACCTCGCCGTACCAGGCCGGCGAGATCGTACTGAAGTCCGGCCAGGCGATGGTCGCGCTGGTCGGCCTCGGCGAGACCATCGCGATCTCGCTGGAGATGGCCGCACAGCAGTACGAGGCGGCGGAACGGGACGCCGAGGCCAGGTTCTTCACGCCGGGTGGCGCGGCCTCGATCCACGCGGGCGACGACATGAGCACGACGGACTGACGGCTGACGGCCGACGGCGGACGGCTGACGGCTGACCGCTGGAGAGCTGCTCCGACCGACGGATCGACCGACTGACGGGGGTTGCACGGTGTTGGTGTCAGGCGAACCGCTCACGCCCGATTCGCAGCCTCGGGGGCTGATACCGGGTGACTGGGAGGTGCTGCACACCGTCGCGGACGTGTTCACCCGGTTCTCGGTCCAGGCGCTGGAGGCCAAGGACCGGCTGGGCAGGATCGACGGCAAGGACCTCTGGCGGGGCGACGCCGCCGAGGGATTCCGCAAGGACCTGAAGCTGGTCACCGACGTCCTCAAGCTGCACGGCAAGGAATACCCGAGCGTCGCCAAGAAGCTGCGCGAGTTCGCCGAGGTGCTGCGGTTCGCCCAGGGCGAGTGCGCCAACGAGATCATCCCCAAGGCCAAACAGGCGTTCTGGCTGATCGAGGCGCAGGCGAGGGAACAGGAGTCGTACGACCTCGCCAAGCGCAACCAGGACGTGCAGAAGGCCAACGGCGTCGGCAAGGAGTGCCTGCCGCAACTACCGCACAAACCCGAGGGAAACCCGGGCGCCGACCTGTTGCGCGAGGCGCAGGAGCAGTTGCGGCGGGTCCGGGAGCGGGTGGCAAAGGCCGACGCGCACGCGATGTTGGAGCTGCGGAAGTCGGCCGGTGTGCTGGACCTGGACCCGGACATCCGGAAGACGCTCAGCAATGCGGGCATCGACTTCGTCAAGGGTGGGGCCGCCGCCTTCATGGAGTTGGCGAGCTTCGCGGGCGTCATCGACCCGGCCCGGGCCTACCTCGAACCGGCCGCCTACGCGACCGATCTGAAGAACATCGCGACGGGCATGCTCGGCATCGCCCGAGACCCCGTCGGGTTCGCGCAGGACACGGTCGTCACCTCGTGGGAGGACTTCAAGAAGAACCCGGCGCGCTTCCTCGGCCACCTCGCCCCCGACCTGGCGTTGACGCTGGCGACGCGCGGTGGCAACAAGGCGTTGACGCCCGCCGAGCAGGCCGAGAAGGCCATCGCCAAGCGGGACAACCCGCGCTGCCGGGGTGCGGATGCGTGTACGCGCGAGGGCGAGCCGATCGACGTGGTCACCGGCGAGATGGTGCTGCCGCAGACCGATGTGACGCTGGCGGGGGCGCTGCCGTTGGTCTTGGAGCGGCATCACCGGACGGCGTTCGGCGGCGGGCGGTGGTTCGGCGAGCGGTGGGCGTCGACGTTCGACCAGTACCTGCAACTGGGCGCGGACCGGGTCACGTTCACGGCCGCCGACGGGATGGTGCTGCGGTATCCGGTGCCGCGGCCGGGCGAGCCGGTCATGCCGATGGGCGGCTATCGGTGGCCGCTGGTCTGGGACGGGGCGCCGAACGGGACGTTCACGGTGACCGATCCGCAGCGGGGCCGGAGCTGGTCGTTCGCGGCGCTGCCGGAGGTGCTCTCGCGGCGAATACCGGTGCGCTCCCTGGTCGATCGCAACGGGAGCCGGATCGACTATCTGTACGACGACGCGGGCGTGCCGTGCGAGGTCACCCACTCGGGTGGGTATCGGGTCGCGGTGGACACGGCGGGCGGGCTGATCACGGGGTTTCGGTTGCTGGGCGCGGACCCCGTCACCCACATGAGATCCGACAACCCGACGGCCTCGATCCCCCTGGTCACCTTCGCCTACGGCGAGTCCGGCGACCTGTCGGAGGTCGTCAACTCCTCCGGCCGCCCGCTCCGCTTCACCTACGACGACCACCACCGCATGACGTCCTGGACCGACCGCAACGGGACCTGGTACCAGTACGAATACGACCAGGCGGGCCGCTGTGTACGCGGCTCCGGCATCGACGGCGTCATGGACAACTCGTTCGACTACGACGACGCGGCCCGGACAACCCGGATGACCGACGCCCTCGGCGCGGTCCGCGAATACGAATACAACGACTGGTCCCAGGTCGTCCGCGAGACCGACCCCCTCGGCGGCACCCGGTCCACGGAGTGGGACTCCTACAACCGCCGAGTGGCCGTCACCGACGAACTCGGCCACACCACGCGGTACTCGTACGACGCCCTGGGCAACACAGTCGGCATCGTCCTCCCCAACGGCACCTTCACCGTCGCCGACTTCGACCCGCTGCTCTGCCGCCCCACCCTCGTCACCGGCCTGGACGGCGGCCGGCGCCGCTACACCTACGACGAGCGCGCCAACCTCCTCACCGCCACCGACGAACTCGGCGCCGTCACGTCCTACGCCTACGACCCGGCCGGCCACCTGACGGCCACCACCAACGCCCTGGGCCACACCACCGAGGTCACCTCGGACCCCGCGGGCCTCCCGGTGTCGGTAACCGACCCCCTCGGCGCCACCACAAGCCTCACCCGCAACGCCTTCGGCCGAGCCACAACCCTGACCGACCCGCTGGGCAGCACCACCAAGACCGCCTGGACCGTGGAAGGCAAGCCCGCCCGGCGCCAACGCCCCGACGGCACCCACGAATCCTGGACCTGGGACGCCGAAGGCAACCTCCGCCACCACGTGAACCCGGCCGGCTTCACGACCAGTTACGAGTCAACCCACTTCGACCTCCCGTCCGCCCAAACCGGCCCCGACGGCGCCAGGCTGGAGTTCACCTACGACCCCGAACTCCGCCTCACCAAGGTCACCAACCCCATGGGCCTGACCTGGGAATACGAATACGACCAGGCCGGCCGCCTCACGTCCGAAACCGACTTCAACGGCCGAGAACTCACCTACCACCACGACGCGGCGGGCCGATTGATCCGTCGTATCAACGGGGCCGGCGAGGCTGCCGCCTACGCCCGCGACGCACTGGGTCGCGTCATTGCTCAACGCCACGAAACCACAGGCCACGAGACCCGCTACGAACATGACGTTCTCGGTCGACTTTGCAGAGCCGCCGGCCCCGACGTGGTTCTGGTCCTCACCCGGGACGCTTTGGGTCGCGTAGTGAAGGAAGCCTGCAACGGTCGCATTCTGCTGAAAAGCTACGACGCGCTCGGCCGACGAACTCGTCGCGAAACTCCTAGCGGGCAGGTCAGCGGATGGACCTACGACGCTGCCGGGAGGCCGCGGACCCTGCACACATCAGGGCATACTTTCGAGTTCACCCACAATGCCGCAGGTCGCGAAACGCAGCGGGATTTCGGCCACCACGTCACTCTCGCCCAACAATGGAACGAGACGCATCGGCTCGTCGGCCAGTCGATCACGGTCGGATCCCCGGCAACCAAAGTGGCTACAATCCTCGACCCTAGCGTTGGACGCAAACAAGCACTTCGTCGCAGCTTCTCCTATCGCGACGACGGCTGCATCACAACCATTGACGATTCACTAAATGGCATGGTGACTTTCGATCTCGACGAGTTCGGGCGAGTGCTCACAATGGAGGCACCAGCCTGGTCGGAGCGTTACGCATACGATGCCGCTGGAAACCAAATTCACGGTGTATGGCCGAGCGCCGACGACAGTGAGCAGGGGTCGCGCACGGTGTCTGGGACCCTCACCAGTCGCGTGGGGCGCACTCATCTGGAGCATGATTCTCAAGGCCGCCTCATACGGCGAACCCGAAGGTCACTTTCAGGAAAGTTTCGAGTATGGAGTTATACGTGGGATGCCGATGATCGCCTTGTCTCCACGGACACCCCCACCGGTCATAAATGGACGTACACCTATGACCCTTTGGGTCGCCGAGTCTCCAAGACGCTGCTTTCGTCCGACAAAGAAGCCACGCATAATTGCATCTTTACCTGGGATCAGACCGACCTCGTGGAGGAGTCGGCAGGAGATGGAACGATTACTTACTGGGATTATCAGCCGAATGAGCCTCGTCTGATTACCCAGATCGTCATACCGGACACCGAAGCCGACACAGAACATCATATTTATTCGATAGTAACCGATCCCGCAGGCACGCCTACCGACATGATCGATATGTTTGGCGTACGGGCGGGAGGCGCACGCACTTCACTTTGGGGTTCGGTTGACCGGCCGTCGGAAAGCTTTTCATATTGCCCTTTCGGTTTCCCGGGACAATATCGCGACGAGGAGAGCGGATTTTTATCGAACTATTTTCGCCAGTACGACCCGACCTTCGGAGCATACGCCAGCCCAGACCCTTGGGGATTGAAGCCCGCACCGAACCCGCATACGTATGTCACAAATCCACTAACCTGGATCGACCCGTTGGGGCTTGCCCCCTACAGTTCCGGGTCGTCATTCGGGCACCCCCCTCCGGGGTGGTGGGCTCCCTCAATGATTCCGCCGGAATCGCTGGAGGTGATTCGCTGGATCGCGGATCGCGGCGTTCATCCTTACGGACACGCGGATGGTATAAGAGGAGAGAGCTTGCCCACACCCTTTCAGAATGATGGCAGAAACGGCAGCACCATACTGCCGACTCATGATGCGAACGGAACTCCCATCCAATACAGGGAATGGGGCTCCCTCCAGACTGCGGGGGACCCCAGCAGAAGCACCGAAAGAATCGTATCCGGGTCGGATGGTTCGATATACTACAGCCCCAATCACTACAAATCTTGGATTGTATACAAATGATTCTTGGCGAAGAAATTTGGCAGTGCGAGTCTCCCTGGTTCCATTTCGCGCCCGATACCGAGGCGCATGCCATTCCTTCGCTTCCGACCGGCAGCGTCTACTGTGCGCGACTCGACGGGGCTCGGATGCTCGACAGTCAGGGCGTATTCGAGTCATTTTCCAGCGAATTGAAGTTTCCCGTTCAATTCGGCTGGAATTGGCCGGCATTTGCAGAGTATTCAAGGGACCTCTCATGGATTCCGGCCGAAAGGTATCTGCTTCTCGTTTTCCGGGCAGACCTACTCCTTCGGGACGAACCTGAGGGAAAACGAGTCCTATCCGAAATCCTGAACCGCACGGTGCGGACTTTCGGCACTTCACCGGACCAGCCGGCCAAACCGCCGGGAAAAGAAATCGCATTCAACATCGTTTTCTACTGCGCCCCTCTCTCACTCGAACGCACCAAGCGTGACCTTTTGATGTAGGAACACAATTACTCCACTTGTACGTCTCGGCGGTTCTCTTGTAACCTCCGACCGAGAATACTGCCGACACTCAACCTCCTGCGAGGCCTTGGTCGAGTTCGCTGCGGATCGAGAGGTTGAGGCGCTGCGTGGAGACTTGGTGCAGGTCTCGACGCCGGTGCACGCGACTGTCATCCGGCACTGCCTGACCGCCGTCTGATTGCAGTCGATGCCCGACAATCGCCCGTTGGATGATGCTCATACTCGCGCGCGATCAGGACTGTGTACGCGGCGCCCACACGACTCTCCAGCTCGAGCAAGCCGGCCGGTTCCGAGGCGAGTTCGCGGCGTCGGCGGGTGTGAGCATCGAGGGCGAAACTGGATGGCGTCGGGGATCGGTCGCAAGTTCACGGCCTGGAACGGGTGTTCCGGGCGATGCCGGCACCCGCGCCTCAGGACCACATCGACTGCCCCACCCGTCGGTGACGGGGTGTCAAAAAATGGTTGGTCGCTCGATCGGGTGAAAGTTGGGCATCGGCGATTAAGCGGCCGTTACGGTTCAACTACGGAAAGCGGCGACCACCCCTCAGAAGGTGATCGCCGCTAGTCAACCCGCTGTACAACGCAGCGGACCAACCGAAAGGCAACGCCGTGCTCCCGGCGCATCCTCAGGCACAAGCATGCCTGAACTACCCCTCTTCGACCACCGATCCGGCCAGGATTCCCCCGAATGCGCGTCGCGCCGTGTGGCTGGGTACCGTGCGCCGTGATCCGGAGCTCAAGCGCACGCTGCTGCTGTTCGCACTGTTGCTCGCTTCCTACGCGAAGTCCGACGGCACCGGCATCCGCGTCACGCACGCCATACTCGCCGACGACGGTGGCTTCCATCTCTCCACCGTTCGTCGTGCCCTCGACACGTTGCAGCGACGCGGGCTCCTGCTTCAGGTCCACCGCGGCCATCGGCTCGGGAACGGCAACTCGTCGCTCAGCGAGTACGCCCTGCTCATCCCCTCAACGGATCATCCGGACGGACCGTTGAGCATCGGCTCAACTGCCCACCGAGACGAGCCGTTGAGCCCTTCACCCGACACCACCCACCGGAGCTCAAGCGCTCACCACGGCGCCTCAACGGTTCACCCGGATGAGCCGCTCCCTGTAGTTACCTCTATCGGGGAGGGAACGGGGTCTCCCCCCACTCCCTCCCGCGCGAGCCCGCCGGACAACGCGTCGTTCCGAGCGGCGAAGGCCCTGGTCGAACAACTCCCGCCCGAGTCGCACGAATTCCTGATGCCCGGCCTGCACCGCGTCGCGCTCAAGCTCGCCCAACGCACCGACCGGAACGTCCTGATCCACGATCTCGCCGACACCATCCGCACCTGCGGACCGCTCACCGGCCCCGGAATCCGCTCACCATTGGCCGTCCTGCTGTACCGCCTCGACGAGGCAATCGCGATACACGCCACGATGCGCGCGACTTTCCGCCGATCCCCGGGCGGAGACCCGACACCCACCTCGGCGGCACCACCCCCGTGCGGCTGCAAGGGCGGTTGGCGCGGCGAGGACCACGAGGGCCGCCCGATCCCGTGCACGACCTGCAAGCCGCGCTACGGCGGCACACCGGCACCGCCGTTCTGACCACGACTCGGCTGCGAGCGAAGCGCGCTGCTCAGCGGCCGCGCGCACCCTTGAGGGTTCGCACGAGCGTGGCCCAGGACGCCGCGGGGACGCAGAAGTGGCCGCGCTCACGGCACTTGGTGTCCCGCACGGCGGTGGCCGAGGCGGTCGGTGCCACCTCGACGCAGGTGTTCGTATCGGTGGCGGACGAATAGGAGGAAGTTCGCCACCCAAGCACGTTCGCAGTCATACCAGGTCTCGCAATCGTTGCTCGATGACCTTCTTCGTGTCCTCAGGGGACAGGGTATGACGCTGGAGATGGCCCAACAGCCTCTGGCAGCGGCGTACTTCGACCGCTCCGTCCTTGATCTCCAAGCCACGCATGTGTTCCGTCACCGCCACGCTGGGCTCGTAATCGTGCGCGAAGTCCAGCAGTGTGACGCCGCCTTCGACGGGGCTGGCAGGAGCATCGAAAGGAAGCAGCCGAATAGAGGTTTCGGGACGCGAGGCCAGTTCCAGAAGGTGACGCAACTGGTCCCGCAAGACATCGGCACTGCCCAACGTTGCATGGACCAGCGACTCGCCGATGACAATGGAGACCACAGCCGTGCCTTCGAGCAGAAGTTGGCGTTTGCGCCGGACCTCGATGAGCGAGGCGGCAAGGTCGGGATCCGGGGTCCATGGCGATGTCGCGAAGAGTGCCTCGATGTAGCGCGGCGACTGGATCAGTCCGGGGATCACACTCGTGTTGGCCGATTGGATCTCGGCGGCCTGTGCCTCCAGTGACAGGTACTCCTGGAGTTGGGCGCTGACGACGTTGGCGTACTCCAGCCACCAGCGGAAGTCCGTGGAACCTTCACGCCAAGCCGTGAGTCGTGCGGTCTCTTCCTCGGAAGTCCCGAAGATGCCGCACAGCTTGAGGAGGTCGTGGCGTGTCAGCGAGACCCGGCCCGTCTCGATCCGAACGATCTTCGTCTGACTCCACCCGCACGCTTCGGCGAGGCTCTCGCCGGTCAAGCCCGCCCTGAGCCGCAACCGTCTGAGTTCGCCGCCCAACCTTCGGCGCGCATAGGTCGGGGCTGTGGCCATGGGCTGTCCTCGCGTCTGTGTCCGGTTGAATCCTGCGGCAGAGTACGGCCGGGGGTGCCGAAACGGAGCCGTTTCACCCGGACTACATCAATACGAGTGAGACCTAATGCGCGACTTTATGCGCACCAGCTATGGTCCAGCCAAAGAGCCGCTCACGCTGTGTGGAGAATCGTCCACTCCGCGCGAAGCGACATGCATCGATCCCATTGGAGACGCGCATGTCCACATCCATCCTCAAGGGCTGCGTACCGATCGCCTCGCTGACGTGTACGGCGGACGCGCCGTATGCCCCGGCTGTGCGCGGGGTCGTCGTGGCGGCACTGACTCGGCTCGGGATCGCGAACGAAGAGTTGCTCTGGCTGGGCGAGTTGCTCACCACCGAGGTATTTGCCAACGCCGTGCGGCACGCCCCGCGGACGCGGGTCCGGGTGCGAGTGTCCTACGACCGCCCCGGCGCACGGATCGTGGTCGATGTCGAGGACGGCAGCCGCGCCCTGCCGGTGCGGACCGGGTTGCCGATGGGCGGACTCGCCGACCACGGCCGAGGTGTACCGCTGCTGGAGGAGTTGTCCCAGGCGCACGGGTGCAAGTCGCTCGTACGCGGCAAACGGATCTGGTTCGCCCTCGAGGTCCCGGAGGGATCGGGATAGCACGCCGTCTCCGTGTGCGGCATCGTCGGGCATTGCCCACCCGCCGGCGAGGGCATACCGGGTTGCGGACATGGAGCGGACATCACGGAACAAACTGCGGTAGCCGTGCGGTCCTATCTACCGACCTTGCTTCCCGGTCTGCTTCAGACTTTCGAGTACGCCTTCGCCGTCATCCGAGCCGGTTCACCAACGCTGTCGCAGGACGAGGTTTTGCGCCGGACGACGCGTCGAGTCGAACGCCCGGGGTACGTAGGATCGTTCTCGTCGAGGAAACGAGAACGGCGTCTCAGTCGCCGACCTTGGACCCATCGGGGTCCGAGACTCCAAGCTCGCCGACGGACCGGTGATCACGGTGCGCCCCGACGCGTGGTGTGCGCTCCTCGACGGAGTCCGCCCGCGTTGAACGCAATCCGGCCACGTCTGGTTTGCTGGGGGACCCGTGTCCTCGCCGAAGCCGGAAAGGCTCTGTACTGCCGTGGAGTTGCTGGCGATTGTTCTGGTGTCCGGAATCGGTGGAGGCGTACTCGTCCGGGCCGCGCAGGTCGCTCGTATGCATGAACTGGCTTTCTGGCGGCGGTGGTTGCCGTTCGGGCTCGCGCTGGTCGGGGTTGCCGCCAGTTTGCTGCGCGCCGAGGATGTCGCGCTCGTCGCCGCGTTGATCGCCCTGCCGTGTTACGTGGCCTCGGTGTTGTTCGCACAGGCGGAGATCCACCGGGAAGCCGACGAAGCACTCCACGGCTGAGTCGGCCGACGCCCCCGACCCGACCGACACCTCCGACTCGGCCGACGCCCCCGACCCGACCGACACCTCCGACTCGGCCGATCCGTCCGACTCGACCGAACTCGCTCTCACACCCCGCCCGAACGCGCGGCCGGCCGCCGCACCCTACGACCCCGGCCCCAGCCCCAGCCCGAAGACTCGCCAGCGTTTCGGCGTCACCACGCCCAGGCTCGTACCCTCCCGTGACAGCGGGCGGCGCTGTTGGGCCAGGCCCGCTTCGCCCAGGATGTGACGCATGGCGAACTCCCAGCGCTCCTGGGCCCACTCGTCCTCGCGCATGGCGACCTCGCCCCACACGATGACGTGCGCGATGTCGCCGTCCCGCGCCATCGACAGGCACACGCGCGGGTCGTGCTCCAGATTCGCCTTCTTGGTGCGGCCGGTGAGGCTGAGGTAGAGATACTCGTCGTCGTACGCGAGCATCACGGGCGTCACGTGCGGCTCCCCCGTCGGGGTCACCGTGCCCACGTGCACCCAGTGCTCCGGATCGCCGAGCATCGCGTCCAGAGCCGTCCTCAGTTCGGGGTCGATCATGGAGGATCCGCCTTTCGCAGCACAGGGGCCTCATGGCCACCGTACTGCGCCCTTCGCCCCACCGGTCACGTGATCACCGTCCACGAGATGAACGGAGATCGTCTCGAGGTGCGCCGAGATCATCTCGACGTCCGCGGAGATCGTCTCGACGTGCGCCGAGACCGTCTACCGGTGCACGGAGACCGCCCACCGGCGCACGAGGATCCTCTAGAAGTCGTCCGGGTACGGCGCCGACAACACCTCGGCCCCGGCCGGCTCCGGCGTGACGTAGCCCGGCAGCAGTTCGGACAACAGCGCCCGCACCGCCTTCGTGTCGTTGACCGCCGCCGCGTCGTACAGCTCCGGCAGCCGCACCACCGCGTCCAGTGCCTGGCCCGGCGGCACGGTCGCCTGGATCCGCCGGTGTTCGGTGGGCAGGCGTTCCTCCGTGGTCGAGAACAGCGCCTCGTTGAGCTTCTCGCCGGGCCGCAGGCCGGTGAAGCGGATCGGTACGTTCGGCAGGTTCACCTGCTCGGCGAACTTGTGCACCAGGTCCACGATCCGCACCGGCTCGCCCATGTCGAGCACGAAGATCTCGCCGCCCTGGGCCATCCGACCGGCCTCCAGGACCAGTCCCACGGCCTCCTCGATCGTCATGAAGAACCGGGTGACGTCCGGATGGGTGACGGTGACCGGGCCGCCCGCGCGCAGTTGCTCGGCCAGTACGGACAGCAGGGAGCCCCGGCTGCCCAGCACGTTGCCGAACCGGACACCCGCGAACACCCCGGGCGCCTGCGTGTTCGCCTGCACGATCAACTCGGCCAGCCGCTTGGTCGCCCCGAGCACCGAGACCGGGTCGGCCGCCTTGTCCGTGGAGATCAGTACGAAACGCTCGACCCCCACGTCGAGCGCGGCCCGGACCAGGTTCTCCGTGCCCAGCACGTTGGACTTGACCGCCTCGCACGGATGCCGCTCCAGCAGCGGCAGGTGCTTGTGCGCGGCGGCGTGGAAGACCACTTCCGGCTTGAGATCGTGGAAGAGCTGCTCGATCCGCGGGCGATCCCGGATGTCCGCGATGACCAGCGTCTCGTCGTCGAGCAACGCCTCGCCCCACACGTCCAGTTGGAGACGGTGCAGGTTGGATTCGTCGTGATCGAGCATGTACATCCGGCTCGGCCCGAAGCCGTACACCTGGCGGCACAACTCGCTGCCGATCGAGCCGCCCGCGCCGGTGATCAATACCCGGCGGCCCGCGATCACCTCACGCACCGACGCGGAGACCACGTGCAGTTCCTGCCGGCCGATCAGCCGGTTGACGTCGAGCATGCGCATGTCGCTGCCGACCACGTCGCGCCGCAACGCGACCAGGAAGGACGGCAGATACCGTACGGCCGCGCCGATCGCGGCGGCCCCGGCGGCCACTTTGCGAAACTCCTCGTGCGGAAGCCCCGGGATGGCCAGCACGACCACCTCGATGCCGTGCTCCAGTGCCACGTCGGTCAGCGCGGCCAGGCCGCCCAGAACCGGAAGCAGATGTTGCGGGTTGTCCGCGTCGGCGACCCGGATCCCGTCCTTGTCGGGGTCGTCGTCGAGAAATCCGATCGGACGCAACCCGAAATCGGGTGTCCGCAACAGATCTCGCGCCAACGCGCTGCCCGCCGACCCGGCCCCCACGACCAGGGTCCGCAGACCCGCTCCCGAAATATCCGTCGCTGCAGAACTCCGACCCATCAAGCCCCCCTCGGTCAGGTGCAGCGTGATCGGCATCGGATCGTGCACCGACCACACGCGGCATCGACACGCCGGTGCGGACAGGCGTCCCCCATCGCACCACGCCCACCCCGGCGGTCGTACGCGACTGCTCCAATTGCCCCACGACCCCGGTGGCCCCACAGCCTGCGACGTCACTTGCGGCCCAGACGCATCGGATGGACCAACAGCCGCGCAGGCAACCACCGGCACTCGGGATTCAGCGTACGGCCCACCCTCGGCCCCCGTCGCGGTTTTGCCCAAACACCCGCAACTTCGCCTTTTCCGTGTCCGCAAAGGATCACCGCGTGATCGCCGGGGTTTTCCCGGCCCGTTCCCGTCTCGCCATCCCGCCGTGCCCAGCCGCCGCACCCGCCGAGGTGGGCACGTGTCGAGGGGTTCGGCCGGCCCGAACTCCCCCGGGGAAGGGGAGAATCGGCCCTGCCATACGACGAATCGGCCCCACCCGCGACAATCGCGAATGGGGCCGACTGGAAATCCCTGCCGTATTACCGCTGTTCGACCGTGCTCACCCGGCCGATCGACCCCGACGAGTCGACCCGGGTCAGCAGACCCGACGAGTCGACCCGGGTCAGCAGACCCGACGAGTCGACCCGGGTCAGCAGACCCGACGAGTCGACTCGGGTCAGCAAACCCGACGAGTCGACCCGGTCAACAGATCCCGATCGGTCGACCCCCCGCGGAGCCGATCAGTCGACCACCGGCGGAGCCGTGGTGCGGTCGCCCACCCACGTCTCCTCCTCCTCGTGCAGGTAGTCCGCGCGCTGCCGCCGGTTGCGCTGGTCGTGCCCGCCGTCCGTGCCCGTCCCACCGCCGCCGCGCATGCCCGCCGCGCCCCGGCCGGCCAGGCCGCTGCCGCCGGAGGAGAACTGGCCCGCGCCCGCGGCACGCGGAGTCCCGCCGACCACGCCACCGCTCTGCCCGGTGAACCGCCGACCGCCACCGGCCCCACGCGGGCCGGCGCCGCCGCCGGGGTTGTTGTGGCCGGCGCCACCGCCGATCGAACCACGCCCCGTCGGCCGGCCGCCGGTGAGGCCCTCGGCGTTGGAGGTCATGTTCGGACCGCGCCCGTTGGCCGGCGGGTTCGAGGTCAACTGCGCCTTCGAACTCCCGGACTTGCCGGGCGGG
Organism: Embleya sp. NPDC050493; assembly: GCF_044458105.1. NCBI lineage: Bacteria > Bacillati > Actinomycetota > Actinomycetes > Kitasatosporales > Streptomycetaceae > Embleya > Embleya sp. NPDC050493. The sequence continues at coordinate 31,300 of NZ_JBITHP010000010.1, forward strand.
AAGCCACCCGTCTTGCCACCGGGCGGGAAGCCGCCGGTCTTGCCGCCGGGGAACATCGGCAGGCCGGGGGGCTGCCCCTGCGGGTTGCCGCCGCCGGGCGGGGTGCCGATCGGACCCGGAGCCGTCGGACCGGGATCGGGCAAGGTCGCGGGGCCGTTCCGGAACGGCTCCTGACCGAGCAGACCGGTGTCCTTGGGCGGCACGTACCCTCCGCCGTCGATGCCGCCGCCGACCGAACCGACGACCCCCGAGCCGTTCGACCCGTCGATCAGGTTGTCGCCACCGTTGCCCGACGGGCCGTGGCCGGGGATCAGTGTCCCGCCGTCCTTGCCCACGGTCGTCTTGACCGTCGAGTGATTCGAGGTCCGGCGAGGGCCGTTGGACGTTCCACCGCCGCCGCCGTGCGACACCGTCGGCAACGCGGGCAGCGGCGGGAAGTCGATCGCCGGCGGCTTGGTCAGCGTCTCGGTGGTCACCGTGTAGGTGCTGCTCAGGCTCTCCATCCGACGGATGGCCTCCTGGCGCGCCTTCTCCAGCTCGGTCTTGGCCGAGGCCACCATGGCCTTCTTGTCCGGGGTGTCCCCCGGTTGGCAGACCAGCCGCTTCTCGCCGTTGCTCTCCACGATCATCTTGGCGTTCGCGGGCACCTCCGGCATGGTCAGCAGCGCGAAGCTCAACTCGCTGCCCGCGTGGTCCATCGCGGTGCCGACCCTGCCCGAGTGCTCGGCGAACTTGCGGGTCGCGACCATGACCTTGCCGGTCCACTCACGAAAGCTCTCCGCGGACTTCCCGGTCCACTCGAGCCGGCTGATCCGCGTCTCCAGTGCCGTCGTCAGCGTCTCCAGCGTTTCCTTGGCATCGAGCAACGCCTTTCCCGACGCCGTCAGTTCGGCAGGCCGCGCGCCGTCGATCATGCCCTTCAGCGCTTCGTGCGAGTACTCCTCGAAGTTGGTGGGTCCACTTCCCCACCCGCCACCGCCACCGCCGGCATCCAGCATGTCGTCACCCCGTCCCCGTAGTTCCCGTCACGTCGAATCTCGAGCCACTCAGGGCTTCTTCGCCGGCGGTGCGGGAGCCGGCGCGTTGTTCGCGTAGTCCTCTTGCAGAGCCTTGTACTTGGCGGTGAACTCCGCCTCGTTGCCCTCGTACGTGCCCCGCACGTACTGGACGGTCATCTGCATCGCCTCGATCTGGCGCTTGAGCTGCGTCGACAGATCGATCAGCTCCTGGCGCACGTCGACGTACGCGGACCACAGCCGGATCGCCTCACCGAAGTTGCCCGAGGCGTCCAGTTCCACGCGGTTGTCGACCAGCTTGTGCGGTGCCGCAGTGGATGCGTCCAGGTCGTCCAGCGCGCGCTGGACGTCCTTTTGGAACTGCACCATCGATTCCAACCCGACGGACAACGCCTGCATGTCCGACGAGGAGACCCCCGTGGGTCCACCGTCCCCGATATCCGCGATGAGCATCGCCACACTCCCCCGTGCGTGGAGCCGATACCTCACCCGTCACCACGCAGCTAGTTACCAACGCGCCGCACGTTGCCCCGTTTTCCGAGGCGCCGCATTGCGGCACACCCGTATCGGTCTCCTCAGACTACATAGCGGATGTGACCCATGGGTACGGGTAACCCTCACGTCGACCGCGCTCCGGATATCGATTCGATGAACCGCCGGAGCACCTTTTGCCGGGAGGATTCGCCCGGGATCGGGCTACTCGGTCTCCTCCGCGAGCTCCAGCCAGCGCATCTCCAACTCGTCGCGTTCGTCCCGGATCGCCCGTAGTTCGGCGTCCAGCGCGGAGACCTTGTCGAAGTCGGTGGCGTGCTCGGCCAGGCCGTCGTGCACCTTCTTCTCCCGATCGGCCAGCTTGGACAACTGCCGCTCCACCCGCTGGAGTTCCTTCTTCGCCGCGCGGGTGTCGCCGCCACCGCGCCGGGTCGGCGCGGCGGTTGCCCCCGCCTCGACCGCATCCCGGCGACGCTTGAGGTATTCCTCGATGCCGCCCGGCAACATCCGCAGCGTGCGGTCGCCCAGCAGTGCGAGCACGGTGTCGGTGGTGCGCTCGATGAAGTACCGGTCGTGGCTGACGATCACCAACGAACCCGGCCAGCCGTCCAGCAGGTCCTCCAGCTGGGTCAGCGTCTCGATGTCCAGGTCGTTGGTCGGTTCGTCCATGAACAGCACGTTCGGCTCGTCCATCAACAACCGCAGGAGTTGCAGCCTGCGCCGCTCGCCGCCGGACAGGTCGGAGACCGGCGTCCACTGCTTCTCGCCGGTGAAACCGAACTGCTCGCACAGCTGACCGGCCGTCATCTCCTTGCCCTTGCCGATCTCGACCCGCTCGCGGATCTGCGACACCGCCTCCAGGACCCGCAGCGTGGGCGGGAGTTCGGCGACCTCCTGGGAGAGGTAGGCGAGCTTGACGGTACGACCGACCACGACCTTGCCGGCGGCCGGCTGCTTCTCCTCGTACGCCGCGTCCTTGAGCGCGCGCAGCAGCGAGGTCTTGCCCGCGCCGTTGACGCCGACCAGGCCGATCCGGTCGCCCGGGCCCAGGTTCCAGGTCAGGTGCTCCAGCAGTGTCTTGGGGCCCGCCTCGATCCGCACGTCGAGCAGCTCGAAGACGGTCTTGCCCAGCCGCGCGTTGGCGAAGCCGCGCAGTGCCAGGGTGTCGCGCGGCGGCGGCTCGTCCGCGATCAGCTCGTTCGCCGCCTCGATCCGGAACTTGGGCTTGGAGGTGCGGGCCGGGGCGCCGCGGCGCAGCCACGCGAGCTCCTTGCGGACCAGGTTCTGCCGCTTGGTCTCCTCGGTGCTCGCGATCCGCGAGCGCTCGGCCCGGGCCAGCACGTACGCCGAGTAGCCGCCCTCGTAGTCGTGCACCTTGCCGCCCTGCACGTCCCACGTGCGGGTGCAGACCTCGTCCAGGAACCAGCGGTCGTGGGTGACCACGACCAGCGCGGAGCGCCGGGTCTTGAGGTGGCCGGCCAGCCACGCGATGCCCTCGACGTCGAGGTGGTTGGTCGGCTCGTCCAGGATGATCAGGTCGTGCTCTTCGATCAGCAGCTTCGCCAGCGCGATCCGGCGCCGCTCGCCGCCGGACAGCGGGCCGATCACCGAGTCGATGCCGCTCTCGAAGCCGGGCATGGCCAGCCCGCCGAACAGCCCGGTCAGCACGTCGCGGATGCGCGCATCGCCCGCCCACTCGTGCTCCGGGCGGTCGCCGACGATCTCCTGGCGCACGGTCGCCGCCGGATCCAGGTCGTCCTGCTGGCTCAGGATGCCCAGGCTGAGCCCGCCCACGTGGGTGACCCGGCCGGAATCGACCGGCTCCCGCTGGGCCATCACCCGGATCAGCGTGGTCTTGCCGTCCCCGTTGCGGCCCACGACGCCGATCCGGTCGCCTTCGGCCACGCCGAGGGACACCTCGTCGAGCAGGGTGCGCATGACATACGCCTTGCCGACTGACTCAAGATTGACCAGGTTCGCCATCAGACCGAACCGCCGTACCGCAACGCTCGCATTCGACCAACTCTAACGGTCCGCGCTACACCGTGTTCTCGCGCTCCACCGGAACGACTCGGCGCGGCAGCACCCGGGCCCCGGGCACCGCGCCGAACGCGACCCGCGCGGCCCGGCAGGTGCCCGATCCGGTCAGCCGCTCGGCCACCACATGCGCGGTCTCCCGGTCCGGCGCCAGGAACGCACAGGTGGGCCCGGACCCGGACACCAGCGAGCCGACCGCCCCCGCGGCCATCCCCGCGGCCAGCGTCGCGCCCAGCGCGGGCCGCAGCGACAGCGCCGCCGGTTGCAGGTCGTTGACCAGGTTGGCGCCCAGCGCGTGCGCGTCGCCCGCGCGCAGCGCGGCGATCAGCTCCTCGCGCGGCGCGGGTCGCCCGACCGCCTCGCCCGCCGCCTCGCGCAGCCGGTCGCACTCGCCGTACACGGCCGGCGTGGAGAGCCCGCCGTCGGCCAGCGCGAACACCCAGTGGAAGCGCGCCGTGGTCGGCACCGAGGCCAGCCGCTCGCCGCGCCCGGTGCCGATCGCGGTACCGCCCAGGTCGGAGAACGGCACGTCGCTGCCCAGCTCCGCGCCGAGTCGGCGCAACATCTCGCGAGGCGTGTCGCCGCGCCACAGCGTGTCGCACGCGAGCAGCGTCGCCGCCGCGTCCGCGCTGCCGCCCGCCATGCCGCCCGCGACCGGGATGCCCTTGCGGATGTGGATGCGCACGTTCGGCTCGCGGCCGAGCCGGTCGGCGAGCAGGATCGCCGCGCGCGCGGCCAGGTTGCTGTGGTCCAGCGGGACCTCGTCGATGCCCTCGCCCTCGCAGGCCAGGCTCAGCCGGTCCGCGGGCGTGACGGTGACCTCGTCGTACAGGGACACGGCGTGGAAGACACTGACCAGCTCGTGGAAGCCGTCCGGCCGCACCCCACCGACCGCGAGCTGCAGATTGACCTTCGCGGGAACACTGACGGTGACGGAAGACACGGCTCGTGGAACTCCTTCGTGGCCCTGCCGGGCCTCTTCGGACGGGGGCCGTGCGAACTCCTCGGCACCGTCGTCGATGGTATCGACGGTGCCGGCGCGCCCTCAGTCGCGGGGCTCGTTCGACCCGGCCGGAGGTACGGCTTCACCCGGCGACGTGCGGTCGACCGGCTCGGGACGCTCACCCGCCGCGGGACGCTCGCCGGCCCCGGGGCGGTGCTCGGCGATCCTGGCGAACGCCTCGACGCCCAGCGCCTCCCCGCGCGTGCGCGGATCGATCCCGGCCGCGCGCAGCGCCTGCTCGGCGCCGGCGGGGGAGCCGGCCCATCCCGCCAGGGCCGCCCGCAGCGTCTTGCGCCGCTGGGCGAACGCCGCGTCCACGACCGCGAACACCTCCTGGCGGGTCGCCGTGGTCTCCGGCGGCTCGCGGCGCACGAACGAGACCAGGCCCGAGTCGACGTTGGGCGCCGGCCAGAACACGTTGCGCCCGATCGCGCCCGCGCGCTTGACGTCGGCGTACCACGCGGCCTTGACCGACGGCACGCCGTACACCTTGCCGCCGGGCGTCGCGGCGAGCCGGTCGGCGACCTCGGACTGCACCATCACCAGGAGCCGCTCCAGCGACGGGAAGGTCTGCAACATGTGCAGCAGCACCGGCACGGACACGTTGTACGGCAGGTTCGCCACCAGCGCGGTGGGCGGCGGGCCGGGCAGCTCGGTCACCGTCATCGCGTCCGCGTGCACGAGCGCGAAGTCGGCCGCCCGCTCGGGCATCCGGGCGGCGATGGTGGTCGGCAGGTGCCGGGCGAGCACCGGGTCGATCTCGACCGCGACCACCCGTGCGGCGCTCTCCAGCAGGGCCAGGGTCAGCGAACCGAGGCCGGGGCCGATCTCGACGACGACATCCTCGGGTCGCACGCCGGCGGTGCGCACGATGCGCCGCACCGTGTTGGCGTCGATCACGAAGTTCTGGCCGAGCTGCTTGGTCGGGCGCACACCCAGGGCCTCGGCGAGCGCACGGATGTCCGCGGCACCGAGCAGTCCCGGTCCCGCGGGAAGATCACTCACGAGTAGAGCCTACTGCCGCACAGCGGCCACGGACTGGCCCCCCGCTGGACGAACATGAGCTTTGCCCGATATGTCTGTTCCGATGCCGGTGCCTGACTTGCCACCCCGGTGCCGCCCATCGACTGCCAGGTCTGCGCGTCGAACTGGTAGAGCCCGTGATAGGTCCCCGACGCGTCCACCACGTTCGCCCGGCCGCCCGACTCGCACTGCGCGAGCGCGCCCCAGTTGAGCTGATCGGCCCCGGCCACCGAGTCCGGCTTCTCCTTGGTGCCGACCTTGACGATTTGGGTGACCGGCTCCTTGACCACCTTCTCGGATACCTTGCGCGGCTCCTGCTTGACGCCGTTGATCGTCTCGTACGAGTAGGTGATCTGGCGCAGTCCGGTCTCGCCCTTGGTGACGACCGTGTCGGTGCCCTTGTACTGGGTCGGGTCGTCCTGCTTGGTGGTCTTGAACGGGATCTTCTCGTCCTTGGTCACCGTGGTGCCGGTGACCCGCAGGATCGAGACGGTCTGGCCCTGCTGCGGATACGAGTCGGTCGGCGTGTCGATCCGGTCCTGCGGCCCTATCGAGATCCCGGCCTGCTCCAGCGCGGCCTGCACGGTCGCCGCGTTGGTCCGCAGCGGCACCGTCCTGCCGTCGACGAGGAAGGTGATCGCCCGCTCGGTGCGCACGTCCAGGTTGAGCCCCTGCCGGCCGATCGGCAGGTCGCGGGAGACCGACAGGTAGGCGCCGTCCGCCCGCACGCCGACCTGTTCGAGCGCCTCGGCCACCGACTTCGCGGTCACCCAGACCTGCTGCGGCCGGCCGTCGACGGTCAGCGTCAACAGTCGGCCGTAGCGCACCGCGACGCGGTCGCCGTCCTCCAGGCTCGCCTTGCGTCCGGGCGCCACGATGTCGTGCTCGCCGACCTTGACCTCCTGGCGGTCGAGCAGCCCGGAGACGTTGGAGGCGAACGTGTGCACGGTGCGCTCCTCGCCGTCCACGACGAGCTTCACCGTCTTGTCGTAGGCGACGAAGGCCGTGGTGCCGCCGACCAGGACGGCGACCACGAGGGCCTGCGGAACGAGAGTGCGCAGAGAGGGTCCGGGGCGACTGCCGCCCCTGCCCGCCCGGGCGGTGTTGCGCCTGCGGGCGGAGCCGGCGGAACGACTCAACGGTGCTCCTGGGGGATTCCGAGGGGACTGGTTCCGGGGGTGATCCGGGCGCCGGGGCGCTGTTCCGCCCGACGAGCATCGGACTGTACACCGGCGCGGAGCGTGCGCCGCCCGTCCCCCGGTCGTCCGGGGGACGGGCGGCAAACAGAGGTAACTAGGCCGGAGCGAAGGTACGTTCGGCGTTGGCCGCGAGCGCGCCGGCCAACTCGTCCTCGGCCAGGCCCTTGACCGCGGCCATCGCCCGCACGGTGACCGGCACCAGGTAGGGCGCGTTCGGTCGGCCGCGGAACGGCACCGGGGTCAGGAACGGCGCGTCGGTCTCGACCAGGATCAGGTCGATCGGCGCGACGGCGAGCGCGTCCCGCAGCGGCTGTGCGCTCGGGTAGGTCACGTTGCCCGCGAAGGACATCACGTAGCCGAGTTCGGCGCACGTCTTCGCCAGTTCGGCGTCACCCGAGAAGCAGTGGAAGACCACCCGTTCCGGTGCGCCCTCCTCGGCCAGGATCCGCAACACGTCCGCGTGCGCCTCGCGGTCGTGGATCACCAGCGGCTTGCGGTGCCGCTTGGCGATCTCGATGTGCCGGCGGAAGGACTCCTGCTGCGTGGCCACACCCTCGTCGCCGGTCCGGAAGTAGTCCAGGCCGGTCTCGCCGACCCCGCGCACGTGCGGCAGTGCGGCCAGCCGGTCGATCTCGGCGAGCGCCGCCTCCAGCGCGGCCGCGCCGCCCGGTGCACGGCGCTGCCCGGACCAGCCGTCCGGGTCGCCGAGCACGATCCGCGGCGCCTCGTTCGGATGCAGCGCCACCGTCGCGTGCACCCGCTCGTGTGCGGCGGCCGTCTGGGCCGCCCATACCGAGGACGGCACGTCGATGCCGACCTGGACCAGCGTGTCCACGCCGACCGCGGCGGCGGTCGCCAACGCGTCGGCCACGCTCGCCTCCTGGAGGTCCAGGTGGGTATGGGCGTCCCAGACGGGCACCCGCAGCGGCTCGGGCGCGGGCGGCGGGGTGGTGTCCCGGGCCCCGCCGTCCCGACGCTTGCGCTTGCTCAACGGATCACGCGTCCTTCTTCTCTTCGAGGCGCGGGAACAGGACCGCGCCCTTGGTGACCGTCGCCCCCGCCGGCAACTGCCCCCAGCGGCCCGCGTCCTGCACGTGCTGCGCGGCCAGCGGGCCCAGGTGCGGCTCGGCGCCGAGCGAGTCCCACAACTTCTGTGCGGTCGCCGGCATCACCGGGTTCAGCAGCACGGCGAGCGCACGCAGCGACTCGGCCGAGGTGTACAGGATCGTGGCCAGCCGGGCCCGGCCCTCGGGGCTGTCGTCCTTGGCCACCTTCCACGGCTCCTGCTCCGTGATGTAGCCGTTGACCAGCTTCACGTAGCCGAACACCGCGTCCAGACCGGCCTGGAAGTCCAGCGCCCGGACCCGGTCGTCGGCGACCGACACGGTCTCGATCAGCGCGCTGTGCAGCGCGCCCTCGGCGTCCCCGTCGGCGGTGGAGGCGGGCAGCGCGCCGTCGAAGTACTTGCCGACCATGGCCGCCACGCGCGAGGCGAGGTTGCCGAAGTCGTTGGCCAGCTCCGAGGTGTACCGCGCGGAGAAGTCCTCCCACGAGAAGGACCCGTCCTGGCCGAACTGGATCGCGCGCAGGAAGTAGTAGCGGTAGGCGTCCACGCCGAAGTGGTCGGTGAGTTGCTGCGGCGAGATGCCGGTCAGGTTCGACTTGCTCATCTTCTCGCCGCCGACCATCAGCCAGCCGTTCGCGAACACCCGGCCGGGCACCGGCAGGCTGTTGGCCATCAGCATCGCGGGCCAGATCACCGCGTGGAAGCGCAGGATGTCCTTGCCGACCAGGTGCACGTCCGCCGGGAAGGTGCCCTCGAACTTCGCCTCGTCCGCGCCGTAGCCGACCGCGGTGGCGTAGTTGAGCAGCGCGTCGATCCACACGTAGATGACGTGCTTGGGGTCCCACGGAACCGGGATGCCCCAGTCGAACGTGGACCGCGAGATGGACAGGTCCTGCAGGCCCTGGCGGACGAACTGGAGGACCTCGTTGCGGGCCGAGGCCGGCTGGATGAAGTCCGGGTTGGCCTCGTAGAACTCGATCAGCCGGGGACCGTACTCGGAGAGCTTGAAGAAGTAGTTCTCCTCCTTGAGCATCTCCACCGGGCGCTTGTGGATCGGGCACAACTTCTGCCCGTCCTCGCCGTCGAGCAGGTCGCCCGGCGCCTTGTACTCCTCGCACGCCACGCAGTACGGGCCCTCGTAGCCGCCCTTGTAGATCTCACCCTTGTCGTACAGGTCCTGGACGAACTCCTGGACCCGGTCGGTGTGTCGCTTCTCGGTGGTGCGGATGAAGTCGTCGTTGGCGATCTCGAGGTGCTCCCAGAGGGGCTTCCACGCCTCCGTGACCAGCTTGTCGCACCACTCCTGCGGAGTGACGCCGTTCGCCTCGGCCGTGCGCATGATCTTCTGACCGTGCTCGTCCGTGCCGGTGAGGAACCACACCTTCTCGCCGCGCTGGCGGTGCCAACGGGTGAGCACGTCGCCTGCGACGGTCGTATAGGCGTGGCCCAGGTGCGGGGCGTCATTTACGTAGTAAATGGGCGTTGTGACATAGAACGCCTTCGCGCGCTCGCCCGCAGTGATGTCAGTGGTTCCAGTGGCCGCCATACCCGGAATCCTACGGCCGGCGCGACGGCGCCCGCCCCCGAGTATCGGCGGGGGCGGGCGACGGCGTGCGGGCGACCCGGAGCGGGATCAGGCGGAGCGGTGCAACGACGGCAGGTGCCACCGCGAGGCCCCGCGCGGAGCGGGCACCGCAGCCGGCTTGTCGGCCTTCGCGGCCTTGACCGGCTTCACCGCCTTGATCGACTTGCCGGCCTTGACCGCCCCGACCGCCCCGGCACCCGAGGTGCCGGTCGCCGAGGCGACCCGGCCGGCCGGGAGTATGCGCAGGCGGGTGCCGTCGCAGTGCTCGCATGCCGGCTTGGTGAACGGGGACGGGACCAGCGCCCCCTCGGAGTAGTAACGGCAGAGTCGCAATCCGTGCAGATCGGTCGCGTGGTGGATCTCGTAGTCGCGCTCCCAGCCTCGACCACACGACATACAAACGAAGGCGTAGGACTCGTGCACCACCGTCGGGTTCTCCATGACGACCTCCTCACACGGGTGCGCCCACCGACTCGTTCAGGGGGCTTCCCGTGACCGGTATCCATGGAATGCCCGAAGGCGGCCCTCCGTATCGACCCATACGGTTCCTTGACGGGCGCCAACACGGAATATGGAGAACCGGAAAGACTCATCACCCAATCGAGTGCTGTGCCGTACCTGCCCGTTGCGAGCGCTTGACCGTCGGTCCCGTGTACCGCCGGACCGACCTCGAGCCGGACGGACACACTGCGTCGTGGATCCCGCACGCAGCGTCCCGGACACCCGGGGTCGGTCGCCGCGGGTCAGCTCTTCTCGGCCTTCTTGGCCGCCACCACCGCGTCGAAGACCACCCGCTTGGGCACGCCGACCTCGGCGGCCACCGCTGCGATCGCCTCCTTGCGGGGTTGCCCGGCGGCCTCGCGCCCGGCCACCCGCTCGACCAGCTCGGCGGGGCCGATCTTCGAGGGGTCGGCGGGCGGCGCGCCGGCGACCACGACCGTGATCTCGCCGCGCACTCCCGGCTTCGCCCACTCGGCGAGGGCGGCCAGGGTGTCCCGGCGGACCTCCTCGTACGTCTTGGTGAGTTCGCGACACACCGCGCCGCGCCGGTCGGCGCCCAGCGCCTCGGCCATCGCGGCCAGCGATTCGGCGAGCCGGTGCGGCGCCTCGAAGAAGACCATCGTGCGCGGCTCGGCGGCCAACTCGGCCAGTCGCCGACCCCGCTCGCCCGCCTTGCGCGGCAGGAACCCCTCGAAGCAGAACCGGTCCACCGGCAGGCCGGACAGCGCGAGCGCGGTCAGCACCGCGGAGGGCCCGGGTACGGCGGTCACCCGGATGTCCTCGGCCACCGCCGCCTCGACCAGCCGGTAGCCCGGGTCCGACACCGACGGCATGCCGGCGTCGGTGACCAGCAGCACCCGCTTGCCCTCGCGCAGCGCCTGGACCAGCTCCGGCGTGCGCGCCGCCTCGTTGCCCTCGAAGTACGACACGACGCGCCCGGGCACCTCCACGCCGAGCGCGCCGGCCAGTCTGCGCAGCCGGCGGGTGTCCTCGGCGGCCACCACCTGGGCCGCCCCGAGTTCGACGGCGAGCCGCGCGGGCGCGTCGCCCACGTCACCGATGGGGGTGCCGGCCAGTACGAGTACGCCGCTCTGAGTGCTCTGCTGTTCGTGTTCCACTGCGCCATCCTCCCCTTTGACGCGCCCCGATCGGCCCGCGCGTCAATACGATGCTCGGGTGACGAGTGACGTGGCGACCGATCAGCCGACCCGAAAGCACCCTCCGGAGGGGGATGTGGCCTCCCCCGGCGGCACCGGGACCGCGCGTCCGGAGCCGCGCGGGTGGGCCTGGTCGCTGGCCCGATTCGGATACCGGGACCGACCGCAGACCTCGCTGCGCGAGCGGTTGGTGCCCTCGTACACCGACAACAGCCCGTACACCGGCGGCGGCTGGCTGCCCTGCATCCTGGTGACGCTGCTGGCCGGCTTCATCCGGTTCTGGAACCTGGGCAAGCCGCGGGCGGTGATATTCGACGAGACGTACTACGCCAAGGACGGCTGGTCGCTGCTCAAGCTCGGCTACGAGGGCACCTGGCCCAAGGAGGCCAACGACCAGATCCTGGCCGGCCAGACGGACACCCTGCAGACCCAGGGCTCGTACATCGTGCACCCGCCGATCGGGAAGTGGACGATCGCGCTGGGCGAGCAACTCTTCGGGCTGACGCCGTTCGGGTGGCGTTTCGCGCTCGCGGTGCTCGGCACGCTGTCCGTGCTGATGTTGTGCCGGATCGGCCGCCGCCTGTTCCGCTCGACACTGCTGGGCTGCGTCGCCGGCCTGCTGATGGCACTCGACGGACTGCACTTCGTGATGAGCCGCACGTCGCTGCTCGACCTGGTGCTGATGTTCTGGATCCTGGCCGCGTTCGGCTGTCTGCTGATCGACCGCGACGACAGCAGAGGGATCGCGGCCCAGTTGTTCAAGTCCGGCCCGGACGCGGCGCGGGCGGCCTCGATGAAGTTCGGCTTGCGGCCGTGGCGGATCATGGCCGGCATCTGTCTGGGCCTGGCCTGCGGCACCAAGTGGAGTGGCATCTACGTACTGGCCGCGTTCGGCATCATGACCGTGCTGTGGGACGCCGGCACCCGGCGCGCGTGCGGGGCGCGCCGACCGTACCGCGCGGCGCTGCGCCACGACGTGCTGTTCGCGTTCCTGTCCACGGTGGTCATCGCGGTGATGATCTACATCTGGTCCTGGACCGGCTGGTTCATGACCGACGACGGCTACTTCCGGCACTGGGCCGACGACCGGGCCGGGTTGTCCCCGGACGAGATCTTCGGCATCCCACTGCCCCAATTCGGCATGTCGTGGGTGCCCGCGCCGCTGCGCAGCCTGTGGCACTACCACGCCGAAATGTGGTCGTTCCATACCGGCCTGGAGAGCCCGCACCCGTACCAGTCCAATCCGTGGAGCTGGCTGGTCCTGGGTCGCCCGGTGGCCTACTACTTCGAGACCGTGCACCGGGGCACGGCGGGCTGCGACGAGCAGGATTGCTACCAGACCGTGTTGGGCATCGGGACGCCGCTGCTGTGGTGGACCGGTGTGATCGCGGTCGGCTACCTGCTGTTCCGCTGGGCGGGCCGACGCGACTGGCGCGCGGGGGCGATCCTGTGCGGCCTGGCCGCCGCCTATCTGCCGTGGATGATCTACCAGCAGCGGACCATCTTCCTGTTCTACGCGGTCGCCTTCGTACCGTTCCTGTGCCTGGCGGTGACCATGATGCTCGGCGCACTGCTGGGCCCGCCGGGGGCGTCCGAGCGGCGGCGCGCGTGGGGCACGGCCGGGGTGGTCGCGATCATCGCGCTGATCGCCTGGAACTTCCTGTACTTCTATCCGATCTTCACCGGTGAGACGATCTCCCGCAGCGGGTGGTTGGATCGCATGTGGTTCAGCACCTGGATCTAGCGTGTCGACCCCGAGAGAGGCTGCGCCGGTGTCCGTCGCGCGGGAGCAGGACATACGCAGGCGGGCCATCGACGCGACCCGCGACCTGGCCGCGGCGGGCGGCTACGACAGCGTGCAGATGCGCGACGTCGTCCGCCTGTCCCGGCTCTCCTCGGCGACCATCTACCGGCACTTCTCCTCGAAGGACCACCTGCTCGCGGCCACCCACCTGGAATGGATCGCCGCGCTCGAACGCAGCGGCGCGGCCCGGCCGGACGGCTCCGACGCCGCCGAGCGGGTCTGCGCGATCCTGCACAACACGTGCCGAACGATGGCCCGCCACCCACGACTGACCGCCGCGCTGATCCACGCCCTCGGCTCGTCCGACCCCGGCGTGGGCGACTGCCACCGCGAAATCAACCGGATCATGAACGACATGTTCCGCACCGCCATCGCCGACGAGATCGCAAGCGCCGACGAGTTCGTCCACCTGCTCGGAATAGCCTGGGAAGGCGCCCTGTTCAGCTGGGCCTTCGGCCGCATGACCATGGACGACGTGGAACACACGGTAACCCGCTCGGCCCGCCTCCTCATCCTGGGCGCCGCCGCGGAACCCGGCTCCCCCTAACCGGTCACGCAACTCACCCAGCCCGTCCGGCGTTTGAGGACACCCCAAGCCTCCACGAGACCAACGCACACACGGGTACGCGACCCTCTTCAGCCCGTCCGGCGCTTGAGGACAACCCAAGCCCGCACAAGACCAACGCACACACGAGTACGCGACCCTCTTCAGCCCGTCCGGCGCTTGAGGACGCCCAAGCCCGCACAAGACCAACGCACACACGGGTACGCAACCCACCCAGCCCGTCCGGCGCTTGAGGACAACCCGGACGGGCCCAACCCGCCTACGAGGCTTGACGACTCACGGGCCCGCCAACGGGCGTTTGCGCGGCGCCAATCTCCAGCGGCGCCAACTCCGGCCGCTTCGCGGTCACGTGGTCCCCCGACGACTGCCCCCGAAGCCGCCGTCCGATCCAGGGCACCAGGTGCTCCCGCGCCCAATGCACGTTCTCCAACCGCGCCGCACCCGCGGTGACCTCGACCTCCTCGGCCGGCCACGGCGCGTCCGGATCGCCCTCGGCGGACAGCCCGAGCGCCCGCCCGACCTTGAGCGCCACCCGGTCGTGACCCTCCGGCGACAGGTGCAGCCGGTCCTCGCTCCAGGCCCGCCGATCGTGCAACGAGGTGAGCCCCCACATGTCCGCGACGACGCAGTCGTAGCGATCCGCGACCGCCCGCAGCAGCTCGTTGTACGTGGCGACCTTGCCCCGGATCAGCTTGAGCACCGGCACCCAGCGCGTGTCGAACCCGGTGAACACCACGACCCGCGCGCCCGCCGCCGTCAACGCGGCGACCGCCTCCTCGTACTCGGCGGCCAGCCGGTCCGGATCGCTCCCGGGCCGCAGCACATCGTTGCCACCCGCACACAACGTCACCAGATCGGGCTGGGCCGCGATGGCCAGCGGCACCTGCTCCTCGACGATCTGATGCAACAACTTCCCGCGCACCGCGAGATTCGCGTACCGCAACCCCGGCCGCTCCACCGCCAGCCGAGCCGCGAACCGGTCCGCCCATCCAAGGAAATGCCCGTCGGGCCCGGGATCGCCGACCCCTTCGGTGAAGCTGTCGCCGATAGCCACAAAAGAGTTGATTTCGGACAGGTTCCCGTGTGGATTCACTAGCTCGGCCATGTCACCCGATGTTGGCATCGCTCACCTCGCCTACGCGACCGTAATAACCACCCGAACACACTCCGCTACACGCGGCAGCGCAGCCCGCCGCACCCGTCATGCCACCGGGTGAACGCACTCTTTCGAGCAAGGCATGGGAACCACATCGCATTCCCCCTCGCCCCGAATAGGTCATCGATCACACGCCACCCACCGGTTTGTTACTCAAGGCTTCCCGGTCGGGCCCAGCCGTTACGATTCCCCCCTGGGGTTTGAGGATCACAGCGCCCCTTTTGACCGAGGTTGCCAAGAATCGGGGCAGGCGTATGCGGGACGGCCGGTGGGAGACGGTCACCGACTCCGAGTTCCAGCACGAACGGCGCGGCTTGGAGGCGATCCGCGAAAAGCTGCCCGACAGTGAGCCCTGGCGAGCCTGGTCCAACTTCACCTTCACCGCCGGCACCGGCCACGTGCGCGAGGTGGACCTCTTGGTGGTCGCCCCCGGCGGCGTACACCTGATCGAGCTGAAGGACTGGCACGGCTCGGTCGAGTCCCGCAACGGAAGCTGGCTGCAGACCCAGCCGGGCGGCCGACAGATCTCGCACGGCAACCCGCTGCACCTGGCGAACAAGAAGGCGAAGGAACTCGGCGACCTGCTCAGGCGCGCCACACCGACCGGCACATCCGCGCCGTGGGTGTCCGAGGCCGTCTGCTTCACCGACTCCGGTCTGCGGGTACGCCTGTCCCCGCACGACCAGAACGGCGTCTACACGGTCGACGAACTCGTCGTCATGCTCAAGCAGCCGCCACGCGAGGAACGCCGCCGCTTCGACGCACCTCGCTCCCGCGCACTCAAGGCATCGCTCAAGCAGATCGGCATCGCCCGCAGTGACGCCGAGTACAAGGTCGGCCCCTATGTACTGCGCCGCGAAGCGTTCGACTCCGGCCCCACCTGGGCCGACTACCTGGGCCGACACAGCGAGCTGCCCGAGACCGCCCGTATTCGTATCTACCTGCGTGAGCGCGGTTCGGATGCGAGTCTGCGCGCCTCGGTGGAGCGGGCGGCCCGGCGCGAGGCAGCCGTACTGCGGCGTTTCCGGCATCCGGGGGTCGTGCATCTCAAGCAGTACGACCCGTCCGGGCACACCGCCGGCCCGGCGTTGATCTTCGACTACAACCCGGAGACTTTGCGGCTCGACGCGTACCTGGCGCAGTACGGCAACAAGCTGGACATCCTCAGCCGCATGGCGCTGGTCCGCCAGATCGCCGAGACCGTACGCAGCGCGCACGGCGCCCGCCTCTACCACCGCACCCTGTCGGCCCACGCCATCCACGTGCTGCCCCGAGCGCGCGAGCGCGTGGACGACGCGAGCAGCGAAGAGGCCCGCTGGCTGTCCCCGCACCTGCAGATCTCCGACTGGCAGGTGGCGGTCCAACGGCTGGGCGACACCGGACAACCGGGCTCGGACCGGTTCGCCCCGACCGCTCTGTCGAACGCCGGCGCCCACCTCGCCGACGAGGCCGACCCGTACCTCGCCCCCGACCTGACCGCGCTGCACGCCGACCCGGTGGCGCTCGACGTATACGGGCTGGGCATGCTCACCTACTTGCTCGCCACCGGCCGGGCGCCCGGTGCGAGCCAGGCCGAGTTGTCCGCCCGGCTGGAGGCCGGTGAAGGGCTGCGGCCCAGTTCCGTGGTGGACGGGCTGTCCGAGGACATCGACGAGCTGGTGCAGGCGGCGACCGCCTACCGCCCGCAACAGCGGCTGTCCTCGGCCGACGAGTTCCTGGAGATGCTGGAGATCGTCGAGGAGGGTCTGACCAGCCCGGCGGTCGAGGAAGCTCCCGCTCCCGACCCCGCCGAGCCGGACAAGGACCCGCTCGAGGCCGTTCCCGGTGATGTGCTGGCGGGCCGCTGGGAGGTACGGCGCCGACTCGGCACCGGCTCCACCAGCCGCGCGTTTCTGGTCCGGGACCTGACCGCCGATCCGACGGCACGCCGGGCGAAGGCATTCGCCGTGCTGAAGGTGGCGATGTCCGACCAGCGCGGCGAGGTACTGGTCCGTGAGGCGGAGGTGATGGGTCGGCTGCGGCCGGACTCGCGGATCATCCGGCTGGTCGAGCCCGAGCCGCTGCAGATCGGCGGCCGTACGGTCCTGGTCATCGAATACGTCGGCGACGAACGCGATGACGACTCGACCGCCGAAAGCACCGGCCACGGCGGACGACGCCCGCGTCGCCGTCAGGAGACGGTGGCCCGCCAATTGCGCGACTCGGGCCGACTCACGTTGGACCAGTTGGAGGCTTACGGCGACTACCTGTTCGGCGCGGTGGACTTCCTGGAGGGCGAGGGCGTCTGGCACCGCGACATCAAGCCCGACAACATCGCGATCCGCGTACGCCCCAACCGCA
Organism: Embleya sp. NPDC050493; assembly: GCF_044458105.1. Taxonomy (NCBI): domain Bacteria; kingdom Bacillati; phylum Actinomycetota; class Actinomycetes; order Kitasatosporales; family Streptomycetaceae; genus Embleya; species Embleya sp. NPDC050493. The sequence goes on from NZ_JBITHP010000010.1 coordinate 48,244, forward strand.
GCCGCGAGTTGGTGCTGATCGACTTCTCGCTGGCCGGCTATCCCGTGCAGCAGGTGCACGCCGGCACCGAGGGCTACCTCGACCCGTTCATAGGGACACTCACCCGGTCGGTATACGACGCGCATGCCGAGCGATACGCCATCGCCGTCACCCTGCACGAGATGGCGTCGAGCGAACTCCCGGTCTGGGGCGGCGGGCGGGTGTCGGCCCGGCAGACCGACGCGGCAGAGCAGCCGTACCCGACGATCGCCGCCGAGGCGTTCGACGCCTCCGCGCGGGACGGGCTGGTCGCGTTCTTCCGCAAGGCGCTGCACCGGGACGCGAGTAAGCGGTTCCCGGAGCTCAAGCCGATGCGGGACGCCTGGAAAAAGATCTTCCTGGATCTGGCCGAGGCTCCGCCCTCGTCCCACCGTCCAAGCCGATCCCGGCACGAGGCGGCACCGGCGGTGGAGCCCGCCGAGGCGGGCGCCGAACGGCCGGGCATCGAGGACGCCGAGCCGGAGACCGCCGGTCGAGCGCGGGATCGCCTGGCCGAGGCAGCGGTACGCGAGACCCCGATCGAGACGTCCGGACTGGGTCCGGCGGCGATCTCGTTCGTGTACGGACTCGGCGTACACACGGTCGGACAGTTGCTCGATCTGAGTGAGCGTCGCCTCGTCAACGCTCCCGGCCTGGGACCCAAGACCCGCCTTGAGGTGCAGCGGCGAATTCGGCAGTGGCGGGAGAAGTTCGCCGAGCAGCCCGCAGCGGCCTTGCTCACCGCGGAGAGTCGCAAGGAAGCCAAAGCGGAGTTGTCCGCCGCCGAGGCCGTGCTTGCGGACGCTGTCGCCGTGGCCGACGGGCCCGCCGCCGCCGCGATCGGCGAACGCGCACTGCGGACGGTCAGCCTGGACGCCCTGGCCACGATCTTCGTCCCGGAGCTGCGCAGGAAGGGCGGCAAGGAGAGCAACACCAACGAGGTCGAAATGGTGCGGCTGCTCCTGCGCCTGCCCGACGAGCAGGGCAGACTGCCCCAGATCGGCGTCTGGCCCAAGCAGAAGGACGTCGCCGAGGCGTTGGGCTTGAGCACCGGTCGGATCCCGCAGATGCTCAAGACCCAGCGCACCCGCTGGAAGCGGCACCCGGCGGTGCAGGCGCTGCGTCGGGAGATCCTGGAACTGCTCGGCGACAGCGGGCGGATCGCGGCGGCGGCGGAGATCGCCGATGCCCTCACGATTCGGCGCGGCACCCGACTCCAGAGCCGCGAACAGCGCCGTGCGCTCGCCCTGGCGGCGGTGCGGGTGGTGGTCGAGGTGGAGCAACTCGATCCGGAGAACGAGGTCTTCCAGCACGCGGCCAACCGGGAGGCCGTCGACGAGGGCATGGGTGCCGGGCTGCTGGCGCTGGAAGTGGACGAGAACGACGCGCCGAACACGCCTTCGGGCCCGGGGCTGCTCGACTACGCCCAGCGGCTGGGCCGGGTCGCCGACCGGCTGGCCAAGGCCGAGACGCTGCCTACGTCGGCGACGGTGTTGGCGGAGTTGGGCGCGGTCACGCCGCCGAGCGACGGGGTGACGTGGGACGAGCGGCGCATCGTGGAACTGGCGGCCGCGGCATCGCGCAATGCGGCGGCGACACCTCGCCTGGAGATCTATCCGCGCAACCTGCCGCTGGTGCGGGCGCTGCGGCTGACCCAGGCCGGACTCGTGCGTCTGGTGCCGGGGTTGGCCGAGGCTCAACAGCCCGGGCTGCGGGTCGAGGAGATCCACGAGCGGGTCACCACGCGCTTCCCGGAGATCCTGGACGCCAAGGGCAGCCATCGCCTGCCGGAGGGCGGGCGGCTGACCCGGGCCTTGCAGGACGCCGGGTTCGACCTGGTGCTGAGCACCCGCGCCGACACCGGGACGCAGCGTTATCTGCCTCGGCACGCGGACAACATGTCCAGCTACCTGACGTCGGAGCCCCGAGGCAAGACGTTCAACGCGCATGCCGCCACGCGCTACGACGACGATCCCGATCTGGCCGCGATGGTCCGCACCGGCGAGCGCTTGTCGGCCTCCGCGCGACGGGACGGCTTCCGGGCGCTGACGGTACGGACGGCGCTGATGCGTGACGCCATCCGGCGACTGGGCGCGGCCGAGGTCGAGCGGCCGGCTGCCGAGGTGGTGTCGGTCGCGGAATGCCTGTTGGCCGCGCTGCACGAGCAGGTGGACGCGCGCCCGAAGCCGACGTGGGAGACCATCCTCAAGGCCGATATAGCGGAGCCCGGCTCGCGGGCCGCGATGAAGTTCGCCGAGTACGCCCGGACCGCCTGGGGCTTGATCGAGCCGCAGATCGGTGCACGGCTCGACGCGGCGGCGGGGGTGGGCCCGGTGTTGTTGGTGGACGCCGGCGTGCTGGCCCGGTATGACGCAATGGGTGTGCTGGACCGACTGGCGACGCGGTCCCGGCAGGGCGGGCGCGCGCTGTGGCTGCTCTGCCCGCAGCCGGACTCGGCGCGGGCGCCGCGGCTGGGCACGACGGCTGTGCCGTATCAGTCGGGGTTGGGCGAATGGATCGAACTCCCGGATGCCTGGGTCGCGAACGCCGGGCGCGGGACCACTACTGCACGGACCGATGTCACCGCTACGAACGGGAGCACGACGTGATCGACCGCAAAGCACTGCTGGATGACCTGAAGCAGCAGGTGAAGGCGGTCGAGACCGACCTCGGCAAGCAGGTCAAGGCACTCCCGGAGGTGAAGGAGCGCCTGGACAAGGAGTACCGGCGCGCCCGGGAGGTCGGCCGCACCGGTGCCACGTGGAACTCGTGGCTGGACGAGCGCATCACCCAGGTCGCGGCGGCGTGGGTGCTGGGCACGGTCTTCGTGCGCTTCTGCGAGGACAACCTGCTGATCCCGGAGCCGTATCTGACAGGGCCGAGCGACGAGCGTCGGGACCTGGCTGTGGAGCGGTACTTGGCGTATTCCAGCAGCGACCCGGACCCGACGTATCGCGGGTGGATGGAGCGGGCATTCGCGGAGATCGGGGAGGGACAGGCGGGACGGCTGCTGTTCAACCCGGAGCGCAATCCGCTGTACCAGGTGCCGTTGTCGCATGAGGGTGCGCGGGACTTGATCGACTTCTGGCAGAAGCGCGATGCGGAAGGCGTCTTGGTCCACGACTTCACGGACCCACTGAATGAGGACGGGACGGACGGGTGGGACACCCGCTTCCTGGGCGACCTCTACCAAGACCTATCGGAAGCGGCGCGGAAAACGTACGCGCTGCTCCAGACACCCGAGTTCGTTGAAGAATTCATCCTCGACCGAACGATGAGCCCGGTCGTGCGGGAGCTGGCTAGCGCCTTTGGCGAACTGAAAATGATCGACCCGACGTGCGGATCAGGCCACTTTGTACTGGGCGCGTTTCGGCGAATGACGCAACTGTGGGCGGAGAGGCAGCCACATGTAGATCGTCATGAGCGCGTACGAGCGGCACTAAATGCGGTACATGGGGTCGATATCAACCCATTTGCAGTGGCGATTGCGCGCTTCCGATTGCTGGTCGCTGCCCTGGCAACGGCAGGCATGCGGACGCTGGAGGACGCAAAACGGTACGAGTGGCCGATCCACTTGGCAGTGGGTGACTCATTGATCGGGCCCAGGCAGCTTGAACTCGCTTTGGTGGGCGAAGATTCTGGCGATTCGCTGGCGGATTTTGCGTATGCAACGGAGGACATCCACGAACCGGAGCACAAAGGGATTCTGGAACAAGGACGCTACCATGTCGTAGTTGGAAATCCGCCGTATATCACGGTCAAGGACAGCAAACTAAAGAAACTCTATCGTGATCTATATCCATCTTGCGCCGGATCGTACGCACTTTCAGTGCCATTTGCCGAGCGATTCTTCCAACTAGCCAAGATCGGCGAAATGGACGGTCGGAACTTTGGCCTGGTCGGTCAAATCACTTCAAATTCCTTCATGAAGCGCGAGTTCGGCGCGAAATTGATCGAAGAGTACTTCGCTCACAAAGTTGAGCTAACAGAAGTGATCGATACGTCCGGAGCATATATCCCAGGGCACGGCACCCCGACAGTAATCCTGATCGGTCGGCGCCGAGGCGGAAAAGGACGGGCGCTGACGGTACGCACAGTACGAAGTGTGCAAAGTGAGCCCTCTATGCCGGAAACTGGTGCGAATGGTCTGGTCTGGAAGGCCATTATCGACCAGATCGACGAACCCGGAGCAATGAACCAGTGGGTATCAGTCGACGACCTGGAACGAACAAGATACTTCGAGAAACAGCCGTGGATTCTGTCCGCCGGCGGCTTGGAAATGGTCGAGCAAATCGAGAAAGGCAGTACAAGTAAGCTGGCTAGTCTCACGGAAAGAGTAGGTTTCTGCGCGGTTACACGCGAGGATGACGCCTATATGATCGGGGCACGCGCCGCGCTCCGTCTAGGAATTCCCGAGACGCACGTCAAGACATTTTTCAACGGATCTTCTATTCGCAACTGGAGCATGAGCAATGGCACCGGAACAATTTTTCCATATTCCGACGAGTCTAGGTCCGTCTCCGATTCGCCAGAAGTCACAAAGATCCTTTGGCCCAACCGCACTCTCTTGCGTCTCCGCAAAGCCCTGTCGGGAACCCAGGAAGAGCAAGGGCTTACTTGGTTCGAGTTTTCAAGCTTTTCCCCCAAACTATACTGGTCGGATCATCTCATTAGTTTCGCTTTTGTTTCCACCCATAACGAATTTGCTTTGCGAGGCGATTCCGGTGGATTCATTCGCACCGCACCAGTAATCAAAATGTCTGGCAAGGCGAACAAGGGAGACTACCTTCGACTACTCGGGCTACTCAACAGTTCCACTGCCTGCTTTTGGCTAAAAATGAATTCTCACGACAAGGGCGGCAGCGGCCTTGGCAGAGGGTTTCAAGATGAAGCGTGGGAAAATCGCTTCGAGTTCTCCGGTACCACCGTTCAAGATTTTCCTCTTCCCGGCATCTTTTCAGCAAGACATGCATCTTCCCTCAATCACCTCGCGCAAGAACTGGCCGCTACCAGCCCCGCAGCTATAACTACTCCTGAAACGCCAACTCCCACCGCTGACATCCTTCGCAGAGCACGCGTCAGGTGGGAGTCCACGCGGGCGCGGATGATCGCGCAGCAGGAAGAACTAGACTGGCAGGTTTATGCCTTCTATGGTCTGCACGTCGAAGACCTGACCGCTCCTGAGGAGGACGTACCCGAACTAGCACTGGCAGAGCGGGCCTTCGAGATCGCATTGGCCCGGCGGGTCGAAGCCAACGAGGCGTCGGACGAGTGGTTCGAGAGGCATAGTTCAAATCCGATCACTAGTTTCCCCGGCCATTGGTCGAATACCTATAAGACCGTGGTCCAGAAACGTATCGAAGCGATGGAGACTTCACGAGCAATCGGGATGGTGGAGAGGCCAGCCTACAAGCGCCGATGGGTAACTGACGGATGGGACATCCTCCAGGAACGAGCACTCCGCGGGTGGCTGTTGGACCGGATGGAGAACCACGACCTTTGGTATGAAGAGGGTAACGTTCCGACCCTGGTCACCCTTTCCCGGCTCATCGATTCATTGTCTCATGACGATGACTTCGTCTCTGTCGCCGGTCTCTACACGGTGCACCGAGACTTGCCAGGCATCGTCGCAAATCTCTTGACCGACGAGCATGTACCATTCCTAGCCGCTCTACGCTATAAAGCGCCGTCTGGTCTGAAGAAGCGGTCGGACTGGGAGCGTGTGTGGGATCTTCAGCGGCAGGAGGATGCTGCTTCCGACGAGGTAGCAAAGCGCAAGATTCGAGACGCGATTCCCGTGCCTCCGAAGTACGTCTCGGCTGACTTTCTCAAGCCGTCTTATTGGCGAGCGCGAGGCAAGCTCGACGTGCCGAGGGAGCGGTTTATTTCCTATCCCTTGACCATCACCGGCACGCCTGAGGTCTACGGTTGGGCTGGGTGGGATCACAAGGAGCAAGCGCAAGCACTGACCACATACTTCACCAACCACGTCACGACCACTGAAGAAATGACCCCATTACTGGCCGGGTTGCTGGAACTCCAGCCATGGCTGAACCAGTGGCATGACGGGTTCGACCCTGCATACGGCATGTCGCCCGCAGCCTTCTTCGCCGCATATCGCTCGCAGATCCAGGGTGAGAACGGATTGACTGACGACGACCTGAGAGCCTGGCGCCCACCCGCCGGCCGCAAACCGCGTGCCGCAAAGACCAAGCGGTAGACCTAGCGTCGCGGTGACCAAGGCGGCAACAATCGCCGCTCCGGTCACCGCGAGAAGAGTCAGGGGCTAAAGCAGGTGGTCGGCTTTGCCCGCCTTGACGTCCCGGATCAGCGTGCGAAGAGCCTCTATGGAATCGGTGACGTAGTGCTCCTCCTTACCGCTCACAGCGATGTAGGCGTTGCCATCATCATCGGTCCCGAGGCGGAAGCAGTTGTTGCCTTCGCCGCAAAACGGGGCTTCCCAAGAAACTTCTGGCATCTGGTCTCCTTCAGAGCTGGCGCGCGATGGCATGGATGAACTCCCGTGATTGCCCGCACGTCAAGGCAACCTGTCCCATCCATTCAAGATGGGCCCGGTACTTCGCGAGTTGAGCCTCGGCATGAGTGAACTCCGGTCCGTGTGCGGAGTCCAGCTGCACGGTGTCGAGTTGAGGAACGACCCCGTCCGCGTACAGAAGGGCGTGTCCTGCCCCGGGGAAGGCGCCACACGTGACAGGGAGGACACGCAGCGAGATGTTCTCGTGTTCCGACATCGCGCAAAGGTGCTCAAGTTGATCGCGAGTGACCTTTGCTCCGCCGAACTGCATACGCAAGGCGGCTTCATGGATGTACCCAACGTAGGGGCGAGAGTGACCCGTCTCCAGAATCTGCTGCCGCTCCAGGCGATGACTCACACGGAGTTCGATCTCCAACCGCGACAGCGGCGGGAGTACGGCACCGAACACGGCCCGAGCGTAGTCGTCAGTGTGCAGAAGTCCCGGCACGTGCACGGTTTGTGCCGTCTGTAGACGCGCCGCGTACCACTCAAGTTCGGCGATGTTCAGCAGTCCCGGAGGGAGGGTGCCCCGGTACTCCTCCCACCAGCCGCGATCCTGCTTCTCGGCCATCACCACGAGGGCATCGACGTAAGTAGCGTCTGCGCATGAGTAGTTGCTCGCGAGCGTTCGCACTCGCTCGGGGCTGATCGGACGGACACCCGACTCCATGTTGGCGATCTTCGAACGATCCAGTCCCAGCAGCGAAGCCGCGTAGTCGGTGGTTGCTCCTGCCGCAACGCGGAGCTTGCGCAGTTCAGCGCCCAAGCGCTTCTGGCGTTCTGTGGGCGGGCGTTGTGATGGCATGCCGTCCTCTCCAGCTCGGCTGACGCTCAGTCTGTGTGGTGCACCGGGCCCAGGACAACTCGAAAGAGGCAATTGCCTCCCAATGGGTGGCAGCATGCCTGCCAAGACGCTAGCTTCAAGTGACGCACAAGCTACGCACGGCCACGCCGGAAGTGCACCGCGCGAGCATGCCCGCCTCTCCCAGAGCGGGTGTGCACGTGCCTGGGAGGTAAGCCACCGGCGCTGCCATCGGACGCGCGCAGCCACAGACGCGCCCCCAACTCAGCGCCGCAGCAAGGAGTAGGTCCATGCCCGGATGCCCCTTCCCGAACAGTCGCCGGCCGACATCCAGCATCCCCGCTGTCCCGGCCCACTGGACGTTCCCGTCCCACCCCGCCTCGGTCCGCAAGGCACGGCACGCCGTCGCTGAAGCCCTTCCGTCGACCTGCCTTCCCGAACTCGCGCTCGATCTCGGGCTTTTGGTCTCGGAACTCGTCACCAACGCCATCCGCTACGGGACACGGCCCACCGACGACGACCCGATCGAACTCGTCCTCTGGGTCGCCGACAGCCACTATTGGCTCGCCGTCTCCGACTCCGGCCTCACCCTCCCTGCCCTCGCCACCCCCGGCCCCGACGCATGCGGCGGGCGCGGCCTCCTCCTCGTGGATGCCGTCTCGACCACCTGGGCCGTGGTCCCCCGTCGCACCTGCGGAAAGTCCGTCGTCGCGGGCATCCGCGTCCCGGGCGCCTAAAGACACGACCTCCAACGCGCCGACAATCACCGCTGGTGGAGCGCATCCAGCGATGTGCTCCACCCGCCGGGCCGGACCGCTAATCACCTCACCGCGCCCACGCTGGCCACTCGACCCGCAGACGCATCAACGCAGAGCCACCCGCGGCGCGCTCCGATGCCTATCCGGCCCGCTTGTTCCCCGGAGGCGCAACCCGACCTCCCACCAGGCTCGCGCACCCGTCAAACCGCCAACTCCGCGCCCCGTCAACCCACATGCCACACACCGCACCACCCACAAGCGCGGCGCCCTCACCACCAACCACCGACCCACCAAATACCCACCAACCACGAGGAGGCCACCCCATGGGCACCCACAAGAGCCCCATCCCCCACGACGGCCACCAGCCCGGTCGGCCCATCCCCCCGCCGATCCTGCCCGACAAGCCCCCGAACCCGGGCACCCCGAAGAAGTACAAGTGAGCCCGTATCGACCAACACCATCGACCACACCACCGGCCACAACGCCGACAGCCTGCTCAGCCACGTCGAACACGTCACCGGACCGCTGCCGACCCCCTGGCGGGAGGCGTTCAAAAGCGTCCCCCGCGCCGCCTTCCTCCCGCCCGTCATCTGGCTGCGACCAGCCGACGGCTTCCCCGACCACGAACCCTGTGACCGGGCAACCGACCCCGACCGATGGCAGGAAGTCGCCTGGTCCGACACCCCCGCGGTGATCCAGGTCAGGGACGGCCTCGACCCCGAACCGGGCGAGCCCGCCTGGGCCTCCTCGTCCGTCTCCCAGCCTTCGATCGTCGCGAGCACCCTCCTGGCCCTCGACGTCCTGGACAGCCACCGAGTCCTGGAAATCGACACGGGAGGCGGCTGGAACGCCGGCCTCCTCACCCATCGCCTCGGCCACGCCAACGTAGTCACTGTGGAGGTCGACCCCGCCCTTGCCGCAGCCGCCCGCGATCGACTCGACGCACTCGGCCTCCTGCCGCAGGTCGTGACGGCGACGGCGCCGACGGCTGGGCCCCGGCGCCCCTTACGACCGCATCGTGAGCACGTGCTCGGTGACCCGCATCCCACCGCCTGGCTCGACCAGGTCCGCCCCGGCGGCCTGACCTCACGCCCTGGACCACATCGTGGTCGGCCGACGGAACCGTCGCCCTGACTCCCCATCAAGACGGCACAGCAAGCGGCAGGTTGGGCCACGGCGGCTCCTTCGTTGCAATGCGCAGCCACCGCTCGCACATCCGCGACGTCGGCCGTGGTCGGCCCGGACGACGCCCCCGACACGGACACAACCACCCTTTCCCCATGGGAAGTAGCGGGCGGCGACCGGCACGTCGAGGCGATCACGGGCCTGATATGCCCACGTTGTGGACCCGCTGGGACGACGACCCGAACGTCGCCGACGTCAGGTCCCGACTGTGGAGCGGCGACGACACCCGAACCTCATGGGTCACAGTCGACTGCGACGGCCGTCAACTCGACACCTTCCACATCCGCCAACACGGCCCCCGCCGCCTGTGGGACGAAGTCACGACGGCCTGGGCCTGGTGGACGTCGGCGGACCGACCCCCATCGACGCGTTCGGCCTGGACACCACCCGGACGGCGCCCAGACCATCCGGTGCGCCAAGCCGGACGGCTCGATGTGGCTGGTCGCCCTCGACCCGAACGGCTGTCGGGGAGGTCGCGAGTAATGTCACCGCGGCGGACGAAGCCGCCCCAGCCATCGAGAAATCCATGTCGGTAACACGTGCGTCGGCCGGAGAGGGGCCCGGCTACTGTTTCCACCCCGCGCAACTCGACCGCCCCTTGGCTGGAGTGCACCAACGCACACACCATCGAAGTCCCGGGTCGGGACAAGCACGTCGCACAAGGCGTCGTTCCCGTAGTCCGCGCCAAGTCACTCGTGAACCGTTCGAGCCGAGTTCGAGGTCGCCGTGCGAGTCCGTGCCGCGGTGGGCGACTCCACACGAGACATTCACCCGGTCACCACCCAGCCCTCGGCCGCATCGCCTGCCCGCCCCCTTGACGGAGTGCGGACAGGCTGCGGTTGCCGGTGTGGCGCTCCGCTCTCGCAGGGCGGCTTCGCTATCGACCGGGGGAACCGGGGATCGGTTCCGGTATTCGGCCGATGAGATCGACGTGCCCCTCACTGCGCAGCACGGTGATCTTGTGCCGGGGGTAACGATCCGCCAGATCTCGACGAGCCGCGTCGAGATCTCCGACGACCGAGACGGTCAACTTCCCGGATGCGTCGCTTACGTCCGCAATCTTGTACTTATTGCTGCGCATCTCGGCGATGTCGAGTTGCAAGGATGTGATCTGCTCGCGCGTGGCGTCATCCGGACCACTGCCGCTTCCCTGGTCGGCACCTGCGCATCCCGCGAGCAGAAGCGCCAGGACGGCACCGCCAACGAGGGCTTGGCAACCGAAATTTCCGAAGCCAGGTAACGATCGCATCGGTCCGCCTTCTCTCAAGTGGCGATAACCACGCCGAAGTCAGATAGTACCCTTCGAATAGCGATGTACGAAACTCCCTCGAAGCAATCCGTAATTCCGGCTGTTCCTTCCCCCCAGACCGGGCAGACGACATAACTCCCGTCGGAAGCGCTGACGATCCCTCGCGCCTCCATATTGCCACCGTAGGTCCCGTCCGGGCTGGCGACGATGGGGCCGCCGCTGTCGCCCGTGGCAATGGCAATGTCCGTCGGATAAAATCGCTTGGCGAGGATCGCCGGGCCGCGGGTCACGCCATCCGGTCCCTTGAATACGGTGTTGTCATTGTAGACTTTCAAATTGCATCGAATACCGGACATTGCACCGGAAGCACAGACGAAGTCGCCGTTGTTGTTGTAGTTCGCTCCCACGATGTGCTTCCCGTACCCCGCCGGGTCGTTCCAAGGGCCGTCATAGTAATAGGGACCGACCGTCCCATTTTGCACGCCGATGACGGATACGTCGCGATCTGCTCGGCTGGCCACCACGGAACCGATGGGAATGTTCATCCCGCTGGAATACCAGCCGGAAGCACCGCAATGGGCTGCCGTCAGAATCACCGGCGCCCCACCTCGCCACCCGGTGAAGCCGGTCGTGCAGAACCCGCCACCCTCGGGGTGGAGTTGTCCACCACCCCGCCAAGGGGAATGGTCGTCGGCCCGGATGACGTCCTTCGGCTTCGGCTTCACGTATGCCTGGACGGGCACTCCGGTGATGGCTTGGACCTTGGAGGCCACGTCCCGCGAGACGGCTGTGGTGTCGGTCGACGCGAGTTGTGCTGCAGTTGCCCGCGGCTCGAAGCCGACCGACAGACCCGCGCCCTCCGGAAGGATCGAGACGGAGTGCCAGTCGGCAACGGTCTCGAGTGCGGCCTGTTCACCTTGCCCGGACACCAGGCGTTGACGACCCGCTTCGAGTTCGGCTGCGGAGAACGGAGCCGAATGCACCCTGACGGTGATTCCCCTGGGAGGAGCGGCAAGTATCGCCGTGACCACGGCGGGAGATGTGCCCTTCCAATAGACATCCAGCGTGGCCTTTTCGGCGTCGAGAACCAGCCCGGCATACCCGGGTATCCGGTATCGCTCAGCCTCGTCCACACCGGCTATACGATTCGCCAACTCTTTGAGCACAGGCTGACGTAGCAATGCTTCTTCACTGACTCCCGCCGGCTTCGACGGCGAAGTCGACGGTCCGGTGTCACCGGGTCCCGGCTTTGCCGCGCCGGTGACGCACGTTGCCAATAACATAGCGGCTGCAAGTGACCCGACAATCGATCTGGTTCGCATGTTATGCAATCCTTCCGAAGGAACAAATTCGCCCGGCCCTACTTACTCCGGGCGACACAGCCTGACGTTACTGGCCACCGAGATGACAAAGGCAACATCCGGTTGGATTGACCGAATCAACCTCCGATCTGGCTAAATTCGATCGGACTCAAAACAGTAAAATGCCTCTCCCGGTGCCAACGTGATCTCGCGGGAACGCCCAGGCAGTCTCGGGCCCGCTGAGGATCACTCACCAGGCAGCACTCGAAAAGTGGCATGGCTCGGAAGACGGAGCGCCCCGTCATTGGGGCAGGCGGACCGGACTGACCGACGTCCACTGCGGGTCGACGAGTCGGCCCAACCCGGCCGGCCTTCGGAACCCCCGTCCCCCGTTACGGCGGCGGCCGCACTACGTGGTGACGTGCCATCGGCTGCCGCACCGCACCGCCGCGAAACGGGCTTGCGGAAGGATGGAAAATGACAGGATGACAGCGGCTTGACCGGACGATGTCCGAGCCGACCGGGACCCAGCGCACGCCACGAAGAAGCCGGAGAACATGCCTTCCAGCGCCCAGCCGCCTCTGCTTCGCGATGTCATCGACATCCAGCCCTCCATCTCCACCTCCGACTTCGTCCTGAAGCTCGCCGAGGCAGTGACCGAAGAGGGCAGCGCCCGTGCGCTGCGGGACTACGTCGTCACCGAACGACTGCTGGAGAACTTCGACGAGGCACTGAGCCTGATCAGGTCCGCACTGGACGGGCAGACGTCGAAGGCGGCCTACCTGCACGGCTCGTTCGGTTCCGGTAAGTCGCACTTCATGGCCGTACTGCACGCACTGCTCCGGGGGGATCAGGCGGCTCAGGCTCGGACGGAGTTCGATTCCGTACTGGCCCGGCACGAGTGGCTGGGCGGCGCCGGCGGCGCGGGACAGCGTAAGAAGTTCCTGCTCGTGCCGTACCACATGCTCGGCGCCAAGTCCCTGGAGCAACGCATCCTCGGCGGTTACGTCGCGCACGTCAAGGCGCTGCATCCGGACGCCGAAACGCCGCAGGTGTACCGCACCGACTCGCTGTTCTCGGACATCCGCCGGCTGCGCGACAAGATCGGCGACGCCGCGTTCATCGCCGGGCTCGACGGCACCGCCACGGCGTCCGACGCGACCGCCGACACCACCGACGAGGACGACGAGTGGGGCGAGGGCTTCGCCTGGACGCCGGACCTGGTCGACACGGCCCTGGCCGCCGAGCAACTGGACGGCAGCGAGGTCAACCTGAACCTCGTCACCCCCACCACCCCGTCCGAGCTGCGCGCCAAGCTCGTCAACGAGGCCATCGCCGGCTGGTTCCCGGGCTTCACGGCCAATGCCGCCGAGGACGAGGACGGCTTCATTTCGTTGGACGCCGGTCTGGGCGTCCTCGCCACGCACGCGAAGTCGCTCGGCTACGACGGCCTCATCCTGTTCATGGACGAGCTGATCCTGTGGCTCGCCAACCGCATCCACGACCAGAAGTTCGTCTCCCGCGAGGCGGACAAGATCACGAACTTCGTGGAAGGCGCCGACTCCCGTCGGGCCGTCCCGATCGTGTCGTTCATCGCGCGCCAGCGCGACCTGCGCGAGTTGGTCGGCCAGGAGTTGTCCGGCGCCGCGGAGACGTCGATCCAGGACAGCCTGAACCTGGCCTCGGGTCGGTTCGACAAGATCACCCTGGAGGACCGCAACCTCCCGCAGATCGCTCATGCCCGTCTGCTCCGGCCCAAGAACGACGACGCGAAGGCTCAGCTCGACGCCGCCTTCGCCAAGGCGAAACGATCGGGCGGACCCGCCGTGTGGGACGTACTGCTCGGGTCGGAGGGAGGCACCACCGGCGCGGACGAGGACTCGTTCCGGCTGACCTATCCCTTCTCCCCCGCCTTCATGGACACCCTCGTCCACATCTCCTCGGCCCTCCAGCGCTCGCGCACCGGCCTCAAGCTGATGGGCCAGTTGCTCGCGAACCACCGCGACGACGCGCGCCTGGAGCAACTGATCCCGCTCGGCGACCTCTACGAGGTGATCGCGGACGGAGGTGACGAGCCGTTCGTGGACAAGCTGAAGGCGGAATTCAAGGCCGCCGACAAGCTCTACCGGAACAAGCTCCGGCCGTATCTGCTGAATGTCTACGAGGTCACCGAGGAAGACGTCGAGCGCTACCTGCACCGTCCCGAGAGCATCGACAGCCCGCAGCTTCTGCAACGCTGCAAGAGCTATGTGGGCGACAACCGGCTGATCTCCACGCTGCTGCTGTCCGCCTTGGCCCCCACCGTGCCGGCGCTGCGCGATCTCACCATCCGGCGCCTGGGCGCGCTCAATCACGGCTCGGTGATCACGCCCATCCCGGGTGCCGAGGTGGGTGTGATCAAGTCGAAGGTCGCCGAGTGGGCTTCGCGCTTCCCGGAGATCAAGGAGGTCGGCACCACGACCAACCCCGGCGTCAGGCTCGAACTCGCGGGCGTGGACGTGGACTCCGTCCTGGCCAACGCCAACGTCAACGACAATCCGGGCAACCGGCGAGCACTGCTCAAGCGCCTGTTGGCCGAGGAGATCGGCTTCGAGCTGCACGACGGGCGCTTGGGCGCGGACGAACTCGCGCTGGTGTGGCGCGGCTCGAACCGCACGGTGGAGGTGGTGATCGGCAAGATCGCCGATCCCGACGACCTGGCCGACCACGAGTTCTCGCCCGGTACCGAGTCGGCCTGGCGGCTGGTGGTCAGCATGCCCTACCACGAGGGCGAGTTCGGGCCCGTCGAGGACGCCAACCGGATGCGGTCGCTGCGCGACCTGCCCGGCGACCGCCCGCGCACCGTCGCGTGGATTCCGGCGCACCTGTCCGCGACCCGGTTCCTGGATTTCCGTCGCCTGGTCACCATCGACTACGCCTTGGCCGACGTCGCGCGTTTCAACACCCAGTACGCCTCCCACCTCAACGCGGACAGTCGGGCCCGGGCCCGTATGTTGCTGGAGAGCCAGCGCACGTCGCTGACGAACACGGTGAAGAAGGCACTCAAGCAGGCGTACGGGCTGGCCGAGAAGCAGCCGAACGAGGTGGAACTGGGCCACGACGATCACCTCGAAGCCCTGCCGAAGGTCGCCGAGCTGAAGCTGGCCTTCGGCCAGTCGATGCGTGAGGCGACCCGCAGCATCGCGGGTCGCATGCTCGCGCACCAGTTCCCCGCCCACCCCGACCTGGATCCCGAGAACACGGGCGTCGCGGTGAAGCCCGCGGACGTGCGCACGGTCTTCGCCACCATGCGGGCCGCCGCCGAGGCAAACGATCGACGCGTGGAAGTACCCGCCAAGGAGCGGGGCTTGATGCGCAATATCGCCGCTCCGCTCGGTCTGGGCTCGCAGAAGGAGGCGTACTTCGAGCTGTCCACGCGGTGGCGCGAGCACTTCCTGCGTCAGGCGAGCCTGCTCGGTATCACCGGCGACCTGTCCGTGGTCGCACTGACCGAGTGGATCGACAAGCCCGAGCCCATGGGCCTGGTACCACACGTCGCCAATCTGGTGATCGCCTCGTACGCGGAGATGGACGACCGGGTGTGGGTGCGCGCCGGATCGCTGCTCGACCCGGCCCCCGAGCCCGCCCAGATCAAGCCGAACGACGCGCTGCGCGCCCAGCCCCTGCCCGACGAGTCGGTCTGGGAGCAGGCGCGGCAGCGATACCAGGAGATCTTCGGCGAGAAGCCGCCGACCCTGCGGCGCGGCCGGATCGTCAGCCAGTTCGCCCGGCAGATCCTGGCCCAGGCCCGCACGCACCAACCGCACGCCGCCGACCTGATCCGCGAGTTGGAGAAGCACGCCGAACTGCTCGCCCTCGACGACGCGGACGACTCGGGCAGATTGGCCCTGGCCCGACGCTCGCTCGCGCTGCTGGACGCCCTGCTCGCCACCGATCAAGGCGTGGCGAGCAACAGCGGCGCAGCCCGGCAAACGGTGAACACGCTCGCGACCTTCGACCTGGCCGACGCTCCCGGCTCGCGCTACGGCGTGTCGATCAAGCAGGCCCAGCCGGTGGCCGCCGCCCTGGCCAACGCGGCCTGGGACATGCTGCGCTTGGCCCCCGGTTACGGGCCCGAGGGCGAAGCGGTACTGGCCGCCCTGCGCGGCGCTGCCCAGGTCGACCAGCGCACCGCGAGCCTGCCGGACGCGCTTCTGGAGGCGCGGCGAAGCATCGTGGCCGTGATGGGACGCAGCCGGGCCGGCAACGACCCGACGCCTCACCCGCCGGTTCACCCGCACCCGCCGCACCCCACCGATCCCGGCGACGTCCCCCTGGACACGGGTTCCAGCCACCCGCCCGTGCCCGAGCGTTACGACCCGCCCGCGCCCACTCCCACCCCGCCGTCGACCGACAGGCCCGCCCGCCGGTCCGGTGGCACACGCACCACCGCGGCCCGGGCGGTCGCCGAACTGCAGGCCGAGTTGGCGGCGTTGGCCGAGCGTGAGCCGAACGCCACCATCGAGCTGAGCTGGCGAGTCGTGGAGGACCGGTGAGCACGACGATCGGCACCACCGCAGTGCGGTTGACCGCCGGGACCATCACGCAATACCTCGCGTCGCGGGCCGGGCTCGACAAGGACAGGCGCAAGGCGATCCTGCTGCGCGCCGCTCCGGTCTGGGACGGGCCCGCGCTGCTGAGTTGGGGCAACCAGCAGGCCCGGGTGGCGACGGCCGGTTCGCCACTGGCCGCGTACGAACTGGTCCTCGCCCATGTGGCACCCGGCGCGAGCGGCCCCGGGTTGCTGGTCGTCCTCACCGATCGGGAGGAGTCCGAGCTGGGCGCGGACCTGCTCGCGCGGGTGCACAAGCACCGGGTCAACGCCGTGGACACCTGGGACGTGGTGCGTGAGGCGTTCGGCGCGCAGTACACCGATCCTCGGTTGTCCGCCGAGAACTGGGCGGTCGAGGCCCTTCTCGATGCCCAGCCCCCGGGCCGCTGGCCGCAACTCGGCAAGGGCGTACTGACCCGCCGACACGCGTTGGCGGCGCTGGCCCTGCGCCGGCTGGGCGCAGGTCAGTACGACCCGGACCGTGAGGCCGGCTCCTCCGGGGGAGCCGGTGGGGGCATCGAACTCGACGCGCACACGCTGCTGCGCTGGTCGCTGTCCTCCGGCGGGCCCGACCGCTTCCTGGCACTGCGTGCTCCGGAGCGCGCCGGGCTGACCCGATTCCTCGGCGAGGAGGAGCAGGCGGGCCTCACCGGGCAGGCCGTGCTGGCCTTGACCGCGGCCGAACACGGCCCGGACGCCGTGGCTTTCGGGCTGGTGTGCGCCGCACTGTGGGTGCATGCGGACGGCTCCGCGGACACCGGGGACTACCAGGCACGCGGGCGAGCCGAACGTTGGTTCGGCGAGGACCCACCCGTACACGGGGAAGCCATGGACGCGCTGGCGCGGGCCTTCGGTCGGGCCGCGGAGGAGTTCGTGGTCGTCCTGCTGCAGATCGCACACTCCGGCACGGACGAGGAGGCGGATCGAGCCCGCCGGCTCTCGGCGACCGTACTGGCCCGTGCGACCGCCCTGACCCGGCAGTTCGGCGCGGAGCGTGCGGCCGGGACGAGTCCGGTCCTGACCGCCGGTCTCGACGCGACGTTCAAGGTGCTCGGTTTGGCCTTGACGGACGATGCCCCGCGGCGGACCGAGCGCGCCATCCAGCGGTTGACGCAGCACCGCTTGGCAAGGACTCCGGACGTTCGTACTCGCATCGAACGCGCCAGGATGGCTCAGCGACTGGCTCTGTGGTTGGCGAGCGACCCCACACACGAGTGCCCGACGGTGGCCGGCGGCATCGACCGCCACCTCGCCGAAACCGGCTGGGTCGACCTGGCCCTGGAGCACATCGAGGCGGGTGGCGACCCGGTGGCCGAACTGAGGGTCGCGTACGCCGCGCTGTGTACCGCGGTGCGTGCGCGGCGCAAGGAGATCGATCGCCACTTCGCGAGCGCGCTCGCGACCTGGACCGCATCCGGCAGCGGCGCCGGGTCGATGCTCACCGTCGAGTCCTTCCTCTCCCGAGTGATCGCGCCCGCGGCCGAGGCCGGCGAGCACCGTGTCCTGCTCGTGGTGCTGGACGGGATGAGCGCTGCCATCGCCGCCGAACTGGGCGAGGAGCTGCGTCGGGACTGGGCCGAGTTCGACCCGCTGCCCGGGGTCAAGGACGCTCCGCGTCGGCGCGGGATGGTGGCCGCGCTGCCCACGGTCACCGCGGTGTCCCGGACTTCCCTGTTCGCCGGCCGGCTGCTGGCCGGCTCGCAACGGGAGGAGCGGGCACTCGTCGGCGAACACGCGTTCTGGGGCGGCCGGAAGATGGCCGTCTTCCACAAGGACGATCTGCGGGCCGAAACCGGTGGCGACGTCTTCGGGCCCAAGCTGGACGAGGCCCTGGCCGCCGGCCGTACGCACGTGGCGGTCGTCCTCAACACCGTGGACGACCGGCTGGCCAAGGAACAAAAGCTCGGCGACGCCGCCTGGCGGCTGCGGGACATAGGCGGGCTGCGGGAGTTGCTCCAGACCGCGGCTCGGTACGGATGGGCGGTCGTGCTCACCAGTGACCACGGGCATGTTGTCGACCGGCACGGAGAGCGGGTCGACGCGGAGACTCCGCTGTCCGCCCGGCATCGGGTGCCCGGAGGGCCGCTTCGGGAGAGCGAGATCCTGCTGTCCGGCCCACGGGTGGTGTCGCCGGATACCAAGGGGTCGATCGTCGCGCTGTGGGATGCCGACTCGCGCTATACCGCGCACAGGGCCGGCTATCACGGCGGGGCGTCACTGGCCGAGGTCGCCATCCCGATCATGGCCTTCCTGTCGTTCGGCGCGACCCCGCCGAAGGGCTGGCGGGAGTTGGGCCGCCAGCACCCGGCCTGGTGGTCGCCCGCCGCCGAGTCGGAGCCCGAAGCGAGCACGCCGGTGCCGCACCACGTGCCCGCGAAACAGACCGCCAAGAGCACGAAACAGCGTCGCCACGAAGCCGCCCGAGTCGCCGCCGGTGAGCAGTCGTTGTTCGAGATGGCCATCGTCGCGGACGGCGAGCAAGCGCTCCTCAAGCCTCGGCCCGTGGCCCCGGGAGACACGTTGGTGCCGGCGCTGCTTTCCTCGGAGCTCTTCCTCGCGCAGAAGGACGCGCTGGCCCGCAAGCCCGACCTCGTGAAGATCGAGAAGGCCCTGCGCGAACTCCTCGACGCGGGCGGCACGCTCCCGGTGACCGCACTGGCGCAGCGGGTCGGCATCACCCCTCTCCGGGCGGACGGCTTCTCCGCGGTGTTGCGCCAGTTGTTGAACTTCGACGGCATCCAAGTCCTGGAGACGCTGCCCGACGGGCGCACGCTGCGGCTGAACCCGACACTTCTCCGGGAGCAGTTCGAGCTCAGGTGAGCTGTTTGAGCAGCCCGCAAAATTCCCGCAGGTCGAGAATCTGTTGCTCCGTGAGCGGGTTGCTGTCGAAGTGCGCGATCTGGTTGCGCACCACCCGGACCCGGTCCAGATGTTGCACGAACTGGGTGCGGTCGACGCCGCCCCAGCCCAGCGCCGCCCAGTTGGCGTCGGCTCTGGCGCACAGGGTGGGGCTGTTCGGGTCCGCGTACAGGAGCTTGACGTAGGCGCCGAACATGAGGTCCGCGATCTTCCCGGTCTGCTTACTCGGGGTGTTGGGCTGCACCGCACAGATGGCTTCGGGAGCCAGCTTGGCTCCCAGACACTTGCGCAACCGGAACTCGATCTCGCCGACCAGGAAGAACGGCAGTGCGGTGGCCTCGAAGCGGGTCGCGATGTCGACCGCCGTGATGATGCCGGTGAAGCGACCGCTGTTGTCGCGAACGAGCAGGTAGCCGTATTCGCTCAACGACCCCAGATGAGCGAAGACGTCCTGGTGTACCTCGGCGATCGGCAAGGAATCCTTGACCATCGCGTTGGCCAGGTTCGGCGTCGCACCCTGCTCGTACAGCGCGGCCACCGAGCGCCACGTCACGACTCCTCGGATCAACGAGATGCCGTCGATCACGGGCAGTTGGGAGTAGTTCTTCGTCTTCATCTGGTGCGTGGCCTGAGCCAGGGAGGCACCGGACCCGACGGACGTGACCCCGTTGCGGGCGGAAGGGATGTCGCCGATCTTGAAGGACCGCTGCGGCAACATCCCCGGCAGCGGTTCCTCGAATTGCTCCTCGACCTCCTCGCGGTCGGGCGGGCCGGCGACGGTCTCCTCCGCGACCACGACCAATGCCGCCTTGACTCCACAGGTGGAGAAGGACGGCACCGTGGTCAGCCCGACCTCCTTCAAGGCCGTGGTGATGGGCGAGACCGTCAAGTAGTTGCGCGTGCGCACCCCGAAGAGTGCCAGGAAATCGGGCAGGGTCACCGTGGTGCCCTTGAGCGCGAGCAGTTGTTCCGGCGTCGGAGGCTGCGTGGTGGTCATCGACGCGTCACCGGTCCGACACGTCGCGGAAGACGGTGCGCTTGCCCATCGCGGCGTGCACCAGACCCAGCAGTTGCTTGGAGCGATCCGCGTAGAAGGTGTCGAAGTCACCCTCGTGCAACGCGATCGGATCGACCAGGTGGGTGGCCACGACGTCGTCGAACCATTCTGGCCGGATGCCGGACTCGGCCGCGAGCGCCTTGAGGTAACCCGCCGGCGATCCGCTCATGCTGCGACCTGCGCGGAAGGACATCGGGGTCTTGTTCACGATCGAGTTGGCGCGTGCGTCACCCGAGCGGTTCCGGGTGAACCAGTTCCGGGGGAAGATCTGGCGCACGTCGACCTGGTGCTGGACGAGCAGGCCGGGTGTGAGCGGCCCTTCGTTGTAATACCAGTCCACCGCACCCTGCTTGATCAAGAGCGCGTAGATCCCCTTGTACGCCGCGCTGTTGCGGGTGGTCAGCGTGTCGAGTCGCTCGGCCAGGAAGGCCGCTTCGGTAACGGTGTCCGGCACCTCGCCCGCGCCCTCGGCCCAGCCGATGAGCTGCTCGACATCGCGGGGAAAACGACTCTCCGTCGAGCCGCCGTACATTTCACCAAGCACGCCGCACCAGTACCAGCGGGAGATGCGATCGTCGTACCCGATCTCCTCGGTCCGATCGCCGAGGATGGCTCGCACCGCCGCGAGGGGAACCAGTTGCGTACGGTAGGGCAGGTCGGCGGAGCGGACGATGCACTGCCGTTCCAGGAATGCGCCGACCCAGGCGAACGCGTCGGCGACCTTGGGGGCCAACCGCTCGAAGTCGCTCAACGGCAGGTCCAGCAGGTCGCGGCGCTTGCACGACACCGCGGTCCGCCCGCCTTCCTGCTTACGCTCCCAGGTCAGTACCAACGCGATCGCCTGGAGGAAGTCGCTGCTGCTGAAGCCGTCCTCGACGCCCGCGTCCGGATTGCCGAAGACCGGGTACGAGGTGGTCAACTGCTTCTTGATGTCCCGCCATACGCTGGGCAGGCGATAGTAGTCGTCGTGCTCCCGCTCGTAGGGGAGGTCACCGGCGTACGTGGCAGTCAGCAGTTCGAAGACGGTGAGGGGCACACCACCGGTGTTCACTCGCTCGAAGACCGAACAGACCGCGTCCTTGGTCGTGGCCGCGGCAAGTCGGATCATCGGGATCTGAAACGACTGGATCTTGCTCAGTACGCTCTGCTCGAACTGCGACCACAGGTCCCAATTGGCCTGTTCCAAGCGCACGAAGGTCTGCTGCCATTTGCTGCGCTCGGCGTAGTCGAACACCAGCCGCAGCGGGAAGTACGCCGCTTGACACTCCAGGTCGCGCGTGCTCAGGTCGAGCACGTTGCGGGCGAAGTCCGACCGCAGAACCTTGTTCTCGGGCACGGACACGATCGCCTCGTCCCGATCCGCGGACGGTCCGACGGCCTTCGCGATGTCGACGTAGTACCAGAGCTTGACGTTCTTCTTGCGGGCATCGACGGTGCGGACCGGCTCCTGCGAATGCAGGGCCTGAAACAGTGAGGTGAGACGCTGCTGACCGTCGAGCAACAGCAGGTCCGGGCTTCGTCCCTGGGCCGATTCGGAACCGACCAGAGGTACGGCACGGAAGGGTGACTTTCCGCCGGTCTCCAATGTCATGACGACGCCCAGCGGGTAGTCGAGCGTGACCGTCGCGATCAGCTCGCGGATGCGTTGGTCGTCCCACTTCCACTCGCGTTGGAAATCGGGAAGTTGGAGTACTCCCGACGCGACGTCGTCCAGAACCTGACTCAGATTCGGGCTGTCGATGGCCACAGCCTGCTCCCCCACCCTGACGCTCGGTTCACCTGTCCGTCGATTTGATCCATCTCCGCTGCGGACGTCAAGCCGGTGGAGGGTTTCGGCCACGAATCCGTGACCTGCCGACGCACGAGGCGGATGGGAGACTGCCGAGGTGACAGCACGCCTTCCTGCCAAGCCCGGTTCCGCCGTCAGTGTGGCCCGCCGACGAGACGTCATCGACGCCCTGCGGCGCGGTGCCGTCCCCGAACGGGGCCTGGACCTGCTCGCCACCGGGCTGGAGCGGTTCGAGACGGCGCTCGACGCCGAGCTCGACGCGGTCGTCGCCGGGTCCTCGGTGTTCAAGGCCGTACGAGGTGAGTACGGCTCGGGCAAGACCTTCTTCGGCCGCTGGTTGGGCGAACGGGCTCGACGGCGCAATTTCGCCGTGGCCGAGATCCAGATCTCGGAGACCGAGACGCCGCTGCACAAATTGGAGACCGTCTACCGGCGCCTGACCGAACGGCTGACGACTTCGAGCTTCCCGGCGAGCGCGCTGCGCCCCGTCGTCGATGCCTGGTTCTACGCGTTGGAGGAAGACGCCCTGGCCGCAGGCGCGAGCGAGGACGAACTTCCCGGTGCGGTGGAGCTGTTGCTGACTCAGCGACTGAGCGAGGTCTCCCGTCACGCCCCCTCCTTCGCAACCGCGCTGCGCGGATATCGAACCGCCCTGGAAGCCGGCGACGAGGCGACGGCCGCCGCCGTGCTGGCCTGGCTCGGCGGGCAGCCGCACGTGGCGGCGGCGGCGCGGCGCGCTGCAGGCGTGCGCGGCGATCTGGACCACTTCGGTGCGCTCGGCTTCCTCCAGGGGCTCCTGACCGTCCTGCGGGACTCCGGGCACGCCGGGCTGTTCGTGGTGCTCGATGAGGTCGAAACGCTGCAGCGAGTTCGCTCCGACGCGCGCGACAAGGCGCTCAACGCGCTCCGGCAACTGATCGACGAGGTGCACTCGGGACGCTTCCCCGGGCTCTACCTGGTCATCACGGGGACACCCGCCTTCTACGACGGCACCCAGGGCGTGCAGCGACTGGCCCCGCTCGCGCAGCGGCTCGCCACCGACTTCACCACCGACCCGCGCTTCGACAATCCGCGGGCGGTACAGGTGCGGTTGCCGGGCTTCACGCTCGACTCGTTGATCGGCCTCGGAGGCACCATCCGCGACCTGTTCGAAGCCGGCGCGGACCATCCCGAGCGGATTCGGCAGGTCGCGAACGACGCCTACGTCGCCGATCTGGCCCGGGCGGTCAGCGGTGCGCTGGGCGGGAAAGTGGGCGTTGCCCCGAGGTTGTTCCTGAAGAAGCTCGTCGGTGACGTCCTGGACCGCATCGATCAGTTCGAGGACTTCGATCCGCGCCGGCACTACCGGCTCACCGTTTCGGGCAACGAACTCACGCAGACCGAAAGGAACTCGGCGACCGCCGACACCGTCGGTTCCGCTTCCGCCGATGACATCGACCTGGACCTGGAGTGACGGCACGAGAAGCCGAGGCCGGTGATCCGCTGGATCGCCTCGACCCGGTCGTCCTCCACCACATCCTGAACACACTGGGCTGGCCGGACCTCCGCCCGTTCCAGAAATCCGCCATCGACCCGCTGATGGACGGCGAGGACGCCGTGCTTCTCGCGCCGACCGCGGGTGGCAAGACGGAGGCCGCGTGTTTCCCGATCCTGTCCGCCATGGCGCAACAACGTTGGCGGGGCACCTCGGTGCTCTACCTGTGTCCGCTCAAGGCCCTGCTCAACAACCTCGTGACCCGCGTGGACGGCTACGCCCAGTGGCTCGGCCGACGTGCGGCCCTGTGGCACGGGGACACCGCGGAATCACGGCGCAGGCGCATCCGTACCGACCCGCCGGAGATCCTGCTCACCACCCCCGAATCGCTGGAAGCGATGCTGATCGGGGTGAAGACCGACCACGCCAACCTGCTCGGCAACGTGCGGACGGTGATCGTCGACGAGGTGCACGCGTTCGCCGGGGACGACCGGGGGTGGCACCTGCTCGCCGTGCTGGAACGCCTCGAGCGGGTCACCGGGCACCCCATTCAGCGTGTGGGGTTGTCGGCGACCGTGGGCAACCCGGAGGGTCTCCTCACCTGGCTCCAGGGCTCCGGCGCCGGCAAACGAATCGGCCGGGTGGTCTCGCCGCCGCCCGAGGCGAATCCACGTCCCGGCAGCCCTCCACCGGGGCTGGTCGAACTCGACTATGTCGCCTCTCTCGACAACGCCGCCAAGCTGATCGCATCGCTACACCGCGGCGAGAAGCGTCTGGTTTTCTGTGACTCCCGTCGGCAGGTCGAAGAGCTGGGCGCTGCACTGCGCGCCCGCGGGACAACTGCCTACCTCTCGCATGCGTCGCTCTCCGCCGACGAACGCGCCCGCTCGGAGCAGGCGTTCGCCGAGGCGCGCGACTGCGTGATCGTCTCGACCTCGACTCTCGAACTGGGGATCGACGTGGGCGACTTGGACCGGGTCATCCAGATCGACTCACCGAGCACGGTCGCTTCGTTCCTCCAACGCATCGGTCGCACCGGCAGGCGTGCGGGCACTGCCCGCAACTGCCTGTTCCTGGCGACCCACGAAGACACCCTGCTCCAAGCCGCCGCGCTGCTCGTGTTGTGGGGTCGCGGGTGGGTGGAGAAGGTGACGGCACCGCCCGAGCCCCGTCATCTGGTGGCGCAGCAGCTCCTCGCCTTGGCCCTGCAACAGCACAAGCTGGGCGATCGTCTGTGGCAGTCGGAGTGGAACGGCCTGGCCCCCTTCGACCGGTCGGCCGAGCCGATCCTGCGCCACCTGATCGGCGAGGGGTTCCTGAACGACGACGGAGGGCTCCTGTTCGTCGGCCCCGAGGCCGAGAAGCGCTTCGGTCACCGACACTTCATGGACCTGACCGCGTCCTTCACTGCGCCACCACAGTTCACGGTCCTCTCCGGACGCACCGAGATCGGTCGAACCGATCCCTCCGTCCTCACCGAGGAGCGCCCCGGCCCCCGCCGCTTGTTGCTCGCCGGCCGCAACTGGCAGGTCACCTTCATCGACTGGGGGCGCAAGCGCGTCTTCGTCGAACCCGCCGACAGTGGCGGCGTCGCCAAATGGGCGAGCGGCGGCATCGCCGGGCTGTCCTTCGAACTGACCCGGGCCATGCGGGAGGTGTTGCTCGGTGTCGACCCGCCGGTTTCGCTCACACGACGCGCGGAGGCATGCCTGCGGGGGTGGCGGGAGAACCAGGCTCCTGATGTCGTACATCCCACCGCGACACTGTTGTCGCGCGTCGGCAACGACGTGCGTTGGTGGACCTGGGCCGGCTACCGCGCGAACGCGACGCTGGGAGCCACCCTGTCCTCGATCACCGACCCGGTTCAGCGACCGACCGATTGCTGGCTGCGCCTACGCGATGACCTGACTCCACAGATGTGGCAGGCAGCGCGCGCGGACGCCCGCGAGTCCCTGGTCCTGCCGGACGTCGACCACCGAGCGGTCAAGGGGCTGAAGTTTTCGGCCGCACTGCCCGAGCGGCTCGCAGTGGCCACGGTCGCGGCCCGGTTGGCCGACTTCGACGGCGCGTCCGAGATGCTCCGCACACCCGTGCAACTGCACCTGCGGCCCCATTGAATCGGATCTGCGTTGTACCCCCGCTACGGCCCGGTCGCCGGCACCAGTTCGAGCAGTTCCCGGAGTTCACCCCACCCGCGGGTAAGCACACCCATGGCGGCCCCCAGATCCACCGCCGGGGGCAGCGGGGTATCGGTGAGCAAGTCGTGGAGCGTGGGTGGTGTCCGAAGTCGACGCTGCAAGGCCAGCCAATCTTCGTCCCTCTCGGATCCGTCGGGCAGAGACCATGGGGCGACCTCGTATTCGGTGCGATCGGCACCCATGGCGTGCAGCAGGCCGGATCGACGCACCAGGCACGGGTAGCAGGCACCGCAATTGGCCATGGACAAGCCCTGCCCCGAAGTCAGGCCACGTCCTTGTCGGATCGGCGGCTTGCCACAACTCAAGGTGTCCACCAATTCCGCCGGCTCCAGGCCGGCATCGAGCGCCGCCCGACACACCTCTCCTTTGGTCATGTCCGCCAGAGGGTTCACTGCCCTCACCGCGTCACGGTCGGGGCTGAGTTCCTGCACAAGTGCGTTCAGGTGATGCAACGTCCATGGATGCACGGAGCGAGTCGAGCAGGCTGCCGCTCGTGCGGCCGTCAGGGGGCTGTTGAGCGCGAGTTGTCCGTTCTCCGGCACATTGACCCGGTCGACTCGATGAGCGGCAGCAATACGCACGGCACCGGTTGCGTAGAGCAGTCCTCGCGTACGCGCGGAAGTCTCGAGCCTGTCTCCGGTGCCGTCGCCCTTGGAGGTCTGCCGCAGGCGCACGAGGCACATTTCTCGGTTGTGGCCCAGTCGTCGAACCGACGCGTACACCCGTAGTTGCAGGTCGTCGAGGCTGATCTCGCGGAACATGACGAACAACAAGCGTCGCCCGTGCGCCTTACCGGTGCTCGCTCGCGTGGCCGCCCAACTCAGCGAATCCAAGCCGCCGGACAACAAGGACACTTCGCTCGCACGCGGCTCGTCCGCGAATGGCAAGGTCTCGTACGTGTACTCGGGCCTGAACGCGCGAAACCGTACCTCCCAGAGATCTCCCGTCAGTGTCTGAAGCAACGCCGTCAAATGGGATATCGGCCCGGGTGATGCCCAAAGGTCGGGGTCGGAAACAGGCACTGAGAGGCGAATCCTGCGCGTCCAATTGTCCGCGGCAGTGTCTCGCCGAATGCGCTTGTCCGCAACGAAGGCGGTACGCGCCACGCGAAAAAGATCGTCGGCCCACGCGGGCGCAAGGCCGGGCAATCGATCGGTGCCGGTGACGCTGCTCTCACGTTCCTGGAACGAGTCCGGGCCGACCACCACCGCGTCCGCCGCGGCAGGCGGCCTGTCCGCCGCGTGCTCATGCCACCACACAAGGTCCCCGAGCCCGGTCATGCCGCCTCCGGTGTGCTCAACCCGAGGACGGCGTCGACCGCACGAGGCACCAGCGATCGGGCAATGCCGGGCAGTGCATCCGATCCGCCCCTGCCGACGGCAACCTCGCATGGGTCGGGAACAAACTCCAGTAGACATTCCGTGATCCAGTTCGCAATCACACTCTCCGGATCGATGAGAACGGTCGATCCGAGCATCGCCAGATTGATTTTCTCCGCCACGACGGAGCGCAGAAACTCCGCCACCACGTCGGCGAAAAACAATCGATACAGATCACACAATATGTCCGCGGTCATACTGCGGCCGATCGTGCTTCCACTCAACTCGGGATGCTGTTCCTGCACTTGGACCCATGCCGCAGCAACGGCTCTACGCACCACCGCATCCGAGAGTGTGCCGCCTTCTCCGCCGATCCGGGTGACGAGCCCGGCCAGGACCTCGGTGTCGGACGCCATCCGCGGCGGGCTTGCCATCACGTCCGCGAGCCGTCCACCGGCAGTACACGCGGCGTCATAGAGGCCGAACGCCGAGGCGTCTTCGCGCACAGTCGACTGGAGGGCAAGGAGCAGACTCTGCGCGATCTCGCCAAGCCGCTGGTCCGCATCGCGTTGGTCCGGCCGCCATCGGGTCAGTCTGTTTCCCACGGCGCTCCATGGACCCCCGCTGGGCCCCCTCCATCGCGTGGACGTTCCCACCGCGCCCCCTGCCTCGATGCCGCCGCTTGCCCCTTTTCATGGCAGCAGACGGAGCGGCGGTCCGGTAGAGGTGGACTCGGCCATGATTCGACGTATCAGTCCGGGTAGGGCCGCGCCGGGGTAGCCGGCCCCCAAGGCGTCGGTATCGCTTCATGCCAGGTCGAGCTCGGAAACGACGAAAGCCCCGCCGGATCGACCCGGCGGGGCTTTCGTGCTGTGTGGACCTGTGGGGATTTGAACCCCAGACCCCCTCGATGCGAACGAGGTGCGCTACCAGACTGCGCCACAGGCCCAACGAGGAGAAACATTACCACCTCGGCGAAGTGGGTCGTGCACGGGTATTCACTCGTTGACGGCCCGGCGCCACTCGTGTTCATACAGGGGCAGCGAGTCGACCGAGGCGCCGTAGCCGGTGCGGGTGTCCTCGGCGTATTGGTCGAACAACGGGGTGGACGGGCGCGGGGCCTCGGTCGGGACGGGGTCCGGGACGGCGTGGATCTGCGGGCGTTCCGGCTCGTGTTCGACGTCGCCGCGCGGGACCACCGGTGCGGTCACGTACGTGGGCAGCGGGACCGGGACCGGGTCCCACGAGTCGCGGTCGTGCGGGTCGCCGCCGGTGGCCAGTTCGGCGATCCACTCGGCCAGCGCGGGCTCCTCCGCCTCCCGGTCGCGCCTGCCTCGAAGACCGACCGGGGCCGAGGCTCCCGAGGCGCCGTTCGGCCCGGACGAGCCGGTCGACCCCGAGCGCGGTGTGCGCGTCTGCCGTGCGTCGCCGCCGGCCGGCGGGGTCGCGGAACGAGGTTGGGGCGGCGTCGCGTCGTGCGTCTCGCGGGCCTTGGCCCGAGAGCGCGATTCGGCGGCCGAGGCGCCGTCGGCCGGCGTGCCGGACTTGCCGCCCGCGGGACGGCCCAGCCGGCGCAGGCCGGCCTCGTAGCGCCGCCGCTCCTGCACACGCAGGTGCACGATGTAGGCGGACAGCAGGACGCCGGGTACGGCCGGCAGCCACACCCACGCGAGCCCGGCCACACCGGCCAGGATCGCGCCGGCGGTGAAGGTCGCGAACAGGGTCGCAATGACCCGACGGCGCCGGGTGAGCAGCGCCGCCCGGCCGTCGTCCCGGCGCACCGGCGCGGCGGGGCGCTTGGCCGCGCCGGGCTTGCCGGCCTTGGCCGGGGACGCGGGCCCGGGGATCGCGGCCGACTGCGGCGTCGTCGTCGGCGCGGCGGGCTTGGTCGGGTGCTGCCGGGCGCGCGGCGGTTCGGTCGGGCCGCGCCGCTCGGGCGCGTCCGTGCCGTCCTCGGCGGGCGTTCGGACCTCCGCGAGCGCACGGGCGGAGCGGCGCTCGAAGGCGCCGCGACGGGAGAGGATCCGGATCGCGGTGGTGAATCGCTCGGTCGGCCGGGCCTCGTTGAGCTCGTCCTGTCGGCGAAGCCACATGGGCACCAGATAGGCAGCCCAGGCCCCCACGATCGCTGCGTAGATCAGGCCGCTGCCGTTCACGCTTCACACGCTAAGCCGGATGGGCACCGCATCGTCGGATTAGGCACGGTGTGTCGCCCGATCCGCGGTGATGCCCATGTGACGAATGTGACTGCCGAGACTGCCGAGGCGACCAAATCCACCGAACCGTCCGGCGCGGCCGAAATAGCCGAGAAGCCCGACCCGGCCGAATTCACCGAGAAGCCCGACCCGGCCGAAACGACCGGGACACCCGAGATACCCGGAGCCGCCGTGGCCCCCGAGGCCCCTCGGGCAGCCGTTCTCCGGGATGCGCCGGGGTCTGCCGAGGTGACACCGCTCATATCTCCGGGAGAGTAGCGAAATCGCAAGATCGATGTGTCGATATGGCGGGATCGATCTCGAAGAGATTCCGCTACCAGGTGAAGCCCCGGCTCTCGCGGTAGGCACGCCACCGCATCAGGAGACCTTCGGGGACCTCCTCGGCGTTCAACGCGTAGGCGATGTGGTCGCGCCAGTCGCCGTCGATGTGCAGATAGCGCGGGCGCAGGCACTCCTCGCGGAACCCCAGCTTGTCCACCACCCGCCGACTGGCCCGGTTCTCCGGGCGGATGCACACCTCCAGGCGATGCACGCCCAGCCGGAAGAAGCAGTGGTCGGCGGCGAGCGCGACCGCCGTGGGCATCACGCCCAGCCCGGCGACGCGTTCGTCCACCCAGTAGCCGACGTGCGCCGAGCACATCGAACCCCAGGTGATCCCGGCGACCGTGACCTGACCGACCAACTGCCCGTCGTACAACACCACGAACGGCAACATCCGGCCGGCGCCCGCCTCGGCCCGCAGAAAGCGCACCATCTGCCGGAACGTCGGGCGCCGACCGGCCGCGGAGCCCGGCGGCACGGTCGCCTCCCAGCGGCGCAGCCACTCGCGGTTGCGGGTGTGCACCTCCTGCCAGGCGACCGCGTCCCGGGCACGGATCGGGCGCAGGGTGACCCGGCCCTCGGTGAGCTCCACCGGCCACCCGCGGGTCAGTGCGTGCCCCATGGCGGCTGCTGCGCCCCTCCGTAGCCCCCGCCGCCCTGGAATCCACCGCCCGCGCCGCCGCCCTGGTAGCCACCCCCGCCACCGAAGCCGCCCTGGTAGCCGCCGCCTCCGGGCGCGGGCTGCTGCTGCCCACCGCCCCCGAAGCCGCCGCCACCGCCGCCGCCGAACCCGCCGCCCTGCTGGTGGTCGCCGCCCTGGAGCTGGGACACCACGTGCGGCAGCACCTTGGCCAGCACGTTGATGCCGTCCTGGGCGCCGCCGGGCGAGCCGGGCAGATTGACGATCAGGCTGCGGTAGGTCCAGTGCGAGTCCTGGGTGATCGCGACGCCGGCAATGCCGCGCGACAGGATCGAGGTCGGCACCTTGTCGAAGTTCTCCATCCGGATCGCCTCGGCGATGCCCGGCACCTCGTAGCTGATCACCCGGCTGGTCATCTGCGGAGTCTGGTCGAACGGGTTGAGCCCGGTCCCCCCGGTGGTGATGATCACGTCGTAGTGGCCCGCGACCGCGTCCCGCAGTGCCTGGCCGACCGGCTCGCCGTCGGGCACGATCTGCGGGCCCCGCGTCTCGAAGCCCAGTGCCTGCAGTCCGCGCACGATCACCGGACCGCTCTCGTCCCCGTAGGTCCCGGCCGCCGCGCGCGTGGACACGGTGATCACCATGGCTCGCATCAGACTTGCCCTCCGTCCCGTTGTGTGGTCGCTGCCCCGGTGTCCCGTTCCCAGTCCCCGGAGGCGCCGCCCGTCTTCCGCTCGACCCGCACGTCGGTGATGACCGCGCCCGGGTCCACTGCCTTGATCATGTCCACGACCGTGAGCGCCGCGACGGAGACCGCGGTCAGCGCCTCCATCTCGACGCCGGTTCGGTCCGCGGTGCGCACGGTCGCGGTGATCTCCACCGCGTCGTCGTGCACCGTCAGGTCCACCGCGACGCCGTGCAGCGCGATCGGGTGGCACAGCGGCACCAGGTCGGGCGTGCGCTTGGCCGCCATGATGCCCGCGATCCGGGCCGTGGCCAGTGCGTCACCCTTGGGCATGCCCTCGCCCCGCAGGAGTTCGACCACACGCGGCGACACGAGCACCCGGCCCGAGGCCGAGCCCGTGCGGACCGAGATCTGCTTGGCCGTGACGTCCACCATGCGGGCCGCGCCGGCCTCGTCGAGGTGCGTGAGGTTCTTGGCGCCGCGCGTCAACTTTCCACCCCATACGGTGAGCCCCCCGTGCGGTGGGGCGTCGAAGTGCCGTGTGTATCGAACCGCCCGATGTGTCGGACCGCCCTGTGTATCGAACTGCCGTGTGTCGTGCTGGGGCAACGTTAGAGGCACAACCGGGCGGCCCGCATGCACGGGGCCGCTCGGACGGGGTTCGCGGCGCTCAGCCGAGCAGCATCACGGACACCTCGGCGCCCTCGGCGACCTCGGTGACGTCGGCGGGAAGGGTGATCAGCGCGTTCGCCTTGGCCAGGCTGCCGAGCAGGTGGGAGCCGGTGCCGCCGACCGGGTCCACGGTGCCCTCGCCGACCCCCGCGGGCGGCGGGGTGTACCAGGCGCGCAGGTACTGGCGCTTGCCCTCGGGCGACTTCAGCGCCGCCGAGCAGCCGGCTCGGACGATCGGCCGCTCGGTGACCTCGGCGCCCTGCATCCGCAGCAGCGCCGGACGCACGAACACCTCGAAGGACACGAACGCACTGACCGGATTGCCGGGAAGGGTGAAGATCGGCGTCTCGTCCGGACCGATCACGCCGAAGCCCTGCGGCATCCCCGGCTGCATCGCGACCTTGCCGAACTCGACCGTGCCCAGCTCGGAGAGCACCTCCTTGACCACGTCGTAGGCGCCCGCGCTGACGCCGCCCGTGGTGACCACCACATCCGCCCGGATCAGCTGGTCCTCGATCGTGTCGATCAGGATCTTCGGGTCGTCGGGCACGTTGCCGACCCGGTACGCGATGGCGCCCGCCTCGCGTGCGGCGGCGGTGAGCATGTAGCTGTTCGAGTCGCGGATCTGGCCGGGGCCGATCGGCCGACCGGGCTGGGTCAGCTCGCTGCCGGTGGACAGGATCACCACGCGCGGCTTGGGCCGCACCCGGATGCGCTCGCGGCCGATCGCGGCGAGCAGGCCGACCTGCGCCGAGCCGATCGCGCTGCCCGCGTCCAGGACGGTCTGCCCGGCGGTGACGTCGCTGCCCCGGCGGCGGATGTACTGGCCGCTCTCCGGCGCCTTGGTGATCCGTACCGTCGGCATGCCCGCGTCGGTCCACTCGACCGGCACGATCGCCTCGGCGCCCTCCGGCAGCGGCGCGCCGGTCATGATCCGGGCGCAGGTGCCGGAACCGATCGCGGTCTTGGGCGCGTTGCCGGCGGCGATGTCGTCCACCACGTCGAGTACCACCGGATAGCGCTCGCCCGCGTCGGCGACGTCCGCGAGGCGGACCGCGTATCCGTCCATCGAGGAGTTGTCGAACGGTGGCAGGTCGCCGGTTGCGGCGACCTCGTCGACCAGGAGGCTGCCGTGCGCGTCGAGCAGTTGCAGTTCGAGGGGGGCCAGCGGTGCGATCCGCCCGAGGATCCCGGTCAGGTGGTCCTCGACGCTTTTCATGCTTGCATCTCCTCGTTCACGTACTGCCTCAGCCAGGCCCGGAACTCGGGTCCCAGATCATCACGCTCGCATGCCAGCTTCACGATGGCACGCAGATAGTCGGCCCGGTCGCCCGTGTCGTACCGGCGGCCGGAGAACAGCACGCCGTGCACCGTGCCGCCCTCGGCCGACTCGCGACCCGCGAGCACCCGCAGCGCGTCGGTGAGTTGGATCTCGCCGCCTCGGCCCGGCGGGGTGTGTTCGAGCACGTCGAAGACCGAGGGGTCGAGCAGGTAGCGGCCGATCACCGCGAAGTTGCTGGGCGCGCTGCCGGGTTCGGGCTTCTCCACGAGATCGGTCACCCGCACCACGCCGGGCTCGGAGACGCCCTCGGCGAGGGGTTCGACCGCCGCGCAGCCGTAGAGGTGGATCTGGGACGGGTCGACCTCGATCAGTGCGACGACGCTGCCGCCGAGCTCGCGGCGCACCCGCAACATGGTGCTCAGCAGCGGATCGCGCGGGTCGATCAGGTCGTCGCCGAGCAGCACCGCGAACGGCTCGTCGCCCACGTGCGGGCGGGCGCACGAGACGGCGTGTCCCAGGCCGCGCGGGTCGCCCTGGCGGACGTAGTGGATCGCGGCCAGCTCGCTCGACTCGCGAACGAGCTTGAGCCGCTCCAGGTCGCCCTTGGCGGCCAGCGCGTGTTCGAGTTCGTACGCGCGATCGAAGTGGTCCTCCAGCGGGCGCTTGTTGCGCCCGGTGACCATCAGCACGTCGGTCAGCCCGGCGGCGACCGCCTCCTCGACCACGTACTGGATCGCCGGCGTGTCCACGACCGGCAACATCTCCTTGGGCGTCGCCTTCGTCGCCGGCAGGAAGCGCGTGCCGAGACCTGCGGCGGGTACGACGGCCTTCGTGATGTGGAACGAGCGACGCGGAGGCATGGCCGCACACTAACGGGTGGGATCACCGGGGGTCCCGGGAAGCCCGGCGATTGGCCTGTTGTCGGCCGAAGGTCCGCTCCCGGCCGGATCCGGGCCGCAGAACCGGTCGCCGCCCGCCCGTTTGGCCCGACCCAGCGCCCGGTCCGCGGCCCGCAGCAGGGTCGCGGAGTGCGTGCCGTCCTCGGGCAGTACGGCCAGGCCGATCGCCATCGTCAGCCGCACCGGGTCGGCCGTCGCGCCGAAGCTGCCGCGCCGGACCGCGTAGCACAGCCGTTCGGCGACCTTGGCCGCACCGGACGCGTCGGTCTCGGGCAGCAGGATCACGAACTCCTCGCCGCCGTAGCGGGCGATGGTGTCCACCTGGCGGATCTCCAGGGCCAGCCGCTGGGCCACCTCGCGCAGCACCGAACTCGCGCCCTGATGGCCGTGCCGCTCGTTGACGTCGCGAAAGTGGTCCAGGTCCAGCATGAGCAGCCCGAGTGGTCGGCCGAACCGGGTCGCGCGCATCACCTCGCGATCCAGCACGAGTTGCAGGTAGCGGTAGTTCCACACGCCGGTCAGCGGGTCGGTCACCGACAGCCGCTCCAATTCGGCGCGGCTGAGTTCCAGTCGGGTGACCTCGTGCCGCAGCTCGGGCAGCTCGTTGCCGGCGATCGCGCGCAATCGGCGCACGGCAACGGTCAGCGAGCTGACCGCGACCGAGAGCGCGCCGACGAGCAGGATGATCAGAAGACGTTCGAAAGTCAGGCCCATGCGGGGTCCGGGTCAGGTGCGGTGGCGCGAACTGTGTCGATTGCGCGGACTCCTTCGATAACCCGTCCAAACACGTCATTCAGGGAACAGCATGAAGGACATCCTCAACGACAAGGCCACACTGAGGTCACAGTTGATGCACTCACGGTCACACACGGGGTCGGATCGGCGTGTCGCGGCGAGTCGCGCGCTCCGTGACGCGCTCCTCGCGCTCCCCGAGGTGGCCGCGGCCGCGACCGTGGCGGCCTACGTGCCGGTGGGTTCGGAGCCGGGCGGCCGGGATCTGGCCGAGGATCTCGCCGCCGGGTCGACCCGGCGTGTGCTGCTGCCGGTGCTGTTGCCGGACAACGACCTGGACTGGGCGCTGTACGAGGGTCCGGCGTCGCTGGTGCCGGCCGGCCGGGGGCTGCGCGAGCCGGTCGGGCCGCGGCTGGGCGTCGAGGGTGTGCGCACGGCGGACGTGTTGGTGGTGCCCGGTCTCGCGGTGGATCGCCGCGGACTGCGGCTCGGGCGTGGCGGCGGGTCCTACGACCGGGCACTCGCCCGGGTGCCGGCCTCGGCCGTGACGGTGGTGCTGCTCTACGACGACGAGGTGCTCGACCGGGTGCCGGCCGAGCCGCACGACGTGCCCGTGGACATCGCGGTGACGCCCGCGGCGGTGTACCGGTTCACCCGGTAGCACCGCCGCGGGCCGCCGTCACGGTCCGCCCGGGGCCGGCCCGGCCGGGCCGGCGGGCTCCAGGGTCAGCCGGTGTTTGGCCGCCTTGTCCACCGCCGCGGGCGTGTACGCCCACTGCAGGGTCTTGCCCTTGCGCCACAGGTCGGTCTGGTCGGTGTAGTTGTCGTGCCACACGTGTCCGGACGCGCCGGTGAGGTTGATCCAGCGGGACTCGTCCAGGTTGGCCAGGTCCACCACCATCCGCATCGACGGCACGGTGGTCACCTCGTAGCCCTGCGCGACGTTCCACCCGGTCGCGTTGACCAGGCCCTCGCCGCCGGACATCCGGTACGGGCCGCGGTTGAGCATGTACTTGACCGGGCCCGGGCCCTCGGTGCCCAGCGTCTGGTTGCGCAGCGTCAGCGTGTGCAGCCGACCCCACGACCAGGTGTCGATGTCCTTGCCGAGCCGGGAGGTGAGGTCCTTCTTCGCCTCGGTCATCGCCTTGTGCAGCAGACCGTCGCGGGTGGTGATCGAGCCCGGGTTCTTGGAGACGTTCCACCACGGGCTCTCCGGGCTGGCCAGCAGCGTGCGGGCCACCTCGTTCCACCGGTCGCCGCCGTCGGGTTGCGCGGTCGAGTCGTCCCGGTCGCCGCACTGCACGCGGGTGTTCGACGAGTTGCTCGCACAGTCGTTGTCGGCCCGGACCGAGAACGGCATCTTGTCGCCGAACGCCAGCATCAGCACCTGGCGCCACACCGCGTTGAAGTACGCGGCCGACTTGGAGTCGGCCCGGTTGCGCATGTCCCAGCCCCGGAGCAGGTCCTGCGCCTCGCGCACCCAGGGATCCTCGACCCGGACCGCGAGCAGGTACGGCACCAGCAACTGCGCGACCGGGTTGACGTCGTCCGTCTGCATCTTCTGCATCATCGCCGGATCGATCTTGCCCGGCGCCTTGGTGATCATTTCCTCGATCCGCTGACTGCGCGAACCGTAGCCCCAGTCCGAGGTCAGCAGGTACGGGTACGCCGGCGTGGTCACCGCGTTGTTGGCGGTGACGATGTAGCCCTCCGGCGGGTCGTACACGTTCGGCAGCGAATCGAACGGGATGGAGTCCGCCCAGTCGTACTTGGCGTCCCACCCGTACACCGGCCAGCGGCCGTCACCGGTGCGGCGCACCGGGATCTTGCCCGGCGCCTGGTAGCCGATGTGCCCTTCGACGTCCGCGTAGATCGCGTTCTGCGACGGCGCGTCGAAGTTCTTCAGCGCGGCCCGGAAGTCGTTCCAGTTCTGCGCCTTGTTCAGCTGGAAGAGCGCGTCCATCGAGGTGCCCGGATCCAGCGCGGTCCAGCGCAGCGCGACCGCGTAGCCCTCCTCGCGCTGTGGGCTCAGGTCCGGGATCGGCGCGTCCTTGCCGACGTCCTCCAACTCGTCGGACGCGTCGGTCAGGATCGGCCCGTGCCGGGTGCTGCGCACGGTGATGTGTCGATCGCCGCCGCCGGCCACCTTGATCGTCTCCTGACGGACCTCGGTGAACGGCTCGTACTTGTTGTTGTAGAGCACGCCGTCGCCCTGGACCTTCTCCAGGTACAGGTCGGTCACGTCGGCGCCGAGGTTGGTGAAGCCCCACGAGATCTTCTGGTTGTGGCCGATGATCACGCCGGGCATGCCGGAGAACGTGTAGCCGGAGACGTCGTATTGGCACTTCGGCCCGACCGTGCGGCAGTGCAGGCCCATCTGGTACCAGACCGAGGGCAACGACGGGGACAGGTGCGGGTCGTTGGCCAGCAGCGGCTTGCCGGTGGTGGTGCGACTGCCCGCGACCACCCACGAGTTGGAGCCGACGCCGGAGGACTTCTCGCTGAACAGCGAGGGCAGCTTGGCCAGCGACTCGGACAGGCCGGCCAGCACGTTCTGCGCGCTCTTCGAGGGCACCGCGGGCGGCGCGTCCTGGACGAAGCGCTCGGTCTTGCCGTCCTTGGGATCCTTGACGATCTCACCGGCGCGCACGATCGGCTTGTTCACCTCGTACGGATACGGCGGGTAGAGCTCGTCGATCTGGTTGACCGTCAACTTGTCGGACAACAACGCCCGGTCGATCTCGTCCTGCATGTTGGTGCGCAGGTCCCAGGCCATCGCCTTGAGCCAGGCCACCGAGTCGACCGGGGTCCACGGCTCGGCCTTGTAGCCGTCGTGCACGACGCCGAGCAGCGCGTACTCGAACGAGGCATCGGCGCCCTTGTGGTCCTTGAGATAGGCGTTGACCCCCTCGGAGTACGCCTGGAGGAACTTCTGCGACTCCGGCGGCAGCGCCGCGTACTCCTGCTCGGCCACCTTGCGCCAGCCCAGCGTGCGCAGGAACTTGTCGTTGTCCACCTGCCCGGAGCCGAACATCTCGGACAGCCGGCCCGCGGTCATGTGCCGACGCACGTCCATCTCCCAGAACCGGTCCTGGGCATGCACGTAGCCCTGCCCCCGGAAGAGGTCCTCGGACGTGTCGGCGTACACCTGCGGGATGCCCTGGGCGTCGCGCACCACGTCGACCTTGCCGGTCAGCCCCGGCACCCGGACCGTGCCGGACGTCTGCGGGAACGAGTCGCGCGACAACTGCCAGCCCCACCAGCCCAGTCCGCCGATCGCGATGGCCAGCACCACGACCAGGACGATGGCCGTCAACCGGAATCGGCGCCACGCCTTGGACGGCCCCTTGGGGGTCGTCGGTCGTTCCTTGACCTTGGCGGTGCCGCCGGGCACGGGCGCCTCGGCCGCGGCGGGCTCGGGCGCGGGTGCGGGCTGCGCAGCGGCTGCGGGCTCGGGTTCGACCCGTGGCGGCTCGGCGGCACGCGGCGCGGGCGGCGCGGCGGGCGCGGGGATGGCGACGGGAGCGGGCGGCTCCGCATACGGCTCGGGGGGCGCGTAGGGCTCCTGGGCGGGGTGCGACTCCTGCGGTGCGTACGGTCCTTGCGCGGCATACGGCTCTTGCGGCGCGTACGGCTCGGGTTCGCCGTACGGCTCGGGCGCGGCCCGGCGCTCACGCTCCGCGCGTTCTTCCGCGCGCCGCTGGGCCGCGACCGGATCCGCCGCGGCCCACTGCGATGTGGGCCACTCGCCCGTGGGCCAGTCGTCCCACCCGGAGGATGAGGCGTCCTGGCCACCGGGGGGCTGCTCCGGGTCGGGCGTCTTCGAGGGAGGCATCAAGGTCCTTATGCGGTCGGTGCGGCAAGGGACACCTTAAAAGCCGAGCGTCGTCGGCATCACAGCCACGGGTACGAGACGGGACCCCTCTGGGGTATGGATCCTTCGCTTTGGTAAAATATTTGCCAGGCGTAGGTAATTCATCGCCGGTTCGCCGGCGCGGCTGGGCCCCCCTTCCCATGGCTCGCTGATTGCCTGCGCATCGCGGCGTTGCCGGTTCCGCCGGTCGTCGCCTGCCTTCATGTTCTGCACTCCGTGCGGCCGCCTGGGGGGTGGCCGGACCGACGACCGCCGGAGGTGACGCACGTGTCCGTGCCCGAGCTCAACCAGGTCCTGCTCCTGGGTGCCATCGTCATGTTGTCCGCCGTCATAGCGGTACGCCTGGCGACCAGAACCGGACTGCCGAGCCTGCTGCTCTACCTCGGACTCGGGATCCTGATCGGGGACGACGGCCTCGGCATAGGTTTCGACAACGCCGAACTGACCCAAACGCTCGGCTACGCCGCGCTGATAGTAATCCTCGCCGAGGGCGGGATAGCGACCAGTTGGAAGGAGATCAAGCCGTCGGTGCCGGCGGCTGCGGTGTTGTCCACCGTAGGGGTCGGAGTGAGCGTCGCGGTCACCGCGTTGGCCACTCGGATAGTGCTGGACGTCGACTGGTCGACCGCGATCCTGATGGGCGCGATCGTCTCCTCCACGGACGCCGCCGCGGTGTTCTCGGTGCTGCGCAAGCTGCCGCTGCCGCATCGGCTGACCGGTCTGCTCGAGGCCGAGTCCGGCTTCAACGACGCCCCGGTGGTGATCCTGGTGGTCACGTTCGCCCACGTGGGTCATGTCGAACCGTGGTACCGGATCCTCGGCGAGATCGGCATGGAGTTGACCATCGGCATGGCGGTCGGCCTCGCGGTGGGTCGGCTCGGCGCGTTCGGCCTGCGCCACGTCGCGCTGCCGGCGTCCGGGCTGTACCCGATCGCGGTGATGGCGCTGTGCGTGCTCGCCTACTCCGGCGGTGCGCTGGCCCACGGCAGCGGGTTCCTCGCGGTCTACCTGACCGCACTCGTGCTGGGCAACTCGCAACTCCCGCACGGCCCCGCCACCCGCGGCTTCGCCGAAGGACTCGGCTGGATCGCGCAGATCGGCCTGTTCGTGCTGTTGGGACTGCTGGTCACCCCACACGAGTTGGCCGGCGCGGTGGTCCCGGCGCTGGTGATCGGCACCATCCTGCTGCTGGTCGCCCGGCCGCTGTCGGTGATCGTGACCACGACGCCGTTCC
Organism: Embleya sp. NPDC050493; assembly: GCF_044458105.1. Lineage (NCBI taxonomy): Bacteria > Bacillati > Actinomycetota > Actinomycetes > Kitasatosporales > Streptomycetaceae > Embleya > Embleya sp. NPDC050493. Next base: position 87,934 of record NZ_JBITHP010000010.1, read on the forward strand.
GGATACCGTGGCGCGAGCAGTTGATCCTGTCCTGGGCGGGGCTGCGCGGAGCGGTACCGATCGTGCTCGCCACCATCCCGATCGTGAAGAACGTCCCGGACGCCCAGCGGCTGTTCAACATCACCTTCGTGCTGGTGGTGGTCTTCACCCTGGTGCAGGGACCGACGCTGCCCTGGATAGCCCGCAAGGCCGGTTTCGCGGGCGAGCACGAGCCCACCGACCTGGGCGTGGAGTCCGCGCCGCTGGAGAAGCTCCAGGGGCACCTGTTGTCGGTCAGCGTGCCGCCGGGCTCGCGCATGCACGGCGTCGAGGTCGGCGAGCTGCGCCTGCCACGCGGGGCCGCGGTCACCCTGATCGTGCGCGACGACGAGAGCTTCGTGCCCGAGCCGACCACCGTGCTCCGCCGCGGGGACGACCTGCTCGTGGTGGCCACCGACACGGTGCGCGACGACGCCGAGGATCGGCTGCGCGCGGTCAGCCGGGGTGGCAAGCTCGCGGGCTGGTTCGGCGTCAAGGGCGACACCTGAGGTACGATCATCCGGTTGATTGCCATCGGGGCGCCTTCGGGCGCCTCGATCGCCGATCCCCTCCACACACCGACTCTGCCTGACGCAGGGCTGGCGTCGTGACCGCACGGCGGCCGAAGCACGACTTCGGTATCTACCCCGGTGGACGCTTTCGAGGACAGCTCTCGGCGCACCGGGGTTTCCCATGTGCGTCACCAGGTGGCAGGAAGCGACAGCCGCGATGCCCACGCATCGGAACGCCGCACCCGTTCGCGGGGAGCGGTGCGCATGATCTCCACATACTCCTCGCTGCTGCGGACCCCGTCCGCATGGCGATTCCTGGCACCCGCGCTCATCGCCCGGCTGCCCTACGCGATGCTCGGCCTGGGCATCGTGCTGTTGGTCAAGCACACGACCGGCTCGTACGGCACGGCCGGCGCGGTCTCCGCCGCCGCGGCCGTCGCGCTCGCCTTCGTCGGCCCGCAGACCGGTCGGCTCGCCGACCGCTTCGGCCAGGCGGCGGTGGTCGTGCCCGGCGCGCTGCTGCACGGCGCGGCGGTGTCCGCACTGATCGTGGCCGCCCTCTCCGACGCGCCACTGTGGTTGCTGTTCGTCACCGCGGTGCTCTCCGGCGCGACGGTGCCGCAGATCGGCTCCATGGTGCGGGCCCGCTGGGCCGCCCACCTGGATGGCTCGCCGCTGCTGCCGACCGCGTTCGCGTTCGAGTCGGTGACCGACGAGTTCACCTTCGTGGTGGGCCCGGTGGTGGCCACCTTCCTGGCCACCGGCGTGCACCCGGCCGCCGGGCTGATCGTCGAGGCGGCGCTGACCGTGCTCGGCTCGCTGCTGTTCGCGCTGCAACGCGGCACCGCGCCGCGACGGGTGGTCCGGGCGGCCGGCGACGCACCGCGGGTGTCCGCACTGCGGATCGGCGGCGTGCGGTTGCTCGTGGTGGCCTTCGTCTGCATCGGCGGGGTCTTCGGGACCGTGCAGGTCTCGGTCACCGCGTTCGCCGAGGAGGTCGGCAAGCCCGGCCTGGCGGGCGCGCTGTACGCGGTCTTCGCGGGCGGCAGCCTGATCGCCGGTGCGGTCTACGGCGCGATCGCCTGGCGGCGGCCCGCGCACCGTCGCATGCTCGTGACGTTCGCCCTGCTGGCCACCGGCACCGCACCGCTGTGGGCCATCCCCGGCGTGGGAATCATGGTGCCCGTCGCGTTGCTGTGCGGACTGGCGATCGCACCGACGCTGATCACCGGGTTCACCCTGGTCGACACACTGGTCCCGGCCGAGGCCAAGACCGAGGCGTTCACGTGGCTCACCGGCGCGATCGGCCTGGGCCTCGCACTCGGTTCGACCTTCTCCGGAATGCTCACCGACGCGCGCGGTTCGGGCGCCGGTTTCGCGCTCACCCTGGCGGCGGCCGGCATCGGCTTCCTGGTGGTGCTCGGCGGGCAGCGACTGCTGCGACCGGGCGTGGATGTGACACCCATTACACCGCCGACCGCGACCGTGGTGGACGGATCTCCGGTGAATGCTGCACCATTGGCACTCGACAGGTGAGAGTGCCAGTACCCAGCTGACCTGTCTGTCGAAGGAGGACCAGACCGTGCCGACGTACCAGTACCAGTGCACCGCCTGTGGCGAGGGCCTTGAGGCCGTCCAGAAGTTCACGGACGACGCGCTGACCGAGTGCCCCGCCTGCCAGGGCAGGCTGCGCAAGGTCTTCTCGGCGGTGGGCGTCGTGTTCAAGGGCTCCGGCTTCTACCGCACCGACAGCCGCGGTTCGAGCACGTCCTCGACGCCGGCGACCGCGTCGACCGGCGCTTCCTCGTCGTCCTCGGACGGCTCCTCGTCCTCGGGTTCCACGGGTTCCTCGGGTTCGTCGTCCTCGTCGTCGGGTTCGTCGTCCTCGGGTTCGTCGTCCTCCTCGTCGTCCGGCTCCTCCGGTACGACGTCGACGGCGGCCTGACCGATGGCGACCGGCGTGCTGCCGGCGGGGGTGGCTCCCGCCGAGATCGGTGTGATCGGCGGCTCCGGGTTCTACGCGTTCCTGGACGACGTGGTCGAGGTGCGCGTGGACACGCCGTACGGCGCGCCCAGCGACGCCCTGTTCCTGGGCGAGGTGGCCGGCCGTCGGGTCGCCTTCCTGCCCCGGCACGGCCGCGACCACTCGCTCCCGCCGCACCGGATCAACTACCGCGCCAACCTGTGGGCCCTGCGCGCCGTCGGGGTGACGCAGGTGCTCGCGCCGTGCGCGACCGGCGGCCTGCGCGCCGAACTCGGTCCGGGCACGCTCGTGATCCCCGACCAGTTGATCGACCGCACGTCGAGCCGGGTCCAGACCTTCTTCGACGGGCTGCCGCTCGCCGACGGGACGATCCCGCCGGTCGTGCACACCACGTTCGCCGACCCGTACTGCGCGGACGGTCGCGCGGTGGTCGCCGCCCGGGCACGCGCCTCGGGCTGGGAGCCGGTGGACGGCGGCACCCTCGTGGTGATCGAGGGACCGCGCTTCTCCACCCGCGCCGAGTCCAAGTGGTACGCGGCGCAGGGCTGGTCGATCATCGGCATGACCGGGCACCCCGAGGCCGTGCTCGCCCGCGAACTCGGCCTCTGCTGCACCGCGATCGCGCTGGTCACCGACCTGGACGCGGGCGTCGAGGCGGGCGAGGGAGTCACCCACGCCGAGGTGATGAAGGTCTTCGCGGCCAACGTCGACCGACTGCGCACCCTGCTGTTCGACGTGGTCGCCGCGCTGCCCGAGACGCGCTCGTGTACGTGCGGGACGGCGGAGGTCGAGCGGCCGGCGTAGCGCCGCTCGCTGCCGCCCGCGGTGCGCCGCCTGCTGCGGCCGGCTCGGCGCCGCCTGCTGCGGGTCCGGCCGCTGTGGGCGTGGGCCCTGTTTTCGTTCCGTTCGTGTGTCGTGAAGGCCGCTTCCCGAGTTCGGGGGGCGGCCTTTGTGGTGGACGGGGCGTCCCTCACGTGGGTGAAGTCGTGGTCCCCAGGGGCGGAGTTGTGCACAGGCTTCGGGGCCGCCCGGCCGGGTCGGGACATCGCGCGGCACCGTGGAGGCGCGGCTCGGCCCTCGTTTCCTGCCCCGGTTCCGACGCGGGTCGGGCCGCACTCGCCCGCTGCCCGCGTTGGAGGTGTGATGTCCGCTTCGGGATCGTTCGGAGCCTCGCCCGGACCGTCGTTCGGCCCGCCGTTCCGGTCGGCTCCGGCCCCGCTCACCCGGCGGCCCTGGCGGCGCGTCCTGGCCCGCCATCGACGCGGCCTGGCCGCGCTGTCGGCCGCCGTCGCGGTGTTCGCGGTGATCGTGGCGGTCCGCCCCGCACCCGCGCCGACCGGCCCGATCCTGGTGGCCGCGCGCGATCTGCCCGCGGGCAGCACCCCCGGGGTCGCCGATCTGACCCTGGTCGCGATGCCGACGGCCCTGCATCCGGCCGGAGTTCTGCATGCGGTCGGGCAGGCCGCCGGGGTCGCGCTGACCGGCCCGCTGCGCCGGGGCGAGCCGGTGACCGACGTCCGGGTGGCCCGCTCCGGCGGCCCGCGCGACACGGGCACGGTCGCCCTGCCCGCGCGCTTCGCGGACGCCGACGCGGTGGCCGTGCTGCGCCCCGGCGACCGGATCGACGTGCTGGCCGCGCCCGCGCCCGAACACCCCGGTCCGGCACGGCTGATCGTCCCCGCCGCACTCGTCGTGGCCCGGCCGGCCGCGACCGGGGCGTCGTCGACCGGGGCGCTGCTGATCCTGGAGGTCCCGCGAGCGGCGGCAGCCGAACTCGCCGGTGCGGCGAACGGGCCTGCCCTGACCTATACCATCCACAGGTTCGTGAACGGCCCTGTTGCGACGAGCCGTGAATGACAGCAAACTCGTGCGGGTTGTTCCGCTTCGAGGGGTATTCCGTGATTACTACGATCGGCCGTATTGATCACGGATCCAACCGCCCCGTCGGGGCTCCGACCGATCGACATCGATGGGAATCAGCAGTGGGCGGCTTCAAGAAGTTCCTCATGCGCGGAAACGTCGTGGACCTGGCTGTGGCCGTGGTCATCGGCGCCGCGTTCACGGCGGTGGTGACGGCGTTCGTGAAGGGGCTGATCAACCCGGTCGTGGGTGCGTTCGGCACCAGGAACCTGGACGGGTACACATCCTGCATCAAGGGCCCGTGCGGGGTCGACGCGAAGGGCGAGGCGACCGGCGTCCAGCTGTTGTGGGGCTCCGTGCTCGGCGCCGGGCTGACGTTCCTGATCACCGCGGCGGTCGTGTACTTCCTGCTCGTGCTGCCGCTGAACCACATGCTGGAAAAGCGCAAGCGTGCCTTGGGTCAGACGGCCGCGAAGGAACTCAGCGACACCGAACTCCTCACCGAGATTCGCGACCTGCTCGCCGCGCGCCTCGAACCGCCGGCGAACGGCGGCCGGACCGCCGGCCAGGGGACCGCCGGATTGATCTCCCCGCGCTCCGACGTCTGATCGCTCGCCCCGGTCGGCTCATCCGCCGACCGCGCGCCGCATATCCGCAACCGGGCACACGGTAAAGGGCGGGTTCGCTCCTTCGGATGAAGACGAAGGAGCGAACCCGCCCTTTGTGTATCGGGTCACCTCGGGTACCGGGTCATCCGGGTACGGTGTCACCTTTGCCTGTCGGCTCAGAGGTGATGCGGCGGCTTGTCGTCCAGGAAGCGGCGCAGATCCGCCGGATCGGCGGAGGGCCGGGCCTCGCCCCATCCGGCATCCGTCTCGTCCGAACTCGCCTCGGGGAGCAGGTCGTCCCAACCGAACCGGTCGCGCTCGCGCCGCTCGGGCCCGGCCGGCCCACTCGCCTCGCGCACTCGCGCCTCCGTCGTCTCGATCTTCGCCCGCTCCGCCATGCCACCCAGTGTGCCGGCGCCCGGAACGTCACTCTGCCCGGCCGGGGCCGCGCACGGCGGCCCCGGCCGGGCAGTAGCCGGCTGGCCCCGGCACAGCGCAGCGTCAGGCGGCTTCGAGCCCCTGGGCGGTGGCCAGTTCGCGCAGCTCGACCAGGGCCTGCTTCTCGATCTGGCGGATCCGCTCACGGGTGAGCCCGAGCTGCTTGCCGACCTCGGTCAGCGTGTGCTCCTTGCCGTCCGCCATGCCGTAACGCGCCCGCAGGATCGTGGCCGTGCGGCCGTCCAGCCGACCCACCAGATCCGCTATCTGCTCGCGTCGCAGTGTCGCCAGGGTTATGTCCTCCGGCGTCAACGGGTCGGTCTCCTGGACCAGTTCGCCCAACTCGGTCTCGCCGTCGTCACCCACGGGGGTGTCCAGGCTGATCGGGTCGCGCGCCCAACCGATCACGTCCACGACGCGCTCCGGTGTGGAGCCGACCGCCTCGGCGATCTCCGCCATCTCGGGATCGCGCCCGTGGTCGCGAGCGAACTCGCGCTGCACCCGGCGGATCTTGCTCAGTTCTTCGACCAGGTGCACGGGCAACCGCACGGTGCGGGCCTGATCCGCCATCGCCCGGGTGATCGCCTGTCGAATCCACCAGGTGGCGTAGGTGGAGAACTTGAAGCCCTTCGCGTAGTCGAACTTCTCGACCGCGCGGACCAGGCCCACGTTGCCCTCCTGAACCAGGTCCAGGAACGGCATCCCACTACGCGGGTAGCGCCGGGCGACGGACACCACCAGCCGCAGGTTGGCCTGGATGAACAGTTCCTTGGCCGCGGCGCCGCGCGCGATCAGCCGGTCCAGCTCGGCCCGGTCGACGCCCTCGGGCACCGCGTCCTCGTCGATCAGCTTCTGCGCGTACAGCCCTGCTTCGATGTCCTTGGACATCTCGACTTCGCGCTCCGCGTCGAGCAGCTTCGTGCGGCTGATCTCGTCCAGGTACACACCGACCGTGTCGCGCTCGACGTCGGCAGCCTTCCGCGTGCGGGAAGCCGCCACTCGCTCGGCGCCCTGTCGGGCCACACCACGTGTAGTCGGCATGCTCTAGCCCTCGCTTTCATTCGCGTTCGTCAACATTTCGAACGAACGAGAAGCCTGTGATATTCCGTCCGGAGATGTACTGTTGAAAGGTTGGCCGATAGCGGCCCCTGAGAGCGCCTGCCCGGCGTCGGGCCCCGCATGCACACTCGATGTGCCTACGATTCGGTCAACGGTCGGCGAGGCCCGGATGTTCCGAAGTCCGGGACCCGCCACGGCGGCGTGCCCGGCGTCGAACCCCGCCGGGCGGCGCCCGATCGTGTGGCGGGCAGCGGTTCGTGCACCCCGATCGGGGGCCGGGCCCGAAGGTGTGCGCCTTCCCGATCGATGGCTTTCGGCCGGCCGTCAGTGCGCGTCCGGCGCGGGCTCCAGGTCGCGCGGGATCAGCCGCCAGGCCAGAACGGCTGCGATCAGGGCGACCACGCCGCCGGCCAGGAAGGTCGGCGTCATCCCGGACGTGAACGCCTCTCCCGCCCGGCCCAGGATGCCGCCGGCGCCGAGTCGATCCGCGACCACGGAGGCGTCCCCGATCGACTCGTGTACCGCCGCCGTGTCGGCCGAGTCGAGGTCGAGGTCGGGCAGGTTGGCCCGGTAGAGCGCGGATGCCATGCTGCCCAGGATCGCGACGCCCAGCGCGGCGCCGAGTTCGTACGCGGTCTCGTCGATCGCCGCCGCACCGCCGGCCTCGGCGACCGGCACCGAGGACATCAGCACCACCGACGCGACGGTGGCCAACGTCCCCACACCGAGCCCGACCACCGCGAGCGAGGCGCCCACCAGCGGGTAGTCCACGTCCCGGAAGTGTTGCCCGACCCACGGCATCGCAAGCCCGACGGCCATCAGCGCCAAGCCGACCGCCAGCACGTTCCGGGGCGGGAAGCGGTGCATCAGCGCGGGCACGAACATCGACGCGAGGATCAGCGCGATCGGCGCGGGCAGCAGGTGCAGACCGGCGGAGACCGGGCTGTATCCCTGCACGTACTGGAACCACTGGCTGAGCAGGAACAGCGCCGCGCCCAGTCCGAGCATGCCCAGGAAGATCGCCGTCGCGGCCATGGTGAACGCGCGGTTCGTGAACAGCCGGACCTGGAGCAGCGGATTGGCCAGCCGCAGTTGGCGGCGCACGAACACGGTCAGCGTGAGCGCGGCCACCACGAGCAGGATCCACGCGGCCGGATCGCCGACGCCGCCCTTGCCGAGTTGCTTGATACCGCCCGCGAGGGTGCCCATGCCGACGATCGACAGGCCGACGCCGGGCCAGTCCCAGGCGCCGGAGCGCGGCGAACGCGACTCGGGCAGCAGCCACATGCCGAACCCGATCACCGCGACCGCGATCGGCACGTTCAACAGGAAGGCCGACTGCCAGCCGTGCGACTCCACGAGCAGCCCGCCGACCACCGGCCCGAGGGCCATGCCGCCGCCGAAGACCGCCGACCAGACGGCGTAGGCCAAGGCCCGCTCGCGGGTGTCGGTGAACACCTGGCGCAGGATGGTCAGCGTGGACGGCATGATCGCCGCGCCACCCACGCCGAGCAGCACCCGGGCGGCGATCACGTGCCAGGCGGCCGTCGCCGCGACCGCGAGCAGCGAAGCCAGCGCGAAGATGGCGAAGCCGACGAGCAGCAGCCGCTTGCGCCCCCAGCGGTCCCCGAGCGCGCCTGCGGTGACCAACAGGCCGGACAGCGCGAGCGCGTACGAGTCGATGATCCACAACTGCTCGACCGAACCGGGCCGCAGATCGGCGACCAGGGACGGGAACGCGACGTTCAGGATGGTCGCGTCCATCGAGATGATCAGGAGGCTCCCCGACAGGATCGCGAGCACGGCCCAGCGCCGCGGGTCGGGCGTGGGGCGGGGGGTGGTGGAGCCGGCCATGAGACATCCTCAATCCTTGTGAGACATAAATGTCTCACGCCATTGAAGGAGTGTCCACCGCTACCCTCCGCTGCGGCGGCTCCGTACCGCTCCCGCCCCGGTGGAGTCGCCGCCCCGCTCCCGCGAATCGACCGCCCCTCCCCGGAACGGGCCTACCGCCCCTCCCCGGAACGGACCGGCCGTCCCTCCCCGGAACGGACCGGCCGTCCCTCCCCGGAACGGGCCTACCGCTCCCCTCCCGGCAGCACGATGGTCATGAACGACTCGCCCTGCCGGAATCCGAGCCGCTCGTACACCGCCCGGGCCGGGTTGCCCTCGGTGACCGCGAGCCCGATCGAGGGCAGTCCGTCCAGCAGCGCCAAGCCGAGCGTGTGCCGCAACAACCGGCCGCCGAGCCCCGCGTACTTGGGGTCCGGGTCGCGAAAGACCTCGGTGATCCACGGCCCGATGTGTTCGGCGTCGTTGACCAGCACCGCGCCGACCACCCGCCCCTCGTCGAGCGCCACCGTGCTGAACCCGAACAGCGGCCCGAGCGAGCGGCCGTCGTACAGCCCCTCCAGGTTCTCCGGACTCGCATCGTCGCCGCTGTCCGGGTGCTCCGGCGGATACGCGGCGATCCAGGTGTCGTACAGCTCCGACGGCGGCACGGACGCCGCCGCGCGCACCTCGATCCCGGGCTCGGCCCAGGTGACGGCCTCCAGGTCCGGACCCAGGTCCCGGGTGTACCGATGCATATGCCGAAGCAGCCGGCCGCCCGCGGCGAGCAGCACCGCGCCGGCGTCCTCCCGGGCCGACACAACCCACCCGGGCAGCGCGGTCAGGATGGCGGGCGCGGCGAGCTCGGCCGGGAGTCGGTGCAGGCGCAGGTCGAGCGCGGCCGGGCGACCCGAACGGTTGCCCAGCCGGTAGTCGGCCACCAGCGCCCCGTCCCGATCGAACACGGTTCCGCGCGTACGAACGCTTTCGTCTGTGGTCATGAGCTTCATTCTTCGATGCCCGAGCAAGTGGTTATCTCCTCTCGGCGGCCCCGATTCCGACCCCGATTCCAGCCTCGACTCCGACCCCGATTCCAGCCTCGACTCCGGCCCCGGGCAGCACCGCGGCGGCCGTCGCGAGCGTGCCGGCACAGGCCACGCCCATCCGCCCAGCATCACCCGACCCACCGGTCCCCGCACGCCCGGGTACACCAGAACATGCGCGGAGAGTGATCGCCCCCGAAACTGGCATACATGGACAAAATCTCGCTCCGGACGGCCACCAGGGAGCAACTCGCCTCGGCCCGCAGCACCTCGTCCGGCCGCAGCTCGGTCACCATGCCCGGCGGCTCCCGCCAACACCTGAGCCAGACCCTGATCGCCCTGACCGCCGGCAACTCCCTCGCCGAACACGAGAGCCCCGGCGAAGCCTCGCTGATCGTGCTGACCGGCCGCATCCGCCTGACCGCCGACGACGAATCGGTCGAGGGCACCTCCGGCGACCTCCTGGTCATCCCCCGGGCGCCGCACTCCCTGGAGGCCCTCGAAGACTCCGCCGTCATCCTCACCGTCGGCAAACCCTGACCCACCCCAAAGCCGCCGGCCACCCCCGCAACCGTTCCGCTACCCTGTCCTGCGGGACCACACGGCCCCGAAGCCTCCATAGCTCAGGGGATAGAGCACCGCTCTCCTAAAGCGGGTGTCGCAGGTTCAAATCCTGCTGGGGGCACAACTGCAAAACTGGCTCTCACCTGGGAGCCAGCCCCCTTCGGGGGTGGCACCATCGGCCTCGTACACCGCGTACGGGGCCGTTTGCGTGAGCGATGCGTGAGCGAGTGTTTCGCGAACTTCTCCCGGGCGTCTCCCGGCGCGCGGCAACCAGACGGGCCGCAGCCTCCGCCAGGGTGCGGTCCGTCTCGGGGCGCAGACTCGTGTACGTGTCCGCCGTGTGCGAGGCACCGTCGACCACCTGGATCCGGGGGGCGGCGGAGGTGGCGGTGGGACGACCTGCCGGCCTCGGGCGCGCCCCGACGCACCACTGCGGGCTGTCCGCGTGGAACTGTTGACAGATGCGGAGAGGGCTGGGCGGGCGCCTGGGCTCACCACAGCCGAGCGTGACTGGCTGCGGACCGAACTCGGCCCCAGCGAACGCAACGCCGGCTGACTGTCACAACTGCTTGGCCGAGATTGTCCTTCCACAACGGAATCACCTCGTAAATGATCTAGTCATCTTTGCGACCAAAGGAGATTCCAAGATGCCGTCGATCAGAACTCTACGGGCCCTGGCCGGTGCATTGGGCACCCTCGCCCTGGCCGTCACCATGACTACCCCGGCGACCGCAGATTCGTCACCCAAAGTCATGTACGGCGGGCTCACTAACGGGAGACAGCACATGATCGATAATGGCTTCTCCTCTAAATGTTTGGAGATTCGCGGCGACCGTACGGACGCCGGCGCCCCCGCAAACCAATGGACCTGCAACCCGTCGAACACTCAGCGATGGTGGGCCCGGCGGAGCGCATCCGGTGACCACGAGATCGTCAATGTGAATTCCGGACTGTGCCTGGAGATTCGCGGCGACCGCACCGACGACGGTGCCCCTGCGAACCAATGGCCCTGCAACGGATCATTGACGCAATCATGGCGAGAGGTTTCGTACGGAGTCAACGGTTCGGAAATAAGGAATGTCAATTCCGACAAATGCCTTGAAATACTTTCATGGGGGACCGGCGACGGTGACGCCGCAGGGCTGTGGACTTGTCACGGTGGCGCAAATCAACGGTGGTACATCGGAGTCCAGCCCGCATAGATAGCGGATGCTTGCACTTCGGGGATCGACAACCCTGGAGTCGGTTATCCACAGCCTGTGAGTCCGGCATGCCCGGAAACATCCCGAGAGCCCCGAGCGCCGAAACCCGGCCCGGGGCTCTTGTGCGTCCCGACCCCGTACCGATGGAGACTGCCGTGTTTCGCTGGTCCCTGGCTCGCCCTCGGTCGACGCCATTCAGCTCCGCGCCTCCGACCTGGGCAGAGATCCCGGAAGCGCTGGCCGTGCCGGACGACGACGAGTGCACCATCACCGCCGATGAGGCGACCGACACGTGCGGTGACCCGGGCCCGGAGTACACCGCGTTCTCGGCTGTCATCGTCCACAGCGAGCGGCTGGAGTTCGCGCACGGCGACTGGATTGTCGTCATGGGCCCCGCGCGCGTTCCAACGGTTCACACCGAGCGAGTTCGCCGCGGCGTACGAACAGGTGTAGCCGCGCGCCCACCGCCACCGTGTTCGTGGCGCACCACCTGGCCGCGCTGCGGCCGGCCCGGCACCGAGCGGGGCCTGTCCCCCGAACACCGCGCCGAGCAACGCGACCAGGCCAACGCCGCGCGGCAACTCGACCAAGCGCGGCTACCGCCGCTGGCAACGCGCCGTGTTCCGCCCTTGGGGTCCCTCGACACCACCCGGTGTACGTGTGCCCCGAGTGCGCGTCGGCCGCCGCCGGTCGGTCCTGTTGGCGGCTGTTGACCGAGGCCGACCAACACCCACATACCCGCAAGGAGTTCGTTGCCCAGGGCGCCAGCCCCGACGACCCGGCGTAAGGCCGCGGCCTGTGCAAGCCGTGCCACGATCGCACACCGCCACCTCAACCCCGGGTGGCTGGGCAGCCCAATAACCGCCACCACGACCGCGCCGGCGCGAGGTCATCGCCGCAGCCCTGGGCACGCCCGCGCCCTGCCCCAAGTACCGACGCACCACGGGGCCTGCCGGTGCCGCGGCGACCGCCGGCCCGGCCTCGCTGCGGCAGTCACTGAGGCCGTGCTCGCCTACCTCGGGAGCCCTCGGCCGAGCACTGCCGAGGCCGATTCGGAACCCGATGCGGCGCCGGCCGGACCGGGAGAGGCATCCCAACCGCTGGGCTGGGAGCGTCAGGGGGCCCGACCGGGGATCAGCGTGCCACACGCTCAGGTCGGTGCCATCCTCTGACCTGCACCGATGCGAGGAGGCCGCGTGCCCGGTCCCGCCGCCCGCCCGGCCGCACTGCGCCTGGTCGAGGGCCGCTCACCCGGCCGTGACAGCGGCGGCCGGCCAGTCGCGCCGCACCCGGCATACACCCGCCCACCGCCCGCGGCGCCCATCTGGCTGCCTTGCGAGGCCGCCGCCGAGTGGCGCCGGGTGGTGCCCGAGCTGCAGCGCCTGAAGTTCCTCAAGCTGCCCGACCGCGCCACCCGACCACCTACCGCCTGTGCTGAGCACGCCTGATCGACGCCCAGAAGCTGATCAAGCAGAACGACCCGTTGCACGCCAACGCACAGGGCCTGATCACGACCGCGACGACGGCCACGCGCACACTTCACCGAGGCGACATGGGCTGCGGCGGACCCCGGATACGGCATCTCGCCGACGCGCGAGTACCTGGCGAAGGTGGCGTCCGAGGCCCGCGACGGGCCCGTCGGCCTGGCCAAGTTCCAGCGGTTGCACCTGGGCTCCGCACCAAGCAGCAGACCCGGTACCCAACCCTGCCCGCCCGGGACGCGAATGCGGGCATGGTCGACCGCGAACGGCTGTGCGGGCAACCGGCGTTCGTCGGCCTGGGCCTGGCCGCCACAACCGACCTGTGCGCACCGTACCGGATGTTCCCGGACGAAGCCGGCGGGTACGACGCGATCTGGCGCCTGTGGATGCCCGAGGCGAACCTGAAGGCCCTGAAGAAGCGGACACAGAACACGGCACGCCGCGCATTCGGTACGGCACGAATCCGGCGGTGCGGTGGATGGTCGACGTGCCGGCCGTCGCCCAGGACGCGAGCGAGAACGTCAAGCCGGACAAGGTCACCTCGGGCGACAAGATCGACGGAGTCGTCGCCCAGGTGATGGCGCTCGACCAGGCACAGCGGCGCGAGCCCGAGCAGCGATCCGCCTACGAGGAAAGCAACTTGGACGTCGTGTGATGTTCGGTGCATGGCGACGAACCGTGGCGCCGCCGCGTGATGGTCAACCTGCTCGACGGGCGGGGGCTGGGCGGTCTGCTGTGGGCGCGCCGCGGCCCGTTCCTGGTCCTGCGCTGTACGCGCCTGGCGCCGACGGCCCGGTCGCCATCGAGGGCCAGGCGGTCGTCGAGCGGGCGTGCGTCTCGTTCGTCCAAGTCCTGAGATCAGGCGAGAAACCCCGGCTTCGGCCGGGGTTTCGTCGTGTGTGGGGCGGGTGGGGGCGGGTGGGGTCAGGCCGAGGGGCTTGTCTCGGCGGTGCTTGCGCGCTCGTAGAGGGTGGCGATGTCGGGGCCGAAGTAGCTGCTGTACGAGGTGAGGTCGTCGCCGCCCTGCTGGTAGCCGCCGATCACGCCGATCACCGTGCCGCGGCCGTTGGCGGGGTCGATGTCGGTGAGCATCGGGCCGCCGCTGGTGCCGGCGGGGAAGCCCGCGCAGTCGAAGCGCAGTTGGGTCTCGGAGTAGGCCGCGGTGGTGTTCTGGCAGCCGATCGGCTCGTTCGCGTCGTCCGGGTAGCCGATCAGCCGGGCCGGACGCGTGGGCGGGGAGCCGAAGTCGAGGTGTTCGGCGCCGGTGACGGTCTCGATCCGCTCGTCCGTGCCCGGGCGGCGGACCTGGAGGAAGGCGACGTCGTAGGCCGGATCCCGGTCGGTGACCCAGCGCGGGTCCACGTCGATCCGGGACGGGACCCACACGCCGTACGGCATCACGCCGTCGTGGTAGCCGGGTGCGAAGGCCAGGTCGGTCGTGAAGGCGTCGCCGTACACGCAGTGCGCGGCGGTGACCACCAGGTTCCGGTTCGGCGACTGCACCACGGTCGCGGTGCAGAAGTGTTCCGGGTCGCCCCCGTCCCCCGCGTGCAGCAGCGCGCCGATTGCCGGAGTCGCCTCGATGGTGCTCGCCTCCAGCGGATCGGACACCGGCAGCGGCTCGACCTCCGTCGAGGACGCCGTGGGCACGGGCGACGCGGGCTCGGCGGGCGGAACGGCGGGCGCCACGCCCAGGAGGCTCGCCGCGATCCGGTCGCCCTCGGCCGGGTCCACGAGGTGGTAGCCGCGGGAGGGGTCGCCGGTGCCGCGCGCTCTCGGATGACCGGATATCCGCCCGGTCGAGGCCAGCCCGACCACCGCCAGCACCGCGACCACACAAAATGCCGTACCGATCGCCATCCGACGCCTGCGCGGATTCGCCTCGGCATCCGCAGTCCGTCGCGACACTCGACCACCAATCTCAGCGGGTTACCACCTCGGGCCATGGACGCTACCGGCTGGATGGGTACCCCGGTGGGGAGGAATCAGGCCGACACTCGCACGGTCACCGGGTCGTGACGAAGTGTTCCTCCGACCGTCGCCCCAACGGGTGGGAGGTGGGCGACGGTCGCAGGAATCCCCCGCTCTTCTTCGCATGCCGGTTCGGCGCCGTCTCTCCAAACGCGCCCGGCCGACCCCTCGACCGTATCCCGAGGATCGGCGGCGTCGGCACCCCGGTATGGGTGATTTATGACTGCCTTAAGAATCTTCCGTGTCGCGTGCGTCCCTTCCGAACGTGCTGCCGGGCGGGTGTCCGGACGCCTTCCGACCACGCTTGCGAAGCGGATTCGGAACGCGTCGTTCCGGGGTCCCCGGATCCGGGCGGCCGGATCATGCCCTCGTGCGCCGGGCCCGGCACTGCCACAATTTGCTTGTTCCACGAGGCGGTTCCGCATATCGGCGGCCGGCGGGGGGATCCGCGCGGGCAAGGGTGGGACGAGGGCGGCCGGAGAGGGCGGGGTACCGATGGCGGGTTCCGAGGACTCGTGGTGGACGGTGCGGGCTCGGCTGCGGCTGATCTGGGTGCCGTGCGCGGCGGTCATGCTCGCCACCGTCGCCGCGCTCGTGGTGGGCCTGACCCTGGACGGCGACGCGCGTGCGCGCGGCCTGCTCCTGGTGCTCGGCACCGATCTGTTGCTCGTGGTCGGGTCGACGGTGCTGATCGAGAGCGCGCTGCGGCGCACGGTCGAGAAGCCGCTCGCCCGGCTGGCCGATCCGAGCCGGGAGCCGGCGCGGGGCGGGCGCTTCGACAGCCGTGAGTTCGACCTGATCGCCGCCACCATGACGAACCTGCACGAGCGGGCCCGGGCCGGCGAGGACCGGGCGCAACGCGACCGCACCCGGGTCACCCGGCTGACCGAAGCGCTCGCCGAACGGGACCGCGCCCTGGAGGCCGAGCGCGAGCAGGCCCGCGACCTGGTCCGCGACCTGGCGGAACTGCGCACCCGGGTGGAGGAGTACGCCCGCCGGGCCCGACTCGCCCAGGCCGACCTGGACCGGTTCGCATACGCCGCGACGCACGACATGCAGGATCCGCTGCGTCGGATCGTCTCGTTCGGCCGGATGCTCCAGGAGCGCTACGAGGACGTGCTGGATCGGCGCGGTCGGCAGTACATCGACTTCACCATCGACAACGCCCGCCGCCTCCAGATGCTCATCGACGAGATGGTCACCCTCACCGAGGTGGGCCGCTCGCGCGCGGAGATCGTCGAGGTCGACCTGGGCGAACTGGTCCGGCAGACCTGGCTGGACATGGCGGACCAGGTGGAGGACACCGGCGCCGAACTGGAGCACGGGCAACTGCCGGTGGTCCGGGCCGATCCCGGGCTGCTGGCCACGCTGATCCGGCATCTGCTCGGGAACGCGGTGAAGTTCCAGCGCCCGTACGAGCGACCGCTGGTGCGGATGGACGCCGAGCCCGACGGCGACGGCGGGTGGCGGATCAGCGTGACCGACAACGGCATCGGCATCCCCGCCGAGGCGGCGGAACGGGTGTTCGCGGCCTTCCAACGCCTGCACCCGCGCGAGACGTACACCGGCAGCGGCATCGGGCTCGCGATGGCCAAGCGGATCGTCGAACAGCACGGCGGCCGGATCGCCGTGGACACCGACCACACCGACGGTGCCCGACTCGTCTTCACCCTGCCGAGCCGCGTCGACGAGCCCGACACGCCGGACCCGGGCGCCGGGTCCCACCCCGCCGCGGCACCCGCCGGCCATCCGATGGATCCGGCCGAGGCCGCCGAACCCGACGGGTCCGCGGACCCGATCGCCGCCGACTCCGCGCTCGTGGAACCCGTTCGCTTCACCGATCCGTCGAACCAGGAGCCACTCGCGTACGTTTCCGTGGCATCGGCGCCGCGTGACCGGCCGGCGCCGGGCACCACGACGGAGGCACCCGATGCGCACGACCGACCCGAACACCGAGCCGACCGGCACCGAACCGACGACCACGGCCGCACGGACCGGTAGGGCCGAGCCGACCCGGCGAGTCCTGGTCTGTGGCGCGGTCGTGGCCGCCGCCGGCGTCGGCCTGGTGGCCTGCGGCAGTGACGACGGCGACTCGAAGGACAAGACGCCCGGGGGCACCGGCGGCGACAAGACGCTCGGGCCGGTCGCCGATGTGCCGGTCGGCGGCGGCAAGGTCTACGACGACGCCAAGGTCGTGGTCACCCAGCCCACCGCCGGCGACTTCAAGGCGTTCAGCGCGGTGTGCACACACCAGCAGTGCCTGGTCGGCAGCGTCGCCGCCGGCAAGATCAACTGCCCGTGCCATGGCAGCAGTTTCGACGCGAGCACGGGTGCCGTGCTCGGCGGCCCGGCCCCGCGCCCGCTCGCCGCGAAGCAGATCGCGGTGACGAACGGGCAGGTCGTGCTGAAGCCCGCGTAGCTCCGATCCGCCGGGCAGGGTCCCGGGCCGCGCCCGCCGGGCCCGGTCCGCGCCGCGCGGACGGACGGCGGGCCGGCCGCGCGGCTATGGTTTCCGCTCCTGCTTCGTGATTGCGTACCCGAGCCCGTTCCGGGCCCAGGACGCGATCCGGAGGACCCTGCCCATGACACCCATGACGTCCGCGCCGAAGACGCCGCCGACCCCGCGGCCGAGTCTGGATCTGCTCGACGGCGACTGGTACGCGAACGGCCCCTACCGGGACTACGCGTGGTTCCGCGAGCACGAACCCGTCGCCTGGGACGCGGGCAACGAACTGTGGGGCATCTTTCGCCACGCGGACGTCAAGGACGTCGAGGCGCGCAGCGAACACTTCGTCAACTCCGACCGCAACAAGGGTGGTTACCGCCCGAACCTGCCCGCCGACCCGGCGATCATCGGCTTGGACAACCCGCTGCACAACAAGCGGCGCAAGCTGGTCAGCAAGTGGTTCACCCCGCGCGGCGTGCGCGAGTGGGAGGAGCACGTGCGCGAGACGTGCGTACAGATCCTGGACGCCGCCGTGGCCAAGGGCACCGTGGAGGTGGTCGGCGATCTCGCGTCCGTGCTGCCCGCGAAGATGATCGGACGCCTGCTCGGCTTCCCGGACGAGGACTGGCCGCGGCTGCGCGACTGGTCCGAGCGCACCATCGCGCTCGGCGGCGGTCCGCGCTACCTGAGCGAGGACGGGCGAGCCGCGGCGGGCGAGTTCATCCGGTCGGCGCTGGGGCTGTACGAGACGAAGAAGGCCTGTCCGGCCGACGACGTGATGTCGGTGTGGACCACGGCCCACATCGACGGCGAGCCGGTGGGACCGGCCGACGTGGCGAGCGACTGCCTGCTGCTGCTCGACGGCGGCGCGGAGACCACCCGCACGGTGATCGCGCGCACCTTCCTGTATCTGCTCGACCACCCGGAGCAGTGGGACCTGCTGCGCGCGGGCGCCGACCTCGCGGTCGCGACGGAGGAGTTCATCCGGTACAGCACACCCATCCACAACATGTGCCGGGTCGCCGTCGGGGACCAGCGCGTCGGTGACACGGTGATTCCGGACGGACACCAGGTGGTGCTGATGTACGGCTCGGCCAATCGCGATCCGGCGGTGTTCGCCGAGCCCGAGCGGTTCGACGTGACGCGCACACCCAACGACCACATCACCTTCGGCTTCGGTACCCACTTCTGCCTGGGTGCGCCGCTGGCCCGGTTGGAGATCCGGGTCTTCTTCGAGGAGCTGCTCGCCCGGGTGCGCGAGCTGCGGCCGGTCCCCGGCACCGCGGTGGTCCAGATGCCGAACGCGTTCGTGTACGGGATCCGCGAGGCGCATGTGCAGCTGATCGGCTGAGTCGGCCGCCCTGCGGGGTCGCTCGACGGCGTTGAACCGGCATTTCCGGGAAAAGGGACGAAGAGGAGTATTCGCACAAATAGGTGTTGGGAGGCGACCATGACGGGCTTGTTGGACGAAGGATTGCCGGTCGATCACCGGCTCGGACAGGTCTATCGGTACGGCGGCGGGTTCATGGGCCTCGTGCTGATCACGTTCGGTGTCCTGGGTTTCACGAACAACGTCGGTTTCTTCTCCACGACCGGGCGCGACGTCGCCGGGATGTCCACCAACGGCGCGCTGAGCCTGATCTCCGTCGTGGTCGGCGCGATCCTGATCATCGGCGCGATTATCGGCGGCAACACCGCCTCGACCGTGAACATCGTGGTGGGGGCGCTGTTCGTGATCAGCGGTTTCGTCAACCTGGGCCTGATGGGCACCCCGGACATCAACTACCTGTCGTTCAAGATGCCGAACGTGATCTTCAGCTTCGTGGTCGGCCTGCTGGTGATGACGTTCGGCCTGTACGGGAGGGTCAGCGGCCATCTGCCCCACGACAACCCGTACTGGCGCTCGCGCCACCCGGAGGCGGCGGCCCGCGAGGACGCCTTCCGCGAACGGGCCTCGGTGCTCTCCCGCGACGGGGCATCGGCGCTCGGCGACGGCCCACACCGCCACGGCATCGCCGGCAGCCACTAGTGCCGCGGCACTAGGCACCTCCGGCGAAGGGTGTGTCCCGCGGAGGGCGTGTCCCGCGGACGGCACACGCGACGGCGCCGGATCGGCTCGGTCGAGCCGGTCCGGCGCCGTCGTGCGTCCGGCGCCGTCGCGCATCCAGTCCTGTTCCGCCCCCGGGGCCCTTGTCCGGCCCGCGCCGTCGCCCGTCCGGCGCCGTCCGCGGCTTCGCCGGCTTCAGTGCCCCGCGCCGCCCTCCGCGCCCGGCGGGCGCTCCCGGCGCGGCATCAGGAACGCGAGCCCCCACGCCGCGGCCAGCGCCAGCGCACTGGCCGTGAGACCGATCGTGAATGCGTCGTCGAACACCGCGCGCACCGCCTCCGCACCGTGCGCCGCGCCCACGTGGTCCTCCACGTGGCCGAAGAACAGCGTGCCGAACAGCGCCACCCCCAGCGCACCCGCGAGCTGCTGGACCGCGTTGAGCACGCCCGAGGCCGAGCCGATCTCGTGGTCGTCGACCCCGGCGAGCGCGATCCCGAAGAACGGCGCCATCAGCAGGCCGAAGCCGAAGCCCGCGAGCGCCGTGGCCGGCAGCAGGATCCAGGCGTTCACCGGGCCGTCGTGCACCGCGATGGTGCCGCCGATGCCCACCACCCCGAGCAGCCCGACCAGCAGGCCCGCGTGCAGGACCCGGCGCCCGTACTTGGCCGCGAGCACCGCACCGGCCAGCCCGGCGCCGACCGTCGAACCGAGCGACCACGGGATCAGCGCGAGCGCCGCGTGCGTCGCGGTCCAGCCCAGGCCGACCTGGAGGTAGACGCCGAGCACGAGCATCAGGCCGATCATCGAGCCGAACATCATCAGGCCGACCGCGAGGGCGCCGGTGAAGGCGCGGTTGCGGAACAGGCTGACCTCCACGAGCGCGTCCCGGCCCGTGCGGCTGCTCCGCACCTCGTACCAGGCGAACAGCGCGAGCACCGGCAGCGAGCCGGCCATGCAGGCGAACGTCCAGCCGGGCCAGCCCTGTTCGCGGCCCTGGACCAGCGGGTAGACGAGCAGCACCATCGCGGCGGTGACCAGGATCATGCCGACGACGTCCAGGCCCGGCCGGCGCGCACCGGCCCGCTCGGTGGTGGGTCGCGGCACCACGGTGGCACCGGCGAAGAAGGCGAACAGTCCCAGCGGCACGTTCACCAGGAACACCGCGCGCCAGCCCAGGCCGAACACGTCGGCGTCCATCACCACCCCGCCCAGGATCGGACCGAGCACCGCGGCCAGGCCCATCGCCGGACCGAACACCGCGAACGCCGCGCCGACCTCGCGCTCGTCGAACATCTCCCGGATCAGCCCGAGCGCCTGCGGCACCATCATCGCGGCGGCCAGGCCCTGGAGGCCGCGGGCGCCGATCAGCATCTCCGGTGACTGCGCCAGGCCGCACAGTGCCGAGGTGAGGGTGAAGGCGAGCACTCCGCCGAGGAACATCCGGCGCCGCCCGAGGATGTCGCCCAGTCGGGCGCCGGTGATCAGGAACATCGCGAACGCCAGCGTGTACGCGGCCGAGAACCACTGGAGGTGGGTCGAACCGCCGCCGAGGGCGTCCCGGATACCGGGGCCCGCCACGTTGACGATGGTCGCGTCGAGCAGGTCCATGATGTCGGCGCCCATGACCACGGCGAGGCCGATCCACCGGAGCGGGTAGGGCGCGCGGCGCTCTCCCGGCTCGGCCGCGGTCGCCGCCGCCCTGCTGATCTCGGTTTCCATCGTCTCCCCCTGCTGATCGCACACTGCCGGTCGTTGCCGTCGAACCACACCGCCTCGAACGGTGTTCGTCCACCGAACAGCGTTAATGTCTCGAACACTGTTTTAGACGCGAACGGTGTTCGCGTCAAGTACAGTGTTCGTAAAGCCGGGTGATCGGCGAGGGGTTGATCGAGGAGGTGGCGCCGTGTCCGAGGTTCCCGAAGTACCCGTGCCGCCGTGGCGCACGGCGCCCAAGGAGCGGTCGCCGCGCAAACCGGCGCTGACCCAGGAGGCGATCGTCACCGTCGCACTGGAGATCGTCGACGCGGAGGGCCTGGACGCACTGAGCATGCGCCGGGTCGCCCAGCGCTTCGACACCGGCGCGGCCTCCCTGTACGCGTACGTCGCGAGCAAGGAAGAGCTGCTGGAACTGGTGGTGGACCGGGTCAACGGGGAGGCGCTGATCCCGACCGCGGATCCGGAACGCTGGCGCGAGCAGCTGCGCGAGGCGCTGTTCGCGATCCGCGACGTCTACGCCTCACACCGCGACCTCGGTCGCGCGCTGATCGGTTCGGTGCCGATCGGGCCCAACTCGCTGGACTGCACCGAGCGGCTGTTGTCGATCCTGCGCGCGGGCGGACTGTCCGCGAAGGTCAGCGCGTTCGCGGCCGACCTGCTGTCCATGTACACGGTGATGTCCGGCCTGGAGATGGGCGGCCAGAACACCATGCACGGAGCGACCGACGAGGAGCGGGGGGCCTACTACACCCGTGTGCACGACTACTTCGCGTCGTTGCCCGCGGCCCGCTTCCCGACGTTGACCTCGCTCGGCGACGCGCTCACCTCCGGCGACGGCGACGAACGCTTCGCGTTCGGCATCGACGTGTTGTTGCTCGGCATGATCGCGTACACCGAACGGGAATCCTGACCCGGCGTCAGGAAGCCGGCCACGACCGGGATCACCGCGCAGATCGTGTACGCGGTGACGTAGCCGCCCGGGCCGCCGATGATCACGCCGAACAACGGTGGCCCGGCGGCGGCGGTCAGGTTCTGGCCGGTGTTCTGGATGCCCATCACCCTCCCCGCCCAGGCGCTGCCCGCGAGTTCGGCGACCGCCGTGAACGCCAGCCCGTTCCAGCTCACCGTGGCCACCGACGCGAGCAGCAGGAAGACGATCGCCACCGGCCCACCGATCGCCGAGGTCAACGCGAGCGCGCCGACCACCACGGCGTTGACCACACACAGCGTGCGCATCGGCCGCAGCCGGGAGCCGACCAGGTCCGACCAGCGGCCGACCGCGATCCGGGTGCCTGCCGCGACCAGTTGCACGGCCGCGAGCAGCCGGCCCGCCCCGGTCGCGGTCCACCCGTGCTCGGAGACCAGGTAGTCCGCGGCGAAGGACACCACGACGAACTGGGACACCACCAACAGCGCGCTGGCCGCGTGTATCCGATACAGGAGGGGCGAGTCGTACGGAGAGGCCGGTCGAGCCGCGCCGGCCACGGGCGCGGGTCGGGCCGGATCGCGGACGAGCACCGCGACCAGCGCCGCGCCCACGACACACAGCACCGCCGGGAAGACCAGCGCGGCCCGGAAGCCCGCATGGGTGCCGATCGGCGGCAACACCAGCGCGCCGGCCACCATGCCCAGCGGCTGGGCCATCTGCCGCATGCCCATTGCCAGTCCGCGCTGCTCGGGCGCGAACCAGCCCAGCACGACCCGTCCGCTGGCCGCGTTCACCGCCGCCGAGCACGCACCCGCGACCGCGAGCCAACCCCCCAGCCACACCGCGCCGTCGCCGGCCAGGGCCACCGCGATCGCGCCGCCGGCCAGGGCCAGGCCCACCGCCATCACCCGGCGCTCGCCCCAGCGATCCGCCGCCGCGCCCCACAACACCAGGGTCGACAGCAGGCCGAACGTCGGACACGCCACGACGGTGCCGGCCTGCGCGAGCGACATGCCCTCGTCCGCGCGCAGCACCGGGACGAGGTAGGCGAGGCCGTACAGGAACACGCAGCTCGCCAGCTGTGCGCACATCCCGATGGCCAGCATCAGCCAGCGCCGGTTCTCCCCCACTGCGCCACCTCCACGTCGATATCCGTGCACTCTACAAGCTTTCTCAGGGACTGAGACGAGAATCTCGAAACATGAGACATGAGCCATGGAGCAGCATGGGAACAGGACCACCGCAGCACGATCCATCACTCGGGAGGCCACATGTTCGATATCGAGGCGTACAAGACCGGGCCGCTCAACGCGATCACCGACGTGGCGGGTCTGCGGGTCGGGCACGCCGCCTACACCGACGCCGGGGCGATGACCGGAACCACCGTGCTGCTCGGGCCGGTCGGCGGCTTCGTGGCCGGCGTGGACGTGCGCGGCGGCGCGCCGGGCACCCGCGAGCTGGACGCGCTCGATCCGCGCAATTTGGTGCCGCGGATCGAGGCGATCGTACTGAGCGGGGGCAGCGCGTTCGGCCTGGACGCGGCGGGCGGCGTGGTGGCGTGGCTGGCCGAGCGGGGTCGGGGGTTCCCGGTGGGCACGGAACCGCATCAGGTGGTGCCGGTGGTGCCGGCCGCGTCGTTGTTCGACCTCGGCCGCGGCGGCGACTGGGCACGGCGGCCCGATGCCGCGCTGGGGCGTGCGGCGATCGCGGCGGCCGACGCCGAGCCGGAGCACGCGGCGGTGGCGATGGGCAGCGTGGGCGCGGGCACCGGCGCGATGGTCGGCGGGCTGCGCGGCGGGGTGGGCACGGCGAGTGTGGTGTTGCCGGGCGGGGTCACCGTCGCCGCGCTCGCGGTGGTCAACGCGGCCGGGTCGGCGGTGGATCCGATCGGCGGTCTGCCGTACGCGGCCGGCCTCGGGCTGCCCGCCGAGTTCCCGCTGATCGCCCCCGAACACGCCGAGCACGCCGCCGCCTTGACCCGCGCCGCGGCCTCGGCCGGGATGCCGCCCACGCTCAACACCACGATCGGGATCGTCGCCACCGACGCGGTGCTGACCAGGCCACAGGCGCAGAAGGTGGCCGGTGTCGCGCACGACGGGCTGGCCCGGGCGATCCGGCCGGTGCACACGCTCTACGACGGCGACACCATCTTTGCCGTGTCCACGGCCCGGGTACCGCTGCCCGCCCCCGATCCCGGCACGCCGTACGGGGTGAACGCCGAGGCCGCCGCGCTGACCCTGATCCACGCGGCGGCGGCGGACGTATTCGCCCGAGCCGTGCTGCACGGCGTGCTGGCCGCGAAGGGTGGCGGCGAAGTCCCGGCCTACCGGGATCTTTATCCGAATTCCAGCTCCGCATACGAGCGATAACGATCTTGATCGGCGTTTTCCGAATTCGGAAACCCGCCCGAGGAGTGCCGGCCGGACTGCTCTATCATCGGCGATTCGACGATGAAGTCTCCCCGCTTCCGAAGGGGCCCGAACTAACGGAGCGGTTTGCCGGCATGGGACACGTTGATCATTTTGCATATGGTGCCGTCACCCCCGGCATCGCCTACCTCATGTCATGCGTCGGATCGGCTCTCGGGCTGCTCTGCACGACACGGGCGCGCGCGGTGCGGGGTTGGGCGCGAGCGCGTTGGTTGGTTCTGGGTGCGGCTTCGATCGGTGGCACCGGAATCTGGGTCATGCATTTCATCGGCATGCTCGGATTCTCGGTGCGCGAGACCCCGATTCGATACGACGTGGGCAAGACGATGACCTCGCTGGTGCTCGCGGTGGTGGTGGTCGGCATCGGCATGGCGGTCGCCGGTCGGCGCAACGCCGGCCCGGTGGGGCTGGTGATCGGCGGGGTGATCACCGGCGGCGGCGTGGCGATCATGCACTACATGGGCATGGCCGCGATGAGCCTGGACGGCTCGGTCGAATACGACTCGTTCCGAGTGGGCCTGTCGATCCTGATCGCGGTGGTCGCGGCCACCGCGGCGCTGTGGGCCGCACTGAACGTGAGCGGATTCGCGGCGACCGCGGGGGCCGCGTTGATCATGGGCCTGGCGGTCAGCGGAATGCATTACACGGGAATGTCCGCAATGAGCGTGCGCACCGAGGGCCGGCACGGGATGGTGCACGGTGTGGAGGCGTCCCAATTCCTCGCGCCGTTGATCACCGGGATCAGTCTTTTCACGGTGATCACGCTGTTCATCGTCGCGCTGTCGCCGTCCGCCGACGAGATCAAGGAAGAGGACGAACTCAGCGCCAGGTTGGCCCGGTTGGAGGACAACCGGTTCGGTTCGGCAGCGACCGGCGGACCGATCGGCACACGGCCGTCACACCGGCGCGGAACGGAAAACAACCCCCGCGACTACTTCCGATCGGGTCGCTGATCCGGAATTTGAAATTCCGGAATCCTGTCGACTGTCGCGAGGAACACGAAGCGGACGAAGGCGGGAAGCCGAGGCAGGGTGCCGTGGCGGGGTGCCGAAGGCGGGGCCGGACGCCGCGCACCGGATTTCTCGGCTGCCGCATGCCCCGCCCCGCACGCCCGCGCCCCCGCCACGCCGCCCGCCTCTGCTCCGGCACCCGCCGGCCGCGCCCCCGTCACCCCCGCCCACCCCGTCTTCGCTACTGCGTCGGTTCCAGCACCGGCCCCAGGGCGGCGACTGCGTCGAAGGGGCGTTCGCGGCGCTCTCGGCGTCTGGCCGCGAGCCGTTGGCGCAGGCCCGGTCGGCGCTCCTTGTCTCCGCCGGCCTGCTTTCGGGCGCTGCCCAGGTTGTTGCGAGCCTGGTCCTCGCGGTCGTGGTCGCCGAGCTTGCCGAACAGGGTCGCGGCCCGCTCGTGCGCCTCGGCGGCCTCGTCGAACCGACGCACCTGCTGGAGCGCCGCCCCGAGGCTGTTGAGGGCCTGGCCTTCGCGGTGCAGGTCGCCGAACTTGGCGAAAAGAGTCGCGGCCTGCTCGTGAGCGGCGGCGGCCTCCTCGAATCGGCGCACCTGGTGCAGCGCGGAGCCGAGGTAGTCCAGGGCCTGGCCCTGACGGTGGTGGTCGTCGAGTTCGGTGAACAGGGCCGCCGCCTGGCGGTGTGCCTCGATCGCCTCGGGGAACCGGCGCATCTCCCGAAGGGCGATGCCGAAGTTGTTCAGGGCTTGGCCTTCGCGGTGGTGATCGTCCAGTTCGTCGAACAGGGCGGCCGCCTGCCGGTGCACGTCGATCGCCTCGGGGAACCGGCGCACCTCCTGGAGGGCGATGCCGAGATTGTTCAGTGCCTGGCCCTCGCGGTGGTAATCGTCGAGGTCCGCGAACAGGGCGGCGGCCTGCCGATGGGCGTCGATCGCCTCCTCGAACCGGCGCACCTCCTGGAGCGCGGTGCCCAGGTTGTTGAGCACCTGGCCCTCGCGGTGGCGGTCGTCGAGGTCCGCGAACAGAGCGGCGGCCTGGCGGTGAGCCTCGATCGACTCGTCGAGGCGCCGCACCTGCTGGAGGGCGGTACCGAGATTGGCCAGCGCCTGACCCTCGCCGTGGTGGTCGATCTGCTCGCGGCACAGGGCGAGGTCCTCCTGGTGGGCGTCGATGGCCTCGTCGAAGCGCCGCACCTGCTGGAGGGCGGTACCGAGGTTGTTCAACGCCCGTCCCTCGCCATTGCGGTCGCCGAGTTCGCGGCAGATGACGAGGTCTTGCTGGTGACTCATGATCTCTCCCGACGCGTCGCGGACTCCCGTCCGACCCCGTTCCTCCCCTGGAGGGAAGCGGCGCGGTCGGGCGGTACATCCTTCACAGTGACACCTTCAGTAACACGCGTCTCACGGAGCGTGGCAACCGCTCGGATGCGGGAAGGTCCAACCGAGTGGTGCATTGGGCCGCATGGACGGTGGGCCGCGAGGCGGAGCCGGGCCGGCCCACCGTCCGCCCGAGACGCTTGATTGCGTCAATGATTTGGCGCAGACTCGCACGACGTCTCAACCAGCGCCAACGCGTCGGCGCACCGTCGGCGCGTGGTCAGGAGGAACCCGATGCCGATCCCCGTGCCCCTGGACGAATACCCGGTCCACCAGGTCCCGTTGTTCCACAGCGAAGTCGGCTCGACCGACCGGAACTTCTACGACCGCTGCATCATGCACGCCTACGACCGTGCGGGTGGCATCCAGATCGCGACCGGCCTCGGCGTCTATCCGAACCTGGGCGTGATCGACGCGTACGTGGTGATCCGCAAGAACGGCCGCCAGCACGCGGTGCGGATGTCGGGTGCGCTCGGTCCGGATCGGCTCAAGCAGGAGGTCGGACCGTACCGAATCGAGGTGTTGGAACCGCTGGCCAGCGTGCGAGTGGTGTGCGACGCGCCGGACCAGGGCATTTCGATCGACCTCACCTTCACGTCGCCGTTCGCGCCCCTGCCGGAACCTCGACACGTGCAGCGCAGCGACTTCAAGCCGCTCCTGGACGCGTCGCGCTTCGTGCAGATCGGCGACTGGACCGGCACGGTGACCCTGGACGGCGAGGAGATCGCGGTCACGCCGCAGACCTGGTCCGGCTCGCGCGACCGCTCCTGGGGCATCCGCCCCTCGGGCGAGGCGCCGCCGGCCGGGCGGCCCGCGCAGACCGCCGGATTCTGGTGGAACTGGATCCCGATCCACCTCGGCGACCAGGCGCTGATGATCATCGCCCAGGAGTCGGCCGAGGGGCACCGCTTCCTGACCGAGGCGATCCGGATCTTCCCGATCGACACCGGCAAGGCGCCGGAGCAGCTCGGCTGGCCCGAGTTCGACGTGCGCTACGCGTCCGGCACCCGGCTGCCCGAGGGCGCCGCGATCCACCTGACCGACCGCAAGCGCAATGCGCTCACCCTGCACCTGGACAACCACGGGTACATCGCGCTCAACGTGGGTGCGGGCTACGGCGGCGACCCGGACTGGGGCCACGGCCAGTGGAAGGGCGAGGACTACCTCGACGGCGCGGTGTACGAGCAGAAGGACCCCGAGGTGGCCAAGCGCATCCCGTTCAGCGTGATCGACCACGTCGCGACCGCCCGACTCACCGGGCCCGACGGTGCGCTGCTCGCCGAGGGTGTGGGCATCTTCGAACACGGCACGTTCGGCCGACACGATCCGTCGGGCTTCACCGGGTGGGACTCGGTCGCCCCGTAGGACGGTCGGGCGTGGGGCGGGCAGGTCGGGCATGGGGCCGGCGGTCGTCGGCCCCTGGTCGTCGGCCCCGTGCCGCCCACCGCAGCCCGCCGGATACCCCTGACGCCGATCGCGAGCGGAGCCGGGGGATTTTAGCGGGCACCCGTTGCCGACATACCGAGAACGCGCAGGTTGCGGAAATACCGGGACAGTTCGCGATACCCATAAACGCGGGACCGGTGTCACTCACTCCCGTGACCCGCCGACCGCCGGGCCGTGCACGCGAGTCCTCCCGCGTGCCCGGCCCGGCAGGTCTCGGCCGGACGGTGCGATCCGGTGGGCTCAGTCCTCGGCCAGGAGCGCGCTCAGCCGCTCCGTGGTCTCGATCCACTCCTCGACCAGGGACAACACGACCTCCTGGGTCGGCCGGACCTTGTCGAGCATGCCCACGACCTGGCCCACCGGCCAGCCGTTGAGCTCCTTGTTCTTGGTCCGGGTGAAGCGTCGGGACGCCGCGTTGAAGATGATGCCCTGGAGCGGCATCGGCAGCGGATCGGGGTTGGCCGGGTCCTCCCACGCCTCGGTCCACGCGCTCTTGAGCTGGCGGGCCGGCTTCCCGGTCATCGCCCGCGAGCGCACCGTGTCGGTGGACTTGGCCTCCAGCAGGTTCTGCACCGACACCTCGTGGGTGTCCGCCTCGGCCACGGTCAGCCACAGGCTGCCGGTCCACACGCCCTGCGCACCCAGCGCCAGCGCCGCGGCCATCTGCCGACCACCACCGATGCCGCCGGCCGCGAGCACCGGGACGTCCGGGCCCACCGTGTCCACGACCTGCGGGATGAGCACCATCGTGGAGATCTCGCCGCAGTGCCCACCGGCCTCGGTGCCCTGGGCGACCACCACGTCCACGCCCGCCTCGACCTGCTTCTGCGCATGCCGGGGGCTGCCGCACAGCGCGCCGACCAGCACACCGGCCTCGTGGCACGCGTCGATGATGTCGGCCGGCGGCGGGCCGAGCGCGTTGACGAACATCTTGACCAGCGGGTGCTTGAGCGAGACCTGGATCTGCGCGCGCGACTCCAGGTCCACGTTCAGCCCGGCCGCCTTGACCGGCTTGTCCGCCAGGTCGGCGGGCAGCGGCGGAATCCCGTGGCTGTCCAGGAGTTCGTCGACGAACTTCCAGTGCCGCTCCGGGATCAGCTTCTCCAGGTTGCTCGGCAGTGCGGCCTCGCCACCGCCCTTGCCGATGTACGCCATCGGAATCGCCAGGTCGACGCCGTACGGCTTGCCGTCGGTGTGCTCGTCGAGCCAGGCGAGCTCGACCTCCAGCTGCTCGGGATCGAACGCGAGCGCACCGAGCACGCCGAAGCCGCCGGCTCGGCTGACCGCCGCGACCACGTCGCGGCAGTGGGAGAACGCAAAGATCGGGAAGTCGATCCCGAGCTTCACGCAGATGGGGGGCTTCATCGCCAGAACCTCCGGTCACCGGGTGAAGGCCCAGAATAGGAAGGCTCCTTGACCAAATCAAGGTCAAGGAGCCTTACCATTTCTCGGGCGCCGCGCCGACCCGAACACCGAAGCGCGTGCCGAACCGGGCGGCGCCCCGAGCGGTGATCGGCGGCTACGGCTTGTCCGCGCCCACCGCCCACATCGCGAAGTACTGCGCCGCCGCGCCGTACGCCTGGGCCAGCGCGACCTTCGCGCCGTCCACCTGGTGCTCCCCGGCCGCGCCCCGGACCTGGAGCGCCGCCTCCAGGAAGCGCAGCATGCCGGAGGCGCCGATCGGGTTGGAGGACAACACGCCGCCCGACGGGTTCACCGGGAAGTCGCCGTCGAAGGCGGTCTCGCCGCGGTCGACCATCTTCCAGCCCTCGCCCACGGGCGCGATGTCGTGGCCCTCCAGCCACATCGGCTCGTACCAGGAGAACGGCACGTACAACTCGGCCACGTCGATCTGCCGCCGCGGGTCGGTGATCCCGGCCTGCCTGTACACGTCCCACGCGCAGTCGACGCCGGCCTGCGGGCGGATCGGGTCGCGGCCGTTGAAGGACGACGGCTCGGACCGCATCGACGTGCCCAGGATCCAGGCCGGAGCCCGGCCGTCGGCCGCCGCGGCGTCGCCGCCGGCCTCGTCGGTCAGCACGATCGCGCCGGCACCGTCCGAGGACGGGCACGACTCCAGGAAGTGCAGCGGGTCCCACATCATCGGCGACTCGCGGACCTTGTCGATCGAGATGTCCTTGAGCTGGAGATGCGCGTACTGGTTGCGCAGCGCGTTCTGCCGGTCCTTGACCGCCACCTGCCAGCCGATGTGCTCGGGCGCCCCGGACTTCTGGATGTACGCCCGAATCCACGGCGCGAACGCGCCACCCGCGCCGATCGACCCGGACTTGCCGCCGCCCAGGCCGAATTGCGCGTTGCCCTCGGACTGCTTCTCCCACGCCACGGCCAACACGCGCTTGTGCACCCGGCTGCTGATCAGGTGCGAGGCGACGATCGCCGTGGATCCGCCCACGCTGCCCGCGGTGTGCACCCGGAACACCGGCTTGCCCGCCCCGCCGAGTGCGTCCGAGAGGTAGAGCTCGGGCTTCATCACGCCCTCGAAGATGTCGGGCGCCTTCCCGATCACCACCGCGTCGATGTCGCTCCAGGTCATCCGCGCGTCGTCCAACGCGCGCTGGGCGGCCTCGCGGACGAGACCCGCGATGGACAGGTCGTCGCGCCGCTTCTTGTGCTTGGTCTGGCCGATGCCGACGACGGCAACGCGCTCATGGGTCATCGGTTGTCACCTTCCAGGACACAGACGAGGTTCTGCTGGAGTGCCGGGCCCGACGTGGCGTGCCCGAGCGTGCGCGAGCGCCCGTTGTTCAGGATCTGGTCGGCCGCCGCGGCGATCCGCACCAGGCCGGTGGCCATCAGCGGGTTGCCGGTGAGCGCGCCACCGGACGGGTTGATCACCACGTCCTCGGCCAGGCCCAACGACTGCCGCAGGATCACCTCCTGCGCGGTGAACGGCGCCATCAACTCGGCCACTTCGACACCCGCCACGCCGCCCGCGCGCTGCCCGGCGATCCGGGTCGAGGCGGAGTCGGTCAGGTCGCGCAGCGCCGGGTTGTGCACTTCGCTGCGGTGGTCGAGGCCGGTGATCCAGGCCGGGCGCTCGGTCAGTTCGGCGGCCCGCGGGCCGCGCGCGAGCACGACCGCGCAGGCGCCGTCCGAGATCGGCGGCAGGTCGCTCTTGCGCAGCGGATTGCGCAGGTAGCCCTCGGCGAGCAGCTTGTCCACGTCCTGCTCGGCGCCCCGCACCTGCTGCTTCGGGTTGCCCGCCGCGTCACGGCGCGAGCGGGCGGCGATCTCGGCGAGTTCGCGTTCGGTGGTCTTGCCGGACTCGATCAACTGCCGGGCCTGGAGCGCGGCGAGCGAGACCGGGTCCAGGCCGAGCGGCGCGAGGTAGTACGGGTCCAGTTCGAGCGGGTACATCGCGGCCGGGTCGCCGGTGGAGGACTTGCCCGAGCCCATCGCGACCGCGATGTCGATGTCGCCGTGCTTGAGGCGCACCCACGCCTCGTACATCGCCCACGCGCCGTCCATCTCGACGTGCGACTCGTGGATCGGCGGCCACGCGCCCATCGCGTCCAGGTTGGGCACGAACGAGAACGTGCCACCGGAGATGTAGTCGCACGACCCCTGGCAGCTGAACCCGATGTCGGAGCGCTTGAGCCCGACCTGATCCAAGACCTCGTCGACGACCATCAGCAGCATCTCGGTCTCGGTGAGCTCCTGTCGGCGCACCGCCGGGAGCTGCGCGGTCGCGACGATCGCGATGTCGCTGTCCTGCCGCACTGCCGTCTCCCTTGTCTCGCCCGCGTTTCGACGCGCCGTCATCAGAACACCCGGTTCATGTACTGCTCGGCGGGCTCGTCCGGCTCACCGGTGTGCCGCCAGCCCTTGATGAAGCCCGCGACCGTGCCCCAGCCCTTGCTGGTGATCTCCGCCGCGTCCCGCTCGGCCTCGGGCATCCACTCCGCCTGGACCCGCATGCCGACTCGGATCTCGGACACCGGGATGTCCAGGATCTGCTGCTGCGCGATCACCATCTCGTCGCCTTCGAGCACGACGGAGGCACGCGCGAACGGCTCGGTCTCCTTCTGGCCCGGATACGGCGTGGGCGTGATGATCGTGTAGTTGGACACCACCCCGCGGTCGGGCAGCACCTCGTCCAGCTCGGGTCCGAGCAGGATGGCGTCCACCGAGCAGTAGCCCCGGCCCAGGAAGACCCGGTTGCACTGCGGACAGCGCTGCCCGGTCAGTCGCCCGGCCCGCAGGTTGCTCGCGTAGCGGACCAGCGTGGGCGAGAGCACGTCGGTGTAGGTGATCTTGGAGAAGTACTCCATGGTCGTCACGTCCTGCGCCTCGCCGGGCTCGCCGGCAGGGCTCTCGGCGTGCTCGCCGGGGACGAAGCAGACGATGTCGTCGATCCGCCCGACCGGCTCGTCGCGCCAGCGCGGGGCGACCCGCATGCCGGTCCGCACCGCGTCCTCGCTGCCCGCGTCGAGCACGTGCACGAGGTCGGTGTCGGCGCCGTCCAGGCGGACCAGGACGAACGCGAACGGCCGGTCCAGCGGGTGCGATTCGATCGGTTCGGCGACCCACGTCCAGGACCGGACGGTGCCGGCCGGGCCGACCTCGACGAAGTCGTGCGCGAGCTCGTTCCCGGTCTCCGGGTCGTACTCCATGGGCGGCACGATCACCCGCTCACCGGACCGGATCCCGACGATCCGACGGGCGGTCAGCTCCGAGAAGAAGCGACCCATGACCGGTCCGAGTGTGCGCTTGTAGGGGAACTGGATAGTACTGACGGTCTGTGTCGACACGGTCATCCTCTCGGCCTGGGAACGAGGTCGGCCACCGGCCGAACGATAGGTAAGGTTCCTTGACGAGGTCAATGGATGGCGAAAACATGTTGTCGTACGGCGCTGCCTTCGGCATGCGCCACGGTCCACCACCATCCGCCATCTCCGAGGGGAAGCCGCAGATGTCGTACGACCTGCCCGCCGCGCTGCACCGCCCGGTATTCGTCCCCGATCTGCTCCTGCACGCACTGACCAGGCACGCCGACAAGCCCGCGATGTACATCGGCGATCGCGTCTTGACGGCCAGTCAGGTGCGCGACGAGATCAGCCGATACCAGCAGGCGTACGCGTCGCTGGGTGTGGTCAAGGGCACCATGGTCTCGGTGTTGTCCGCGAACCGACCCGAGGTGCTGTTCGCGACCGGCTGCAACATGCTGACCGGCTGTCGCGCGACGCCGCTGCATCCGATGGGCTCGCTGGAGGACCACGCGTACGTTCTGGCCGACGCCGGTGTCGAGGCGCTGATCTACGACCCGGGGCCGTACGGCGAGCGGGCCGCGGCGCTGAAGGAGCGGCTGCCGCACCTGAAGCTGCTGGCCTTCGGCCCGGATTCGGCCGACCTGGGCGTGGATCTGCTCGCCTTGGCCGCGAAGTTCGAGCCGGGAGTGCTCACGCCGCCGGAGGTGAGCGCCGAGGACGTCTCGGGATACGCGTACACCGGCGGCACCACCGGTCGGCCCAAGGGCGTGATGTCCACCTATCGCTCCGGGGTGACCCTGCCGACCGTGCAACTCGCCGAGTGGGACTGGCCGGACGAGGTGCGCTTCCTGGTCGCCACGCCGCTGTCGCACGCGGGCATGTCGGCATTCATCCCGACGCTGTTGCGCGGCGGTTCGATCGTGGTGCTGCCGCACTTCGATCCGAAGCAGGTGCTCGCGGCGATCGAGAAGTATCGGATCACCGCGACGATGCTGGTGCCGACGATGTTGTACGTGCTCCTGGATCACCCCGACCTGGACAAGTACGACCTGTCCAGCCTGGAGACGGTGTTCTACGGCGCCTCCGCGATGTCGCCGGCGCGGTTGAAGGAGGGCATCGAGCGGTTGGGGCCGATCTTCTTCCAGTACTACGGCCAGGCCGAGTGCCCGATGACGATCACGGTCATGCGCCGGGACGAGCACGACCCGAACGACCCGGCGCGACTTGCCTCGTGCGGTCGGCCGGTGCCGTTCCTGACGGTGAAGCTGCTCGACGAGGACCTGAACGAGGTGCCGCAGGGCGAGCCGGGCGAGATCTGCGTGCGCGGCCCGTTGGTGATGGCCGGTTACCTCAACAAGCCCGAGCAGACCGAAGAGGCGCTGCGTGGTGGGTGGTTGCACACCGGAGACATCGCCCGGGCGGACCCGGACGGGTTCCTGACGATCGTGGACCGCAAGAAGGACATGATCATCACCGGCGGCTTCAACGTCTTCCCGCGTGAGGTGGAGGACGTGATCTCGGCCCATCCGGCGGTGGCCGCGGTCGCGGTGGTCGGGGTGCCGGACGACAAGTGGGGCGAGGCGGTCAAGGCGGTCGTGGTCCTGCGGCCCGGGCACGAGGTGGATCCGGCGGAGCTGATCGCGCTGGTGAAGGAGCGCAAGGGCGCGGTACAGGCGCCCAAGTCGATCGACTTCACCGACTCGATTCCGCTGTCGCCGCTCGGCAAGCCGGACAAGAAGACGCTGCGGGCGCGGTATTGGGGTGAGGGTGAGCGGCAGGTGAATTGAGTTTTGGCGGTCGGCGGTTGGCGGTGGTAGTCGCGGTATCGCCGCCTCGTGCCGCGCCGTTGGGGTGGTCGCCGTTGGGCGGGCGGTCGAGCGGTCGGGGCCGTCGGAGCTTTCGCGCCGGGCACCGCGCGCGCGTCGCGGTGTTCGGGGCGTTGGCTCGGGACGGTGCTTCGGGTGGCGGCTCGGGATGGCGGTTCGGGCGGTGCCTCGCGGGGGCGTCGGTGCTTGCCCCGTGCCGGAGTTGCGGTTGTGTGGCGGCAGCCCGCGGAGGGTCAGCCGCCGAGTTCGGTGAGGGCGGCCTCCCAGGTGCGGGTGCCGACGGTGGCGCCTTCCAGGGTCAGGTTCTCGCCGGCGCGGTAGGCGCGGCCGGCCTTCCCCGGGAAGCGGACCGGCAGCTTCGGGCGGCGCTTGCCGTTGGCCGTGAGGTAGCTGCCGATCGCCTCGCCCATCGTGTAGACCTTCGGCCCGACCAGGTCCGGCACCAGGCCGGCCGGCTCGCCGAGGGTCAACTCGACCATGCGGTCGGCCACATCGCGCACGTCGACCGGTTGGAGGCGGACCCCACCGGGGACCGGGACGACCGGCATTTTCGTCATCTTGCCCATCACGGTCAGCATCAACTGGTTGAACTGGGCGGCACGCAGCGTGGTCCACGGCAGGCCCGACTCCGTCACTGCCTGCTCCGCGCCCAGCTTGGCCTTGAAGTAGCCCAGCGGAACGCGGTCGGCGCCGACCACCGAGATGTAGACCAGGTGCCGGACGTCGGCGTCCTTCGCGGCCCGGACCAGGTTGCGGGTGGCCTCGTCGTCGCCCTTGGGGCCGCCCGCCAGGTGCAGGATGGTGTCCATCCCGGCGACGGCGGCTTCGACGCCCTCGTTCTTGAGCAGGTCGGCGGTCACGTACTCGACGCCTTCGTGGGTACCACCACCGGTGCGGCTGAGCACGCGGACGTTGTTGCCCGCGTCGCGCAGCATCGGAACGACCAGACGGCCGAGGGTGCCCGTACCACCGGTGACCAGAATCGACTTCGTCATCACTTGCTCCCGTTGTTCGGACCGGGTCTCGGATTCCCTTCCCGGTCTCTCCGCGGGGCCCTTGCCGGGCTCCTGCTTCCCTGACGGACGGGCCGAAAAAAGTGTGACGGGCGGACGGGAAAGTATTTTTGCGAGCGCTGTCGGGGGCACCGGGCCGGTCTGCGGGAGGCCGCTCGGCGGCTGTCGGACCGGCCGGGCGGCCTCGTCCGCGTTGCCGTCCACAGGACCGGCGAAGTCGTGCCCAGGGTTGTCCACAGGCTGTGCATGAAGCCTGTGGTTCCGGTTCGATCCGGCGAGCGGAGGCCGCCGAGGACGTGGCCTCCGCTCGCCGGGTCGGTTCGGTGGGTCAACCCGCGATGGGTGTTTCGACCAGGCTGATCCACCAGGTGTCGCGGCCGTCGGTGTGGCCGATCATCGCCTCGGCGAGGACGCGGCGCGCGGTCGGCGAGGTGCGGCGCCAGTCGGGGAAGCGCCACATCCAGCGACGTACCTCACCGAGGTTGTGGCCCTCGTGGAGCAGCGCCGCACCGAGGAAGCCGATCTCCGCCCACCGTGGGCCGAGCGCCACCTGACCCCAGTCCACGACGGTGAGTCGGCCGTCGGGCCGGATGATCATGTTGGCCGAGGTCAGGTCGGTGTGCAGGAGGCGGTTGCCGCACAGTGGGCCGGTCCGGGCGGTCGGGAGGTGCTCCCGGAGCCGGCCGACGAGGGTGGGCAGGCCGGCACTGCGGCCGGGCTGGATACGGCCGATGCGGTCCACGACCCCGACCACCTGGGCCAGGTCGGGCGAGCCGAGCCGCAACTGCACGGGCCGGCCCTCAACGTGGTCGAACACGAGGACCCGCCACCCGTCGACCGTGCCGTGGTGCAACAGGCGCGGAGACAGGATGCCGGTGACGGCGCTCGCCGCGATTTCGCTGGTCTGGGCGCGGGCGGACAGGGGCGCGGTGGCCTCCTCGGCGGCCTTGACGAACACCAGGCCGGTGGAGGTGGTGACGGTCGCGGCGAACGAACTGGTGTGTGGACCGGCGACGGTTTCGACCGCGTGCACCGGGCCGGCGGCCTTCTCCACGAATTCGATGACCTGGCACGGCAGTTCCCGCCACGCATAACGCCTGGTCACATCGCCTCCCGAACGGACGCGCCGGCGTCGGGCGCGATCGGTACCGAGACCGGGCGACCCACGGCACACCCGAACTCGTCCACGCGCCGCAACTGACGTGTCACGGCCGCCAATTCGACATCCGGATCAAGCACGACCAGATGGCCGATCGGACACAGGTACGGCGACCGCCCCGCCTGCCACGGCTGCACAACGGCAACACGCTCCGACGCTGCGGGAAGCGCAACGATCGTCCCGTCGGGCAAGTCCGCATGCCCGTCGACGTGCCGAACCCGCGACCCGACACGGATCGGCAACCGCCCGTCGGCTGGATATTCTTGAATCTCCATCACTGCCTCACGGTGGATAGATGGAGACAGCGGCCGGGCTCACGGGTCCAATCGAGAACCCCGGCCGCTGTCAATAGACGAGGCGGCGACACACCGGCCACCGCCCTGGCCGACGCTGACGTCGGCCTCCTCTCCTCCGGGCTCAATCGGCTCGCGGAGAGGAAAGTTTCGACGATGGCGCTACCTCCGCCGACCCGCCCGGAACTGCGAAGCCGGCCACAAACGCCATTTGGCCGCCCGGGCGGCGCTCACAACGAAACACGCTCGTCAGCGCACGAGCCAGGAGCAGACCCCTGCCGGATTCCGCATATGGGTCGTTGACGGCATCGGGCAGTAGCACGGCAGCCTGTCGGGCCGAAACGGTCACCCAGAACATGTCTCCGTCCAAGTCCGTGGATACGACCACCGGGCCAGCGGGATGTCCATGCGTAAAAACGTTGGCCACCAGCTCGGCAACCACCAGCGCTACATCGTCTTCATCCGCCCGCACGGCGCGGCAGCGCGGCACCACGTGATGTCGCGCCATGCGCACAGGACGCGGGCCGTGGAGCCGCAGCACGGATGGACAGGCCAAGACCTCGTCAGTTGCAATTTCCGATCGGTCAGGCTCGGCACACTCGGGCCGGGGCCGAACAGGCTCTTCCACCAGCGACAGCTGCTCGTAGTCGATCCGAAACGGCGCACCGCCGGCCATGTGCGCTATAGCCGTGGTGTGGTCCATGGCGGCCAGGGTTCCGATCATGCCTGACCGGCGGTCTCGGATCGTTCGGCCGCGGTGCTGCTCGAAATATGCGTTCGCGTCGGCGTCGCTCCCGGGCGGGGGCGGCTTGTCGCAGTCGGCCATCGTGGCCTCCCAGTGCGTCAGGACAGGGCGCTGCCGGCGGCAGATGATCACCGTCGGTAGATGTACGCTTACTCTCAGACTGACACTCATACCAATCGCCATGCAAGTTGCATGCCGGAACTCATCGCGTGAAATCACCCCAAGAAACGATCAGTTGGGGGGAGCGTGAGGGGTCCGCAGTTGGAACGAAGAGGTGAGCCATGGGCACAACCCCTGGATACGCACGCAGGCGTTTGGGCGCCAAACTCAAGGAAGGACGCAAGCGGCTCGGCTGGACGCTGGACCAAGTGGCCACCGAGTTCGGGTGGGACGGATCGAAGGTCTCGCGCATCGAGAACGCGAAGTCACCCGTGAGCCGGCACGACATGGTCAAGCTCGGCACTCTCTACGGGTTCTCGCCCGCCGACTTGGACGCCATGGAGGCATGGCGGGAGAACGGGCGGGACGTGCAGTGGTGGACGGGCTATCGCGACATCCTGACCCGGGCCCATGAAGAACTGATCTCGCTGGAGAACGAAGCATCCCGGATCGTGACGGCTACGAGCAGTTGGATCCCGGGGCTCCTCCAGGTACCTGACTACGCTCGGGCGATCATGGCAGCCACCCCGTTCGTCACCGACCCTGACGACGCATCAGCACTGGTGGAGATCCGAACCCGGAGGCAGAGGATCCTCACCGAGACTTCGCCGGTGGAGTACACGGCGCTCTTGGGAGAAGCCCTGCTCCACGCTCAGATCGGTAGCCTGGACGTGCATCGCGAGCAGCTTGCCCACTTGCTCCGCGTGGGCGACCTCGCCAATGTGGAAGTACTGATTGCACCGTTCACCGCCCCGTTCCTGATTGGCGGTGAGTGCTCAATACTGGAGTTCGCAGCCCCGGACGATCCGAGCGTCGTCTACGTCGAGTATCAGGACGGGGCCGAGTTCAGGGAGACGCCGAGGGATGTGGCGCGTTTCGGACGCAAGTTGGCGCACGCCAGGGAAGCGTGTACGACCGCCGAAGCAAGCCGCGCCCTCATTCAAGCGAGATTGGACGCACTGACGTGACCGAGATCGACTCCGCACTTTGGCGGACGGCGAGCTACAGCATCGACAACAACGGGTGTGTCGAGGCCGCGCCTTTGGCGACCAAGACCGGGGTCCGCGACACCAAGAACCGAAGCCACGGCCACCTTGAAATCACCCCCGCCGCCTGGACCGAGCTCGTGCGTGCGCTCAAGGGCTGACCGGCGAACATCGGCCCGCTACAGCGGCAGCGGCGAACGCGCCCAGGACGCAAGCCTGTTCGTCCCGATCGGCGCCCGACCGTCGCGTCTTCCGGCGGCCCTTCGGGATGTGTCTGCGGCGTCGACGGATCCCGGGTCCGCGCCGGGCGGCTGCTATCGTCCGCGACTGGTTCACTCCCGCGGCACGGGCCGAGGGCCGGTGCAGTCAGATTGGTAGCTCCTTCGTGGATAGCGACGTCAACCGCCTTGCAGGCGGTCCCGGTTCGACCCTGCGGCTCATCGTCACGGGAGGCGGGACCGGAGGCCACACCTACCCGGCGCTCACCACCGTACGTGCGCTTCAGGCCAGGCTCGCGGCCACCGGCGGGACGCTCGATGTCCTGTGGGTCGGGACGGCCGACAGCCTCGAAGCCCGGGTCGCCGCCGGTGCCGGGATCCGGTTCGCCTCCGTCGCGACCGGCAAGATCCGGCGCTCCGCCAATCCCCTGAAGATGATCTCCCCGGCCAACATCAAGGACATGATCCGCGTACCGCTCGGCATCGCCCAGGCGCGCCGGATCGTCGCCGGATTCCGTCCCGACGTCGTACTCGCCACGGGCGGCTACGTCGCCGTCCCGGTCGGCCTGGCCGCCCGGTTGACCCGTCGTCCCCTGGTGGTCCACGAGCAGACGGTGCGATTGGGCCTGGCCAACCGCTCCCTCGCCCGCCGGGCGACCCGCGTGGCGGTGTCCTCCGAATCGACTCTGCCGCTCCTCCCCGAGCCGGCCCGTGCGAGTGCC
This sequence comes from Embleya sp. NPDC050493, assembly GCF_044458105.1. NCBI lineage: Bacteria > Bacillati > Actinomycetota > Actinomycetes > Kitasatosporales > Streptomycetaceae > Embleya > Embleya sp. NPDC050493. The sequence continues at coordinate 127,707 of NZ_JBITHP010000010.1, forward strand.
GTGGTCACCGGCAACCCGGTTCGGCCCGAAGTCCTGTCCGGGCAGGCGGACCGGGCGATCCAAGTCCTGGGCCTGGACGGCTTCGACCGGCGCCGTCCCACCGTCTATGTCACCGGCGGAGCGCAGGGATCGCAGCAGATCAACACTCTGGTGCGGGACATCCTGCCGTGGCTGCTGTCCCACGCCAACGTGATCCACCAGTGCGGCCCGTCCAACCTGGCCGACCTTCGGCAGCACACCGCGACACTCCCCGCCGACGTCGCCCCCCGCTACCTGCTGACCGACTACGTGGGCCCCGAACTGCCCGACGTACTCGCCCTGGCCGACGTGGTGATCTCCCGAAGCGGCGCCGGCACGCTCGCCGAACTCACCGCGCTGGGCAAGGCCGCCGTCTTCGTCCCGCTGGCCACCTCCGCAGGCAACGAACAGGCCCACAACGCCCGCCACCTGCACGATGCCGGCGCCGCCGCGGCCCTGCTCGGCGAGGCCACCCCGCAAGCCCTTCGCGACGCCGTGGAACCCCTGCTCACCGATCCCGACCGGCGCACCGAAATGGCCAGGCAGGCCCGGAAACACGGCCGTCCCGACGCCGCCGAGCAGTTGGCCGACGTCGTACTGTCCGTCGCCGGCGGCCGGTAGGGCCCCAGGGCCTGCCTTCAATCCCGCGCCGAGCTCCGCGACGCGGGATTGAGGACCGGGTCCGACCGGCAGTGGCGTGCACCCCGGAGTCGATGACGGTCACCCGGGGCTGCCGGCCGTGCCGTCGGCCCTTCGGCGGTGGAAGGTGCGGCGGTAGGCGTCCGGGGGTACGCCGACGGTGCGGTTGAAGTGGCGGCGGAGGGTGGCGCCGGTGCCCATGCCGGTGGCCCCCGCGATGGCGTCCACGCTGTCGTCCGTGGTCTCCAACAGTTCCTGGGCCCGGTGGATCCGTTGCGTCAGCAACCACTGCAACGGGGTGGTGCCCGTCATCGACCGGAAGTGGCGGCCGAGGTGGCGCGAACTCATGTTCGCCCGGCGGGCCAGGTCCTCCACCGTCAGCGGCTGATCCAGTCGTCGGGTCGCCCACGCGAGCAGTTCGCCGAGCGGGTGGTCGGGCTGTTCGGGCATCGGGGTGGCGACGAACTGGGCCTGGCCTCCCGGCCGGTGCGGCTGGACGACCAGCCTGCGGGCGAGCGCGTTGGCGATCACCGAGCCGTGGTCGCGCCGGACCAGGTGCAGGCACAGGTCCATCGCGGCGGCCTTGCCCGCCGAGGTGAGCACGCTGCCGTTGTCGACGTAGAGCACGTCCGGGTCGACCTCGACGCCGGGAAAGCGCGCGGCCAACACCTCGGTGTGCGCCCAGTGCGTGGTGGCCCGCCGCCCCTCCAGCAGGCCGGCGGCGGCCAGTACGAAGGCGCCCGTGCACAGCGAGGCCACCCGCGCGCCGGCCTCGTGAGCCGCGCGTACGGCGTCGACGAGGTCCGCCGGCGGGTCCGTGTCGACGTCGGCCCACCCGGGGACGATCACGGTGTCGGCCAGGACGAGCCGGTCGAGGCCGCAGTCCGGTTCGAGCAGGAAGCGGCCGTCGGCCCGCACGGTGCCCGCCCCGCAGATGGCGAGCTCGTACCAGTCCTCGACCGGGACCGGCGGGGCCGTGCCGAACAGCTCATGGGCCAAAGCCAGTTCGAAGTGCAGGATCCCGTCGGCGACGGCTATCGCAACTGTGCTCACGTCCGGAATTGTACGCATCGTTTCGTTCCGGACGCCCGCGCCGATCCCCGAGCGGTCGTCACGATGTCGGAGTCGGGCGCCCCCGTCCGTGTGACGTGCCGGTCGGACTCGGTCGCTCGGTGCCGGTCCGGCGGCGTCGTCACACGGATGGCTGTCGGCGGGCGCGGTGGTGGGATGTCTCGGAAAGACTGGGTCGGACAGACACGCGCACACGGATCCAGTTCACCGGGAGAGCAGATCATGCGGACGAACATGTTGCTCCGCGGCGTCGGCATCGTGGTGGGCCTGGTCCTGATCGCCGGTGCGTTCGTGCTCGCGTTCGTCATCACGCCGAACTATCTGGTCCGACTGCCTGACGACACCGACGCCAAGCGCTCCTACACCGGCAGCTTCAGGACCCTGCTCGACGCCCAGGAGGTGGCGAAGGGCAACCTTGTGACGGCCGTGAAGCGGGACGTCCCCCTGGCCGTCGAACGGACCGTGAAGGTCGAGAAGACGTCGGGCGACACCGCCCTGGTCAGCGACAGTCGGACAACGACCGCCGCAGGCAACCCGGTCGAGAGGACCGACTGGAAGTACGCCGTCGACCGCAAGACGCTCCAGCCGGCCGGCCATCCGGCGAACTGGACGGTGGTCGACGCCAAAGGTCTGACGGTGAGTTGGCCGTTCGGCGCGAAGAAGAAGACGTACACCGGCTGGCGGCCGGAGACCGGGACCACGACGCCGTTGACGTACGTGCGTACGGAGAGCAAGTCGGGCGTCGACACATACGTGTACGAGGCGCACCTGCCGGCCACCCGGATCACCGACTCGCAGGTGCTCGCCGGTCTGCCGCCGGCAGTCCCGCAGGCGACCCTGGCGTCGGCCGCCCGACTCGGCCCCCTCCCGCCTGCGACCAAGCAGCAGCTGGCGGCGCTGCTGCCCACGTTGGGCAATCCCGTGCCGCTCTCCTACACGCTGGAGAGCGCCGACACGTTCTGGATCGAACCGGAGACCGGCATTGTGATCGACACGAAGCGGTCCCAGCAACGCGTGGCCGGGGTCGTCGCCCCGGGCAACGGCGCCTTCCTCCCGCTGCTGCCGGTCTCCGACGTCGTCTACCAGCAGACCCCCGGGTCCGTGAAGGCCGCCGCGGACGACGCCGAGGACGGCCACGACGCCATCATGCTCGTCGGTACCATCCTGCCCATCGTGGCCGGCGTGGTCGGGGCTCTACTGGTTGCCGCGGCCCTGCTCATCCGACGTCGTCGCCCGCGCGGCACCCCCACACCCGCCGCAGACGCCTGACACGTCGCCCGGACACCGTGGGTGCATCGCCGGTCACCGCCCGGTGTGGCGGGTGGTGGGCCGGACCCGGCCCACCACCGCGACCGCTACCACCGCCGGTGCGACACATCCCGGTGTGAGCAAGGGACGCGCAGTCGTCCGACGACGACGCCGCGGCGACCTCGGCACACCGAGGCCGCCGGTCTCCGCTCCGGTGTCGCCAACGCCGGATCCTGTCGCAGGATCGCGGCCTGGAGTTCGCGCAGTCCTGGCCCGGGGTCCAAGCCCAACTCCTCCGCACACAAACGCCGGCCGGCCTCCAACACCGCCAACGCCTCCGCCTGCCGCCCCGATCGGTAGAGCGCCAGCGCGAGTTGCGCCCGGGGCCGCTCCCGCAGCGGATGCTCCCGGACCAGCGCCATCAGATCCCCGATCACCGACGCGTGCGCGCCGAGCGCGAGTCGGCACTCGGCGGCCTCCTCCAACAGCCCGGTGTGCTCCTCGGCCAACCGGGCCCGCTCGGCCTGCGCCACATCGTGATCGGCCAACTCCGCGAACGCGTCGCCCACCCACAACGCCAATGCGGCCCGGAGCAGTTCGTCGGCCCGATCGAGCGCACCGGCGGCCACCGCGGCCCGGCCCGCCTCGGCCAACGCATGCCATCGCGCGGTGTCCAGTTGCCCGGCCGGCACCTCCAGGGCGTACGAGTCATCGCGCGTAGTCAATACCCGATAGGGCGCCCGCCGTCCCGGCTCCAACACCCGTCGCAGGCCGGAGAGATAGGCATGCAGCGTGGATCGCGCGCCGGGCGGCGGGCGTCCGTTCCACAGTTCCTCGGCCAGCCGGTCCACCGGCACCGCGACCCCGGGGCGCAACAGCAGCAGCGTCAACAACTCGCGCTGCCGCCTCGGGCCGATGTTCAGTTCGCTTCCGTCGGGACCCGAAACCCGGGTAGGTCCCAACACTTGGAAGGACAAGCCCCCCGACTCATCGCTGCGCGGTGGCTCCCCAACCTGCCCGCGCGACGGAATCCCCCTCGTCATATGGGAAGTGACGAGACAACCCGGGATGGGGTTCCGCTTTCGTACCGAGTCGAGGGTCCCTCAGGCTGCTCCGCACCGTCTCCGCTCGCGAACAGGCCGCGCCGTCGAAGCCGGATTCGGTGCCGGTGCCGGTGCCGATCCCGCCGTCGCCGGCGCTGTCGGACTCGCCCCGTACGCTCGCTGGTTCGGTCGCGCCCCCGCCCCTGCCGCCGCGCGACCCGGGCCGGGCCCGTCGGGGTCCGTCATCGAAGAGCAACGGAGCCGCATGATCAAGGACATCGTCATCACCGGCGCGCGCGAGAACAACCTCAAGGACGTGTCGCTGCGCATCCCGAAGGACCGGATCGTCGTGTTCACCGGTCCGTCCGGGTCCGGCAAGTCGTCGATCGTCTTCGACACCGTCGCGGTCGAATCGAAGCGGCAGCTCAACGAGACCTTCTCGGCATTCGAACGCAAGTTCCTGCCGCGCTACGAGCGCCCGCACGCCGACGCGATCGAGAACGTGTCGCCCGCCATCGTGGTGGACCAGAAGCCGATCGGGTCCAACTCCCGTTCGACGGTCGGCACGATGACCGACATCAATCCGCTCCTGCGCGTGCTGTTCTCCCGCATCGCCGAACCCTCGGCCGGCACCCCCGCGGTGTACGGGTTCAACGACCCCGGCGGCATGTGCACCACGTGCGACGGCATCGGTCGCACGGTACGGGCCGACTACGCCCGCCTGCTAGATCGGTCCAGGTCGCTCAACGACGGCGCGTTCCGGCTCGCCCTGCTCGGGGTCGGGATCTACCAGGCGTCCGGGCTGTTCGACAACGACAAGCCGATCGCCGACTACACCGACGCCGAGTTCGCGCTGCTCACCCGAGGCGATCCGGACCGGGTGATCAAGTTCAAGCTGGTCACCCCGGACGGCACCGTCAACGTGACCTTCGAGGGCCTGTACAGCCGCTTCGACCGGCTCTACCTCAACCGTGACGTGTCCGCGCTCGGCGCCAGGACCAGGGAGACGGTCGAGGCCTACCTGACCGAGGGCCCGTGCCCGGACTGCGCCGGCGCCCGACTCAACCCGGCCGTACTCGCCGCGCGGATCGACGGACGCAACATCGCGGACTACTGCGCGCTCGAAGTCGGCGACCTGATCGAGGTATTGGCCGCGATCGACGACCCGATCGGCCGGCCGGTGGCCGAGGCCGCCTCGGCCGCCCTGCGCCGCATCGTGGACATCGGTCTGTCCTACCTCAGCCTGGACCGGGAGACCTCCACGCTCTCCGGCGGCGAGGGGCAGCGGCTCAAGATGGTCCGCCACCTCGGCTCCAGCCTCACCGGCATGACCTACATCTTCGACGAGCCCAGCGTCGGCCTGCACCCGCGCGACGTGCACCGGTTGAACGAACTCCTGGTCGCACTGCGGGACAAGGGCAACAGCGTGCTCGTGGTCGAGCACGATCCGGACGTGATCGCGGTCGCCGACCACGTGATCGACATGGGTCCGCACGCCGGCTCGCACGGCGGTGAACTCGTCTTCGCGGGCACGGTGAAGGAGTTGATCGAGTCGGACACGCTCACCGGCCGCTTCCTGAACCGGGGCACGGTGGTCAAGACCGACTACCGCACACCCACCGGGCACATCCCGATCCGCGGCGCGAGCCTGCACAACCTCAGGCACGTCGACGTGGACATCCCGACCGGGGTGCTGACCGTGTTCACCGGCGTCGCCGGTTCCGGCAAGAGCACGCTGGTATCCGAGGTGTTCACCGCCGCGCATCCCGACACGATCGTCATCGACCAGGCCGCCATCGCGGCCAACTCGCGCTCCACACCCGCGAGTCACATCGGGATCATGGACCCGATCCGCGCCCTGTTCGCCAAGGCGAGCGGCGAGAAGCCGGGCCTGTTCAGCTTCAACTCGGCCGGCGCCTGTTCGGCCTGCCAGGGGCGCGGCTCGGTCACCGTGGAGATGGCCTTCATGGACCCGGTGACCACGATCTGCGAGCGCTGCGAGGGACGGCGCTTCGACGACAAGGTGCTGGAGCACCCGCTGCGTGGCAAGTCGATCATCGACGTGCTGGCGCTCACCGTCGAGGACGCGCACGAGTTCTTCACCGAGAAGCGCATCCGGCCGCACCTGGCCGCGCTCGCCGAGGTCGGGCTGGGATACGTCACGCTGGGCCAGCCGCTCGGCACGCTCTCCGGCGGCGAGCGGCAACGGCTCAAGCTGGCGGGCGAGTTGCACAAGACCGGCAGCGTGTACGTGCTCGACGAGCCGACCACTGGGCTGCACATGTCCGACGTGGACACTGTGATCGCGCTGATGGACCGGCTCGTGGACGGCGGAAACACGCTCCTGGTGATCGAGCACAACCTGGACGTGGTCGGCCGGGCCGACTGGGTGATCGACCTGGGTCCGGACGGCGGCAAGCACGGCGGCACGGTGGTCTTCGAGGGCACGCCCCGGCAACTCCTGGCCGCCGAACACTCGTTGACCGGCGAATACCTCAACCGCAACCTCGACCGGGACGCGAACCGGCCGTAGCCGAAAGCGCGGAACCGTAGCCGAACGGAAGCCGCGACCGAGCGGGAGCCGCGGCAGCGGGAGCCGCGGCCGTACCGGAGCCGCGGCCGAGAGCGGCGCCCGGTCCCGACTCGATGCGGGAGCGGCGGCCGGGCCCGTCTCGGTACAGGCCCGGCCGCCGAGATCTCAGCGCCGGTCGCTGAAGCGGATGTCCAGGCTGCGCAGATAGGTCTGCAGACCCGCGTCCTGAATCGGGATCAGGTGCGCGGGACTGCCGGACTCGTTGTGGTGGGCGTGCCACTTCCCGGGAGGCGTCACGAACGCGCCGCCGGGCTGCCAATCCACCCGCTGCGGGTCGACGATCTCGCCGTGCTCGTCGAGCCGATCGCCCAGCAGGGTGAAGCAGCCCGGTTCGCAGTCCAGGATCAGGTCCAGGGCGACCGACTGGTGCCGGTGCGGCCGCTGGATCTGGTCCACCGGGAGCAGGCCGAACATCGCCCACAGGGTGTGCGTGACGGTCAGTGTCTGGTCCTGGTCGATCGTGTTCAGCAACACGCTGACCCGGTTCTTGGCGTTGGCGCCGGGCGCCTCGGCGATCCGGGTGAGCTCCTCCACCGCACGATGCCGGGAGAACTTGGTCGGCCGGAACCGGGCCCGGTTCGGGGTGACCCCGAGGTAGCGCAGCAGCGGCTCGTCGTGCACCCAGTAGAACAGCGAGTCCTGCGCGGCGTGGTGGGTGATCTCGCCCAGGTCCGGCAGGACCAGGAAGTCGCCCTTCTCCCACTCCACCGCCTGGCCGCCGACCAACGACATGCCCCGGCCGTACATCACGTAGTAGAGCTGTGAGGTCGCGTTCGGCCGCACCGCGAGCCGGTCGCCCGCGTTGATCCGGACGAAGTTGGCCAGCAGCGCCGGACTGGTCGCCGGGCCGCCCGCGATCCGCATCGGCCCGGCGAGGTCGAGCGGAATCACCCGGGTGGCTCCACCGGCGTGCAGTTCGGCCGGGAAACGCTCCACCGGCACGGGCGTCGTGTAGCCGGCGCCGATCGGGTTGGCCGCCTTCGTGTACTCCCAGTAGACCGCGTCCTCACTCCACGCGGCGGCGGTCGCGGCAAGCGGTCCCTCGAAGCCGAATCGGGCCACGTCGACCAGCGGCGGCGCCGCCACGGTGGGGTCGAAGAGGACGGACTCCCGCTCTCCGGACCGGTGCTGATCGGCCGTCACCTCGGGCTGCGCGGTCATCCGAAATCCCTTCGCAAGCGACTCCCCCGGTCCTGCCCATGGTGCCATCGGCCCGGTCGCCGTGGAGAGCGGCAAGTCTCACACTCGCCGCGCGGTACGCCTCACGCTCGCGACGCCGTACGCCGCGCCCACCGCGCGGACACGCGCGCCTGACGCCCGCCGTGCCGGTACGCCTCACGCCCGCCCCGGACAAAAGCCCGCCCGCGCCGGCCGAGGCCGACCATACCCACTCGCCCACGACTCGCCTGTCCCCCGATCGACGGACAGGCGACGTCCGTCGTTCGTACGTCCCGGCGCCCGGCCCGCACCCGCCATCGTCGAGGCATGACACCGCAGCGAACGCACTCGGCCCGCACCCGCGTCGAATCGGCGATCGCGGTGCGCGGGCTGCGCCGGAGCTACCGAGGACGTCCGGCGGTGGACGGGCTCGACCTGGACGTGTACCGAGGCGAGATCTTCGCGCTGCTCGGCCCGAACGGGGCGGGCAAGACCACCACGACCGAGATCCTGGAGGGCCACCGCCCGCGGGACGCGGGCGAGGTGGCCGTACTCGGCCGGGATCCGGCGGGCGCCGGACCGGCCTGGCGGGCCCGGATCGGCATCGTGCTCCAGGAGTCGGCGGACGTGGCGGGGCTGACCGTGCGCGAGAGTGTGCGGCACTTCGCGCACTACTACCCGAAGCCGCGTGATCCGGACGAGGTGATCGAGGCGGTCGGGCTGACCGATCGGCGGAACACCCGCGCCGGTGCCCTCTCCGGTGGCGAACGACGCCGGCTGGACGTCGCGCTGGGCATCCTCGGCCGGCCCGAGCTGCTCTTCCTGGACGAGCCGACCACCGGGTTCGATCCGAAGGCGCGTCGCCGGTTCTGGTCGCTGATCGCGGGCCTGCGGGAGGCCGGGACCACGATCCTGCTGACCACGCACTACCTGGACGAGGCGGAGCGCCTCGCGGATCGGGTCGGGGTGATCCGATCCGGCCGGGTCGTGGACGTGGACACGCCCGAGCGGCTCGGCGGCCGGCACCTGGCCAGGGCGGTACTGCGCTGGCGCGACGCCGAGGGCGCCCACGAGTTGGCGAGCGCCGAACCGACCGCCGACGTGGCGCGGTTGGCCGCGCGCTTCGGCGGCGAGATACCGCATCTGACCGTCACCCGGCCGTCCCTGGAAGACGTCTACCTCGACCTGATCGGAGCCGACTGATGTCCCTGCTCGCCATCGCGGCGGAGCGCTCCCGCCTGGAGCTCAAGCTGTTCGCCCGACAACGCGAGCAGATGGCGGTGACCTTCGGCATGCCGGTGTTGCTGCTGGTCCTGCTGGGCCTCATCGGCGGTGGCACGGCGGACGGTACGAACGTACCGGAGAGCAGACTGCACGCGGCCGGGATGATCGCGGTCGGCATCGTCGCCGCCGGCTTCCAGGGCCTGGCCCTCTCGGTCGCCGCCGAACGGCAGAACGGCACCCTCAAGCGGCTGCGCGGGACACCGATGCCGCCGGCCGCCTATCTGCTCGGGAAGATCGTCCAGGTGTTCCTGGTCAGCCTGGCCCAGGTCGCGGTACTGCTGGCGGTCGGCGTGTCGTGGCTGGACCTGGCCCTGCCGCACGACCCGTTTCACTGGCTGACCTTCGGCTGGGTGTTCCTGCTGGGGGTGGCCGTGGCCACCCCGCTGGGGCTCGCGGCCGGCGCGCTGATGAAGAAGGGCGCCAACGGCGCGCTGATCATCCTGCCCTTCACCGCGCTCCAGTTCGTCTCCGGAGTCTTCGTCGGCTTCAACGAACTACCCGATGGTGTGCAGCGGTTCGCGGCGCTGTTCCCGCTCAAGTGGCTGACCCAGGGAATGCGCTCGGTCTTTCTGCCGGACACGTTCCAGGCGGTCGAGCCGGCGGGCACCTGGGAGTTGGGCCGGGTGGCCTTGGTGCTCGCCGGGTGGGGTGTGCTCGGCTTGGTCGTGTGGATCAGGACCTTCGACTGGGGTGGGAACGAGCGGTGAGCACGACGAAGACGCCAAATGCGGTGAATCGGGCGGATGCCGCCGGTGTGCCGATCACGCCCCGATCCACCCTGGTCGACGACGAGGAGGCGAACCTCTTCGGCAGCAAACTGCTCGGCGCGTACCGTTATGCCTACCTCGTCCTCGCCGCGGCCACCGCCGCCGAGTTCGGCGCCGACCAACCGCCGTGGTGCCCGGTGGTGCTCGTACTGCTGCCGGTCTCGTTCTGGCTGCTGCTCCCGCCGGGCGTGGATCCGACCGCGTGGGATCGGCGCGGGCAGGTGCACCTGGTGCTCGCGTACGCCGGAGTGACCGCGCTGAGTCTGGTCGAACCCGGCGGCATCGCCCTGATGTACGTGTTGATGCCGTTGACCTTCACGTTCATCGACCGCATGCTCCCGGCGATGCTGGCGGGTGTATACCTCTTCGGCGTCAACGGCGTGCTCCAGGCCCGGGACGCGCATTGGGCACCCGATCGGGTGGCCAGGATCCTGGTCGAGATGGCGATCGCGCTCGGCTTCAGCTTTCTGATGGCCCGGACCATCAACTGGCTGGCCGACAAGGTGGAGGAGCGCGGCCGACTGGTGCGCGAGCTGGAGGCGACCCGGGCCGAGCTGGCCGAGACGCACCACGAGGCGGGTGTGCGGGTCGAGCGCGAGCGCATGGCCCGCGAGATCCACGACACCCTCGCGCAGGGCTTCACCAGCATCCTGATGTTGCTCCAGGCGGCCGGGATCACCGTGGACTCGGACGCCGCCGCCACCCGCAAACGCCTGGAACTGGCCGAGCGGGTGGCCCGGGACAACCTCGCCGAGGCACGTGCCCTGGTCGCCGCCCAGGGCCCGGCGGGCGGCGAGGACCGCGCCGAGCCGCTCGCCGAGTTGCTCGGCCGCACCGTCGCCGGGCTCGGCGAGGAGTTGGAGGTGGCCGCGACGTTCACGGTCACCGGCGTCGAGCACGAGCTCTCCTCGACGGTCCAGGTGGTGCTGGTGCGGGTGCTTCAGGAGTCGCTGGCCAACATCCGCAAACACGCCGACGCCGGGTGCGTGGCGGTGGAGTTGGCCTACCGTCCGTTCGCCACCCGGCTGACCGTGGCGGACGACGGACGAGGCTTCGAGCCGGGGCACGGGAAGGGGGGATACGGTCTTCCGGGAATGCGGGCGCGGCTGGCACAGGTCGGCGGCGAGGTCGAGTTGGTCTCGGCGCCCGGCCGGGGCACGACCGTACGGGTGGAGGTACCGCAGTGATCCGTCTGCTCATCGCCGACGACCACCCCGTGGTGCGCGAGGGCCTGGCGGGCATGCTCGCGGCCGAGGCCGACTTCGAGGTGGTCGCCTCCGTCGAGGACGGCGCACAGGCTGTGGACAGGGCCGCCGAGCTGCGGCCCGACGTGGTGTTGATGGACCTGCGGATGCCGGGCACCGACGGCGTCGCCGCGACCCGACGGATCGTGCGCGAGCTGCCCGGGGTGCACGTACTGATCCTGACCACGTACGACACCGACGGCGACATCGTGCGCGCCGTCGAGGCGGGCGCCACCGGCTACCTGCTCAAGGACACCCCGCGGGTGGAACTGGCCGCCGCGGTCCGCGCCGCCGCCCGGGGCGAGACGGTGCTCGCGCCGCCGGTGGCCGCGAAGCTGGTCACCCGGCTGAAGACACCGGTCCGCGACGCGCTGAGCCCGCGCGAGACCCAGGTGCTCGGCCTGGTCGCGCGCGGGATGACCAACGCCGAGATCGGCCGGGAGTTGTACATCGGCGAGGCCACCGTCAAGACGCACCTGCTGCGCACCTTCAACAAGCTCGGCGTGGACGACCGCACCGCCGCCGTCACGGTGGCCATGGCGGAGGGGCTGCTGCCCGGCGCGGGCGGGTGAGGCACGCTACTCGGCGATCAGGCGCGCGTACCGACCCTTGTGGAACATCAGCGGTGCGGCGTCCCGCGGCAGGTCCAGGGCGGTGACCGCGCCGATCACGATCACGTGGTCGCCGCCGGGCAACTCGTGCGCGATGTCGCACTCGATCCAGGCCACCGCGCCGGCCAGCCGCGGAGCGCCGTTGCCGGCGGGCGCCCAGTCCACGCCGACGAACTTGTCGCCGCCGCTGCGGCCCATCGCACGACACACGTCCTGCTGGTCCTCGGCGAGGATGTTGACCACGAACCGGCCGGCCGCGCGCACCCTGGGGTAGGTCGTCGAGGTGAGCGCCGGGGCGATCGAGATGTACGCCGGTTCCAGCGACAGCGATGTGAACGACTGGCACGCCATGCCCACGGGCGCGCCGTCGTGGATCGCGGTGACCACCGTGACGCCGGTGGCGAAGTGGCCCATGACCTGACGCATCCGCGCCTGATCGATCCCGGTCGACGGCGTCGTGGCGCTGGACATGGCTGCCCCCAGGGGTCCGAAGCTGGATTTCTGCATATGACTAATAGTCGTATGCCTGTTTGTCCCAGCCATTGAACGGCGGAACTGACGAACCGTCAATAACCTGAACCGGGCTTCCGCCTCGTGATCACCGCCACCTTGACGGCCCCTTTCGACGCGTTCGGGAACTTACGCGTGCCTGCTGCACGTCCGGATCAGTAGCAGTAGCGTCGTCCGCGACGTCATACATCCTCCGGAAGGAAACACCCATGGCCGTGAGCCTGAGCAAGGGCGGAAACGTCTCCCTGACCAAGGAGGCCCCGGGCCTGACCGCGGTCGTCGTCGGCCTCGGCTGGGACCTGCGCACGACCACGGGCGAGGACTTCGACCTCGACGCGAGCGCGATCGTGGTCAACGCGACCGGCAAGGTTTACTCCGAGCAGCACTTCGTGTTCTTCAACAACATGAAGACCCCGGACGGCACCGTCGAGCACACCGGCGACAACCGCACCGGCGAGGGCGAGGGCGACGACGAGCAGATCAAGGTCAACCTCGCGCAGCTGCCCGCGGACGTCGACAAGGTCGTCTTCCCGGTCTCGGTCTACGACGCGGACAACCGCAAGCAGTCGTTCGGCCAGGTCCGCAACGCGTTCATCCGCGTGCTGAACGCCGCCGACAACGTCGAACTCGCGCGCTACGACCTCTCCGAGGACGCGTCCACCGAGACCGCGATGCTCTTCGGCGAGCTGTACCGCGCCGGCACCGACTGGAAGTTCCGCGCCCTCGGCCAGGGCTACGCCTCCGGCCTCGCGGGCATCGCCAAGGACTTCGGCGTCAGCGTCTGACACTCGCACCGCGGGTAACCCACCTTCGGCCTCGGCAGCACCAAACGCCGCCGAACCAAGTGGCCACGAACGCCGGCCGGGCCCTCACAGCCCGGCCGGCGTTCCTGCGCCCCGATACCCCGCATGCCGAATCCCCCAGCCAGGCAAACTCAGCCCGGCCGGCGCTTGAGGCCAAGCAGCCCGGCCGGCGCTTGAGGGCACTCAGCCCGGCCGGCGCTTGAGGCCAAGCAGCCCGGCCGGCGTTTGAGGCCACCGAGGCCGCAGGCGAGGCCGCCGCAGGGGACGTGTTCACGAACCCCAGGCGTAGCCGACATAGTTCTCGGCCAGCGAAGCCATCGCCGCGTCGGAGTCCGCCACGTACTCCAGGTGCGCCACCTGGCACCGCCGATCGAACTCGGACGCGTCCACGCCCGTGTGCAGCAGCGTGGTCATCCAGTACGAGAAGTGCTCGGCCCGCCACACCCGCCGCAGACACGCATCGCTGTACGCGTCCAGCCCGTCCCGCGAGCCGCCGCTCCCGAACCACTCCCCGCACGCATCCGCCAGGACCCGCACGTCCGCCATCGCCAGGTTCAACCCCTTGGCCCCCGTGGGCGGCACGATGTGCGCCGCGTCCCCGGCCAGGAACAGCCGTCCGAAGCTCATCGGCTCGGCCACGAAGCTCCGCATCGGGGTGATGCCGCGCTCGCTGATCGGCCCCTCGTCGAGCGTCCACCCCGGCAACGCGAGCCGCTCGCGCAACTCCGCCCAGATCCGCTCGTCCGGCCAGTCGGCGAGCTTGGCGTCCGGGTCCACCTGGAGGTACAACCGGCTCACCTGCGCCGACCGCATGCTGTGCAGCGCGAACCCACGCTCGCTGTACGCGTAGATCAGGTCGTCGGTGGACGGCGCGACGTCCGCCAGCACGCCCAGCCACGCGAACGGATAGCTGCGCTCGTAGGTCTTCAGCACATCCGCCGGAATCGTCGGCCGGGACACCCCGTGGAACCCGTCGCATCCCGCGACCAAGTCACAGTCGAGAGTCTCCTCGACCCCGTCCCGGACGAACCGGATCCGCGGCGCGTCCCCCTCGATGCCCTCGATCGCGGTCACCGGCGTGTCGAAATACAGCCGCGCGCCCTCGTCCACGCGCTTGGCGATCAGGTCCTTGACGATCTCGGTCTGCCCGTACACGGTCACCGACCGACCACCGGTCCGACTCGGGAAGTCGATGTGCCGGTCCCGCCCGGCGAACCGCAGGTGGATCCCGTGGTGCACGAGGCCCTCACGATCCAGCCGATCCGCCGCGCCCGCCTCACGCAGGACGTCGACGGTGGCCTGCTCCAACATGCCCGCCCGCTGGCGCTGCTCGCAGTACTCGCGGCTGCGCGCCTCCAACACGACCGAGTCGATCCCCCGGTTGTGCAGCAGCTGCGACAGGAGCAGACCCGCCGGGCCCGCACCGATGATCGCGACCTGTGTCCGCATCCGTCCGCTCCTCACACCGCTGTACCGATCCGCCCCAGGCTTGCCCATCCCGCCCTCCCGAACCTCCTTCGCCTTCCGGTGGCCGGAAACCCGATCCGTGGGCGGCGTTTGGTCTGCCCAGACCAGGCAAGGCATGAGACGTCGAGCATGAGCGGAAACCCCCGATATACGGAGTGCGTCCGCTGTTATACCTAAATGCACGATCCGAGACCCAACCCATTTGGGAGTTCCCGTGAACACGACAGCGACCGTCATCCTGATCGTGGTGATCGTCGTCGTCCTCGCCGCCGCGGCCTTCTTCGCGGGCCGTCCGATGTTGCGGCGCAGGCACCTTCAGGCTCGATTCGGCCCCGAGTACGACCGGGCCGTCGAGCAGTACGGCGACCGGCGCGAGGCCGAGCGCAACCTGGTCGAGCGCGAGCGTCGGCACAGCGAACTCACGCTCAAGCCGCTGGACCCCGCCGCACGGGAGAAGTACGCCACCGAGTGGACCGCGGTCCAGGAGCGGTTCGTCGACGCTCCCGACGACGCGGTGCAGGAGGCGGACGAACTGATCACCCGGCTGATGCACGAACGCGGCTACCCCACCGGCGCGCACGACAAGCGCATGGAGCTGCTGTCCGTCGAGCACGGGCACACCCTGGACCACTACCGCAAGGCGCACGACATCGCCCGGCGCAGTGAAGCCGGCGAGGCCGAGACCGAGGACCTGCGCCAGGCGATGATCCACCACCGCGCCCTGTTCGACGATCTGCTGGGGCAGCCCTACCGGCCGCGTCGCGGCGGCACCACCTCGACGTCCGACTCCGCCGACCCGGCCCCCACGACGCACGACGGGCACACCGACCAGTGGCAGGCCGCGCCGGGCGAGGCGAACTCGCCCCGGCTGGATGCCTCGAAGCCCGAACAGCGCTGATCTTCGGCTCGGCCGACACCACGTCGGCCGGGCCGCCACAAGGGATTCACCCGCCGGGGCGTCCTCACCGGGACGTCTCGCGCAGCGGCGCGACATCCGTCGTACCGGACGAGAGGACCACACCGATGCGCAAGCAGAACTTCCCGAACGGGCCGGGCGCTTCCGGTCCCGGCCGGGACGACGCACCCATAGTCGAGCGCGACGAACGAGACCGCGCCGCCCGCCAGGCCAGGGTCACCGACGGCCCCGGTCCGAGCGTGGACAGCCCGCCCGAGTCGCCCGCCCGTGCCATGCCGCACCAGCAGCACGACCAGGCGGAGCCCTACGGCACCACCGTGCACCCGGCACCCCGGACCGGCCGTGACACGCCGCCGCCACCGCCGACGAGCCCGCCGGCCGGGGCCGGTCCGCGAAGCACGACTGCCGGCGCCGAGTCCACCAAGGACCGGACCCGGACGGACGATTCCGGCCGTCGAGGCAACGACGACGTCCACGACGACGATGCGGCCATGTTCGACCGGGCCGCCGCCGAGGAGCTCAACCACCGCTTCCGCGAGGCACTCGCCGGATTCGTGGACAGCCCCTCGGACGCCGTCTCGGAGGCGGACGACATCGCGGCCCAGGTCACCAAGCTGGTGACCGACTCGATTCAGACCCGACGCACCGAACTGGAGCAGACCAAGCGCACTGCCGGCGGGGACACCGAGCAGTTGCGGCTCGCATTGCACAAGTACCGGACGTTCCTGCAGAGCATGCTCAAGCTCTGAGCGCACGAGCCCCGAGCCATCGGGCACGGGGCACCGGGCACAGGGCGCGACCGCACACGCGGCGCCAGGGGCGGGGATTCTCACCCACGTGGGTGACAGTCCCCGCCCGCACGCATGTCCGCGTCCCCGCCGATGTCCCCGCTCCCGGTCCAGTGCCGGGCCACTTCCCGTGACAGGGCCCTGGCGGCGGTCGTCACGGTCGGGACCAGCCGACGCAGGTCGGCCGTACGGCGTCCGGTCACCAACGACAGCGCGGCGACCACCGTGTCGTGCCGGTCCCGGATCGGCGCCGCCGCCGAGTGCGTGCCGACGGTCATCTCGCCGGACGTGGTGGCCACGCCCGTACGGCGGATCTCGGCCAGGCACTCGCGCAGCCGGTCCGGGTCGGTGATGGTGCGCGTCGTGTGCGGCGCGTGCGCCTCGGTCAGCACCCGCTCGCGCAATTGCCTGGGCGCGTGCGCGAGCCGGCGAAGCCGACCAGCGAGCCGCCCACAGCCCCCCAACCGCAGCCGATCCCCGAACCCGCCGACACCAGCCCGTCCGGCGTTCGAGCACAGCCCAAGCCCGCACAAGACCGACGTACACCGGGGCACCCAACCCCATCAGCCCGTCCGGCGTTTGAGGACAAGGGCCGGCCGCAGGCCGAGGCCTACTCGCCCAACTCCGTGCGCACCCGTTGCGCCACCGCAAAGGCACTGTTCGCCGCCGGCACCCCGCAATAGATCGCTGTCTGCAACAAGACCTCCTTGATCTCGTCCCAGCTCAACCCATTCGTGCGCGCCGCGCGAAGGTGCATCGCGAGCTCGTCCATGTGGTTGTGCGCGACCAGCGCCGTGAGCGTGATGCAGCTGCGTGGCTCATCCTCAGGCCTCCGCCGCCAGGCGGGAGCGCGCCGCCGCCAGATGCGCATCCATCGCCGAGGTGACCGTCTCCGCCTGCTGGATGTTCGCCAGGTGCGCCGCGTCGGCGACCTCGACCAGCGTCGCCCCGGGAATCCCGGCCGCCAGCTCGCGTGCGTGTTCGAGCGGCGTCGACGGATCCCGCTCCGCGCCGATCACCAGCGTGGGCACGTCGATCCGGCCCAGCTCCGCACGCAGGTCGTAGCGCGCCAGCGCATCGCAGCAGCCCGCGTACCCCTCCGGCGGACACGCGTACAACATGTCCAGGATCCGCTGCACGGCCGCCGGCTCGCGCCGCACGTACTCGGGCGTGAACCAGCGCTGGATCACCGTGTCGGCCAGCTGCCGCATGCCCTGCGAGCGCACCGTCGCGGCCCGGTCCAGCCACGCCTGCGGCTCGCCGAAGCGCGCCGAGGAGCAGCACGCGATCAGGGCGGTCAGCCGCTCGGAATGGTGCACGCCCATCCACAGGCCGACCGCGCCGCCGAGCGAGACACCGGCATAGGCGAACCGCTTGATGCCGTACGAGTCGGCCAACGTGAGCACGTCGCCGACCAGGTCGCCGACCGACGCCGTGCCCGGTACCGGGTGGGACCTGCCGTGTCCGCGCAGGTCGTAGCGCAGTACCCGGTGGTGCCGGGACAGCTCCGGGATCTGCGTGTCCCACATGCCCAGTTCGGTGCCCAGCGAGGGGCCGAGGATCAACACCGGGGCGTCGGCCGGGCCGTCGAAGCGGTGGTTGAGCGTGGCGATCGTCATTGGTCCTTCTCTTGGAGCACGGTGCGATGGTGCGCGAGCGCCCGGTCGATCAGAGCCGGGGCCGAGCCGATGTAGGCGGCCGGGTCGAAAACCGCCTCGTCCAACCGCCCCAGCAGATCACGAAGGGGCCGGCCGGTCCGCGCCGAGGTCCCGGATGCGTCGGTGAGCAGGCTTCGCGCCGCCTCGTTGCCGAATTCCGCGGTCGACTCGCCGGCCGGCCGCTCGGACACGATCCGCCCGCCGGTCGGCTCCAGGTCGGCTCGCATCCGGTCCGGGAGGACCTCCAGCCCCTCGGCCGGTTCGGCCGCCGTCTCGGCCGCGCCGCCGGCCGGCCGCAGCGCCGCGCGCAGCGGCTGCCACTCGGCGTGCCACGCGCCGGCCGGACGCTCGTGCTCGGCGCCGGCCGGGTCGAGTGCCCGGACCGCCGCGGTCGACTCGCGCACCAGCGGTACGACCGGGTTGCCCGCGCCGCGCGCCCGGCGGGCCAGGTCCAGCGCGTCGAACCGGGCCCGGGAGCCGGCCTCGACCGCGGTCCCGGCCCGGACCGGCTCCAGCAGCCCGGCGTCGACCGCATCGGCTGAATCAGCGTCAAACAGCAAGGAAAACGGTCTCCTGCTCACCCTGGATGTGCACGTCGAAGCGGTAGGAGCCCGATTCCTCCCGCACCGCGATCAGCGTCTCATGCCGACTCGGCGGAACCAGTGCGAAGAGCGGATCCGCGTGCCGGTCGTCCTCGGGGAAGTACACCCGCGTGACCGCCCTGCGCGACATGCCGCGCGCGAACACCGACATCGCCGGATACGGGTTCGCGGTACCGCTCGGCGCGCCGGGCCGCACGGTGTTGAACGCGTACCTCCCGAGCCGGTCCACCGCCGCCCTGCCCCACCCGGTGAACGTGCCGCCGTCGCGCGCGAACGAACCCTGCGCGCGCGGGAATCGGCCCGCCGCGTCGGCCTGTCGGACAGGCGTTGCCGGCGGTGATCGTGCCGAGCGTGGTCGAGTGCAGGATCTCGGGGCCGGCGGGGTAACCCCTGCCGGGCTTGGCCGGCACCCACGGCGCGCGCGACATCGACTCGACGCCGCCCGCGACCACGATCGACGCGTCACCGACCGCGACGTCGCGCGCCGCCTGGGGCTCACCGCCTCCAGGCCGGATCCGCACAGCCGGTTCACCGTCACGCCGGGCACCGAGGTCGGCAGGCCCGCGAGCAGCACGGCCATCCGCGCCACGTCCCGGTTGTCCTCGCCGGCGCCGTTGGCGGCGCCGAACACCACGTCGTCGATCCGCGCGGGGTCCAGGTCGGGCGTACGGTCGACCACCGCGCGCAGCACGGACGCGGCCAGGTCGTCCGGCCGCACCTCGGCGAGCGCACCGCCGTAGCGGCCGATGGGCGTGCGTACGGCGTCCACGAGATAGACGTCCCTGAGCCCGTTCACGCGGTCTCCCCTCTGTGCCGGCGGCGGTGTCCCTCCCGCACACGGTGCCCGGTCGCCACCCGCCGCGGGCCGCTCGCATTCCGCTCAGCAGAAGCCGGTGCCCCGGAGCACCCGGTTCGATCCCGGGATTTTTGCCCGACCGCGACCACCGGGCCGGGGTCGCACCTCAAAGGAAGCCGATCGCCCAGTGCCGGGCCAGGCGCTAGCCTCTGATCGCCCTGCCGCAACCGCGGCGTGGCTCCACGGGGAGGCGACGCACATGGCGGTGCGCAAGGCAAACGATGCAACGGCAGATCGCGGAGGCGGTGGCCGCGGCCAACCCGGGTGATCAGCCGCTCGCCACGATGTTCGTGGTCCGCGGCCCGAACCCGATGTTGTTCGCGCTGTTCGGTGCGATCGGCGCATTGATCGGGGCGTCGATGTCCGACTACTACTTCCTGACGGTCACCCGGCAGGGGGTGATGTTCCACAAGGCGAGCGCGCTCTCCAGCAGGCCCAAGGAGGTCGCCTACGCGCTGACCCACGCCCAGGCCGGCGCGCTGGTCTCCGAGTTGAAGATCAACGCGACCTGGAGCCGGATGCACTTCTGGTTCCCCGGCCGGGATCGCCCCGCCAAGCTCAACTTCCCCCGCCCCTGGCGCGCCGAGGGCGAATGGATCTTCCGCTTCCTGATCGACGCGTACAACGCCTCCGGCGGCCAACAGCAGCCGTACGGCGCCCAGGTCCCCAACCAGCACGCACCCCAGCAGAACCAGTACCCGGGCCAGGGTCCGCAGCCGCCGCAGCCGACGCAACCGCCGCACCAGTACCCGAACCAGTACCCGGGCCAGACCCCCCAGGCGCCGCAGGCCGCGAACCCGTACCCGGCCGGGCCGCCGCAGCCTCCCGCCGGTTACCCGCCCCAGACCCCGAACCCGTACGCGCAATACCCCCAACAGGGCGGCCCGCACACCGGCTGACCCGCCCCACCCCGCCTGCTCACGCCCCCGGCGGCAGGCGTCGATCCGGCGCGCCCGACGTCCCGGCGCCGCCCCGCCGCGTGGCGGACCGGCGCGCCGGACGGAACCCGGCCGCGCAGACCCTAGCCGCGCTGGGGAAGGGGCAGCGGGACGGCGGGCAGGCCGTCGATGCTCGCGGCGTTGTAAGGCTTGTTGCCGGTGTACTCGACGAACTCCGCGTCGGTCTTGCGGGACATGAACTCCTCGTGCAGCGTGCGCTCCTCGCGGTAGTCCATGAACGGGACCGCGTAGCCGCAGGTGTCGCTGATCAGCGTCGCGCGCACCACCACGACCGCTCGCAGTCCGCCCGCGTCCGCGTCGCCGAACCGGGCCACCAGGTCGGGAAAGCGCGGATCGTCGCGGAAGACCGCCTCGCCGACCCCGTGCACCCGGACGATCTTCGGCGGGCCCTCGAACGCGCACCACATCAGCGTGATCCGGCCGTTCTCCCGCAGGTGCGCGATGGTCTCGGCGTGGCTGCCGCCGAAGTCCAGGTAGGCCACCGTCGTGTCGTCCAGCACGGCGAGCGTGCCGGAGCGGCCCTTCGGCGACACGTTGACGTGCCCGTCCTCGGCGAGCGGCGCGCTCGCCACGAAGAAGACCGGCTGGGCCTCGATGAACGCTCGCAGGCGGCCTTCCATGTGCGCATACGTCTTTCCCATGTCCGCATTATCCGGGCCGGCCTCGACCGACCCCATCGAATCGTCCGAGATCTCGATCCACGGACACCCCGCCCGATTTCGGGAGCCGGCCCGCCCGGCCGCCCCCCGCCGTCCCGGCCGCCCCGCCGCCGTCCCGGGACGGCGCGTCTCAGTACGCCCGCACCGCCGCTCGCACCCGGGACAGCGCGGTGGGCGCCACCGACACCGCGTCGCAGCCGAGCCGGACCAGATGCGGCAGCACCGCCGGATCCGCCGCGGCGTCCCCGCACAGCGACACCGCGCGACCGCGCGCGTGCCCGGCCCGGATGGTCTGCGCGATGGCGTGCAACACCCGCGGATGCGCCGCCGAGGCGGGGGTCAGCCGCGGGTCGTCCCGGCTCAGTCCGAGCAGCCGGGAGGTCAGGTCGTTGGTGCCCAGCGACAGGAAGTCGGCGTGCTCGGCGAGGTCGTCCACCTGGTCGAGCACCTGGGGCAGTTCCACCATCGCGCCCAACGGCGGCGGGGCCAGCCCCAGTTCCGCACACGCGGCGGCGAGCAGCCCGCGAACGTGCTTGATCCGCCGGGGATGGTCGACCATCGGCAACAACAGCGCGACCTCGACGCCCGTCTCCGCCGCCGCGCGCATGATGCCGCGCAACTGCGCGGTCAGGGCGTCCGATCCGGGCAGCGTGATACGCCGATCGCGCAGGAACGGCGGCCGTTTGTCGCCGGTGAAGTCCAGCGTGCGCACCACGACCGGACCCGGCGGCACCGCGGCCAGTACCGGTGCCAGCACGGCCACCTGCCGTTCCTCGTCCGGCCAGCCCGACTCCTCGGTGAGGAACGGTAGTTCGGTCCGCAGCAGGCCGACCCCCTCGGAGCCGGCCTCGGCCGCCGCGAGCGCGTCCGAGACGGTGGCCACGTTCGCCCGGACCCGGATCCGCCGCCCGTCCCGGGTCATCGCCTGCCCCGCACCGCCACCGGGCACCCGCCGAGGCGCCGGGATGGTGCGCACCCGTGCGCCGGCGTTGGCCTCGACCGTGCCCGCCTCGCCGTCCACCAGGATCAGGTCCTCGGCCAGCTCGGCCAGCGCGTCCACCGGGATGCCCAAGACCAGCGGTATCCCCAACGACCTTGCCACGATGGCCAGATGCCCGGTCGGCCCGCCCCGCTCGGAGACCGCCGCGGCCGGCTGCGGGCCGCGCAGCAGGTCCATCGCCGCAAGCTCCGCGCCGACCAGCACCGCCGGTGCGCCGCCCGGGAGTTGCCCGCCGGTCGGGTCCTCGCCGCGCAGCAGCGCCTCGGCCTGCCGGCCCACGTCGCGCACGTCCACCGCACGCTCGGCGATCAGTTCGTCGTCGAAGCCGGCCAGCAGGTCGGCGAAGTCGTGTACGGCCGCGGCCAGCGCGTCGATCGGCGCCAGGCCCGCCGCGAGGTGTCGCGCGGCGCCGTCACGCAGTTCCCGATCCCGTGCGATCAGGGCGGCGAACTCGACGATGTCCGCCTCCGCCGGCCGACCGCGGGTGCGCAGTGCGCCGGCCAGGTCGTCCATGTGCCGGGCCACGGTGTCCAGCGCCTCCGGGATGTCGGCCGGCGCCGCCGGGGTCGGCACACCGCCCGCACCGACCCGGGCCACCACGAGCCGGCCGACCGCGGAGCCCGGCGCGGCCCCCGTGCCGCGCAGTACCGCGCTCATGCGACCCGGGCACGGTCGCGACCGGCCCAGTGCAGCTCTCCCACGGTGCGTCCCCTTCTTCCCACGTCGTCCAACCGCCGCACGTCGGCGCGCGCCGGTGGGCGCGCAGGCGCCGCGACCGGTAACGGTTGCCGGCACGACACCGGTTCGACCCGGCGCAAGACAACCGCCCGGTCTCGCGACACAGTCTGCTGGACACACGGACCGTGTCCAGCCCGGCCGCACGCAAAGGGGACGGATGGGGACGGTGGGGCGCACGAAGGGGGAAGTGGGGGACACGGGCGCGGACTCGGCCGGACCCGCTCGGGCTCGCTCGGGTGCGCTCGTACTCGCTCGGGTGCGCCGGCTCAGCCGGGCTCGTCGGCCTCGCGGTAGCGAACCGCGGACAGGTCGTCCACGAAGCGGCCCATCAGCGCACCGAGCGTGGCGAGGTCGTCGTCCGTCCAGCCGGACAGCGCCTCCTCGAAGTGCCGGTCGCGCACCCGGCGCAACCGGCGGACCACGCCGCGGCCCTTGGGGGTCAGTCCCACCCGGGTGATCCGGCCGTCGCGCGCGTCGGTGGTCCGGGTGACCAGTTCGTCCGCCTCCAGCTTGCGCAACTCCCGGCTGACCAGCGACATGTCCATCCGGGCGAGCTTGGCCAGATCGCCGATGGCCAACCCGCCGCCGCCCGCCTGCAACCGGGTCAGCAACACCACCGCGGGCTGCGAGACCTGTGCGCGCGAGGCGCTGGTGAGTTCGCCGTGCACGCGGCGGCTCTGCTGGAGTCGGATCAGGCGTTCGAGCGCGGTCTGGACGTGATGCCGCGACTCGTGTCGTTCCGAGGAGGGAGTGGGCGACTCGGCTGACGGGGGCACTGGGCGAGTCCTCCGGAGGGGAAGCAACGCAATACGGTTTCGTATGGCGGAGGCGGGCGTTCCACAGTCTAGGTGTGTGTCCCGACCCACAGAAGGTAATTGATGGAGTCCAGCATTGACACGTGTAGAGGCCGGTGGTTGGCTGCGCGCGTCAAGATCGACGCCGTGCGCGAGCGCCGCCGTCGAGCTCATCGATCACCCCGGGGGGCCCGCGTGTTCGCACTCGACGGCAGGTCGGCAATGGTCACCGGTGCGGGCCAGGGCGTCGGCGCGGGCATCGCCCGCCTGCTCGCCGCGCAGGGCGCGGTCGTCGCGGTGAACGACCTCGACCCCGAGCGCGCCGAACACACGTGCGCCGCGATCCGCGACGCCGGCGGTCGGGCCTTCACCGCCGCGTTCGACGTGACCGACCCGCAGGCCGCACTCCTGGCCGTACGCACCTTCGAACGCACCGTCGCCCCGATCGACATCCTGGTCAACAACGCGGGCAACGGCGGCGCCGAGGGCTTTCGCCCGACCACATTCCGCCGGAGCGTGCCCGAGGACTGGCAACGCTTCGCCGACGTCAACCTGTTCGGTGTGATGGCCTGCACGAAGGCGGTGCTGGACGGGATGTGTGCGCGCCGTTTCGGGCGGGTGATCACCATCGCATCGGCCGCGGGTGTCAGCGGCCAGTCGTTCGGCATCTCGCTGTACGGAGCCGCGAAGGGCGGCGCCATCGCGTTCATGCGCCACCTCGCGATGGAGAGCGCCCGCGACGGCGTCACCGCGAACACCATCGCCCTGGGCCTGATGGATCCCCGTCCCAGCGGCCGCGAACTCGCGCACACCGCGGACCAGGCCAAGCACATCCCGGTCGGCCGACTCGGCACCCCCGAGGACGCGGGCGCGGCCTGCGTCTTCCTCGCCTCCGACGAGGCCGCGTGGATCACCGGCCAGACCATCCAGGTCAACGGCGGCGCGATCACCACCTGAGAGGCCGGGTCATCCGAGCGCCCGGACCACCTGGGGGCGGACCGCCCGGGAGGCCACAGTTCGCCCGGGAGCCCTGGATCGGCGAACGCATGTGTGCTGCACTGATACCGAACCCGCGAGTAACAACGCGTGATCGGAGTGACCGGCATGACGGCCGAGACGGCTGGACCGACCACCACCGACCCCAACCCCCGGACCTGGCCCGCGCAGGTCCCGCTCGCCGACCTGGACTTCTGGTCGGGGCCCCTGGCCGCCCGCGCGGCAGGCTTCGCGCACCTGCGCGAGACGTGGCCGATGCCGTACTACCCGGAGCCGGAGAGCCCGCTGGAGCCCGGCCCCGGTTTCTGGGCGCTGACCCGGCACGCGGACGTCGCGGAGGCCACCCGCCGACCCGAGGACTTCTGCTCGGGTCGCGGTGCGACCCACATCCCCGACTTCCCCCCGGGGTTCGGTGAGTTCTTCGGCTCGATGATCGAAATGGACGACCCCCGGCACCAGCGGCTGCGCCGGATCGTCGCCCGCACGTTCACGCCCAGGATGATCAAGAAGTTCTCGGACGACGTGGACCGCACCGCCAGAACGATCGTCGACGAGGTGGCCGAGCGCGGCTCGTGCGACTTCGTCACCGACGTCGCGGCCCGGCTGCCGCTCCGGGTCATCTGCGACATGATGGGCGTACCGGAGAAGGATCATCGTTTCGTCTTCGACCGCTCGAACGTGATCCTCGGTGTCGCGGACCCGGAGTACGTGCCCCAGGAGGGCGGCGGCCACATCGAGGCGCTGCTCACCGCGGGTGCCGAACTCGCCGAACTGATGAAGGACCTGGCCGAGTTCCGGCGCGGCACCCCCACCGAGGACGTCACCTCGGCGCTGGTGAACGCGGAGATCGACGGGGAGAACCTGACGGCGGACGAACTCGCCTCGTTCTTCATCCTGTTGCTGACCGCAGGCAACGAGACCACCCGCAACGCGATCTCGCACGGACTGTGGCTGCTGACCGAGAATCCCGATCAACACCGGCTCTGGCTCTCGGACTTCGAGCGGTACGCACCGACCGCCGTGGAGGAGATCGTGCGACTCGCGTCCCCCGTGGTGTGGATGCGGCGCACCGCCACCCGGGACACCGACCTGAACGGCAAACAGGTGCGCGACGGCGACAAGCTGCTGCTGTTCTACTGGTCGGCGAACCGGGACGAGGCGGTGTTCGCCGACCCGGGACGGTTCGACCTCACCCGCGACCCGAACCCGCACGTCGGCTTCGGCGCCCGCGGCCCGCACTTCTGCCTCGGCGCGCACCTGGCCCGCCGCGAAATCACCCTGCTGTTCCGAGAGTTGCTGGCCCGACTGCCGGACATCCGGGTAACCGGCGAACCCCAGCGACTGCGCTCCAGCTTCATCAACGGCATCAAACACATGACCTGCGAGTTCACCCCGACCCAACGGAGCTGACGTCGGGGTTGGGCTGGGCGGGGCGCGGGGCGCGGGAACACCCGCAGGCTCCGCCTGGGTGTGGCGCAGGGCGCGAAGGCGCACGCGAAAACCGACGCAGGACGCGAAGGCGCGCGCGGAGTCCGGCGCCGGGCGCGAAGCCGTGCACGAACACCGACGCCGGGCACGCGGAAGGCCGACGCGGGGCACGAAGCCGCACGCGGAACCGACGCCGGGCACGAAGGCACACACCGAAGGCCGACGAAGGCCGATGTCGGACGCGAAGGCACGCGCGGACACCGACGCTCGGCGCCGGGCTCGGGAACGGCGAGTCGAGCCTGCCGGGGGCAGCGGGGCCGCACGCGGAACCGACGCCGGGCACGAAGGCACACACCGAAGGCCGACGAAGGCCGATGTCGGACGCGAAGGCACGCGCGGACACCGACGCTCGGCGCCGGGCTCGGGATGCGGCGAGTCGCGCCTGCCGGGGGCAGCGGGTCGGGGTGCCGGGGTCGACGTCGGGTGGTGGGTGGCGTCGGATGGGGCCGGCTTGGCCTCACGGGATGCGGGCCTGGCCCCGGGTGCGGGACCGGGCTAGGGCTTGGCCCCGGGTGCGGGACCGGGCTAGGGCTTGGCCCCGGGTGCGGGACCGGGCTTGGCGTCGGATGCGGACCCGGACCCGGACTTGGAAGCGGGCCCGGGCTTGGGCCCGGGCTTGGGCTCGGACGCGGGACCGGGCTTGGCCTCGGTCCCGGACGCGGATCCGGAGTTCGCCCCGGACGCAGGCCCCGGCTTGGGCTTGCTCCCGGCGGGGGGCTCGGGCTTGCGCTCGGCGCCGGACCCGGACGCAGGCCCGGACTTGCTCCCGGACGCAGGCCCGGGCTTGGGCTTGCTCCCGGACGGCCCGGGCTTGGGCCTGGGCTTGGCGCCGGATGCGGGACCGGGCTCGGCTTCGACGGCGGATGCGGATCCGGGCTTGGCGTCCGTCCCGGTCCCGGCGCCGGTGCCGGTGCCGGTGCCGGTGCCGGTGCCAGAGCCGGATTTGGCCTTGGCCTTGGATTCACCGGGTACGGGCTTGGCCTCCGCCCCGCCGGCCGCTTCGGCCTTCTCTCCCTCCCGGGCCTCCGGCCCGCCCGGGGTGGTCGGGGGCGTGCCTTCGGTGGGCGCCTCGGCCCCGACTCGCTCCACCGGTCCGCCCGGGGCCGTCGCCGCCGGGGTCGCCGTCGGGTCGATCAGCGCATCGATCTGCTCGGCGGCCGGCACCTCGCCCTCGGGCGTCACCGCGTCCACCACCCGCGGCAACGTCGCCGCGAGCGCCGCGGCGGTCTCCTCCTTGGTCATCCCGGCCTGGCCGGCCAGGCGGATCATCTCCTCCTCACCGAGCGCGTCGGTGAGCTCCTTGCCACTCACGGGCTGATTGCGACCGGTCTCCACCCATGACTCGACCTGCTCGCCCAGGCCGCCGGCTCGGAGCGTGTGCAACAACGTACCCAGCCCGCCGGAGTCGCCCTGCTTGGTCAGCATGCCCAGCACCACCCGAACCAGCCCCTGGTCCCCGCTGCCGCCCCGCCCACCGAGAAGGCCGCCCAGCAGGCCGCCGAGTCCACCGGGAAGGCCCATTTCGCCGCTGCTCATCCGTCTTCTCCCTGCGCAGGTCGCCGTATCCGGCTCCCATAGTGGGGTAAATAGGACAGAACTTGGCGGTGGGCACGTCGGCAGTAGGCCCATCGGGCGACCCGGCAGCCCATCCCGACGGGCCCGCGGTGCGCACCGACCGGGCGTCGGACCACTCCCCCGCCACCTCGACGCCCGCCTGCCCGCCCCGACGACAGACCCGCCCGTCGCTCGACGAACGGAGTGTCGGGCCACCGCCCGGACCGCCGGAGCGGCACCCCGTCAGCAGGTCGGGTCGAACAGCACCTTGAGGCAGCCGTCCGTACGGTCGGCGAAGGTGCGGTAGCCGTGCGCGGCCTCGGTCAGTGGCAGCCGGTGGGTGAATACGTCCACCGGGACGAGTCGGCCGTGCCGGATCAGCGGGATCAGCGTCGGCCAGGTGGAGGCCACCGGCGCCGTGCTGAAGCGCAGCGTCACGTTGCGGATGATCAGCAGCGGAACGGCGAGCGGGAATGCGAAGTTCGCGTCCACGCCGACCACCGAGACGGTGCGCGACGTGCGCACCGAGGCGATCGCCGCGGCCAGCGTCGCGTCCTGCCCGACCGCCTCGATCACCGCGTCCGCACCTCGGCCGCCGGTGGCCGCCATGACCTGCTGGACCAGGTCGCCCGAGCCCGCGTCGATCGGCTCCGCGCCGAGGCGTTCGGCCATCGCGAGCCGCTCCGGCACCCGGTCGGCGGCCAGGATCCGGCCCGCGCCGAGCACCTGGGCCGCCTGGAGGGCGTACAGGCCGACCGGCCCGAGCCCGATCACCAGCACCGTCGCGCCGGGCGTGATGTCGGCCCGGGTCGCCGCCGTCCAGCCGGTCGGCAAGGCGTCGGTGAGCAGCACCGCGTGGTCCACCGCGACGTCCTCGGGCACCGGCAGCAACCACGCGTCGGCCGCCGGGATCGCCACCGCCTCGGCATGGCCGCCGGGCAGCCCGAGGTCGCCGCCGAGCACCCGCATGCCGCCGCCGACACAGTCGATCGCATTGCCCGCCCGGCAGCCCGCACACCGCCCGCAGCCGAGCACGGGCGACACCAGGACCCGATCGCCCACCGCGATCCGGCCCACCTCGGCGCCGGTCTCGATCACCGTGCCCACCACCTCGTGCCCCGGCCGCAACCCGGCGGCCGGGAACTCGCCCTCGTAGAAGTGCAGATCCGAGCCGCACACCGCACTCGCCTCGACCCGCACGATCGCCCCGTCCGGACCGGTGAGCACCGGGTCCGCGACCTTCTCGACACTCACGTCCCGGGTTCCGTTGATGACGACGGCACGCATGTCCACTCCCCTGGCTGGTTCGCTCACCCGAGACCGGAAAGCCCGGACTCGGCAGGCGGTAACGCTGCCACCTGCGGCAGTAACACTGTTACAGAAGCCCTCGGAAGCCAACCCCGGACCGGCCGGGATCGGCCCGGCGTGACGTTCGTCCCACGTCCGGCCGACCCTCGCGCGAGCGTCGGTACCGTGATCTCCATGTCGCTGTCGCAAGCCCTGCGCGGGCACGCCCGGGGCGCTCTCTCGCGTGCGGCGCACCGAGGCTGGCGTGCGCTGCAACGCGCCGCCTCGATCACCCCGGAGCAGCCCGGCCCCTACCACTTCCGGGAGTTGGGCGCGCGCAGCAAGCTCGCCTTCCCGGTCGGCTCGGTCTTCGGCGAGCAGTGGATCACGGTGGGCGCCGGCTGCATCATCGGCGAACACGTCACGCTGTCCGCGGGGCTGGCGCCGGGCCACGACCTGGGCACGGCGGCGGTGGTCACCATCGGCGACCGGTGCACGATCGGGCGCGGCAGCCACATCGTCGGACACCGCTCGATCACCATCGCGGACGACGTGTGGACCGGGCCGTACATCTACATCACCGACCAGAACCACAGCTACGCCGACCCGGACCGACCGATCGGCACCCAGTGGCCGATCAACGACACCGTGGAGATCGGCCCGGGCAGCTGGATCGGCGCGGGCGCGATCATCCTGCCCGGCGCCAAACTCGGCCGGAACGTGGTGGTCGCCGCCGGTTCGGTGGTCCGCGGCACGGTTCCCGACCACTGCGTGGTGGCGGGCGTGCCCGCGAAGGTGGTCCGCCGGCGCACCGAATCCGGCTGGGACCCGCCGCTGCGGCACACCCCCACACCACTCCCCGACGGAATCACCCACGACGAATTGGTCGCCCTGCTGACCGAGTACGACGCCTCCGGCGGCCAGTAGCCCCCACCCCGGACCCCCGCCGACCCCGCGACGGCCCATCGCCCGAGTTCCACGTGAAACCCCGGCCGAGCCCGACACCCCAGCCCACCGAGCCGGGCACCGCTCCCTGCCGACCCCTGCCCGGCCCGGCCCCACCAAACTCGGCACCGCTACCCGCCGACCCCGGCCGGCCCCACCAAGCCGGGCATCACCGCCCGCCGAACCCGAGCCGGCCCCACCAAGCCGGGCACCACCGCCCACCACAGGCGGGGCCGACCCGAGCCGACCCCGCCCCCATCAGCGCGAGGTCACGCCTTCAGACCGGACAGCCGCAGCTGCACGCCCACCGCGTCCAACACGCGCGACTGCTGACCCCACTGCCAACCCGGCACGGTCCAGTCCGCGTCCAGCATCGAGATCGACACCGATCCCCGGGCGATCGCGGTGGTGTCCGCGTTGCGCACCGGCTCGGTCGCTCCCGTGGCCAGGCCCAGATCGAGCTTGTAGCACGTGTCGCAGGACGGGTCCTTGACGTAGCTCACCTTGAGCGCGTCGGCCTCGCCCACGTTGGTCGTCTCCACCCGGCCGGTCGGCTTGGCCGGGTAGTTCACGTTGAGCGTGGTGTGCACGGGCAGCACCGGCCCGGTCCGCTTCGCGGTGGCCGCGAGCCGGTCCACCAACCGGGTCGCGAACGCCGTCGCCTGTGCCATCTGCGGGAACGGATTGCGCGGATCGGCGATGTTGTACTCGGCGCTGAACGCGACCGCCGGGATGCCCTTCTCCGCGGCCGTGATCGAGGCGCCGACCGTGCCCGAGTGGTTCGTGGTCGCGCCGATGTTCTGGCCCGGGTTGATGCCGGTGACCACCAGGTCGGGCTTCTTGTCCCGGAACACGTTCGCGAGGGCGAAGGAGACCGAGTCGGCGGGGGTGCCCTCGACCGACCAGATGCCCGGCTCGACCTCGGCGGCCTTGACGATCGACCCGGGGGTCGCATTGATCCCGGTGCCCTTGCCGGACTGATCGGTGGCGGGCGCGACGATCACCGCGTCGTGGCCGGCCGCCTTGAGCGCCCGCTGCAACGCGCGGATGAACGGACCCTGCTGTCCGTCGTCGTTGCTGATCAGGATGCTGAGCCGGCGTGGAGCCTGGGTGTCGCGCGCGTCGTCGCTCGCCATGGCGACGGGCGCGCTCGCCGCGAGCAGCGCGGCGGCGGTGGCGCCCGCCGCGAGGGTGAACACGTGTTTCCTGCCGAAACTGGCCATCTCGTCCTCCGTAGGCAAGAAGGTCCGCACGTCCGAGGAGCGTCGCGCCGTGGGGCTCGACGACTCGGGTCTCGTACGTGAACGCGTGAATGCGTGAATGCGTGCAGCGGAGCCGGCCGCACGAAACCCGTTACCGACCCGACCGGGACGGTCGAGTGAAATTCGGGTCGAACAACGTGTACGGAGGGGTGAATCGGACGGAATGCACCCTGCGATTCGACACGTGTCAGCCGGCGGATAGCGAAAATAGGGTCATCGGTCGGACATTGCAATGGGCGGAGCCGGGTGGTTCGTCCGGATGCGCGGTTCGCCGCCGTGCCGCCACCCCCGTCCCCCGGGTCTGGCCAAAGCCCTTGCCCCGAACGTAATCTGACGGATCATCAGCCAAGTCGACCGGCTCGGCCGGCACCAGTGGGCGGAGCTGCCATGATCCTGGACGGCAAAACCGTGATCGTCTCGGGCGTGGGCCCGGGTCTCGGCCGCCGGGTGGCCCTGGCCGCCGCACGCGACGGCGCCAATGTGGTACTCGGCTCGCGGACCGAGGCCAACCTGGTCAAGGCCGCCGAGGAGGTCGATCCCACCGGCAAGCGGGTCGCCTGGGCCGTGACCGACATCACCGAGCACGAGACCTGTCGGGCCCTGGTCGAGCTGGCCGTGGAGCGCTTCGGCGCGGTGGACGGGCTGGTCAACTGCGCGGCGCTGGACACCGTGTTCGGCGGCCTGGAGGCAACCGATTTCGCCGAGTTGCGCCGGGTGGTCGAGGTCAACCTGGTCGGCAGCCTGGCGATGACCAAGGCCGCCCTGCCCGCGCTCAAGGCCGGCGGCGGCGCGGTGGTCTTCATCGCCACCCAGTCCCAGTTGGTCCCGCCGCCGCAGGCGCCGCAGATGGCCTACGCCGCCTCCAAGGGCGGGCTCACCTCCGCCACCTACGCCCTCGCGCACGAATTGGGTCCGTACCGGATCCGGGTCAACTCGGTGGCCCCGGGCTGGATGTGGGGACCGCCGGTGGAGGGTTTCGTGAACTACCAGGCACAGGCCTCGGGGGTGCCGGCCGCGGAAGTCCTCGCCGGCCTCGTGGCGCCGATGGCCCTGCCCGAAATGGCCACCGACGCCGACGTGGCCGAGGCCGTCGTCTTCTTCCTCTCGGACCGTGCCAAGGCCATCACCGGCCAGATGCTTCTGGTCAATGCGGGCCATGTGGTCCGGTAGCCGCCCCACGCGTGCCACCTCTGGAATTCAACCTCATTTCGGTCAAAACGTGCTCAAGCACCACACGTGACACGCCATTTCGTCCCAGGTGTCAGCCGAAAAGATCACCGCACGGATAACCAGCCCGCATCGGGGGCAGTAAACCCGCCATGTTGGGGCTGCCGAACACCATCCACGCGCTTCTCTTCGACCTCGACGGGGTCTTGACCCAGACCGCCAAGGTGCACGGCGTCGCCTGGAAGGAGATGTTCGACCACTTCCTGCGCGAACGCGACGGCGCCGACTTCACCCCGTTCGACCCCAGACGGGACTACGACACCTTCGTGGACGGCAAGCCCCGCCTGGACGGCACCCGCTCCTTCCTGGAGTCGCGCGGCATCGAACTGCCGGTGGGCGACGAGGGCGACCCGCCCGGATCGTTCACCCTGCACGGGCTCAGCAACGCCAAGAACGACCTGGTGTTGCGGCTGATCCACGACCGGGGCGTGGACGTGTACCCGGGCTCGGTGCGCTACGTGCACGCCGCACGCGCCGCGAAGCTGCCCTGTGCCGTGGTGTCCTCCAGCGCGAACTGCGAGGACGTGCTGCGCGCGGCGGGCATCCACGACCTGTTCGACGCGATCGTGGACGGTGTGGTGGCAAAACGCGACGGTCTGTCGGGCAAGCCCGCGCCGGACACCTTCCTGGCCGGCGCGAAGGCCCTGGGCGTGGCCCCCGCGCACGCGGCCGTGTTCGAGGACGCGCTGGCCGGCGTCGCGGCCGGCCGGGCCGGCGACTTCGGCCACGTGATCGGCGTGGACCGGGTCGGCCAGGCCGAGGAACTGCGCAAACACGGCGCGGACGTGGTCGTGGCGGATCTCGACGAACTCCTCGACGACGCACCCGGCGACCCGGCGAGCGGGCGGACCGCGGCGGAAGGCACGGCATGAGCACCGGACACCCCTACACGGTCGAGCCGTGGGGAATCACCGAACAGGCCCTGGACCTGGATCGCCTGCCCCAGTCCGAGTCGGTGTTCGCACTCTCCAACGGCCACATCGGCCTGCGCGCCAACCTCGACGAGGGCGAACCGCACGGCCTGCCCGGCACCTACCTCAACGGCGTCTTCGAACTGCGCCCGCTGCCCTACGCCGAAGCCGGATACGGCTACCCCGAGTCGGGCCAGAGCGTCATCAACGTCACCAACGGCAAGATCATCCGACTCCTGGTCGACGACGAGCCGTTCGACCTGCGCTACGGCCAGACCCAGGACCACGAGCGCACGCTCGACTTCCGCGAGGGCGTCCTGCACCGCCGCGCGTTGTGGACCTCACCGGCCGGCCGCACCGTCCGGGTCACCTCCAAGCGGCTGGTCTCGCTCACCCAGCGCTCGATCGCCGCGATCGAGTACGAGATCGAGCCGATAGACGGCCCGGCCCGGATCGTGCTCCAGTCGGAGCTGGTCACCAACGAGGAACTGCCGCTGCCGAACGCCGACCCGCGCGCCGCCGCCGTGCTGGAGGCGCCGCTGCGCGCCGAGGAGCACACGCACAACGGCACCAAGGCGATCCTGGTGCACCGCACCGAGCACAGCGGACTGCGGGTCGCGGTCGGCATGGACCACGAGATCGACGGTCCCGAGAGCATGTACGTGGAGACCGAGAGCGCCGCCGACCTGGCCCGATTCAGCGTGACCACGGTGCTCGACCGCGGGCAGAAGTTGCGGATCGTGAAGTACATCGCCTACGGCTGGTCCTCCACCCGCTCGCTGCCCGCGCTGCGCGACCAGGTCGCCGCCGCCCTGACCGCCGCGCGGTACACCGGCTGGCACGGTCTGGTCGACGAGCAGCGCGGCTACCTCAAGCAGTTCTGGGACAACTCCGACATCGAGGTCGAGGGCGACGTCGAACTGCAACAGGCCGTGCGGTTCGCGATGTTCCACGTGCTCCAGGCGGGCGCCCGGGCCGAGGAGCGGGCCATCCCGGCGAAGGGTCTGACCGGGCCCGGATACGACGGGCACTGCTTCTGGGACACCGAGGTCTTCGTACTGCCGGTGCTCACGTACGGGCTGCCGCACGCGGTCGCGCAGGCACTGCGCTGGCGGCACTCGACCCTGCCGCTGGCCCGCGAGCGCGCCGCCCAACTCGGGCTCAAGGGCGCCCTGTTCCCGTGGCGGACGATCCGCGGCGAGGAGTGCTCGGGCTACTGGCCGGCGGGCACCGCGGCGTTCCACATCGGCGCGGACATCGCGGTCGCCGTCGCGCGCTACGTCCGGGCCACCGGCGACCGGGACTTCGAGCGCGACTTCGGCCTGGAGATCCTGGTCGAGACGGCACGCATGTGGCGCTCGCTCGGCCACCACGACGCGGCCGGCCTGTTCCGGATCAACGGCGTGACCGGTCCGGACGAGTACAGCGCGCTCGCCGACAACAACGTGTTCACGAACCTGATGGCGCAGTCCAACCTGCTCGCCGCGGCCGACGCGGTGGCGCGCCACCCGCACGAGGCCCGCGCGCTGGAGGTGAACTCCGAGGAGACCGCGAGCTGGCGCGACGCGGCTCACGCGATGTACATCCCCTACGACGAGGACCTGGGCGTACACCCGCAGGCCGACGGCTTCACCAAGCACCAGATCTGGGACTTCGAGAACACCCCGCCCGACCACTATCCGCTGATGCTGCACTACCCGTACTTCGACATCTACCGCAAGCAGGTGGTCAAGCAGGCCGACCTGGTCCTGGCCATGCAGGTGCGCGGGGACGCTTTCACCGACGAGCAGAAGCGCCGCAACTTCGACTACTACGAGACGCTGACCGTCCGCGACTCGTCCCTGTCGGCCTGCACGCAGGCGGTCATGGCGGCCGAGGTCGGTCACCTCGAACTGGCCTTGGACTACACCGCCGAGGCCGCCTTGATGGACCTGCACGACCTGGCCAAGAACACCAAGGACGGCCTGCACATGGCCTCCCTCGCGGGCACCTGCGTGGCACTGGTCGCGGGCTTCGGCGGGCTGCGCGACCACGGCGAGCGCATGGCGTTCAAGCCGCGTCTGCCGGTCGGCCTGACCGGCCTGGCGTTCTCGCTGTCGGTGCGCGGGGCCCGGCTGCGGGTGGAGACCACCCACGAGCACGCCACGTACACGCTGCGCGAGGGTGACGAACTGCCGATCCTGCACCACGGCGAGCAACACGTACTGATCCCGGGCAAGCCGATAACCCTGGCCATCCCCTCGCTCACCCGGGACACCCCGCCCGGCCAGCCCACCGGCCGCGCCCCGGTGCACCGCCAGAGCGCCCCCGACACCCACCCCACCGGCCCGACCCCGGACTGACGGCCGCGCGGCCGGCCGGCCGGGCACCCGCACTCGGCCGGCGCGGCGTAGAGCGGTGCCCCGCCGACGCCTCTGGCCTTCACGTCAACGTCAAGGTCTACCGTTTCGAACATGCGCATCGGAGAACTGGCGGAGCGCGCGGGGACCAGCACCCGCACCCTGCGCTACTACGAGGAACGCGGTCTGCTGTCCGCTCGGCGCAACAGCAGCGGGTACCGCGACTACGACGAGGACGACGCCCGGCTGGTCCGCGAGATCCGCGCGCTCCTGGGCATCGGCTTCGATCTGGAGGAGACCCGTCCGTTCGTGGAGTGCCTGCGCGCCGGGCACGACGCGGGCGACGAGTGCCCCGCTTCGGTCGCGGTCTACCGACGCAAACTCGCCGAGTTGGACGCCTGCATCGACCGCATGCAGGGCATCCGGGCCCATCTGGTCGCCCAACTCGACCAGACCGAGCGCGCGCACGGCACAGGCGAGCGCGCCGACCGGCCCGCCACACCGGCCGCCTCGGCCGCCGCCGCCCTGCCCGACCCGCCGGAACCCCGCTGCGCGCTGGGCCCTGCCCGATCACCCGGACAGGGCCCGACGGCAAGCCCGCTCACCAAGGAGTCCCGATGACCACGAACGTCCACGACGCCACCGACGCCGAATTCGACACCGCCGTGCTGCGCTCCGACCGCCCGACCCTGGTCGAGTTCACCGCCGAATGGTGCGGTCCGTGCCGCCAGATGGCGCCGGTGCTGGAGCAGATCGCGATCGAGGAGCCGGGCCTGGCGGTGGCCAAGCTCGACGTCGACCGCAACCCCGGCACCGCCGCCCGTTACGGCGTGTTGTCCATGCCGACCTTCATGGTCTTCCGTGCCGGCGAACCGGTCCGGCAGTTCGTCGGCGCCCGCCCCAAGGGTCGGATCCTGGCCGAACTCGCCGACGTGCTCGGGGAGAAGCCGGCCGTCACCGGGTAGCTTGCGGGAATGGCCGCTCACCGGATCACCCTCACCACCGACTACGGGCTTCTCGACGGCTTCGTCGCCGCGTGCCACGGCGTGATCGCCGGCCTCGCGCCCGCCGTACCGGTCGTGGACGTGACCCACCTCGTGCCGCCCGGCGACGTGCGCCGCGGTGCACTGGTCCTGGCCCGGACCGTGCCGTGGTTTCCGGTGGGCAGCGTGCACGTCGCGGTGGTCGACCCCGGCGTGGGCACCGCCCGGCGGGCGATCGTGCTGCAAGCGGGCGGCCATCTGCTGGTCGGGCCGGACAACGGCCTGCTTCCGTGGGCCGCGCACGCGCTGGGCGGGATCGAGGAGATCCGCGAGATCACCAATCCCGCGCTCACCCTGGCCGAGGTCTCCCGGACCTTCCACGGCCGGGACGTGTTCGCGCCGGTCGCCGCCCACCTCGCGCTCGGCACACCGCTCGCCGAGGTCGGCCCGCCCGCGGGCGACCCGGTCGAGCTGCCCGCCCCGGTGCCCGGCGAGGTGCTCGTGGTCGACCACTTCGGCAACGTGCAACTCGCGCACGCGGTCACCGACTTCGCCGGCGCCGACCTGCTGCGGGTCGAGGTGGGCGACCGCGCGTACCGGGTTCCCCTGCGGAACACCTTCGGCGAGGTGCCCGCCGGGGAACTCGTCGGCTACCAGGACTCCGACGGTCTGCTGGCCGTCTCGGTCAACGGCGGCGACGCGGCCGACCTGCTGGGCGTACGGGCCGGCGACCGGGTCCGGGTCAGTCCTTCTTGTTGAAGTCCGGCTTCTGGTCGGACAACCAGATCTGGTCCAGCGAGACCTTGCACTTGTCGCCGGCGGCGCAGGTGAGCGCGACCTCGTTGGCCCCGTCGACCAGGGTCACGTTGTTCCAGGTGCCGGTGACGCTGTTCGGCGTGCCCCAGGACTTGAGGTTGGACTTCTTCTTCGAGTCGGTCCCGTTGACCAGGATCGACAGACTCTGGTTGTCGTCCTTGGCCCCGGCGTTGACGTAGCGCACCGCCAGGTAGTACGTGCCGGCCTTGGGTGCGGTCAGCTTCACCGTCACGGTCGAACCGGGCGCCTGCATGTCGACCATGCCGCTGCCGGTCGAGTTGGTCACCCCCGCCACCGCCACCGCGCCACCGCTGGGCGAGGCGTCCTCCGCCTCCTGCACCGCGAACTTGCCACCGGGAGCCGTCGAGGGCGCCGAGGACGGCGGCGCCGTCTGCGACGGGGCCGCGCTGGTCTGTCCCGCACCGGGCGTGGTCGGCGACGCCTTCTTGTCCTTGTCGTCGTCGCCGCGCATGAACATCACGCCCGCGATCACCGCGATCACGAGCACGATCGCCACACTCGCACCGATCACCGCGCCACGCCCGCCGCCACCGCTCCCGCCGCCGTGCGGCGGGGACTGCGGCGGTGGTTGTGCGCCACCGTGTTCGTGCTGCGCCGGGATCGCCGCCTGGGGCTGCGTATGCGCGGGGGGCTGTGCGTAATTCATCTGCCCGACCTGCACGTATTGCGGCATCATGCGATTGGCGGAAGAACCGTACGCACCGGTCGTCCCTGTCCCCTCGGCCGCTTCCTCACCCGGCGCCGGCCGATAGAGGTACCCGTACGGGTCTTCAGGTTCACCGTTGGTACCCGCCGTCATCGGGTAGTCCTCCCTACGTTCGCCAGGCCAATCTTTGTCAATACCAGGCATCACACTAACGGGCGACGGGCGGGGCAAGTGGCGTTGTCCGCGTGACGGGACTGTCACGAAAAGGCCCTACTGATGCGTATGGCGGCCGGGCGCACACCCGCCTGGGGCCCGTCCGCACGCCCGGCGCACGACCCGAACCATCCATCCGTTCGGTGACCGAATTCACCCGGGACGCCCAATACGTCCGCCGCTGTGGAGCCGGCCCGCGCCGGGGCCGTGCACCGCCCGTCGGCCCCGCTCAGCCCGCCCGACGCTGGGCCCGGTCCCGGCGACGCTTGTTCGCGTACATGTGTTCGTCCGCGATCCGCAGCAGGTCCTCGGGCTCGGCGGCCTCCTCCGCCCAGCCGATCCCGAAGCTCGCGCCCTCCAGCGGCACCGCCAGGCCCTCGGCCGGTATCGGCATGGACAGCGCGCGGCGCAGCCGCACCGCCATCTCCTCCGCCTCCTCCCGCCCTATCCCGTCGGCGAGCACGACGAACTCGTCGCCGCCCAGTCGGGCCACCGTGTCGCCCTCGCGCACCGCGGCGGTGAGCCGCTCGGCGACCGCCTTGAGCACCACGTCGCCGATGTGGTGGCCGAAGTTGTCGTTGATGTGCTTGAACCCGTCCAGGTCGCAGAACAGCAGCGCGACGCCCCGGCGCTCGGCGGCGGGCGGCTCGTCCACGACCACGACCGCACCCTCGGGGATGCTCAGGATCGCGCCGGCGGGCATCGCCCACTCGTCCGCGTACGGCTCGCGCACCTCGCCGACCGACCCGACCGCCCCGGCCGGGACCGGCGCGGTGCCGGGCAGCGGGGCGCCCGGGCCGAATCGCGCGGCCAGCCTGGCCCGCAGCTCCCGCCCGTTCGGCAGGCCGGTGAGCGGATCGTGGCTGGCCTCGTGCACGAGCGCCTGTTCGCGCTGCTTGCGGTCCTCGATGTCCTCCACGTGGGTCAACCCGAACCGCAGGTCGCCGAGCCCGTCGGCGACCTGCGAGGTGCGCAACGAGACCCACCGATACGTACCGTCGCTGCGTGCCAGACGTAGCTCGGTACAGCCCGCCACCGGGACCGTCCCGCCCAGGTGCCCGGCGAGCAGCGGCCGATCCTCCGGGTGTGCCAACGCGCCGAGCCCGAGCCGCTTGAGCACCGGCGCCGGGTAGCCCAGCATGCGACACAGCGCGTCGTTGGCACGCAGCAGTTGGCCCTGTTCGTGCCCGCGCACCCCGGTCATCACCATGCCGCTGGGGGCGTACTCGAAGGCCTGCCGAAAACTCTCCTCGCTGGCCCGCAGCGCCAACTGCTCGCGCTCCAGCCGGGCCACCGCGCGCTGCATGTCGCTGCGCAGCCGCGCGTTGTCCACCGCGATCGCCGCCTGTGCGGCGAACATCCCCAGCACCTCGCGTCGCCAGGGGGCCGGCCGCAGCCCGTCCACCGGCAGGTCCACCGACAACACGCCGACCAGGTCGCCCTCGGGCGTGTGCAGCGGCGCGAGCAGCGCGTCGCGCGGATGCCACGCCTCGGGGTGGTCGCCGATCGGCAGGTCGGGGATCCAACTCGGGACGTCCCCCACGTCGGCCAGCCCCGAGCGGTGCCCGAGGAAGCGCAGCGGTCCCCACGGCTCGGCGGCGGCCAGGATGCGATCCCAGCCCTCCCGCGAACCGATCTGGCCGGCCATCGCCTTGCGCAGCTCGTCGTTGCCGGCCACCGCCGCGACCTCCAGGTCGCCGTCGGCGCGGACGAGATTGACCGCAGCGACCCCGAACCCGAGGCCCGAAACCACGCCGTCGACGACGGCTTGGAGGGTGTCCTTGAGGTCGCGCGTGGCGTTCAGGTCGGCGACGACGCGGTTCAAAAGGCGCAAAGTCGCCAACCGGACGTGGGTCTCCGTCTCGGCTGTCATGGGTCTCCCCCAGGGGTCGACGCCGGTGTCTTCTGAACAGATATCGTCCGTTTACCAGAGAAACTGAATCACAGCGGGCTTCGTATTGGCGACGTTCCGTCATCGATCAGACTGTCACTGTGAGCCACCTCACGCTTCATACCGTATCGAGTCGGACCGCCGAGCCGCCCCGGAATCGCTCCCTCCGCCGGCATCCACCGGGCATCGTACGAGGCGGGGGCCCATTTTCGGGCACTAACCCCAGGGTTCGCCGAGTCGACCTGACGACCAATCAGATTCCGAACGGGTGCTTCGCTATGCGTCAGCGAGCTGAGGCACAGTCGATCCGGAGCAAGATCACGGGCGGCTCTTCCCAGTGGGCATACGAAGTCCCTACGGTACGTCCGTCAGGTTTCCGTACGATCTTGCGCGCACGTCGCGAAGGCCGGTACGACGAATACAACGGCGCGTCGAACGACGGGGGTGGGGCGATGACCGGTCTGGTCGTCGGGGAGGTCTTCGCGAACGCGGCCCGGGCCGTCCCGGACCGGCCCGCGGTCGTGCTCGGCGAGCGCGCGCTGACCTTCGCCGAACTGGACGCGGCGGCCGAACTCGGCCTGCGCCGGCTGCTCGCCCTGGGCCTCGCGGCCGGCGACCGGGTCGGCTGCGGCCCGATCTCCACCGGTGCGGGCATCGCGGCGGTGCCGCTGTTCGCCGCGCTCGCCCGGCTGGGCGCGGTGCTGGTGCCCGCCGACCCCGAACACCCCGACGCCTTTGCGCCCGCCCTGGTCCTGGCCACGGCCGAACAGGCCGACGCGCTGATCGCCGACCTCGACGACGAGGACCCCGAGGACCTGCCGGAGCCGCCGGACGTCGAACCGGCCGAGACCGACCCGTGCCTGATCGCGCCGGCCGGCCGACGCGGCGTGCTGCTGTCGCACCGGGTGCTGGTGCTGCGCTCGCACCCGGGCGCACTCGCCGAGTCGCGCGGGACACACGTGCTCGCGGCCGACCTGGCCGACGGCCGGTCCTGGACGCTCGCACTCGCCCAATGGCACGCCCGGGACACCCTGGTCCTGGTGCCCGGCGGCGATCCGACCGCCGTGCGCGCGGCGGTGCGCGAACACGCCGCGACCCGGCTCACCGCCACCCCCGCCGTGTGGCGTGCCCTGGCCGAGACCGAGGCCGAGCAGCCCGCCGCCGACGAGGTACTGGACACGCTGCGCTACGCCGACACCGAGCCGACCGAGGCCGCCGTGCTCGCGGACATCGCCCGGATCGCACCGAACGCGAGCGTGCGGGTCGTGCACGACACGCCCGAGACCGGCCCGCTCACCGCGCTGACCGGCCCGGAGGCGTTCGCCCACCCCGGCGCCTGCGGGATCCCCGGCCCGCTGCACTACGTCGCGCTCGACCCGGACGGCGAGATGTGCGTGCGCGGACCGCTGCTGTTCGACGGCTACGCCGACGACCCGGCGGCCACGACCGAGGTGCTCGCCGAGGGCTGGT
Source organism: Embleya sp. NPDC050493 (assembly GCF_044458105.1). Lineage (NCBI taxonomy): Bacteria > Bacillati > Actinomycetota > Actinomycetes > Kitasatosporales > Streptomycetaceae > Embleya > Embleya sp. NPDC050493. The sequence goes on from NZ_JBITHP010000010.1 coordinate 169,182, forward strand.
ACCGCACCGGCGACCTGGCCGTGCTCGACGAGACCTCCGGCGTCCTGACCGTGACCGGCCGGGCGGCCGAGCTGATCCGGGTCGGCACCGGGACGGTGGGCCCGGGCGAGGTGGAGCGGGTCCTCAAGGCCCACCCGGACGTCCGCGACGTGGCGGTCATCGGCCTGCCGCACCCCACCGACGGCCACGTGCTCGGCGCCGTGGTGGTCGCCGAGGACCCCGCCCGGGTCCCCGGCCCCGGCGCCCTGCGCACCGCCTGCGCCGAGGCCGGCCTGGCCGAGCACAAGCGCCCGGTGCGCGTCTTCTACGCCGACGAACTGCCCTCCGGAGCCGGCCGCCGCGAGGACCTGGCCCGGGAGATCACCGCGGGCCGCTGACCGGGGACGGTGGACCCGCCCGGCCCCGGGCGGGTCCACCCCATCGGCGAGGTCGATCCCGGACCCGGCGGCCGGGCCGCCTACCCTGGACCCGTGTCCCAGCCACTGCCACCGCCCGTCGACGAAGTCGCCTTCAGGGCCGCAATGTCCCGATTCGCCGCCGGCGTGGTGCTGATCACCGCCGTCGAGGGCGACCCCGACGACGGCGGTCCCGTGGACGACGTGGGAATGACCGCGACCGCGTTCATGTCGGTGTCCCTGGACCCACCGCTGGTGCTGATCAGCCTGCGCCGCGAGGCCCGGATGCGTGACGTGCTGGACGAGCAGCCGCTGTGGGCGGTGTCGCTGCTCTCGCAGAGCCAACGGCACATCGCCGGCCGCTTCGCGATCCCCGGCCGGATCAGCGACCGACTGATGTTCGCCGACATCCCGCACCGCCGCGGCCCGATCTCCGGCGCCGCGCTCGTCGGCGGCGCCCTGGCCACCCTGGAATGCCGCACCCACGAGGTGGTCGAGGCCGGCGACCACATCCTGTACGTCGGCACGGTGCTCGACGTGGCGCTGCCCAGCCCGGAGGGCCCGCCGCTGCTGCACTTCCGGGGCCGCTACCAGAGCCTGGGCTGAGCCCGGCGCAGCGTCCTCAGGGCCGCGGGCCGGGCCGCATCAGGCCGTCCGCGGTCACCGAGGCCACCAGGCGTCCGGCCCGGGTGAACACCCGGATCCGCCCGTGCATGCGCCCGTCGCCCGCGTACTCGCTCGCACATCGCAGCAGCAGCCACTCGTGCGCCGAGAACTCCTCGTGGAAGGTGATGTTCTGGGCCAGCGCCACCGACATCGACCGGCCGCCGCGCCGCTCGATCTCGGCGCGCGGATACGGCCGCAGCGCCACCGGACCCAGGAAGCCCTCGGTCGTCCAGGCCAGGATCGCCCGGGCCATGGTCGCGGTGTCCTCGACCCGCGCGCACCGCGTCCACAGGTCCAGCCGCGGCGGCCCGGCCAGTTCCGGGGCCAACGCGGCCGACCCGCCCGCCGTGCGCACCTCCCACGGCAACATCGGCACCGGCAACTCGGCGCACTCCTCGGGCCCCGGCACCTGCACCGGCAACGGGTCGGCGTGCCGGACCAGTTCGGGCCCGCGCACGCCGAGCGTCACGAACGCCCGGTAGTGCTCGCGCGCGCCCTGGCGAAAGCCGACCTGGAGCATCGCCGCCGACCGGCCCCGATGCAGCGTCTCGACCCGCACCTCGACCGGCTCGGCCGGGTCGCCCGCCCGGGGGAACACGCCCTGGAGCGTGTGCACCGCCATGTGCGGAACCACCAGTTCGGCCGCCACCACCGTCTGCGCCAGCACCTGCGCGCCCAGCGTGCGCGGGATCGGGGTCACGATGTTGCGCGCCCGGAAGGTGACCACCGCGCCGGGCCCGCCCGGGTCCGCGGGCCCCACCGGAGCCAACTCCAGCGCGTCCACCAGGTCGTCCGTCGCGATGCTCGGCCACATCGACACTCCACCAGCCATGCCCGCATGATCGCAGCCCGCCGGGCCGCGGCCGGCAGCGCCCCTGACGGATCGTCAGTTCCGGGTCGCGGTCAGCGTCGCGCACCCCTTCCGGTGAACTTCACGACCAGCGACACCAGGAACGCGGCCACCGCGATGCTGATGATCCACCGGAGCCAGTCGATTCCCCTGGTTTCCTCGACACCGAGCCCGGCGGCGATGCCGTAGCCGATCAGCGTGCCCGCGATGCCCACCGCCATCGTGGCCAGGAAGCCGATCTTCTGCTTGCCGGGGAGAAAGAGCCGCCCCAGCGCGCCGATGATGATGCCGGCGATGATCAAACCAACGAACGTCACGGGTTCCTCCAGCCGGCGGCAGTCGAACAAAACACCTCGACCCGGACTTTTCCGGGCAGGTGTCTCCTGTTCCCCACGATCACCACGCGTTAACGCGAACACACCCGAGCCACAAAGGCCTAAGGTGGTTGCGCCTGCCGGGTGGCCACGGTGCAAAATGGTCCGGTACACGCCCCGATAGCTCAGTTGGCCAGAGCACGCGCCTTGTAAGCGCGGGGTCGTCGGTTCGAACCCGACTCGGGGCTCACAGGGCCACCGGCCTGCGGAAACGCGGCCGGTGGCCCGTTTTCGTGGTTGGCACGTCGGTGCCACAGCACGCGCCTGGCGGGTGTTTCGCCTGCCGGACACGCGTGGGCCGCGACCGGCCACGAACCCCCGTGCCGGCCCGATTCCGCCGACGACTTCGCCTGCGATTTTGCCTACGGACGGCGGAGGATGTCCGGCGCCGGGCCGGTGGAGGCCCGGACGACCAGCTCCGGGCGGTAGATCAGTTCGGTCCGCGGCGCCCGGCCCCCGCCGATCTCGTCGAGCAGCGCTCGCACCGCCGCCGCACCCATCGCCTGCACCGCCTGGCGCACCGTGGTCAGCGGCGGATCGGTGAACGCCACCAGCGGCGAGTCGTCGTAGCCCACCACCGAGACGTCCTGCGGCACCCGCAGGCCGCGCTCGCGCGCCGCCCGCACGGCGCCGAGCGCCATCAGGTCGCTACCGCACACGATGGCCGTCGCCCCCCGCTCCCACAGCGCGCCGGCCGCCGCCTGCCCACCCTCGACCGAGAACAGCGACCGCTCGATCCAGCCGTCCGCGTCCTCGACCCCGAACCGCTCGGCGAGCCCGCGCCGAAAGCCGGCGATCTTGCGCGCGGTGGGCACGTACCGCTCCGGTCCGACCGCGAGCCCGATCGCGGTGTGCCGCAGCGAGGCCAGGTGCCCTATCGCCAACTCCACCGCGACCGCCTCGTCGCTGGAGATGAACGGCGCGTCCACGCCCGGCGCGAAGCCGTTGACGAACACCATCGGCAGGCCGCGCTCGACCAGGCGCAGGTAGCGGGACAGGTCCGCGCCCGAGTCCGAGTGCAGACCGGAGACGAACACGATCCCGGACACCCCGCGTTCCAGGAGCAGTTCGGTGTAGTCGTCCTCGGTGACCCCGCCCGGGGTCTGGGTGCACAACACCGGCGTGTACCCGTGGTGCGCCAACGCCCGCTCGATGACCTGCGCGAACGCCGGGAAGATCGGGTTGTCCAACTCCGGGAGCATCAACCCGACCAGGCCCGCACTGCGGCGTCGAAGCCGGGCGGGCCGTTCGTATCCGAGCACGTCGAGAGCGGTCAGGACGGCCCGCCGAGTGTCGTCCGCGACTCCGGGTTTGCTGTTGAGCACCCGGCTCACGGTCGCCTCGCTGACCCCTGCCTGCGTTGCGATGTCCGCCAGCCGAGCCTTCATGCCCCGCAGCCTAGTGAGACTTTCAGCAGGATTTCGCAGGGCTTTGCGGGGCACGCAAAACATTTCCGGCGATCCCGACTGCTGACAGATGCCGTGCGCCCGGGTACGGTGATCGCAGTCCGTCAAGAATGGACTAGACCACTTGCCCAGCGCGACACACGGGCAATCTGCACCGGGTACTTCACCCTCCACTCGGATCGTCCGGCACGTTCCTGCCGGTGGAAGGACACATCACCATGGCCACGGTCAGCTACAAGCAGGCGACCTGTACCTACAAGGGCGCCGAGCGCCCGTCCGTCAACGCGCTGGACCTGGAGATCGCCGACGGCGAGTTCCTGGTTCTGGTCGGTCCCTCCGGCTGCGGAAAGTCCACCTCCCTGCGCATGCTCGCGGGTCTCGAGGAGGTCACCGGCGGTTCGATCCACATCGGCGACCGCGAGGTCACCAACCTGGAGCCCAAGGACCGCGACATCGCGATGGTGTTCCAGAACTACGCGCTGTACCCGCACATGACGGTCGCCGAGAACATGGGCTTCGCGCTCAAGATCGCCGGCATCGACAAGAAGCAGATCCGGGCGAAGGTCGAAGAGGCCGCGAAGATCCTCGACCTCACCGAGTACCTGGACCGCAAGCCGAAGGCGCTCTCCGGCGGTCAGCGTCAGCGCGTCGCGATGGGCCGCGCGATCGTCCGCGAGCCGCAGGTCTTCCTGATGGACGAGCCGCTGTCCAACCTGGACGCCAAGCTCCGCGTGCAGACCCGTACCCAGATCGCCGGCCTGCAGCGCCGTCTGGGCATCACCACCGTGTACGTCACGCACGACCAGGTCGAGGCGATGACCATGGGCGACCGCGTCGCGGTGCTCAAGGACGGTCTCCTCCAGCAGGTCGACACCCCGCGCAACATGTACGACCGCCCGGCCAACGTGTTCGTGGCCGGCTTCATCGGCTCGCCCGCGATGAACCTGATCGAGGTCGACCTCGCCGAGGACGGCATCCGCTTCGGCGACGCGGTCGTACCGGTCTCCCGCGAGGCCCGCGAGGCGGCCGTCGCCGAGGGCGCGAAGAAGGTCACCCTGGGCGTGCGCCCCGAGCACCTGAAGATCAACTCGGCCGAGGGCCTGTCCAAGGACAGCAAGGGCCTCGCGGTCTCGGTGGACGTGGTCGAGGAACTCGGCTCGGACGCCTTCGTCTACGGCTCGGTCACCATCGACGGCGAGACCAAGCCCCTGGTCGTCCGCGTGCCCGGCCGTGACGTGCCGGAGAAGGGCGGCGTCCTGCACGTGGTCCCGACCGGCGGCGAGACGCACCTGTTCTCGACGAAGACCGGCGAGCGCCTGCACGACTGATCGGATTGTCGGGCGACTTGGTCGCGGGTCTGCGCGGGGCGCGCGAGCTGCGCGTCTCGCGCGGGTGCGCGGGGCCCGCGCCACGAACGACGGGCCGACCGGAGTCGCGGGCGCAACCGGCCCGGGCGGCCGGAGTCGTGGGTGCGACGTTGCTTCTTGGCGGGCGACTTCGCCGCCGGCTCGCGAGGCACCGCTTTTTCTCCCCCCGCTTCGCTCCTCCGAGAAAAAGCGGTCCCTCGCTCGTGACTTCGTAGCCCTCCGCTTCGGGCTCGCCTCGATCCCGTGCGGTCGGCGCCGGTGGCGTTGGATCGGTTTCGGGGTGGGAGCGGGCAGACTCGGGGGATGGAGCGGATGACCGAGACCCAATGGCGGGCCTTCCTGTTGGCCGGGCCGCGCACCGGGAAGCTGGCCACCGTACGTGTCGACGGCCGACCGCACGTGGCGCCGATCTGGTTCGATCTCGACGATCGGGGCGACACCGTCGAACTCGTCTTCACCACGTTCGCGTCCTCGGTCAAGGGTCGTAACCTCGCCAACGACCCGCGGGTGAGCCTGTGTGTGGACGACGACCGGCCGCCGTATGCGTACGTCGTGGTCGAGGGTGAGGCTCGGATCTCGGCGGACCCGGCCGACCTGCGGATCTGGCCGAGTCGCATCGCCGCGCGGTACATGGGCGCGGACAAGGTGGTCGACCGGGAGCCGGTCGACGGCGAACAGGTCGTCCATGTGCACATCCACCACGTGGTCGCGGACCGGAACATCACCGGCTGACCGCGACCGGACAGGACACCGCGCCGGGGCCCGCATCGTGTGCGGGCCCCGGCGCGGTGTCGTGCCTTCGGGGTCAGCCGAGCAGGCCGCCCAGCGGTTTGCCGGCGGCGGGGGCGCCCACGCCGGAGGAACCCGCGGTCGAGCCCGTGGAGCCGGCCGACCCGGCGGACGACGTCGAGGGCCGGGCCGACTTCTTCTCCGTACCGGCCTCGGGGGAAGCCGACTTGGCCGTGCCCGTGCCGGTCCTGGTGGTGGGCGGCGGGGTGTTCGTCGCGCGCGGCGTGTTCTGCGGCTGTGCGTTCTCCCGGCCGCCCGGCGCGGGCGCCGCCGACGGCTCGGTCACCGGCGGCCGCGGTTGGGTCGCCACCGCGGCGCCGGGCTGCCCGGTCGCGGGAGCGGCCGGGGCGATGGAGGCGGCGGGTCCCTCTCGGTCGCCGACCCGGCCGGTGTCCGACTCGTCGAGGTGCCGGTGACCGCCGCCGAGCAACGAGCCGGCGAGCAGCGTCGCGCCGACCCCCGCGCAGGCGAGCATCGAGCCGTAGCCGAGCTTGCGCCGCCGCGCCCGCACGGGAGTGATGATCGGGCCGCGCCAGGTGCGCAGCGACAACCACGCGTCCGCCGAGTACATCGGCGCTCCCGCCAGCGCCAGCGGGCTGAAGGCGGCCAGAAAGACCACGTACGGCGCGTGATAGGGCGAGGAGCCGGTGCCCACCGCGATCAGCACGCCCAGCGACAGGAGCATGCCGAGCAGGCCCGCGAGCCGGGTCCACAACCCCAGCATGACCGCGAAGCCGACCACCACCTGCCCGAACGCGAACAGCAGGCCGGCCGCGATCGCGTGATCGGCGGCCAGATCCATCACCGACGGCGACAGGCTGCCCTCGCGCAACACTCCGATCCGATGCCCGAACGAGTCGGTCGAGCTCGGGTCCAGGAAGCCCGGTGCGTAGAGCTTGCGCAGCCCCTCGACGAGGAACGCCCCGCCCAGGAACAGTCGCAGCGGCAACAGCACCGTGCCGCCCTGGAGGGTGGCCCGGCGCGCGTGCGCGGGCACCGGCGTCGCGGTGCCGTCCCGCTCACGCCCGGCGCCCGGCTCGCGACGCGCCGGCGGCACCCGCCGCCGGGGTGCGTCGTCCCGGATCACCGGCAGCCGTGTGGTGGCGTCGTCCGCCGCTCCACTCGCTCCGGGCGCGGGCTTGCCGGCGCCGCCGGTCCGGGGACCGCCGATCACCACCCGCAAGGTCTTCGTGGGAGTGGCGAGCGACGCCGGATCGCCGGGGTCGCGCACCGCCGAGGGCGAGGGCAACAGCCCGACAGCACCGCCGAAGCTGCCTTCCGTTCTGGTGTCCACGCATCAATAACCGCGCGAGGTCCCCCGAGGATGCGGCCCTTCGCGTATTACCCGATGTGGGCCCATACCGCCCCCGTGCAGCGCTACACTGCGCGCCGCCTGGCCACCTCGTAGAGCACGATGCTCGCCGCGACACCGGCGTTGAGCGACTCGTTGCCGCCCGCCATCGGGATCCGCACGGTGATGTCGCAGGTTTCCTGGACCAGCCGACCCAGGCCCTTGCCCTCGGAACCGACGACCACCACGATCGGGTCGGTCGCCGCGGCCAGTTCCTCCAGCGAGATGTCCCCGTCGGCGGCGAGGCCGACCACGGTCAGGCCCGCCTTCTTGTACGCCTCCAGGGCGCGGGTCAGGTTGGCCGCCCGGGCCACCGGCACCCGGGTGGCGGCCCCCGCCGAGGACTTCCAGGCGCCCGCGGTCATCCCGGCCGCCCGCCGCTCCGGCACGACCACGCCGTGGCCGCCGAAGGCCGCCGCGGAACGGATCACCGCACCGAGGTTGCGCGGATCGGTGACGCTGTCGAGCGCGACGATGATCGGCGTCTCGCCGCGGTCGTGCGCCTCGACCACCAGGTCGTCCGGGTGCGCGTACTCGTACGGCGGCATCTGGAGCACCAGGCCCTGGTGGATCGCGCCGTCGGTCATCCGGTCCAGCTCGGGACGCGGGATCTCCATCAGCGGGATGCCCCGGACGTTGGCGATCTTCATCGCCTCGCGCACCCGGTCGTCGCTGTCGATGTACTGCGCGATGAACAGCGACGTGGCCGGTGCGTCGGCGCGCAGCACCTCGAGCACCGAGTTGCGGCCCGCGACCAGCTCGTTCGAGCTCTTGCCGCCGCGTCCGGGACGACCGCCGGGGGCCCGGCGGGCGGCCGGTGCCGCGGCCTTGCGCTTGGCGGCGGCGTTGGCGGCGCGCTGCTTGGCGTGCCCCTTGCGCATCTCCGCGGGCGGCGTCGGCCCCTTGCCCTTGAGCGCCCGGCGGCTGTGCCCACCAGTACCGACCGAGGGCCCCTTCTTGCTTCCCTCGTTGCGCTTGTTACGGCGCTCCGTGTTGCCGGCCATGACGGGTACATCCCTTCGTTGCGATCCCCGGCCGCTCCGGAGGGCGACCGCCACTACAACCGTACGGCCGGCCCGCCACCTCGTGGCGATCCGGCCGTACGGCACGTTCTCGTCGGGCCCGGCGGGCCCTTGTCGGCTCAGTCCCGGTGCAGCGTCCACCGGGGGCCGTCGGGGGTGTCCTCGACCACGACCCCGGCAGCCGTGAGGCTGTCCCGGACCGCGTCCGCCGCGGCGTAGTCCTTGCGGGCCCGCGCGGCCTCGCGCTGCTGGAGCGCGAGCTTGACCAGGTGGTCGACCACCCCGCGCAGCTCGTCCGAACGACCGGCCGAGGCGCCCGCCGTCCACTGCTCCGACAGCGGGTCCATGCCGAGCACGCCCAGCATCGCCCGGACGTCCGCCGCATGCCGCACGACGGCGTCCTTGTCGCCCGCCGCCAGCGCGGTGTTGCCGTCGCGCACGGTGTTGTGCACGATCGCCATCGCCTGCGGCACGCCCAGGTCGTCGTCCATCGCCGCCGCGAACACCGCCGGCACCTGCGCCGCAGGTTCGATCACCCCGGTCTGCTCGCCCGCGCGCTCGAGGAAACCCTCGATCCGCCCGAACGAGACCTCGGCCTCGCGCAGGGCCTCCTCGCTGTACTCGATCATCGATCGGTAGTGCGGGGTGGCCAGGTAGTACCGCAGGACCAGCGGCGACCAACGCTTGAGCATCTCCGTCACGAGCACGGAGTTGCCGAGCGACTTGCTCATCTTCTCACCGCTGAGGGTGACCCATGCGTTGTGCATCCAGTAGTTGGCGAACGGGTCGCCCGCCGCCTTGGACTGGGCGATCTCGTTCTCGTGGTGCGGGAAGACCAGGTCGAGCCCGCCGCCGTGGATGTCGAACGCGGGCCCCAGGTACTTGTGCGCCATCGCGGAGCACTCCAGGTGCCAGCCCGGACGACCCTGCCCCCACGGGGTCTCCCACGAGGGCTCGCCGGGCTTGGCCGACTTCCACAGCGCGAAGTCGCGCCGATCCCGCTTGCCGGCCGCCCCCGCGCCCGCGTCCTCCGCCTCGCGCATCGCGTCCGGCTTCTGCCCCGAAAGCGCGCCGTAGGCGGGGAACGAGGACACGTCGAAGTACACGTCGCCGCCGGACGGGTAGGCATGCCCCGTGGCGATCAGCCGCTCCATCATCGCGATCATCTCGGGGATGTGCCCGGTCGCCCGCGGCTCCACCGTCGAGGGCAGGCAGCCGAGCGCGGTGTAGGCGTCCGCGAAGGCACGCTCGTTGGTCTGGGCGAGCTGCCAGTGCGGAATCTCCTGCATGCACGACTTCGCGATGATCTTGTCGTCGATGTCGGTGACGTTGCGGCAGAACACGACGTTGTCGCCGCGGTGGGCGAACCACCGGCGCAGCACGTCGAAGTTCAGCCCCGATCGGATGTGCCCGATGTGCGGCGGTGCCTGCACGGTGGCACCACACAAGTAGATCGAGACCTGTCCCTCGACAAGCGGCACGAAGTCCCGGACCGTGCGGGTGCTGGTGTCGTACAGGCGCATGCTCACACGCGCAAGCTTAGAGTGTCGGGGCGGCGCGGCGTTCCCCGTTATCCCTCGGTTCGAACAACGATCGTCACCGGTGGACTCCGGTCGCCACCACGAGCGCGGTGGCGATCGCGGCCACTCCCTCGGCCCGCCCGGTCAGCCCGAGCCCGTCGGTGGTGGTGCCCGACACCGACACCGGCGCACCGACCGCGGCCGACAGCGCGGCCTCGGCCTCGGCCCGGCGCCGGCCCACCTTCGGCCGCACCCCGATCACCTGGACCGCGACGTTGCCGATCTCGAATCCGGCCGCCCGCACCAGTCGCGCCGCCTCGGTCAACAGCGTCACCCCGGACGCTCCCGACCACTGTGGCCGCGAGGTGCCGAAGTGTGCGCCCAAGTCGCCGATTCCGGCCGCCGAGAACAACGCGTCGCACGCCGCGTGCGCGACCACGTCGGCGTCCGAGTGTCCGGCCAGCCCGGTCTCCCCGGGCCAGTGCAGACCGGCCACCCACAACTCGCGGCCCTCTTCGAAGGCGTGCACGTCCACCCCGATCCCGGTGCGGGGCAGCCCGATCGGGGTGTTGTGTTCACCGGACAACGTCGATCCCCGTACCCTCCGCGCCGATCGCCGGCCCGTCCGCCGCCTCCGCGCGGCGCGCCAACAGCGCGCCGGCGAGCAGCAGGTCGAACGGGCGGGTCACCTTGAACGCCTCTTCCGAACCGGGCACCACCACGACCGTGCCGCCGAGGCGTTCGACCATGCCCGCGTCATCGGTGGCACCTTCCCCGCCGAATCCGCCGGCCTCGGCGTGCGCGCGCGCCAACACGGCCCGCCGAAAGCCCTGCGGGGTCTGTACGGCGCGCAGCAGCGACCGGTCGACCGTGCGCACCACCGTCTCCGCACCGTCGACCGAGGAAACCTCTTTGACCGTGTCCACCACGGGCATGGCGGGCACCACCGCGTCGGCCCCGTCGGCGACGGCGGCGATCACCGCCTCCACCACCCGGGCCGGCACGAACGGCCGCGCAGCGTCGTGCACGAGCACGACGTCGTGTTCGGGCGACACGGCAGCAAGCGCCAATCGCACCGATTCCTGGCGTGTCGCACCGCCCGCGACCACCCGTACGGGTGATTCCGCAGGCAAATGCGCACGCAAAAGTTCCCGGACACCGGCGACACCGTCCGGCGGTGCGGCGACCACGACCGCGGTTACCCCGCGGGCGGCCAACAGCGACCGGACGGCGTGCACCAGCATCGGGATGTCCCCAAGCTCACGCAACGCCTTGGGCGCACCGGGACCGAGCCGTTCACCACGCCCTGCAGCGGGCACAAGGACCGCAGCGTTCAACGAAGTCCCCTCAAACCACCCGGGCGCCGACGCCATGTGGCGTCGACACCGCACCGGCGGATCCGTCCGTCATCGACGGGCGGATCCTACGGCTCAGGAAGCCAGAACCTCGTCGAGGATGGCCTCGGCCTTGTCCTCGTTCGTGTTCTCGGCGAGCGCCAACTCGCTCACCAAGATCTGCCGAGCCTTTGCCAGCATGCGCTTTTCGCCTGCCGACAGGCCGCGGTCACGCTCGCGGCGCCATAGATCGCGCACGACCTCCGCGACCTTGATAACGTCACCGGAAGCGAGCTTTTCCAAGTTCGCCTTGTAACGTCGTGACCAGTTCGTCGGTTCCTCGGTGTGCGGAGCGCGCAGCACCTCGAAGACGCGGTCGAGCCCTTCCTGGCCCACCACGTCCCGAACACCGACGAACTCCGCGTTGTCCGCAGGCACGCGGACGGTCAAATCACCCTGGGCGACCTTCAACACCAGATAGGTCTTGTCCACACCCTTGATCGTGCGCTGCTCGATCGCCTCGATCAGCGCGGCCCCGTGATGGGGGTAGACCACGGTGTCGCCAACCTTGAACGTCATGTGACAGGTACCCCTTCCGTGGCTTTCTAGGGTAACACGGGACACGTCCCTACTGAATGACGTTTGCGCAGGTCAGAGCCTTAGTCGGGGCTTGACAACGGGCCTGTGGCCGTGCTGGGACAGGGAACCCCACACCCGCAGGACTCGAACAAAACCGACAAACAGCCCCTCCCGGTCGTGAGTCGGCCACTCTCGCGCGACCCATATGTCACACGGGTCCCACCGGTGTCGGCCCCGTGTTCGAGATCATCGAACGGGCTCGACCCGGTCGCGGCCGGGGCGTCGGGGCGGTGAGCCGCGTACAAGTCGTCCGCCCGGGCTGAGTACGCTGTCCCCGGTCGTCCTGACCGGTCCTCGATCCAAGATCTTCAAGGAGATGCCGCCGCCGTGAGCCGCAGCCTTCGACGCGGCGCCCTCGCCGCCACCGTCGCCGTCGTCCTTCCCCTGGCCGCGGGCTGCGCCAGTGGCAAGGACGCCGAGACCAACGAGATCAAGCCCGACACCGCCAATACGGCGTTCGGCTCGCTCAAGATCCAGAACGTGCAGTTGGTGACGGGCGACCCGGGCAAGAACCTGGTCGCGCTCGGTGGTGCGCTGTTCAACGAGGGCACCAAGCCCGAGACGATCACCAAGGTGACGGTCGACGGCGCGGGTCAGGCCCTGGGCGGTCCGCTGACCATCCCGGCCGGCGGCGCCGTGTACATGGTCGATCCGCCCAAGGAGGTGGCCGCGAACAGCCCGCTGGGCAAGGCCTACCTCGGCCCGCTGGTCTTCCCGGACGCCGCCAAGGTGGAGGCCGGCTCGTTCCGTCGGGTGACGTTCGTGTTCGGCACCGCCGGCGAGACCTCGCTGGACGTGTCGGTGCACTCGCCCACGAGCTACTACGCGCAGCTCAAGCCGACCCCGGCGTTCACCCCGCCGCCGCCGGCCCCGCCCGCCCCGCCGACCCAGACGGCGCCCGCCACGGGTGCTCCCGCCACGGGGGCTCCCGTCAACAGCACGGGCAACGCCACGGCGCCCGCGACGGGCAACACCGGTGCGACCGGCACCCCGCGCAACAGCTCGTCGGCCCCGGCCGGCGGCTGATCGCACCCGGCACCCGCACGACGGGTACCTACGACGGCGCCCGCGCCGCCCCCGGTGAACGGTGGGCGGCGCGGGCGCCGTCGTAGGGAAGGGGTGTCCCCCGGCCCGGTCAGGGCTCGAACTTGTACCCGAGACCACGCACCGTGACCAGGTAGCGCGGGGCGCCCGGGTCCGGCTCGATCTTGGCGCGCAGCCGCTTCACGTGCACGTCGAGCGTCTTGGTGTCGCCGACGTAGCCGACGCCCCACACCCGGTCGATCAGCTGCATCCGGGTCAGCACCCGGCCGGCATTGCGCAGCAGCACTTCGAGCAGGTCGAACTCCTTGAGCGGGAGGTCGATCCGCCGACCCTCCACGGTGACCCGGTGTGCCTCCACGTCGAGCCGCACCGGCCCGGCCTCGATCGCCCGGGGCTCGTCGGTGGGTTCGCCGCCCTGGCGCCGCAGCACGGCGCGGATCCGGGCGATCAGCTCGCGCGTGGAATAGGGCTTGGTGACGTAGTCGTCGGCGCCGATCTCCAGGCCGACGACCTTGTCCACCTCGCTGTCCTTGGCCGTCACCATGATGACCGGCACATTGGACTTGGCCCTGAGCCCGCGGAACACCTCCGTGCCGGGCAGCCCGGGCAGCATCAGGTCGAGCAGCACCAGGTCGGCGCCGCCCTGGTCGAACAGCTCCAGGGCCTCGGGTCCGGTGGCGGCGACGGCCACCTCGAAGCCTTCCTTGCGAAGCATGTACGACAGCGCGTCGCTGAAGGACTCTTCATCTTCGACGACGAGCACACGGGTCATCGTGAAGCCTCCATGGATGGGGTCGACGATGTCATCGACATCGATTGAGAGGTACTGGACTTGAAGGGCAGCACCAGGGTGAAGGTGGATCCCACACCCTCCAGGCTGCGCACGGTTACCTCTCCCCCGTGGCCCGCCGCGATGTGCTTGACGATGGACAGACCCAAGCCGGTACCGCCGGTGGCCCGCGAACGGGCCGGATCGACGCGGTAGAACCGCTCGAAAATGCGATCCAGGTCGCGCTGGGGAATACCCAGCCCCTGGTCGGAAACGGTGATGACGGCCATGCGTGCCTCGGCTCTGACCTCGATGTCGACCCTCGTCCGTGCGGGACTGTAATTGACCGCGTTCTCGACGAGGTTGCCCAGTGCCATCACCAGTTGATTGTGGTCCCCCGGCACGATCAGCTCGCGATCCCCGCCGATCGCCAGCGTGATCTGCTTGGATTCGGCGGCCTGGCGGCAGCGGTCGGCGGCCTCGGCCACCAACTCGTCCAGCGGCACCGGCCCCACGTGATGCAGCGGATGGTCGTTCTGCACCCGGGACAGGTCGATCAGCTCCTGCACCAGATTGGTCAGCCGGGCCGACTCGATCTGCATGCGCCCCGCGAAGCGGATGATCGCCTCGGGGTCGTCGCTGGCGTCCATGACCGCCTCGGCCAGCAACGACAGCGCACCGACCGGGGTCTTGAGCTCATGGCTCACGTTGGCCACGAAGTCGCGGCGCACCGCGTCCACCCGGCGGGCCTCGGTACGGTCCTCGACCAGCAGCAGCACCAGCCGCGAGCCCAGCGGCGCGACCCGGGCGGACACCTCGAACTCGTGCGCCTCGCCGTCGGCGCGGGCCAACAACAGGTCCCGCTGCCTTATCTCGCCGTCGCGTCTGGTCTCCTTCGCCATCGCGAGCAGATCGTCGGGCACCAGTTGGTCACCGCGGACCAGGCCGAACTTGTAGGCGGCCGAACTCGCCTTCACGACGGTGTCGAACTCGTCCAGGACCACCGCCGAGGAGCGCAGCACGGACAACACCGTGGCCACTCCGGGCGGCAGCGACGGGCCCGTGGCGGGCGCCACGGCCGTGCCTCTGCCCTGGGCGCGCTCACTCCAGCGGAAGGCCAGGGTGCCGGCGACACCCACGGCCAATCCGGATACAGCGGCCAAAGCGGCAGCAGCAACGTTCACGTCCACATGTTCCAGGGTAGAGCTGCTCCGAACGGGTGAAACCGTCCAGAGGGTCCGTCGTGCAGATCTTCATGTGTCGTTCATCCGTGCGCCACGCCTGTCACCGGTGATCGTTCGGAGGTCGTCATGTCCGACCCGCAGACCCCGCCCCAGCCGCAGGCGCCCACGCCGGGCTGCAACTGCCCGGCAAGCTGCGGCTGTGGATGTAAGTCCGGTTCCGCATGCAATTGTGGGGGCAGTTGCGGTCGCTGAACCGGCGCTCGGGCCCACAGCCCGGCGCGTGCGGGGCGCCCGACCCCTTCCGTGACAGGTGGGCGCCCCGCGCGAAGCCGATCGAATGTTCACCCGATGTTCGGGTCTACTTGCGACCCTGGTTCTTGACCGCCTCGATCGCGGCCGCGGCCGCCTCGGGGTCGAGGTAGCGCCCGCCCGGGGTGAGCGGACGCAGGTTCGCGTCCAGCTCGTACAGCAGCGGGATGCCGGTGGGGATGTTCAGGCCCGCGATGTCGGCGTCCGAGATCTTGTCCAGGTGCTTGACCAGCGCGCGCAGCGAGTTGCCGTGCGCGGCGACCAGCACGGTGTCGCCGCCGAGCAGGTCCGGCACGATCGCGTCGTACCAGTACGGGAGCATGCGCTCGACGACGTCCTTGAGGCACTCGGTGCGCGGTCGGATCTCCTCCGGCAGCGACGCGTACCGGCGGTCGGCGAACTGCGAGTACTCGTCGTCGTCCGCGAGCGGCGGCGGCGGCGTGTCGTAGGAGCGGCGCCAGAGCATGAACTGCTCCTCGCCGAACTCCTCCAGGGTCTGCTTCTTGTCCTTGCCCTGGAGCGCGCCGTAGTGCCGCTCGTTGAGCCGCCACGAGCGACGCACGGGCAGCCAGTTCAGGTCGGCCACGTCCAGTGCGAGCTGGGCGGTGCGGATCGCGCGGCGCTGGAGCGAGGTGTGCAGGACGTCCGGCAGCACGCCCGCGTCGAGCAGCAGCTGCCCGCCGCGCGCGGCCTCCTTCTCACCCTTGTCGGTCAGGTCGACATCGACCCAGCCGGTGAAAAGTCCGGCTTCGTTCCACTTGCTTTCGCCATGCCGCAGAAGGATCAGTTTGTAGAGAGCATCAGCCATGCCCAGGAGCCTAATCGAGGCGATCGGGCCGCCGGCACGGCGTCTATTCGCGGTTCTCCGGGGCGGCGAAGCGGGCGAAGGCTTCCAGGTTCTTCAGGGATTCGCCGCGTTCGACCCGCCAGTCCCATTCGCGCCGGATCGAGGTCGCGAAGCCGATCTCCAGGAGGGTGTTGAAGCTGTCGTCGGCGGCCTGGAGCACGACGCCCAGGATCCGGTCCACCTCGTCGACGCTCACCGCGGCCAGCGGCAGCCGGCCGTTGAGGTAGACGTCGCCGAGCTTGTCGACGGCGAAGGCCACGCCGTACATCCGCACGTTGCGCTCCAGCAGCCAGCGGTAAAAGGCCGCGTGGTTCTCGTCCGCGTGCCGGATCACGAACGCGCTCACCGCCAGGGTGTGCGCGCCCACCGTGAGCGCGACCGCCGTCTTGAGCTTGCGGGTGCCCGGCAGCACCGCGACGAACGTGTTCGGCGCGGACTGCTCCCATTCGATGCCGGCGTCCTTCAGGGCCGTGCGGACGATCTCCGCGGCCCGGTCCTGTTCGGCTCCCACGACCCACCCCATTCGTCTCGACGCCTCGACGCTACTGCCCGCCCACGACCCGCCCACGCGGGGTCGCGCTGCGGGCCAGCGTGTCGGCGTAGACCTCGGCCATCGAGGCCGCCGCCGAGGACCACCCGAAGGCCGCCGCGTGTCGGACCGCGCCGCCGGAGTAGTCCTGGCGCAGTCGGGGGGCGCGGATCAGGTCGCGCAGGGCCAGGCCGTAGTCCACCGGATTGTGACCGCGCACCAGGGTGCCGGAGACGCCGTCGCGCACGGCGGTGGGCAGGCCGCCGACCGCCGCCGCGACCACGGGGGTTCCGCAGGCCTGGGCCTCGATGGCGACCAGGCCGAAGGACTCGTTGTAGGAGGGCACCACCGCGACGGTGGCCGCGCGGTACCAGTCGGCCAACACGTCCTGACGAACCGGTCGCTGGAACCGGACCACGTCGTGGATGCCCAGCGTCGCGGCCAGCTTGTGCAGGTGCTCGGGCGCCGCCATGCCGTTGCCGCTGGGCCCGCCGACCACCGCGACCACCAGCGAGTCGCGCAGCGCGGGATCCGCCTGCAGCAGGTGGGCGATCGCGTACAGGAGCACATCGGGGGCCTTGAGCGGCTGGATGCGACCGGCGAACAGGATCACCGTGGCGTCCACCGGCACCCCCAGCCGGCGGCGCGCGTCGGCCATGTCGCCGGGACGGAACGTCTCCAGGTCCACGCCGGGGTTGACCACCGCGACCTGCTCGGGCGCCGCGTCGTAGAGGTCGATCAGTTGATCGGCCTCCTCGATCGTGTTGGCCACCAGCCGGTCGGCCGCCTCGACCACCTGGGACTCGCCGATCACCCTGGCCCGGGGCTCGGGGGCGTCGCCGCCGGCCAGCGAGGCGTTCTTGACCTTGGCCATCGTGTGCATGGTGTGCACGAGCGGCACGCCCCAGCGTTCCTTGGCCAGCCAGCCGACCTGGCCGGAGAGCCAGTAGTGCGAGTGCACGAGGTCGTAGTGCCCGGGATCGCGCATCGCCTCGGTGCGCAGCACCCCCGAGGTGAACGCGCACAGCTGGGCCGGCAGGTCCTCCTTGGACAGGCCCTCGTACGGCCCGGCGGTGACGTGCCGGACCAGGACGCCCGGTGCCATCTCGACCACCGGCGGCAGGTCGCTGCCGGTGGCGCGGGTGAATATCTCCACCTCGATGCCGAGCGCGGCCAGCCGCTTGCTCAGTTCGACGATGTAGACGTTCATGCCCCCGGCATCGCCGGTGCCGGGTTGGTGCAGCGGGGAGGTGTGAACGCTCAGCGTCGCGATTCGACGAGGTGCCCCCCGGCGCGCTCCCAATGTGATCGCGCGCTGGACGTGGTGGCTCACTCGTTGACCTCCCAGGCCGGCCCCGTGTCATGTCGTCCGGTGTACAGAGCTACCACGTGTACACAGAGCTACCAGTTGTACAGAGCTACTACAGATCGTGGACCGCCCGTCCATGGTTCGCGGCCCAATTCAAGAACCAACCCATCGTGAGGGGAGGGGATTCCCCGGCGGAGTGTGATCCGGACCGCTCGCGGGGGCGTACGGAGGTGTTCCCCTACCCTGCGAGCATGGGTACGCGCGGCATGTCGGGAATCGGCACCCCGGGAGCGGGACTGCGGACCGCCGGCCGGACGCGGCCCAGCGGGGTGATCACCCGGGGCACCACCAATGCGAACCGGCTGCGCCGAGTGGACCGCTGGTTGACCGGGGTGCACGGGTCGCTGCTGCGCGGCGCGGTGGATCCGCTGGTGGTCGACGTCGGCTACGGCGCCTCGCCGGTGACCACGCTCGAGTTGCTCCGCCGGCTGCGTACGGTGCGCGCCGACGTCGAGGTGATCGGGTTCGAGATCGATCCGGAGCGGGTGGCCGCGGCGCTCCCCCACGCCCGGGACGGGCTGAGCTTCGCCCGCGGCGGCTTCGAGGTGCCGCTGCCGGCCGGCCGTTCGGCGACCGCGATCCGGGCGTTCAACGTGCTCCGGCAGTACGACGAGGACGCGGTGCCGGCGGCCTGGAGCCGGATGTGTGCCCGGTTGGCCCCGGAGGGGGTGCTCGTCGAGGGCACGTGCGACGAGTTGGGCCGGCGCGCGGTCTGGCTGGGCATCGGGGCGGACGCGCGCCCGCGCACGGTCACCTTCGCCACCCGGTTGGCCGGCTTCGGGCGTCCGTCCGAGTTGGCCGAGCGACTGCCCAAGGCGTTGATCCACCGCAACGTGCCGGGCGAGCCGGTGCACGCGTTCCTGGCCGCGTTCGACCGGGCCTGGGATCTGCACGCGCCGCTGGCCGCGTTCGGGGCCCGGCAGCGCTGGCTCGCGGCGACCGAGACGCTGGCCCGGGACTGGCCGGTGTGCGACGGGCCGGCGCGTCGGCGGCAGGGCGAGGTGACCGTGGCGTGGTCGGCGGTGGCGCCGCGAGGCACCGACATATCAGCCGGCGCCGTTGATACATTCCGGTGACTCGTGTCCGATCCGGAACGGCACATGAAATCTTGAGCACACCGCGTTCACTTGACCGCGGTTCGGCTCGGCGTGTCGTCCGTGAATAGCTGGATTCGTCCGTTCCGATAACCGGACGATCACGAATTCTCCTCTGCCCATCGTCGCCGGAACATGCAAGGATCCGACGCTGAGTCGGTGCTCGGTAACTGCCTTTCCGAGAGCACCGGTTCCGGTTCGAATCGACGTCGTCGGATGGAATCGGCCCGTACGTCGCAGGCGAGCATCGAGTTCCGAAAGGGCGAAAGCATGGTGAAACTCGGGGGCCGGATCGGCCTGCGAACCCGGGCTGTGACCAGCTGCGGCGTGGCGCTGTTGTGCGCGGCCCTGTTCGGCGGCAACGCGTGGGCGGACCCGGGTGTCCCGCCCGTGCCGCCGCCCGCGAACACCGCGATCACGTCGGTGCAGGACCTGCTGGCCGCCCAGGCCCGGGTGCAGGAGTTGTACCGCCAGGCCGAGCAGGCCACCGAGCGCTTCAACGCCACCACCGAACAGCTCGGCCGCACGCAGGTCAAGGTCAACGACGTGAACGCGGGCGTGGTGTGGGCCCGGCAGAACGTCGAGAAGGCCAAGGAAGACCTCGGCCGGCTGGCCCGGTTGCAGTACACCACCCGCGGGATGGACCCGCTGCTCACC
This sequence comes from Embleya sp. NPDC050493, assembly GCF_044458105.1. NCBI lineage: Bacteria > Bacillati > Actinomycetota > Actinomycetes > Kitasatosporales > Streptomycetaceae > Embleya > Embleya sp. NPDC050493. The sequence goes on from NZ_JBITHP010000010.1 coordinate 188,697, forward strand.
CTGATGTTGTCGTCGGATCCGCAGGGCTTCCTGCGCGACGCGCCGGCGTACGAGCACATCTCGCAGACCCAGTTGGACACCATCACCCGGGCCAAGCAGGCCGAACTCCAGCTCACCGCGATGCAGAAGAGCGCGGACACCCAGCTCGCCGAGAGCCGTCGGCTGGAGCAGGAGGCCGCCGCCTCGCGGGCCGACATCCAGGCCCGGATCGCCGAGGCCGAGAAGATACTCGCGGGTCTGACCCCCGAGCAGCTCACCGAACTGGCCCGGATGGAGGCGCTGTCCGCGGAGGCCGGCCAGGCCCAGCTGAACACCCTGATCGGCAAGCCGGACCAACAGACCACCCCCAAGGCCGCGTTGGCCATCGCGTTCGCGATCGACAAGATCGGCAAGCCCTACATCTGGGGCGGCGTGGGGCCCGTGGGCTACGACTGTTCCGGTCTGACGTCGAAGGCGTGGGCGTTCGCGGGGGTGCCGATCCGGCGCACCTCCCAGGAGCAGTGGGCGTCGTTGCCGCGCGTACCGGTCGCCGACATGCGCCCGGGCGACCTGATCGTCTACTACTCCGACGCCAGCCACATCGGCATGTACCTGGGCAACGGGAAGATGGTGCACGCGCCGCGACCGGGCCGCACGATCACCGTGGCCAATGCCGGCTCGATGCCGATCCTCGGCGTGGTGCGTCCCGATGCGGGCGCGGGCACGGTGAACGCCCCGGCGATCCCCAACGTCCCGGCTCCGCCGCCGAGCAAGCCGCCGACCAAGCCGCCGGTCACCCCGCCGGTGACGACACCGCCGGTCACGCCGCCGGTGACCACTCCGCCGGTCACCCCGCCGCCGAGCTCCGAGCCGCCCACGACGCCGCCGCCGAGTTCGAAGCCGCCCACGTCGACGCCGCCGTCGACCGGTGCGCCGAGCACCTCGACGTCGGGCTCCCCGTCGGGCAGCGCCAAGGCGACCGCGACCGGCACCTGACGGGATCCGGACATGCGGGTGGGCCGGGCCTTCGGGTCCGGCCCGCCCGCATGTCCGGGCCTGGGCCGGTCCGGCACGTCTTGGTGGGGCCGCGCCGCCCGACCCGGCCTACAGCGCCGCGACCGCCTGCTCGAACGCGACGTACGCGCGCGCCTCGAACAGCACGAAGCGCGCCTCGGTCACCCCGGACGGCGTCGCGTGCACGGTCTCGACCGCGATCCGGGCCGCATCCTCCAGCGGCCAGCCGTACGCGCCCGCGGAGATCGCCGGGAACGCCGCCGAGGTCGCGCCGAGCTCGTCCGCCACCCGCAGCGCCTCGCGGTAGCAGGACGCCAGCAGCGCGGACCGGTCCTCGGCGTGGCTGTACACCGGGCCCACCGTGTGCACGACCCACCGCGCCGGGAGCAGGCCCGCGGTGGTGGCCACCGCCGCGCCCGTCTTCAGGCCGCGCCCCGGTTTCGCCGCCCGCAGCGCCCGGCACTCGGCCAGGATCTCCGGACCGCCCCTGCGGTGGATCGCGCCGTCGACACCGCCGCCGCCCATCAGGGACGAATTCGCGGCGTTCACGATCACGTCCACGTGCTGCTCGGTGATGTCTCCGCGAACCAGCGTTATCGGTGTCATGGGCACCAGCCTGCCGGCCCGGACGTGGCGCTCCCCCTCCGATAGCCGGCACAGTGGCCGGATGTCCGTGGCCCGAGGAGAAGGGGACCTACCCGCGGAGCTGCTCGATCGTGTGGACGCACTGTGCGAGTGGATGGCCGCGGTACGCACCCACGCACACGGCGACCTGCGCGGTCGGGTGTCGCCGTCCCAGTTGCGGGCCCTGCTCGTGATCGCCGACCACGACGGCATCAACCTGAACATGTTGGCCGCCCGGCTACGGGCCATCCCGTCCTCGGCGAGCCGGTTGTGCAACCGTTTGGAGGATGCCGGCCTGCTGGTGCGCGAGCTGAGCGCGACCGACCGCCGGGAAGTGGTACTGCGGCTGGCGCCCGACGGGATGGGCTTCGTGGAGGAGCTGCGATCGGCTCGACGACAGGCCCTGGCCCAAGTCTTGATACACCTGGAGGCGGACGAGCTCGACTCGCTCGTGCAATCCCTCGCGGTATTGCGCGACGCGGCGGAACGGGCCGGCGGCCGGGATTGAGTCTGGCGCGCCTCGTACAGCCTACGGTTACCCGCTTGCACCCGGCCGCGCTATCGTCCTTTTTCGATTGCCGAACGACAACGATTCGTACGGCGACATCAATCCCGGAGGTGGTGGCGTGCGCCCCGCGTACGGCGGCGACGGCGGAGCGGTCGAACGGACCGACTACCGCGCGGTACCGATGCCCGCCTCCTCGGCGTCGGACCCGGTCGCCGCGCATCCGCTGCGCGTCCTGCTCATTGAGGACGACGCGGGGGACGCCTTCCTCGTCGAGGAACTGCTCGCCGACTCGCCGGATCCGATGGACATCGTCTGGGCCAGGTCGATGGCCGAGGCCATGGTCAAGCTCGGCGAGGACATCGGCTGTGTCCTGCTGGACCTGGGCCTGCCGGACGCCGAGGGGCTCAACGGGCTGCATCGGCTGCTGCTGTTCGCGCCGCGGACCGCGGTGATCGTGCTCACCGGTCTGTCCGACGCGCACCGCGGCTCGGCCGCGGTGGCCGCCGGCGCCCAGGACTACCTGGTCAAGCAGGAGATCGACGGCTCGTTGTTGTCCCGGGCGATCCGCTACGCCCTGGAGCGCAAACGGGCCGACGAGTCGCAGCGCCGGCTGGTGGAGTCGGAACTGCGCGCGCAGGAGAACGCGCGTCTGGAGCGCGGGCTGCTGCCCGCCCCGATCCTGCGCGACCCGTCGCTGGACTTCCGCGCGCGCTACCGGCCCGGTCGACAGCGCGCGCTGCTCGGCGGGGACCTGTACGACGCGGTACAGACCGCCGACGGGCGTGTGCACGTGATGATCGGCGACGTCTGCGGCCACGGCCCGGACGAGGCCGCGCTCGGGGTCAACCTGCGGATCGCCTGGCGCTCGCTGATCTTCGCCGGTCTCACCGGCGGCGAGTTGCTCACCACGTTGGAGCGGATCTTCGAGCACGAGCGGCGCTCGGACGAGATGTTCGCCACATTGTGCATGACCATCATCGAGCCCGACCGGCGGCGCGGCCGGGTCTACCTCGCGGGTCATCCGGCCCCGCTCCTGCTCACGCCCAAGGGCATCGCACCGCTGTCCGAGGGCGCCACCGGCCCGGCACTGGGCCTGTTCCCGGACGGCCGGTGGAGCCACGAGTCGATGGAGCTGGGCACGGACTGGTCGCTGCTCCTGTACACCGACGGATTGATCGAGGGACGGATCGGCCCGGGCCCGGAGCGGCTGGGCACCGACGGCCTGTTGCCGCTGATCGGCCGGCTCCTGGCGGCCGGGCTTTCCGGCTACGACCTGATCGATTCGGCGGTCGCCGCGGTGGAAGACCTGCACGGGGGCAGTCTCAACGACGACGTGGCGGTATTGCTGCTGCGGCACGACCCGGATCGCCCGTTGCACGGCGTGCAGGGCGGACATCCGGTGTTGCCGGGCCAGACGACGGGTGAGGACGGTACGGCGTGAGGAAGGACCGGACGCGGGAGCGACGGGGTGGACCCCGCATGCGCCAGGTCGTCGGCCTGGGGCTGGGGCTGCTCGCGCTGGTGATCGTGATCTCCGCGGTGGTCGGCGCGCTGGCGATATCCAGGCTGAACGACTCGCGGCGCACCGTGCTCGACCGGCTGGAACCGGCCGCCAACGCGGCGCTGCGGCTGGAGAACGCGCTGATCGACCAGGAGACCGGCGTCCGGGGCTGGATCATCAGCGGCGACCCGAGCTTCCGCGAGCCGTACGCGCAGGGCCGGGTCGAGGAGGAGCGGGCGTACACGAGCCTGGAGCGGTTGTTGCCGGATTCGGCGGAGGGCGACCGGCTGCGGGCCGACCTGGCCGAGGTCGGCAACCGGGCGCGGACCTGGCGCGCGGCCTATGCGGAACCCGCGCTCGCCGAACGGGCGTCCGCGAGCGCGGTGCCCGATCAGGGCAAGCAGATGTTCGACGCGGTGCGTGCGGCGACCGCGACCCAGCAGGCCGACCTGGACGACGAGCGGGCCCGCGCCCGGGACGAACTCACAAGCAACGCGACCATGTTGACCGCGACGCTGAGCGCGGTGGCCGCGCTGTTCGCCGCGCTGGTCCTGCTGATAGCGCTGCTGTTCCGACGCATGGTCACCCGCCCGCTGGAACATCTGGGCGAGCAGGTCCGCCAGGTCACCGAGGGCCGATACAGCCAGGTGTTGACCGGTCGAGGGCCGGCCGAGATCACCGCGCTCGCCCACGACGTGAACTCGATGCGCGACCGGATCGTCGAGGAGTTGCACAGCACCGAGGCGGCCCGGGTGTTGATCGACGAGCAGGCCGAGGACCTGCGCCGGTCCAACGCCGAGTTGGAGCAGTTCGCCTACGTGGCCTCGCACGACCTGCAGGAGCCGTTGCGCAAGGTCGCCAGCTTCTGCCAGCTTCTGGAGAAGCGGTACAAGGGCCAACTGGACGAGCGAGCCGACCAGTACATCGCGTTCGCGGTGGACGGCGCCAAACGCATGCAGACGCTGATCAACGACCTGCTCGCGTTCTCCCGGGTGGGCCGGTTGGACACCGAGAAGGGCGACGTCGACCTGAACGGGTGCCTGGACCACGCGCTGCACGCGCTGGCCGTCGCACGCGAGGAGAGCGGCGCGCAGATCACCGCCGACCCGCTGCCCACGGTGCCGGGCGACGGGGTGCTGCTGGGCCAGTTGGTGCAGAACCTGGTCGGCAACGCGATCAAGTTCCACGCCCAGGAGGTACCGCGCGTACATCTGGGGGCCCGTTGGGACGGCGACCAGTGGGAGTTCTCCTGCGTCGACAACGGCATCGGGATCGAACCGCAATACGCCGACCGGATCTTCGTGATCTTCCAGCGGTTGCACCCCAAGGACGCCTACGGCGGCACCGGCATCGGCCTGGCGATGTGCAAGAAGATCGTGGAGTACCACGGCGGCCGGATCTGGCTGGACGCCGAGGGCACCCGCGGCACCACGATTCGCTGGACCCTGCCCGGCCCACCGCCCACCGAACTGCCGGAACCGCGCGCATCCGCACCGACCGCCACACCGGCGGTCGGGTCGGAGTCCGCGCCGGATCCGGAACCGAAGACGTCCGAGCCGCAGTCCCAGGGACCGGCGGAAGAAGAAGCGGTACGAGGGAGCAACGCATGACCCAACCCGTCGCAGGAGCCATCGAGGTCCTGTTGGTCGAGGACGACCCGGGCGATGTGCTGATGACGCGCGAGGCGTTCGAGGACAACAAGGTGCGCAACTCGCTTCACGTGGTCAGCGACGGGGTCGAGGCGGTGGCATTCCTGCGGCGCGAGGGCGAGTTCGCCGACGCGCCGCGCCCCGACCTGATCCTGTTGGACCTCAATCTGCCGCGCAAGGACGGCCGGGAGGTATTGGAGGAGATCAAGGCGGACGAGGATCTGCGCCGGATCCCGGTGGTCGTGCTGACCACGTCCGAGGCCGAGGAGGACGTGCTGCGCAGCTACCACCTGCACGCGAACGCCTACGTCACCAAGCCGGTGGACTTCGAGCAGTTCATCAACGTGGTGCGGCACATCGACGAGTTCTTCGTCTCGGTGGTCAAGCTGCCCACGCGCTGAGTGCGGCGGGGGCGGTCACCAGGGGCCGTACGGCCCCATGTTGTTGCGACCGCCGCCGCGACCGCCGGCGACCTCCTTGAGGGCGGGCCGCACGTCGACGAGGTAGACGATGGCCGCGACCAGGCCGGCGAGCATGAGCATCAGGCCCAGGCCGGTGGGCAGCACGTCGACCACGACCGCGACGCCCAACAGGATCAGCCAGAAGGACTTCTTCTTCTTGTCCGCGGCGCGGTACGCGTCCTCGCGCCGGAAGGCGGCGTCGAACAGGCAGAACACCTTGAGCAGCAGAATGCCGAGGAAGAGCCACGTCAACACCTGGTCGAACTTGGCCGTCAGCAGACCATCGGCCATGGCCAGTTCCATCGATCCTCCTCTGCGCGGCCGCCCCGTGCCGCCACGTCGTGCGGGATTCCAGTCTGGCATGCCCGATGCCGCCTCGGGGGTTGCCGAGGCGGCATCGGGTGGATGGCGTGCCGAGGGTCAGGCGTTCGAGCCGGTGGGCTTGGAGTTCGAATCGCCGACCTTGCGGGCGGCCTGCTCGACCGCCTCCGCCGCCGCGTCCGCGGCCTTGCCGGCGGCGGTGGCCGCGGACTTGGCCTGGGTCCTGGCATTGGTGACGCCGCGCTTGGCCGCGGTCGTGGTCGCCTTGGCCTTGCTCTCGGTCGTGCGCACGGCCGTCTTGGCCTGCTTGGTGCTCTCCTGCCGGTCGACCCGCTTGACCAGCTTCTCGCCGCGTGCCGCGAGGTCCTCGTAGAGCTCCTTGGCCCGGTCCACCTGGGACTTGGCGAAGGTCTGGGTGCGGTCGGGGAGCGTCTGGAGACGCTCGCGCAGCACCTTCGGGTCGGTGGTGACCTCGGTCCGGAAGCGCTCGGGCAGCTCCCGCAGCTTCTCCACCACCAGGTCGCCGGCGCCGGCGACGGCGTACAGCGGAGTGCTGTCGGTCAGGGTCTTCTTCAGTTCCGTGGCAATTGCCATGGTGTTCCTCACTCCTCGGGATCCAGGTGGTCGGTTACGGCCCGGCCGGCCTTGCCGTTCTCGGTTCCGTCGGCGGCGCCCCGCTCGTCCCGCACGGCGCCGTCCTGCGCGTTCTCCTTGCGGAATGCCTCGTAGATCTCGATGAGGACCCGCTTCTGGCGGTCGTTGATCGCCGGATCGGCCATGATCGCGGTGCGCACCTCACGGTCACCCTCCTCGCGTTCGTCGAGGATGCCCGCCTGCACGTAGAGCGTCTCGGCCGAGATGCGCAGTGCCTTGGCGATCTGCTGCAGGATCTCCGCGCTCGGCCGCCGCAGACCGCGCTCGATCTGGCTCAGATAGGGGTTCGAGACCCCCGCCGCCTCGGCGAGTTGCCGAAGCGAATACTGCGCGTTGCGGCGCTGCTCCCGGATGTACTCACCCAGCGAGCCGACGTTCAGACCAGCCATGGCTCCAGCATGCACACACCGTGCTTGCTATTGCAAGCACCCTGCTTGCAGTCGCATGCACACGGGTGAACGGAGCGGCGGGACAGGGGCGGGAGCGCCCGAACGGGACGGGGTCGGGGCCGGCGATCGCGGAAGGGCGCGGGGGTGGACGATCGCGGCGGCGCGCTCGGGGCGAGTGGCCGGGGCGGTCAGCGACCCGACAGCAGGTCCTCCACCTTCGCCTCGCCCTCGCGATAGCGACGGGTGATCTCGGCGGCGCAGTCGTCGGCGGTGCGCTGGAGGCGGTGCCGGCGCGAGGACACCTCCTGTTCGTGGGTGCCGAGCTTGTCCAGCGCCTCGCCCAGTTCCGCGTCGGTGTGCGCGGCGAGGTCGGACAGGCCCACGTCGGCGAGCAGTTGCTCGATCCAGCTGCGGTAACGATCGGTGCGCGGCGGCTGGACGTTGACGTGCCGCGCGCCGCGGGTGGGCGGTCTGGACTCGGACAGGATCTCGGGCAGCCGGCCCACCACCGGCGAGGTCGGCTCGGCGCCGTCCCGGCCGGATCGCCGGGCCAGTTCGGCACGCAGGATGTCGATCCGCCCCTGGAGCAGCCTCCGCAGATAGGACAGATCGTTCTCCTCGCGCTGAGCGTCACGCATGAGTTCGCGAACCCGACTCAGCGTGAGGGCGCGGATGGCCTCCGGGGCCACTCCGTCGGGAAGATCCACCATGAGACGCATCGTGTCATGTCGGGCAGACCGTCGCGTGCCAGATGCCGCGGAATCGGTCCGGACGGGTGTGCAGAATGGGCCCATGCGTGCCGTCCTGCAGGTCGTGACCGAAGCATCCGTGACCGTCGAGGGGGAGGTGGTCGGCTCGATCGTGGGCCCCGGGCTGTGCGTCCTGGTCGGCGTGACGCACACCGACACTCCCGAGATCGCCCGCCGGCTGGCCGCCAAGCTGTGGAGCCTGCGCGTCCTGGACGGTGAGAAGTCCTGCTCGGACCTGTCCGCCCCGCTGCTGGTGATCAGCCAGTTCACCCTCTATGGCGACGCCCGCAAGGGTCGGCGGCCGACCTGGAACGAGGCCGCCCCGGGCCCGGTCGCCGAACCGCTGGTGGCCGAGGTGGTCGCGGCGCTGCGCGCGCTCGGGGCCGATGTGGCCACCGGGGTGTTCGGCGCCGACATGAAGGTCGCACTCGTCAACGACGGCCCGATGACCCTCGTCGTGGACATGTGACCTCGGCCGTGGGTGCGGGGCCGGGTCCGGGATTCACCGGTTCCGGGGGTTCTCCCCATGTTCCGCGGCGGAACGGGGAAGGAGAATGGGCGTCGGGTACACCGACCGAAGGGGTTGGACCATGTCGCACCGCGGGCCGTACATCGCGGCCGGGATCGTCGTCGCCATCATCGCGCTGATCGTGCTGCCCTCGTGGATCGCCTGGACCATCGTGGCGGTCGCGATCGGCCTTCCGGTCGTCGCCTACTTCGCCCTGGACCGCTCGCAGCGGCGGCGCCTGCACCGCATCCGCCGCCGCGAGATCCGCTAGGGCCCGGGGCCCGCGGGCCCCGGGGTCACGCCGGGACCACGACCTCCTGGGTCGCCGGCACGCCGCCGGCCAGGAGTTCGGCGTCCACCGCGGTGTTGCGCTTGATCAGCGCCAGCGCGATCGGGCCGAGTTCGTGGTGGCGCACCGCGCTGGTGACGAAGCCGACCTGACGGCCCGCGAGTTCGACCGGCGCGCCGTGCTCGGGCAGTGCCTCCGGGGTGCCGTCCAGGTGCAGGAAGACCAGCCGGCGCGGCGGCCGACCCAGGTTGTGCACGCGCGCGACCGTCTCCTGCCCCCGGTAGCAGCCCTTGTCCAGGTGCACCGCGGTGTCGATCAGGCCCAGCTCGTGCACGATCGTGCGGTGGTCGGTCTCCAGGCCCAGCCGAGGCCGGTACGCGGCGATCCGCAGCGCCTCGTAGGCCCACATGCCGGCCGGGTGCGCGTGCTCGCGCCCGTACCGCTCCAGCCGCTCGCGCGGCAGGAACAACTCGCGCCCGTACCCGGTCTCCCGCACCAGCACGTCCTCGGGTGTGTCGCCGCCGTCACCCGCCTCGTGCACGATCGCGAAGTCGGCGGACACGTCCGCGACCTCGACCCGCAGCATGAAGCGCATGCGGTCCAGGAACTCGACCAGGGCCGGCGCCTCGCCGGGCTCCAGATGGGCCCAGAACGCCTCGCCGTCGTCCACGCCGTACAGCGCGTGTTCGATGTGCCCGTGCGGACTCAGCACGAGCGTCATCGTCGCCACGTGCGGCTTCAGGTCGGTCAGGTGCTGTGTGGTGAGCGAGTGCAGCCAGCTCAGCCGGTCCGGGCCGCTCACCTTGATCACGTCGTGGTGCGAGAGGTCGACGAAACCCTCGCCCGCTTCCAGCCGACGTTGTTCGCGCAGGGGATCGCCGTAGTGCGCGGCGACGCCGGCGTCGGGGGCTTCCGCGGCGACCGCGCCGGGCAGGGACAACAATGGGCTCGTGGGCATGTCCCCACAGTACGAGACCGGCCCGGCCGACACCGTCGCCGCGGTCTCAGCGAACCCGGGCGGCGGTGCAGTCGGCACAACGACCGAAGATCGCGAAGTGCGCGAGGTCGATGTCGAAGCCGTGCTCGGCCCGCAGCCGCTCGCCCATCGCGGCGGCCACCTCGGTGCCCACCTCGATCACCCGCCGACAGTCCCGGCAGACCAGGTGCAGATGGCCGCCGACGTCGGCCGGGTGGTAGGTCGGCGCACCGTGGCCCAGGTGGGTGTGCGTGACCAGGTCGAGTTGTTCGAGCAGTTCGAGGGTGCGGTAGACGGTCGAGATGTTGATCCCGCCGGCGGTCTTGTGCACCTCCACCAGGATCTCGTCCGGGGTCGCGTGGCCCAGGGTGTTCACCGCTTCGAGGACGAGTTGGCGCTGCGGCGTGAGCCGGTAGCCCTTCTCCCGAAGTTCGTGCTTCCAGTCAGTGCTCACGCACGGAAGTCTACGAGCGCGAACCGGTCCCCGGGCCACGCGTCGCGGCCGGGTCCGGTGCGGTGCCGTGCGGCGCTATTCGGCCGCGAGGTCCGCGTCGACGCGCTTGAGTTGGGCGGAGACGTGGGCCTGCAGCGGCCGGCCCATCGCGGCCATGTCGTACGCGTACATCAACTCGCCCTTGACCAGGCCGTACAGCCGGTGTCCCGCGGTGTACTCCTTCGCGTCCTCGGTGCGCGCGACCACGTCGGTACGCATCTCCAGCCGCGGACCGTCCACCTTGCCCAGCCAGATCTCCACGATCCCGGTGGGGTGGGCGAGGGTCACGTCGATCGAGCCGTCCAGCTTCGAACGCCAGAAGCCGGTCTCGGTCGCGAGCGGACGCACCCGCTCGCCCGCGTCGTCGAGCAGCCAGGTGCGCGAGGTGTAGGTGAGGAACGGCTTGTTCGCGATGTAGCCGAAGGTGACCTGCTGGCCGAAGCGGAACGCCTCGATGGTCGGGTAGTCGCCGACACCGGCGCCTTCCCAGGTGCCGAGCAGGAACGCGAGCGGGACGGCGTCGAAGTGCAGGTCGTCCGGGATTTCGATCATGGTGGGGCGGCCGCTTCCGGGGTCGGGTACGGCGGGTCAGCCTACCGGGCCCGCGCTCAGTTCTGGCCCTTGTACAGCTTGGACACGGTCAGCGCGGCGAACCACGCGACGAGGACGCCGACCACGGCCAGCAGCGCAATGAAGAAGATGTGCATCGCCCGGGTGCTCCTCGTGCTCTGTACGGGTGGGCCAGTCGACCTGGCCGGGTGCCAAACGGCCTCAGTGTATAGGCTGCGGGCCGTGAAGCGATCTCTCGTGGTCAAGGTCACCGCAGGTCAGGACGCGCCGGAGCGCTGCTCCCAGGCGTTCACGGTGGCGTCGGTGGCACTCGCCTCCGGGGTGGACGTGTCGCTGTGGCTCACCGGCGAGTCCTCCTGGTTCGCGCTGCCCGGGCGGGCCGCCGAGTTCGAACTGCCGCATGCCGCACCGCTGCCGGACCTGCTCGACGCGCTGATCGCGGGCGGCCGGGTGACCCTGTGCACGCAGTGTGCGGCGCGGCGCGAGATCACCGGCGACGACGTGCTGCCCGGCATCCGGATCGCCGGCGCCCAGGTGTTCGTCCAGGAAGCGCTCGCGGACGACGCCCAGGCGCTGGTGTACTGACCGGCCGCCCGCACGGGTCCGGGATCAGTGGCTGATCCCGGAGATGTTCAGGCCGATCACGCCGAGCAGGACCAGGCCGATCGAGATCAGCTTGAGCGGCGACGCGCCCTCGTTCAGGAGCCAGATGCCCACGAGCGCGGTGCCCGCCGCGCCGATTCCGGTCCACACCGCGTACGCGGGGCCGACCTCCAGCGTCTTGAGCGCATAGGTGAGCAGCCCGAAGCTGCCCAGTGCGCACGTGGCGAAGCCGATCGTGGGCCACAACCGGGTGAATCCGTGGCTCTGCTTGAGCATGATGGCGAAGCCGGTCTCCAGGATCCCCGCGATGATCACGATCACCCATGCCACGTGTTGCCTCCCGGCGTCGCGCGTTGCCTTCGGTGCCCCCGCACTCCGAACGGATCTGCCCCCCGGCAGATCCACCGAAGATACGGAAACCTTTCTGCCCGTGCGACCCGGGGCACACACCAAACGACTCCACCCCTCCCCCGAGCACGTGGGGAGGGGTGGAGCCGTTTTTCCGCCGATCGGGTCGCGGGGTCCGAGGGTGTACGTCCGAAGGAGACCCGCCCCGTCGGGGTCAGACCGCGATCTCGACCTCGGCGACGGTGCCCTTCTCGGACACCACGACGCTGCGGTCCACGGTTGCGCCGGGAACGAGCGCCCGCACGGTCCAGTTGCCCGGCGCCGCGAAGAACCGGAACTGGCCGGTCGCGGACGTGGGCACCTCGGCGGTGAAGTCGCCGCCCGCGTCGAGCAGGCGCACGTAGCCGTTGATCGGCTGCCCGCCCTTGGTCACCGCCCCCTGGATGATGGTTTCCTTCGCCACGTCAACTCCTGCCAGATCCGGGCCGCCGGCCTTCGCACCGCACATCGTTCTTGCTCCCTGAAGTCGGGTAGGTGGTGTAGCCGTCGGTCACTTGCCGTCGCCGAGCTCGATCGGCACGCCCACCAGCGCGCCGTACTCGGTCCACGAGCCGTCGTAGTTGCGGACGTTGCCCTGCTCCAGCAGCTCGTGCAGGACGAACCACGTGTGCGCGGAGCGCTCGCCGATCCGGCAGTAGGCGATGGTGTCCTTCGCCAGGTCCACACCCTCGCCCTCGTACAGCGCGGTGAGTTCCTCGTTGGTCTTGAAGGTGCCGTCGTCGTTGGCGGCCTTCGACCACGGGATGTTCTTCGCGGTCGGCACGTGGCCGGCCTTCTGCGACTGCTCCTGGGGCAGGTGCGCCGGGGCGAGCAGCTTGCCGGAGAACTCGTCGGGCGAACGCACGTCGACCAGGTTCAGCGTGCCGATCGCGGCGAGCACGTCGTCGCGCCAGGCGCGGATCGACTTGTCCTGCTCCTTGGCCACGTAGTTCGTCGCGGCGCGCTCGGGCACCTCGACGACCAGCTCGCGCGAGTCGAGCTCCCACTTCTTGCGACCGCCGTCGAGCAGCTTGACGTCGCCGTGGCCGTAGAGCTTGAAGTACCAGTAGGCGTAGGACGCGAACCAGTTGTTGTTGCCGCCGTAGAGCACGACGGTGTCGTCGTTGGAGATGCCCTTGGCCGACAGCAGCGCGGAGAAGCCGGCCTCGTCGACGAAGTCGCGCTTGACCGGGTCCTGCAGGTCGTCGCGCCAGTCGATGCGCACCGCACCGCGGATGTGGTTCTTGACGTAGGCGCTGGTGTCCTCGTCGACCTCGACGAGCACGACCTTCGGGTCGTCCAGGTGGGCCTGGACCCAGTCGGCGTCTACCAGAACGTCGGAGCGGCTCATGGGGATACCTCCGGTGCAGAAGTGCGCGGGATTGCCGCGGATGTGGCGATACGCGGTCTCGGGGTACACCCGGGCAGGCCGCGGCGCCGCGGCAGGCGGGGGTGTGGGTGTGTCCGTGGTTGCTACGCGGGGGCCGGGTGCCCGATCCACCGCGTCGTCACACGGTTCGGGTCCCGGGTCCGACGGCCGGTCGCGATTCGCCTCGGGCGCATCGCCGATCAACGACTGTCGGCAAGTCAGTCAGCGCAACACAGGCAGGTCTGCGTGCGGCACAGGTCCACTGCGCGCCGCTTGGTGAGGTCATCCGCCTGTCGCTTCACACCATCGATCGTAGGGAGGGTAGGCCTTCCGTGTCATGCATGGCCCAGGATGTGAGACAAAATTGTCCGCCCATTGAGATGGGCGGACAATTACTGCCGATTTGTCATGGTTGTGCGGGCGGGATCTCCAGCAGTTGCTCACCGTCGCCGACGGTTTTGACGGCGAACCGGGTGATCTCGCCGACCGGGATGCTGGTCGCGCCCCGAATCGGATCGCCGGATCCGTACCCGCCGTTCGGGACCACCCACGAGGACGCCGTCTCCACCCGGCCCCGAGTGCCGTAGACGTCCAACTGGCAGCGGGTGCCCGGCCGGATGCCGGACAGCGACAGATCCAGGCTGCTGCCCCACGCGGTGGCGGCGTAGCGCAATTCGGCACCCATGCCGGAGCGCGGGTCGCCGCCGCGGGCGATCCGTCCGCCCGGCTGCCCGGGCGGCGTCGCGGTGCCGTCCGGGCCGGCCGTCCCGGACGGGCGCCCCGGAGCCGCGGTCGTCGGCGGCGCGGCGGCCGAGTCGCCGGTGTCCGAGGAGTCGCCGAGGGCCCAACCGGTGAGGCCCGCGAGGACCATCAGCACGGCCGCCGCGGCGGCCACCGCATGGCGCAACCGGCGGCTCCGATCCGCCTGCCGGGCCGCGGCGGACAACACGCGTGCGGGCGCGGCGCCGTTCGCCGCCACGCCGCTGGCCTGTGCCTCGGCCTCGGTCAGCCGGGCGAGCAGCGCGGGCAGGCCCGCGAGTTCCTCGTATTCGGCCCGGCAGCGCGGGCACGTGGCCACGTGTTGCCGGACTCGGACGGCCTCGTCCTCGTCGAGGGCGCCGACCACGAACGCGCCGAGATCCAGGCGGGCCACCGCGCAGCCCAGCCGTGCGGGTGGGCCCGCCGGCTTCGGCGGATGCGCGTCGGGAGCGGCGCCGTGCGCCGCCGCGTTCTCGTCACCGGTGTCCGTCACGGGACCAACCCCCTTTCCTCCAAGGCCACGCGCAGCGCTCGCAGCGCGTAGTACGTCCGTGATTTGACGGTGCCCTCGGGCACGCCCAGCGTCTTGGCCGCGTCGGCCACCGAACTGCCCCGGTAGTAGGTCTCCAGCAGCACGGCGCGATGTTCGGGGCTCAGCGCGGCCATCGCATCGGCGACGTCCCAGGCGAGCACGGCCCGGTCGAACTCGGCCTCGGCGCCTTCGTCCGCCACCGTCGCCAGCACCGCGTCGCCGGTCTCGGGCGGGCGGGCCCGACGGGCCCGGCCGACGTCGATCACCACGTTGCGGGCCACCGTGCACAACCAGCCCCGCACCGAACCCCGGGTCGGGTCCAGCGCCTCGGGATGACGCCACGCACGCAGCAGCGTCTCCTGGACCACGTCCTCGGCCCAGGCCCGGTCGCCGCCGGTCAGGCGCAATGCGAAGCCGAGGAGCGGGCCGCCGTGTTCGAGGTAGAGCGTGCGGATGACCGCTTCGTCGGCGGTCGATATTCGCGAGGCGGAGTGCAGCGGGTCGGCGGCGGGCCGCTCGTCCCCGGCAGGCGGCCGGGCCAGGAAGGCCCGGGCCGCCGCCGGATCCGCCTGGGCCTCGACGCCGAGCAGTTCCGAACGTTGCGCCACACCCTCTGCACGGGTGGGCGGGTCCGGCGGTTCATCCCGGCTCCCGGGACGGGACCGGCGGTGTATCCACGGCATGGCCGCATCCTCCCGTGGCGGGGCCGCCGCCGTACGGATAATCAGCCGATCATGACCCTGCCCAGCAGATACGCGGCCGGAGCGGCGAGTGCGAGCGGCAGGGACACACCGGCGGTGAAGTGAACGAACCTGGACGGATGGTCGTAGCCGGCGACCCGCCGGCCGAGCAGCCCGAGCGCCGAGGCGGCGGCGCCGAGCAGCGCGGCGTGCGGCGCTTCGCCGCCCAGCGCGATGCCCGCGGCGGCGCCCGCCGCGGTGCCGAGCAGCCAGGACGGAATCGGCGCGACGGCAGCCGGCAGCGGCACCGCCCGCACCAGCGTGGCGACCCCGGCCGCGAGCACCGCGCACACCACGGCCGCGCCCGCGTCGATCGGGCCGCCGTGGAGTTCGCCCGCGACCAGATAGGCGACGTCGAACGCGGTGATCAGCGCGGCCGACGTGGTCACCGTGAGCGCGGGCAACAACTCGCCCGGTCGGGCCCCGCTCCGGGCCTGGAGGGCGAGCATCACCAACAACGTGCCGGCGAGCACGGCGGGCACGCTCGCCAGACCCTGCTCACCCTTGGCGTAGACCGCGACATCCGTGCCGAACGCGGCCACCACGACCAGCGCGATGCCCTGGCGCGCCGGCCACATGCCGTTGAGCCGGAACCATCCGGCGGCGGTGAGCACCTGGAGGAACGCGACGCTCAGCACCAGGGCCGGCTTCCCGGCGATCGCGGTCACCGCCAGGACGGCGGCCAGGCCGACCGTGCACAGCGCCGGCACCATGCCCGGCGGATCCCAGATCGGCGTCCGGGGTGTACGTGCGGGCGCCTCGCCGGTGCGCTGGGCGGGCACCCGGGCGAGCCTGCGCCCGGAGCCGGCCGGGGCGTCGTACTCGGCGGGCGCGTCGTTCGGGTGGTCGCGGTCGTGGCCGAAGTCGTGATCGACGTCGGCGTGGTTCCGCTCGTGCTCGAACGCGGTGTACTCCGCAGACTCGTCCCGCAGATGGTCGTCCTGGGGTCGATACCCGCCGTACGGGTCCGGCCCGGCGTCGGGGATCGGCTCCACGATCGCCGGCAGCACGCTCGTCGCACCGTCGCGGTCCGCGTGGCCCGAGCCGTACCCGTCCCACCCGGGTTCGGCGAGCGCCGGCAACATCTCGGTGGCGTCCGGGTAGCCGTATCCGCCGGCGGGCACATTCGGCAGCGGTTCGGCATACGCCTGCCCGGCCTGCGAATTCTGCGGATAGGAGTCCTGCGGGTAGGACTCGTGCGCATAGGAATCCGGATAGGACTCCCCACCGTGGTCGTCGTCCCGGGGACCGGGCTCCTGCGGCCGGGTCTCCACCGGGTACGCCGCAGGCGGATAGCCGTACGCGCCCTGGTCGCCAGGCTGCATGTACTGCCCGGATTCGGCATGGCCGCCGAGTTGTCCGCCGTACGCATCGGCGGCGGGTGTGCCGTACGGCTCGCCGTAGTACTCGCCGGGTGCCGCGAACGCCTGCTCGCCGTGACCCGGTCCGGCCGGGCCCGGGTCGAACGGGGGTTCGCCGGGGATCGCGGCGGGGTCGTAACCGCCCGGTTCCTCGTATCGGTCGCCCGCCGGGCGCCCGCGTCGGCCGCTCATCCGCCGGCGAAGGGAGGCAGGACCTCGACGGTGCCGCCCTCGGTCAGGGTGATCGCCGTGTGGTCGCGCCGCCCGACGGGGTCGCCGTCCACGACGAACGAGCAGTTCGCGACGACCGCGCCGAAGCGGGTCGAGTCGTCGTGCCGTTCACGGGCGCGCCGCAGCGCCTCGGCGAGGGTGGCCGCGTCGTACGGCTCCTCGGCCGTGCCCGCGGCTTCCTTCGCCGCGGCCCAGTACCGCATGGTGCCGACCGCCATCGCGCGCCCTCCCGTGTGTTCCGTGTCTGCGTCCGGGGCTTCGCCGCCCCGACGGCGCCGAAGTGTGCAGCATCCATGATGACGCCTCCCGACGGACCGTTCGGCCGCCCGGCGTCCGGATCACCCCTCGGTGTGTGCCCGGGCCCAGCGCGCGATCCGATCCACCAGGTCGGCGCCGACCGCGTTCTCCGCGTGCCCGAGGCCGGGCTCGATCCACAGGTCCTTCGGCATTCCGGCCGCATCGTGGATCTGCCGGGGGTGGTCCAACGGGAAGTACGGGTCGCGGTCGCCGTGCACCACGAGCAGCGGCGTGGGCGCGATCGCCGCGGCGGCCTCGAACGGGGCGAGCGGCACCGGATCCCACTCCCGGGCGGAGATCCGAGTGCGCAGCACGAAGCGGGCCACCGCGCGCCCGGACCGGCGTTCGATCGCGAAGTGCACTCGGCGCATCGGCTGGGTGCCCCGGTAGTACCAGCGGGCCGGCGCGCTCACCGCGACCACCGCCGCGACCCCGCCGTGCAACGCGGCGTGCCGCAACACGACGCTGCCGCCCATCGAGAAGCCGACCGTGACCACCCGCTGGTAGCCGAGCCTGCGGGCCCACCCGACGGCCGCCTCCAGGTCACGCACCTCGCGGTCGCCCACCGTGCTCAGGCCGGTGGACGCGCCGTGGCCGCGAAAATCGAAGCCGATCGCCCCGCCGTGCGCCCGCAGCCCCTCGAGCACCGCGCCGACGGCGGGCCGGCGCCACGAACCGGTGAACCCGTGGGCGACCACGAAGACCCGATCGCGCGGCCCGAAACCGGCCGCGGGCCCGTGTACGGCGCTGATCCGCACGTCGTCGTCGGTGATCAGGACGGCCTGCTCGGGTGCAGGCATTCCGGTGAACGGGGGACCCGGAGGTGTCCGCAGTGCGGGAAGATCCCCGGGTAGGTCGGTTCCTCGAGACATGTTCGCTATCCTGACCCCGCAGGCTCACCTCCGACGACGGGCACACCCCACGGACCCCAGAAGTGGTTCCCGACGGGTTACGGAATCGGACGAGTCGGCGACCGATGAAGGATCCGGGCGACGATGCCCCGGGTCCTTTCGTGTTTTGTGCCTGTTTTGGGAGGTGTCCCGTTGAGTGCACTGCTGCTGCTCACGAACGCGCTCCAGCCGTCGGCCGAGGTGCTGCCCGCACTCGGTCTGCTGCTGCACCAGGTACGCGTGGCGCCGGCGGAGGCGTCCGCGTTGGTCGACGCGCCGGCCGCGGACGTCATCCTGGTCGACGGTCGGCGCGACCTCCCGCAGGTGCGCAGTCTGTGTCGGGTGTTGCGGACCACCGGGGTCGGTGCCCCGCTGGTGCTGGTGGCCACCGAGGGCGGGCTGGCCGCGCTGACCGCGGACTGGGGCTTCGACGACGTCCTGCTGGACACCGCCGGGCCCGCCGAGGTCGAGGCCCGCCTGCGGTTGGCGATCGGCCGGCTCCAGGCGGCGCAGGGGGCCGAGGACGAGCCCACCGAGATCCGCAACGGCGACCTGAGCATCGACGAGGCCACCTACAGCGCGAAGCTGCGCGGTCGGGTGCTGGATCTGACGTTCAAGGAGTTCGAACTGATCAAGTACCTCGCGCAGCACCCGGGCCGGGTGTTCACCCGGGCCCAGTTGTTGCAGGAGGTGTGGGGTTACGACTACTTCGGCGGCACCCGCACGGTCGATGTGCACGTTCGCCGGCTGCGAGCGAAACTCGGGCCCGAGCACGAGTCGTTGATCGGCACGGTGCGCAACGTCGGCTACCGGTTCGTGGTGCCCGATCGGGGCGTCGGCGAGCCCGCGCTCGCCGAGCGCACGTGACCCGGCGCTCGATGCCGGGGCCGTCCGGTGGAGCCGACGGAGCGCCGAGTTCCGTGCGCCACGACACAAAGCAGACTTATCCGGAAGAACGCGGAGAAGCGTCCCGTCCCGCGTCCAGGTTGTGAACTCCCGTGAGTAGCGCCGGTCCCCGTCCCTACAATGACCGCGTGCCCAAAGTGACCCGCGACGACGTCGCCCGCCTCGCGGGGACCTCCACCGCGGTGGTCTCCTACGTCGTCAACAATGGCCCGCGCCCGGTCGCGCCGGCCACGCGCGAGCGTGTCCTCGCCGCGATAGACAAGCTGGGTTACCGGCCCGACAGCGTCGCCCAGGCGATGGCCAGCCGCCGGACCAACCTGATCGGTCTGGTGCTGCCCGACGCCCGGCAGGCGTTCTTCGCCGAGCTCGCGCACACCGTCGAGCAGGCCGCCTTCGAGCAGGGCCGACTGGTACTGATCGGCAATTCCGACTACGAGGACGACCGCGAACTGCACTACGTGCGCGCGTTCCTCGGCATGCAGGTGTCCGGGCTCGTGCTGGTCAGCCAGGGCCCCTCGGAGCGCGCAGCGCGCGAGATCGCCACCCGGGACGTGCGGGTGGTGCTGATGCACCGTCAGCCCGACGCGCTCGGCGGCGACGCGGTCATCCTGAACGACGTCGAGGGCGCCTACACCGCCGTCCGCCACCTGATCGACACCCACGGCTTCACCCGGGTGGACTGCCTGGGCGGCCCGCCCAGCACCCCGGACTCGGGCGACCCGGTCACCGACCACGTCACCGGCTGGCGGCGGGCGATGACCGAGCGCGGGCTGTCCACCGAGGGGCTGCTGCACGAGGCGCCCTTCGGTCGGTTCGGCGCCTATCAGGTCGCGTTGTCGCTGCTGACCGGCCCGGATCGGCCCCGGGCGCTGTTCTGCTCGACCGACGACCAGGCGATGGGTGTCCTGCACGCGGCCCGCGAGGCGGGTGTGCGGGTCCCGGACGACCTCGCCGTGGTGGGCTTCGACGACATCGCCGAGGCGGCCATCGCCGATCCGCCGCTGACCACGGTGACCTCCGACCGACCGGGCATGGCCCGCGCCGCGGTGGAACTGGCGCTGGAGCGCGAACCGGCCGCGGCCGGCGACCCGCGGGTGCGCACCTTCCCCTCCACGCTGGTGGTCCGCCGCAGCTGCGGTTGCGGCTGACGGCCGCGCGACGACCCGCGACACCGCTCAGTACCGTGGAGGCCATGGACCTCGCGGATGTGTCGATCGAGACGGTGAATCGGGCCTCGGCGGAAGACGCCTCGGTCGTGCTGGCCCTCGCGGAGGCGGCGGCCGGCCTCGACGGCGCCTCGCCGCTGTCCGAGCAGTCCCGGCTGGAGCTGCGGCACGGCGCGCCCTCGGCGCGCGAGCTGCTCGTCCGGGACGGCGCCGCGATCGTCGGCTTCGCACACCTGGACGGCTCGGACCTCGTGGACGGCCCGTCCGCCGAACTGTTCGTCGCCCCGGCCGCGCGCGGCGCGGGCCTGGGCCGGACACTGCTGGAGTCGCTGGCGGCCGAGGCGGCCCGGATCGACGAGGCCGGCCGGTTGCGGGTGTGGGCGCACGGCAAGCTGCCCGCGGCCGAGCGGCTGGCCGCGGCGCTGGGCTTCACCGCGTTCCGCGAGTTGTGGCAGATGCGCCGCACGGCCGGCACCCCGGTGCCCGACCTGGCCATGCCCGCCGATGTGCGGCTGCGCACCTTCCGTCCCGGCACGGACGACAAGGCCTGGCTGGCGCTCAACGCCAAGGCCTTCGCGCACCACCCCGAGCAGGGCGCGTGGACGGCGGACGACCTGGGCCGCCGGTTCGCCGAGCCGTGGTTCGACCCGGCCGGCTTCTTCCTCGCCGAGGACACCGACACCGGCGAGCTGCTCGGCTTCCACTGGACCAAGACCCACCCCGCGACCGCGGACTCGGGCCCGCTGGGCGAGGTGTACGTGGTCGGCGTCGACCCGGCGGCGCAGGGCCGCGGGCTCGGCGCGCTGCTGACCTCGGTGGGTCTGCGGCACCTGGCCCAGCGCACCGTCGAGGGCCGCCCGCTCGCCGAAACACTGCTCTATGTGGACGCGGACAACGAGGCGGCCGTCAAGGTGTACACCCGATTGGGCTTTCGCGTACACACTGTCGATGTGATGTACCGACGCTGAACACGGTGTGAAACCTGGCGAACATCTGTTTCGGGTCGGGGTCGCACAGGTGCGCATAGACCGCCGCGAAAAGACAATGGTCTGATGAACGCCGAGACTCCTGCCGCTCGATCCTCCCGACACCTGACCGTGGCCGTGCCGCCGGCGAAGGCGGGCGGCTCGAACACGGTCGCCGCGGCCCCGCCGCTGCCGGAGAGCGGGCTGCCCCTGGACCGGTTCCTGGACCGGGAGGGCAGCTGGCTGGCGTTCAACGAGCGGGTGCTCGAACTCGCCGAGGATCCGAGCACACCGCTGCTGGAGCGGGCCCGGTATCTGGCCATTTTCGCGTCCAATCTGGACGAGTTCTTCATGGTCCGGGTGGCCGGTCTCAAGCGCCGGATCGCCACCGGTCTCGCGGTGCGCGCGGCCAGCGGCCTGCAGCCGCGCGAGGTGCTGGAGAACATCTGGTCGCGCAGCCGGGCCCTGATGGCCCGGCACTCCACGTGCTTCCACCACGACGTGCTGCCCGCGCTCGGCGAGTCCGACATCCAGCTGCTGCGCTTCGACGACCTCACCGACGGCGAGCGGCAGTCGTTGTACGCGCTCTTTCGCGAGCGGGTCTTCCCGGTGCTCACCCCCCTCGCGGTGGACCCGGCCCACCCGTTCCCGTACATCTCCGGCCTGTCGCTGAACCTGGCCGTGATCGTGCGCAACCCGCGCTCGGGCAACGAGCACTTCGCCCGGGTCAAGGTGCCGCCGCTGCTGCCGCGCTTCGTGGAGACCTCGCCGGCCCGCTTCGTGCCGCTGGAGGAGGTGATCGCCGAGTTCCTCGGCGATCTGTTCCCGGGCATGGACGTGCTGGGCCACCACGCCTTCCGGGTCACCCGCAACGAGGATCTGGAGGTCGAGGAGGACGACGCGGAGAACCTGCTCCAGGCACTGGAGCGGGAACTGATGCGCCGCCGGTTCGGCCCGCCGGTCCGGCTGGAGGTCGAGGAGACCATCGACCCGCACGTGCTCGACCTGCTGGTGCGCGAGTTGGGCGTGGGCGAGAAGGAGGTCTACCCGCTGCCCGGTCCGCTGGATCTGACCGGTCTGCACGCGATCGCCGACCTGGACAAGCCCGAGCTCAAGTTCGGCCGCTTCGTCGCCGGCACCCATCGCGACCTGGCCGAGGTGGAGACCGCGCAGGCCGCCGACGTGTTCGCCGCGATGCGCAAGCGCGACATCCTGGTGCACCACCCCTACGACTCGTTCGCCACGTCGGTCCAGGCGTTCCTGGAGCAGGCCGCGGCCGACCCGGACGTGCTCGCGATCAAGCAGACCCTGTACCGCACCTCGGGCGACTCGCCGATCGTGGACGCGCTGGTGGACGCGGCCGAGTCCGGCAAGCAGGTACTGGTCCTGGTCGAACTCAAGGCCCGCTTCGACGAGCACGCCAACATCACCTGGGCGCGCAAGCTGGAGCAGGCCGGCTGCCATGTCGTACACGGCGTGGTGGGGCTCAAGACGCACTCCAAGCTGTGCCTGGTGGTCCGCCAGGAGGGCGACACGCTGCGCCGCTACTGCCACATCGGGACCGGCAACTACAACCCGAAGACGGCCCGGCTCTACGAGGACCTGGGCCTGCTGACCGCCGACCCGCAGGTCGGCGAGGACATGTCGAACCTGTTCAACCGGCTCTCCGGCTACTCGCGCGCGCAATCGTTTCGGCGGTTGCTGGTGGCCCCGCACTCGTTGCGCAACGGGCTGGTCGAGCGGATCGAGCGCGAGGTGGCCAACCACGAGCAGGGGCTGCCGGCGTACGTCCGGCTCAAGTCGAACTCGCTGGTCGACGAACTGGTGATCGACGCGCTCTACCGTGCCTCACAGGCCGGCGTCCCGATCGATCTGTGGATCCGGGGCATCTGCGCGCTGCGCCCGGGCGTTCCCGGTCTGTCCGAGACCATCCGAGTGCGCAGTATTCTCGGGCGATTCCTGGAACACTCGAGGGTGTGGGTGTTCGCCGGCGGCGGCGAGCCCGAGGTGTGGATCGGCAGTGCCGACCTGATGCACCGCAACCTGGACCGCAGGGTCGAGGCGGCGGTGCGGCTGCGCGGCGATCGACACCGCGACGAGATGACGTCCTTCATGGACCTGGGGATGAGCGCGGAGACCGCGTCCTGGCATCTGGACCGGGACGGCACCTGGACCAGGCACGCAACCGCTGCCGACGGCAGCCCGCTGCGTGACGTGCAGGAGCACCTCATCGAGACCCGGAGGCGCAGACGTGGGCCGGACTGAGCAGGCGACCGCCATCCCTCGGCAGCGCGCGGCGGCCGAGGACACCTCGGCCCACGCCATCCTGGTCGCCCATCTGGTCGGGGAGGCCGGCGCGTTCATCGACGAACTGCCCCGACTGAGCGCGGGCGAGGAGGAGGCCGCGCACAACGCGCGCGTGGCCGCCCGGCGGATCCGCAGCGCGCTGGCCACGTGCGCGCCGCTGCTGGAGCCGGAGCCCGCCGCGCGACTGCGCACCCGGTTGCGCGACGCGGCGGACGCGCTCGCGGGCGAGCGGGACGCCGAGGTGCTGCTGGAGCGCCTGCTGGCCGACCTGGACGCGCTGCCCGAGCGCCCCGGCTCGGCCCGGGCCCGGGCGCTGGTCACCCGCCGACTGCGCGGCGATCTGGACGCCGGCCGATCCCGCGCGCTGACCGCGCTGGGCACGGGGGTGTTCACCGCGCTGTCCGCGGACCTGGTGGAGCCGGCTCTGGGCCTGACCTTCACCGAGCGGGCCGCGGCACCGGGCGCCGACGTCGTGCCCGGGCTGGTCGCCCGGACGCTGCGCCGACTGGACCGCGCGGCCGAGGCGCTGCCGCTGGCGGCGGCGGGCGTGCCCTATCCGGCCGACCACGCCGGGTTCACCCCGTACGCGGGCACCGACGACGAGGCGTGGCACCGGGTGCGGATCCTGGCCAAGCGGGCGCGCTACGCGGCCGACATGTGCGTGCCCGCGTTCGGCCCGCCCGCCGCTCGGCTGGCCCGGCGGCTCAAGGCGGTGACCGAGGTGCTCGGCGTGCACCAGGACGCGACCATCGCCGCCGACGCGGTCGCCGAACTCGCGGCCGGCCCTCGGGTCGGCGGGCCCACCGCCTTCGTACTGGGCGAGTTGTACGCGCACGAGCGGCACGTCGCCACGGCTCAGCGGTACGCGTTCACGCGGGTGTGGCCCAAGGCGGGCACCGCGCAGGTACGGGCGTGGCTCGATGGATGATCCGCCCGCGTCCGCGCCCGCCGACCCGGTACTCGCCGCGGGCGGGGTGCTGTGGCGTCGGGTCGGGGACACGGTGCAGGTCGGGTTGGTGCATCGGCCGCGCTACGACGACTGGTCCTTTCCCAAGGGCAAGCTGGAGCCGGGCGAGCCCGCGGTGGTGGCTGCGGTCCGCGAGATCGCCGAGGAGACCGGCTACCGGGCCATCCTGGGCCGCGAGCTGGGGGTGCGCAGTTATCCGATGCACTCGCGCGATCGGCTCAAGATCAACCGCTACTGGGTCGCCGAGGCGGTCGCCGGCGAGTTCGTCGCCAATCACGAGGTGGACCGGATGTGGTGGGGTCCGCCGGAGGAGGCCGCGACGCTGCCCGGGGCGCCGGACTACACCGCGTCGCTGACCGACGCGTTTCGCACCGGGCCGCCGCCCGCGACGGTGCCGGTCCTGGTGCTGCGGGCGGGCCCGGCGTTCGCCCGACGGCTGGTGCCGATGCTGGCCGCGTTCGGACCGGTGGAGGTCTACGGCTGCGCGGAGCCGGCCGCGGCAGCGACGGTGGCGCCCTATGTCGAGGCCGTGGGGGCGCGGGTCCGGGCGACCTCGTGCTCGGTGGCCGACGCGCTGCGCGGCGGCCGGCCGACGCTGCTGTGCGCACCCGTTCCGGACCTGCCCGGCGCCGCCCCCGGGGCGACCGCCACCCGGCTGGCCGCCGAGCCGTTGCTGCCCGGGGAGTTCGCCGTCCTGCACGCGTGGGCGGGTCGAGTCGTGGCCATGGGCCGTTACGCTCCCTACCCGACGGGAAGCTGAGCACTTGGTCAAGCCGTTGTCACGGTTTACCGAACGTCACACTGCGCGCATCTGAACACCCGATGAACACGATCCGGACGGCGCCATAAAGCCCCAGTTCACGGGTGGTAAATGGGCACATGAGCGGACAATTCATCCAGCGGTCGGCTTATCTGACTCGACCGTTCGAGTTCACCCTCGGTTCACTTTGCGCGGCGGATCGCTTCATTCTCACGGCCTAACTTCATGGATGACGGCGCCCGTTCGGGACGCCGCACCACGAGTTGAGTTCGATCGAAAGGGAGCGCCGTGACCATTCGGCCCCGCAGTGTCCGTCGCGGTATCGGCTTCACCGGCCTGGCACTCGCCGGCGCGCTCACGCTGGCCGCGTGTGGCTCCGACGACAACAGCTCGGGTGACGACAAGAAGTCGTCGACGAAGGCCGCGGCCGCCCCCGGCGCCGAGGCCCCCAAGGGTGACTGCGGGACGGGCAAGCTCGCGGCTGCCGGCTCCAGCGCCCAGAAGAACGCGATGGACGAGTGGATCAAGGCGTACCAGGCCAAGTGTTCGGGTGCCTCGATCGACTACGCGTCCTCGGGATCGGGCACCGGCCGTCAGTCGTTCTTCGACAAGCAGGTCACCTTCGCCGGCTCCGACTCGGCGCTCAAGCCGGAAGAGGTCGCCAAGGCGGGCGCGGCGTGCGCCCCCGGCCAGGCGATCAACCTGCCGATGGTGACCGGCCCGATCGCCATCGCGTACAACGTCTCCGGCGTCAAGGACCTGGTCCTGGACGCGAAGACGATCGCCGGCATCTTCTCCGGCAAGATCACCAAGTGGGACGCCGCCGAGATCAAGGCGCTGAACCCGAACGCGCAGCTGCCCGGCACCGCGATCCAGACCGTGCACCGCTCCGAGGCCTCGGGCACCACCGAGAACTTCACCAAGTACCTCAAGGCCGCGGCCGGCGCCGACTGGACCTTCGACGCGGCCCAGGACTGGAAGGCCCCGGGCGGTCAGGGTGCCAAGGGCAGCGAGGGTGTCGCGTCGATCGTGAAGTCGACGCAGGGCGGCATCAGCTACATGGAGCAGTCCTACGCGGAGAACTCCGGCCTGGGCATCGCGCAGATCAACACCGGCGCGTCGGCCCCGGTCAAGCTGACCCCCGAGGCCGCGGGCAAGGCCGTCGAGGCCGCCAAGATCGTGGGCGAGGGCAACGACCTGAAGCTGTCGGTCGACTACGCGACCAAGGCCGAGGGCGCGTACCCGATCATCCTGGTCACCTACGAGATCGTCTGTGAGAAGGGCACCGCCGCGGACAAGCTCCCGCTGCTGAAGTCCTTCCTCAACTACACCTCCAGCGCCGAAGGCCAGAAGGTCCTCGCGGGCATCGGCTACGCGCCGCTCCCGACGACCGTCGCGGACAAGGTTCGCGCCGCCGTGGCCGGTCTGTCCTAGTCCGAGCCCGCTGAGCGACCGACTCGTACGGAGAGAGATGTCCACCACCACTCCCACCGCACCGGCGGAACCCGAGCGCAAGGCCCCCGCGGCCAAGCGCACCAAGGTTCGGCCAGGCGACCGGATCTTCTCCGGTGCCGCCCGCGGCGCCGGCATCAGCCTGCTCGCCATCATGGCCGCGATCGCGATCTTCCTCGTGGTCAAGGCGACGGACGCACTGTCGAAGAACCAGGGCAGCTTCCTGACCGACCAGGGCTGGGACCCGAACACGGCGAAGCCCGCGTTCGGTGTCGTCACGCTCGTGTTCGGCACGGTTGTCAGCGCCACCATCGCGATGCTCATCGCGGTGCCGGTCGCGGTGGGGGTGGCGCTGTTCATCACGCACTACGCTCCCCGGCGGATCGCCCAGACGCTCGGCTACATCGTCGACCTGCTGGCCGCGGTGCCCAGCGTGGTCTACGGCCTGTGGGGCTACATCTTCCTGGCCCCCAAACTGCTCGGCCTGCACGCGTGGTTGTCCGACTACCTCGGCTGGATCCCGCTGTTCGACAAGGAGCAGGCGGGCGTCACCGCGCGCACGCTGTTCACCGTCGGCATCGTGCTGGCCATCATGATCCTGCCGATCATCGCGGCGGTCACCCGTGAGGTCTTCCTCCAGGTGCCCCGTGCCCACGAGGAGGCCGCGCTCGCGCTCGGCGCGACCCGCTGGGAGATGATCCGGATCGCGGTGCTGCCCTACGGCAAGCCCGGCATGATCAGCGCGTCGATGCTCGGCCTCGGCCGCGCGGTCGGCGAGACCATCGCGGTCGCGATGGTGCTCTCCCCCAGCTTCGCCGTCTCGATCCACATCCTGGACCCGGGCAACAACACGATCGCGGCCAACATCGCGAACCAGTTCGGCGAGTCCAACGAGATCGGCCGCGGCGCGTTGATCGCCTCCGGCCTGGTCCTGTTCATCATGACGCTGCTCGTCAACGGTGCCGCGCGGATCGTCATCAACCGGCGCAAGGCGTTCTCGGGAGCGAACTCATGACCGTCCTGGACACGGGCGACAAGCGCCCGGGCATCGGTACGGACGCGGTCGAGGCCGGTCGCGCGGGTCTGCCGGATCCGCGTGCGGCGTCGCTGACCCGTCGGACCCTGCCGCGTCAGGTGCCGTGGGCGATCGCGGGCGGCGGCGTGCTGCTGACGATCCTGCTCGAACTGACCCTGGACAACTGGGCACTCGCGGTCTTCCTCGCCGGCGTGGCCTTCATCGTCACCCTCTCCGCCGTCTCGTGGCGCTTCGAGGACAGCCGGCGGGCCCGGGACCGGTTCGCCACCAGCCTGATCTCCACCACGTTCGTGCTGGCCGTGCTGCCTCTGATCTCGCTGCTGGGCTACACCATCCAGCGCGGCGTGGACAAGCTCACGCCGTACTTCCTGTCCCACTCGATGCGCGGCGTGGGCGCCCGGGACGACACCGGCGGTGTCTACCACGCGATCATCGGCACCCTGGAGCAGGTCGGCCTGGCCGCCCTGATCGCGGTCCCGATCGGTCTGCTCACCGCGATCTACCTGGTCGAGTACGGACGGGGTCGACTCGCCAAGACGGTGACGTTCTTCGTGGACGTGATGACCGGTCTGCCGTCGATCGTCGCGGGTCTGTTCATCTACGCCTTCTGGATCATGATGCTGGGCTTCGAGGCGTCCGGTTTCGCCGGTTCGCTCGCGCTGATGATCCTGATGTTGCCGACGGTGGTGCGCTCCGCCGAGGAGATGCTCAAGCTGGTCCCGAACGAGCTGCGCGAGGCCAGCCTGGCGCTGGGCATCCCCAAGTGGCGCACCGTGCTCAAGGTGGTGCTGCCCACCGCGTTCGGCGGCATCGTCACCGGGGTGATGCTCTCCATCGCCCGCGTGATCGGCGAAACCGCTCCGCTGCTGCTGCTGGTCGGGCTCACCCAGTCGATCAACACCGACCCCTTCTCGGGGTGGCAATCGGCGCTGCCGCTGTACGTGTTCGACCAGAACCACGCCGGCAACCGATTCGCCGAGGAGCGGGCCTGGGCCGCGGCGCTCACGCTGATCGTCATCGTGATGATCCTGAACCTGGCGGCGCGGCTGATCGCCCGCTGGAAGGCACCGAAGGCGGGCCGATGACGGCCACCACGACAACCCGGTCGGCCGACCGCGGAACCGACACCCGCACCGATCCAGAGGCAGGAATGACCAAGCGCATCGAAGTTTCCGGACTCAACGCCTACTACGGCTCGCACAAGGCCGTCGAGGACATCTCGATGACCATGGAGCCGCGTTCGGTCACGGCCTTCATCGGTCCCTCCGGCTGTGGCAAGTCCACCTTCATCCGCACCCTGAACCGCATGCACGAGCTGATCCCGGGTGCCTCGGTGGACGGATCGGTCGCGCTGGACGGGCAGGACCTGTACGGCAGCGACATCGACCCGGTCGCGGTCCGCCGCACGGTCGGCATGGTCTTCCAGCGGCCCAACCCGTTCCCGACCATGTCGATCTACGACAACGTCGCGGCCGGCCTCAAGCTCGCGGGGATCAAGCGCAAGGGCGACCTGGACGCGATCGTCGAGCGTTCGCTGCGCGGCGCGAACCTGTGGACCGAGGTCAAGGACCGGCTGAACAAGCCCGGCGCGGGCCTGTCCGGCGGCCAGCAGCAGCGACTGTGCATCGCCCGGGCGATCGCCGTCGAGCCGCAGGTGCTGCTGATGGACGAGCCGTGCTCGGCGCTCGACCCGATCTCCACGCTCGCGATCGAGGACCTGATCGCGCTGCTGAAGGAGCGGTACACGATCGTGATCGTGACCCACAACATGCAGCAGGCCGCGCGCGTCTCGGACAAGACCGCGTTCTTCAACCTCGCCGGCCCGGGTCAGCCCGGTCGGCTGGTGGAGATCGGCGACACCGAGACGATCTTCTCGGCGCCCACCGAGGAATCGACGGCGGACTACATCGCCGGCCGGTTCGGCTGACGGTCGAGGCTTCGACGGACGGTCGAATGGACATGCGAGAGGGCCCACACCGGGACGGGTGTGGGCCCTCTCGTGCGATATGTCGCGTGCGGACCGAATGCCCCGTACGTCCTGCATTACGTACGCGGCGCGCGGCCGGTGGGTCAGCCCACGATCAGGTGGGTGATCCAGTACACGCAGGCCGCGACCAGGCCGGCGGCCGGCATCGTGGTGAACCAGCCGATCAGGATGTTCTTGGCGACGCCCCAGCGCACCGCCTTGACCCGCTTGGTGGCGCCCACGCCCATGATCGCCGAGGTGATGATGTGCGTGGTGGAGATCGGCGCCTTGAAGACGTAGGCCGTGGTGTACAGGATCGAGGCGGCCGTGGTCTCGGCCGCGAAGCCCTGCGGCGGGTCCAGCTCGATGATCTTGCGGCCGAGCGTGCGCATGATCCGCCACCCGCCCGCGTAGGTGCCCAGCGACAGCGTGACGGCGCACGCGAGCTTGACCCACACCGGAATGCTGTCGCCCTGCTGATGACCGCTGATCACCAGCGCCATCACCACGATGCCCATCGTCTTCTGGGCGTCCTGGATACCGTGCCCGAGCGCCATGCCGGCCGCGGAGACGGTCTGCGCCAGCCGGAAACCGCGCTTGGCCTTGTGCGGGTTGGACTTACGGAACAACCAGATGATCCCGACCATCACCAGGTAGCCGGCGACCAGGCCGACCACCGGCGACACGAACATCGGGATGACGACTTTGTCGAGGACACCGCTCCAGTAGACGGTGCTGGAGCCCGCGAGCGCGGCGCCGACCAGGCCACCGAACAGCGCGTGCGACGAGGACGAGGGCAGGCCGAAGTACCAGGTCAGCAGGTTCCAGAAGATCGCGCCGACCAGCGCCGCGAACAGGATGACCAGACCTTGATGGCCTTCGGGGGTGGCGATCAGCCCTTCGCTGACGGTCTTGGCGACGCCTTCGCCGAGGAAGGCGCCCGCGAGGTTCATCACCGCGGCCATGGCCAGCGCCGCTCGCGGGGTCAGTGCCCGGGTGGACACCGAGGTCGCGATGGCGTTGGCCGAGTCGTGGAAGCCGTTGGTGTAGGTGAAGAAGAGCGCGACGCCGATGACGATGATCAGACCAGTGAGTTCCACTGGGTCAGGACTCCTTGACGGCGATCGTCTCGACCGTGTTCGCCACGTGCTCGAACCCGTCGGCGGCCTCTTCGAGCACGTCGACGATGCCCTTGAGCTTGAGCACGGTCAACGCGTCGTAGGCACCACTGAACAGATGGGCCAAAAGCTTGCGGTGGATCTGGTCGGCCTGGTTCTCGAGTCGGTTGATCTCGATCCAGTACTCGGTCAGGTCCTTCATCGTGCGCAGCCGGGGCATCGCCTCGGCGGTCAGTTCCGAGGCCCGGACCAGCACCTCGATCTGATCCGCGACCTGCGGCGGGAGCTCGTCGAGCTGATACAGCACGACCAGGTCGACGGCCTCTTCCATGTAGTCCATGACATCGTCCAGTTGCGAGGCGAGGGCGTAGATGTCCTCGCGGTCGAACGGGGTGATGAAGGAGGCGTTGAGCTGGCGCATGATCGCATGCGTGGTGTCGTCACCGGCATGCTCGGCCGCGCGCATCCGTTCGGCGATCTCCGGACGAGCGGAGACCTCTGCGCCGAGCAACTCCGTCAGGAGCTTGGATGCGGTGACCAGGTTGCTCGCCGCTGCGGCGAACATGTCGTAGAAGCTCGTCTCCCTGGGGGTCAGACGCAATCGCACTGGAGGTCTCCGGGATAATGAAAGTGGTCGGCGTCGATGCTAGGCGCTCCGGCGGTCGTGCACGCAAACCGGGGAGTCGACGCGAACCGCGACCGTACCCGGTGGTAACGAGACGCGCGCTCACAGCGACGAACGGGCATGCGGAAGCACCCGTTCCGCCGCCTGGGACGCCCGTCACACGGCCAGAGTATGGGCCAGGGCGGCATTCGAGTGACAGTGCGCCCTACGCTCGATCCATGTCGCCCACATCACACGACGAGATCCGGGAACCGGTCGGGATGTCCGCGACCGCGGCGGGCGCGTGCGCCCGATACCGCCGGCGGGTGATCGGAATGCTTGCCGGATATACCCCCCGGGGGTAAATTCGGTCATGGACGGTCACCCGATCGGGCCATGGACACGTGGGGAACGGCCGCAGAGACACGGGAGACGACGGTGGAACAGGATCCGCAGACGCCGGACACGACGGCGACGCCCGGCGCATCGGGACACGGACACGGCTACAGCGGGCGCAAGGACGAGCACCTCAAGCGGCTGCGCCGGGCCGAGGGGCAGATCCGCGGGTTGCAGCGGATGGTCTCCGAGGACGAATACTGCATCGACATCCTGACGCAGGTCTCCGCGGCGACCAAGGCACTGCAATCGTTCGCGCTCAGCCTGCTGGAGGAACATCTGGCGCACTGCGTCGCGAACGCGGTGGAAAAGGGCGGCCCGGAAGCGGACGAAAAGGTCAAGGAGGCGTCCCAGGCGATCGCACGCCTGGTGCGCTCCTGAGGCCGCGGCGACGGGGGCCGGCCCGGGTGTGGGTCGCCGTCCCCCAGCCGCCGGCGAGTCCGAGCACCGCGTCGATCTGGGCCTGTGTGAGCGGACCCTCGCTCGCCGACGCCGCGATCATCAGGTCGCCGTAGAGCTCGATCTCGTCGAGGACGACATGGTCGTGTACACCGCGATCGGAGAACCGTGACACCCACATCACCTCCTCGTGCGCACCCCGGACGGGCCTCGGCCCATCCAGCGTACGGGCGGCTCCGTGGGGCCGACATGGCACGCCTGGGTCATATGGGGACCGCCCGGAACGACTCCGCGCGAGTGGCTCAGCCGCGTGCCGCCGGTGTGCGGGACGGGTTCGGCGCGACGTACAGATCCTTGGCCTCGGGCGGCTTGACGTCGACAACCACGCCGAAGTCGTACAACTCCGCCGCGGAGAGCACCTTCGCGGACGGCGGCGTCTTGCCCTGGTCCGGGCCCATCACGAACGCGAACGACTCCTCGACCTTGCGCAGCCGACCGGCGTCGTCGAGGTAGGCGTCGAACGGGATCGGCGCGCCGTCGAAGGTCTTGAGCGCGGCGGCCAGCGGGCCGCGCACCTCCGGCGCGGTCAGATCGTGCGCCTTGCGGATGTCGAGGGTGCCCCGGTAGTGCCGCACGGTGTCCGGGCCGAGCTTCTCGGTGCCCACGAGCACCACGTCGTCGTTGACCCCGCGCAGTATCTCGAAGGACGTCCCGGGGTCGGTGGCACCGCCGCTGACCAGATTGCCGTCGGCCAGCCCGTCGATCGCCAGCCGCACCCACTTGTCCTTGGGCACGCCCGGCGACCCGTTCTTCATGTAGAGCGCGTCGGGGGTGAGGATCTCCTGGAGCGGGCCGGCGATGCCCGACTCCTTGGGCGCGTCCACGGTGAGCGAGCCGATATGCCGGACGTAGTCGAACATGCCCTGCCCGGTGAGCTTGACCACCCGGTCGGCGTTTTGCATGGTCATCGTGGTGCGGGTGCGCGAACTCTTCGCGCCGGTGGTGACATCGGCCGCCTTGCGGACCGCCAGGACCGCCTCGGAGGGACCGTTCGCGGCCCCACTACTGCCCTTGGCCTGCGCTCCCTGAGGTTGCACGTCGTCACCCTGACAGCCGGTGGCCCCGGCCAGGAGGAGGGCGCAGCAGACACCCGTGAGCGCGGTGCGGACCAACATGTGGGGTTCTCCCGGATGCTCGGAATCCTCGCGTGACGGCCGGCCACGCGGCGGCGGCTCGACGGGACAACGAGCGAGGCGACGCCGGGTTACGGCCGTTCGAGGGACGACGCGTCGGGGAACGGCGAGTCGGCGGGCGGCGCGTCCGGGGCCGGGCGGCGCGACCAGGCCAGGTGCCGCCGGGTCAACTCCTCGGCACCGGCCCGATCACCGGCCTCGATCAGGTCGAGCAACCGGTGGTGCTCGGCGGCGATCAGGCTCCGGTCGGCCGGATCGGCCAGCGGACGCGGACCGTACAACCGGGCCTGGGCCCGCAGTTCGGCGACCATCCTGACCAGACGCGCGTTGCCCGCCAGACCGAGCAGGTGGGCGTGGAAACGATCGTCGGCGTCCACGTAGGCCGGCGCGTCCACGCGCTCGACCGCGTCGGCGAGTTCGTCGACCAGCGCCCGCAGGGCCGGCAGCGCGGGCGCGCAGCCGTCCTCGGCGAGCCGCCCGACGATCGGTATCTCCAGGAGTTCACGCAGGTCGTGGA
This sequence comes from Embleya sp. NPDC050493, assembly GCF_044458105.1. Taxonomy (NCBI): domain Bacteria; kingdom Bacillati; phylum Actinomycetota; class Actinomycetes; order Kitasatosporales; family Streptomycetaceae; genus Embleya; species Embleya sp. NPDC050493. The sequence goes on from NZ_JBITHP010000010.1 coordinate 222,303, forward strand.
TGTCGTCCAGGTCGGCGGCGGACATGCTGCGGACCCGAAAGCCCTTGTTGCGGACCGGCTCGACCAGACCGTCCTTGGCCAGATCGAGCAGTGCCTCGCGGACCGGCGTCGCGGACACCCCGAATCGGGTGGCCAGGGCGGGCGCCGAATAGACCACCCCGGGCTGCATCCGGCCCGCCACCAGGGCGGCCCGGATCGCGCGCGCGACCTGTTCGCGCAGGCTCAGCCGTTCGCCCAGGCGGGCTGCGTCCCGGCCGCCCTCGGTGTCCGTCCCCATCGTGTCCGCCCCCTCGGCCACGCCGCCGTCACCCGGCCGGGCGCGGCTCGGCCGTGACCAGCGGACGCAGCGGCCCGCGTTCGACCAGCCGCACCACCGGTTCCAGGACTCGGCCCATGAACATCGAGCCGACCAGCGCCACCAGCGCGCCGAGCGCAAATCCGGCGAGCACGTCGGTCGGGTAGTGCACGCCCACGTACAACCGGGCGAAGCCGGTGAACACCGACGCCAGCACCGCCAGGATCCCGATCCGGCGGTCCACCAGCAGGATCCCCACCGCCAGCGCCATCGTGGTCAGTGCGTGGTCGGAGGCGAAGGACGGATCGGTCTTGCCCTCGACGAGCACGTGCAGCCCGTCGTGGCTCAGGAACGGACGCGGCCGATCCACGAAGTCGCGCAGCGGCGCGTTCGCCAACTCCGCGACCAGGGCCGCGAGCGGGGCCCACACGAGGCCGGCCATGGCCGCGGTGTGGTCGGCTCGACTCCGGGCCCGCCACCACGCGAGCAGGGCGAGTACGGCGAGTACGGCGAACATGCCGTACTCGCCCATGAACTCCATGCCCCCGTGTGCCCATGAGGTGTGTTCGGTGAGCCCGTTGACGTCCCGCAGGACCTCGATGTCGAGGTTGTCGTCGGTACTCTCCGCCAGGACCTGCAAGGACACCGGTGAACCCCTTCGAGTGGTGCATTGTGGTGCGGATGGTGCGGGTGATGCGGGCAGCGCGGTGATTCCGCAGGTGCGGTGCCGCTACTTGCCCTCGTAGGCGTTGACGACCTCCGCCATCGGCCCGTCCATCTTGATCACGCCCTGATCGAGCCAGATCACCCGGTCGCAGGTGTCCCGGATCGACTTCATGCTGTGGCTGACCAGGAAGACCGTGCCGGCCTCCTTGCGCAGCTCGCGGATCCGGGCCTCGCTCTTGAGCTGGAATTCGCGGTCGCCGGTGGCCAGTGCCTCGTCGATCATCAGCACGTCGTGCGTCCGCGCGGCGGCGATGGAGAACCGCAGACGGGCCGCCATGCCGGACGAGTACGTGCGCATCGGCAGCTTGGTGAAGTCCTTGCCGTTGTAGTTGTTCAGGCCGGAGAACGTGGCGATCTCGTCGTAGTGGTCCTCGGCCTCGCGCTGCGTCATGCCCATCGCCAGGCAGCCCAGGATGATGTTCCGCTCACCGGTGAGGTCGTTCATCATCGCGGCGTTGACGCCCAGCAGCGACGGCTGGCCGTCGCTGTAGATCTTGCCCCTGGTGGGCGGCAGCAGACCGGCGATGCACTTGAGCAGCGTGCTCTTGCCGGAGCCGTTGCGGCCGATCAGGCCGATCGCCTGGCCCTTGTACGCGACGAAGCTGACGCCGCGCACCGCGTGCACCTCGGTGACGCCGGTGGCCTTCTTGCGCAGCGCCAACCGGGACAGCGCGGAGGTCGCGCTGCCCTTGCCGGAGGAGGCACCGTGTACCCGGTAGATCAGGTGCACGTCGTCGACCACGACGGTCGGCGGCACCTCCTCCTGCCGGGCGGGCTGCTGCGGTTGTTGCGGTTGGCTCTGTTCGGGCACCTCGGCCTCCGGCGTCGCGGTGACCTCGCTCCAACTCATGATTGCCGGCTGCTCAGCCACGGCCGTACCTCTCTTCCGCCTTCCAGAAGTACACGTAACCGCCGAAGCCCATCACGATCGCCCAGCCGATGGCGTAGGCCCACGTGTGCGGGGGAACGTTGGTGTGGCTCTCGATCAGCGCATCGCGCACCAGCTCGATGTACACCGCGCCCGGGTTCGCCTCCAGCACGTGTGCCACCCAGGCCGGCGCCGTCTTGGTGTAGTTGTCCAGGCTGTAGAAGACGCCACTGAGGTACAGCCAGGTACGCAGGATGAACGGCAGCAGCTGCTTGATGTCCACCATCACGGCGCCGATGCGGGCCAGCACCAGGCTCAGGCCGACGTTGAAGACGAACTGCAGCATCAGTGCGGGCAGGATGAGCAGCCACTTCAGGCTGAGCGGCTCACCGGTGCCCAACACGATCGCGCAGAGCACGACCATGGAGAACAGCAGCTGCTGGAGCTGCACGATGGTGAACGAGATCGGCAGGCACGCGCGCGGGAAGTGCAGCGCGCGGATCAGGTTGAGCTGGTCGCTGATCGCCCGGCTGCCCGCGAGGACCGCGCTCTGGGTGAACGTGAACACGAAGACGCCGGTGACCAGGAAGGCGACGTAGTTGTCGATGCCGCCCTTGGTCTTCACCAGGTAGCCGAAGATCAGGTAGTACACGGCCGCGTTCAGCAGCGGGGTGAGCACCTGCCATACCTGGCCGAGCTTGGCGGTGCTGTAGGTCGCCCGGGTCTTGGCGTTGGCGAAGGCGACCACGAAGTGGCGCCGGGCCCAGAGCTGCTTCGTGTACGAGAACAACCCCGGTCGGGCGCCGCTGACCGTCAGCTTGTAGCGGGCGGCGAGATCCGCCAGAGGTTCGGACGAACCGGGGGGCGCCGACGTCCCCTGTGGGCTCAGGGTGTCGGCCTGCGCGCTGTTGGCCACGTTGACACTTTCGTCTGCGTCGGATCGAAATCGAAACGGTACGAGAATTCCAGCCTGTCAGATGACGGGCGGGCGGCCGAGCCTGGTCATCCGCCAGACGGTCCGCCAGGACATCGGCTTGCGCGGGCCGCTCGGGGTCTTCCACCCCTCGCGGAAGCCTGCCACCCAGGCCTGGGCGTTCTCCCTGGACGGCCTGCGGGCGGCGGTGAGGACGACCCAGGTGCCCAGGTAGGCGGGCACGATCGGCCACGGCAGGTTGCGCCGGGCCAGGTAGACGCGGTTGCGCGCATTCATCCGAAAGAATGCCGCGTGCCGCGCCGGGCTGGTCTTGGGGTGCTCCAGCACGATGTCCGCGCGGTACTCGATCTCCCAGCCCGCGTCGAGCGCGCGCCACGCGAGGTCGGTCTCCTCGTGCGCGTAGAAGAAGTCGTCGGGCAGCCCGCCGACCTCCGCCAGCACGGCCGCACGAACCGCGCTCGCGCCGCCGAGGAAGGTGGTCACCGGGCCCGAACGCAGCGGGTCGCCGACCCGGATCCTGGGCACGTGTCGGCGCTGGGTCTCGCCGCTCTCCGGGTCCACGATCCGGAAGCTGACGATGCCCAGGCGCGGGTTCGCCGCGAACGCCTCGCGCAACAACCGACCGGCGTCGGTGCCGCCGAGGCGGCCGTCGTCGTCGAGGAAGAGCACCACGTCGGTGCCCGCGGGCAGGCCCGCGGTGCCCACGTTGCGGCCGGCGGGAATGCCCACGTTCTTCGGCAGGGGGATGCCCACCGCGCCCTCGGGCAATTCCGGCAGCGGACCGCCGTTGGCCACCACGACCACCGCCATCGGGTCGCCGACCTGATCGGCGACCGAACGCAGCAGCCGGTCCAGCTCGACCGGCCGGTCGCCCATGGTCAGCACGACCGCGCCGAGCGTGATGCGATCCGCCGCGGCGACGTCGCCGGTGCGCTGCCCCGGGGCAGCCTCGGCGGTCACCGAAGCCTGCTCGACATGAGCACGCTGATCAGGTGCAGCACGGTCTGCAGGAGCGCGATGGCGGCGAGCGCGCCGACCGCGATCCTGCTGTACAGCAGGCCGCCGTCGTCGGCCACCAGGTCGAGCACGCCCGCCAGAAGCAGGAAGATCGACGCCTCGACGGCGCCGACCAGGCGGTGGAACTTGAGCGAGGCGACCAGCTTGCGGGCCGAGGCCGCACCCGAGGAGCGCGGCACGGCGGCGGCGTCCTGCACGGGCGGCAGGCCGCTCTTGGCCCGGGCGCCGTCGACCAGGTCGGTCTCCGACTTGATCAGGATCGCGCCCAGCGCGGCGACCACACCCAGCGTCGCGTAGCCGTTGAAGCCGCCGCCGTCCAACACGCCCGCGGCGTGCAGGCCGGCGCCGGAGAGCAGCGCCGCCTCGGAGAGGTAGTGGCCGACCCGGTCGAGGTAGACACCGGTGACCGAGGTCTGCCGGCGCCAGCGGGCCACCTCGCCGTCGACGCAGTCGAGCAGCAGGTAGAGCTGCACCAGGATCAGCGCCGCGAGCGGTCCGGCGATGCCGGGCAGGATCAGCGCGGCGCCCGCGGCGATGCCCGCGAGGATCATCATGTAGGTGAGCCCGTTGGGCGTCACCCGGGTCCCGACGATGCGTCGGGTGACCTGGAGGGAGATCTGCCGCATGTAGATGCGCCCGGCCCAGTGTTCGCCACTGCGCCGGTCGAGCAGGCCCTCGGGGTGTACGACCGAGCGAAGCTCAGCCGCCGTAGGTGTGGACATATTCGGTCACCGAATCCCGGATGGCGTCATTGTCGAGGTCGAGATGTTCGAGGATGGTGAAGCGGCCCGGACGGGTCTGGGGCGCGTGACTCACCGCCGCCACGAATTCGTCTATGGTCAAGCCGAGATGCTCCGGCACGAACGGCAGCTTGTGCCGATCGAGAGTGCTCGTCAAGAGCCTCGTCAGCTCGACGTCGCCGCGCAGGTGCGTGGCGAACGCGGCGCCCAGGCCGACCTGTTCCCCGTGCAGCCCGTCGTGTCCGTCGCGCTCGCCGTAAAGCAGGTCGATCGCGTGCGAGATCTCGTGGCAGGCCCCGCTGCAGGGACGTGTGGTGCCGGCCACGGACATCGCGATGCCGGAGAGTACGAGGCCCTCGGCCAGGGCCACGAGGAAGTCGTCGTCCTCGATACCACCGGGGCGATGCAGCATCGTGTCGCCGGAGGTACGGGCCAGCGCGACCGCCAGACCGTCCACCGGCTCGCCGGTCTCCCGCTGGGAGAGTTCCCAGTCGGCGACCGCGCACAGGTTGGACAACGACTCGCCGATGCCGGAGCGCACGAAACGCTGCGGTGCGGCGCGGACCAGGTCCAGGTCCACCACCAGCGCGATCGGCGTGGGCACACCGTAGGAGCCGCGGCCGGCGTCGTTGTCGAGGATGCTCACCGGCGACGCGATGCCGTCGTGGGCGAGGTTGGTGGCGACCGCGACCATGGGCAGGCCCACGCGCGCGGCGGCGTACTTGGTCGCGTCCAGGACCCGGCCGCCGCCGAGGCCGACCACCGCGTCGTAGGCCCCGCCGCGCATCCGGTCGGCCAGGTCGACGGCGGCGGTCAGCGTGCCGCCGGCGACGCTGTACCACTCGGCGCCCGGCAGTTGTGGGGCGAAGCGCTCGCGCAGTCGCGCGCCGGAGCCTTCGCTGACCACGACCGCTATCCGGCCCGAGGTGGAGACCCGGCGGTCGGCCAGGATGGCCGCGAGGTCGTCGACCGCGCCCGCGCGAATGTCGACGGTGAGCGGTGTGGGGACCAGTCGGGTCAGTACCGGCACGCGATCTCCCGCGCGACCGTGAGGTCCTCGGTGGTGTCGATCTCGGTCCACGGCACCCGGGTGTCCGGCGCGCTGATCGGCTGCACGTCGACCCGACCGCCCCGGACGACCAGTTCCTGGTAGCCGTCCTCGTAGTACAGCTGCGGGTCGCGCTCGAAGGTCGCCTGGAGCGACTCGATCAGCGCGGGCGCCGCGTGGCCCTCGATCAGCGTGACGCCGATGTACTCGCCGGCCGCCTCGGTGGGGTCCATCAGCTTGGTGATCCGGCGCATCCGGCCGTCCTCGCCGAGGGTGACCTTCATTTCCTCGTCGGCGAGCGGCTTGGCGGTGTCCAGGGCCAGGATGATGCCCTTGGCGTCGTCCCGAGCGGCCAGCATGGTCTCCTGGACCGAGACCGGGTGCAGCGTGTCGCCGTTGGCCAGCAGCACACCGTCCGCGAGGAAGTCGCGCGCGCACCACAGGGAGTAGGCGTTGTTCCACTCCTCGGCCTTGTCGTTGTCGACCATGTGCAGCTTCAGGCCGTACCGACGCTCCAGCACGCTCTGCCGATCGCGGATCGCGTCACCGCAGTAGCCGACCACGATCGCGGCCTCGGTCAGCCCGACCGCGGCGTAGTGCGACAGCGTGACCTCCAGGATCGATCGTTCGCTGTCCGGCGCACCGGGCGCGCCCACCGGCACCAGGGCCTTGGGCAACGTGTCGGTATGCGGGCGCAGCCGGCGGCCGGCGCCGGCGGCGAGAACGAGGCCGATCATGAGAGGTCTCCAGTTCGATCGGAGGCCGCCGCGGCGGCGGCCTCCAGGGGGCGGTACGACGGCGTCGAGGCCGTGGGGGCCGGTCCCACCGGAGTCGCGTCCTCGATGTCCGGGCGCGCACCGCGCACCCAGAACGTGACACTCTCGGTGAGCACGATCGCCGCGAGCACGACGGCCGTCACGATCAGGCCGGTGCGCAGGGTCCCCGATCCCAGTGCGGCCAGCACGGTCACCAGGAGCACACGCCCCTCGTGACCCAGGACCAGCCACACCAGTGCGCGGGGCGGTGCCCCGTAGCCGCCACGCAGGCGGTACACCGTGTCGTAGTGATGGTAGGCCGTGGCCGCGACCAAGCCGAACGCCGCGGCCACCGCGGTGGGCGCCACCTTGGCGGCGAGGATGGTGATCGCGGCGTACTCCGCGGCCCGGAACACCGGCGGCACCACCCAGTCGAGCCGACGCACCAGCGGCCGGCCGATCGCCACGCCGGCGCACAGCGCGTACACACCGGCACCGGCCAGGCCCCACCACTCGCCGGCGCCGCCCGCGAGCAGCACGGCGAGCAGGGCGGCGGTGCCGACCAGCGCGGCGGCGGGAGCGGGCACGCGCAGCCGCAGTCGGGCCACCGCCTCGGCGAGCGGGCCGCTGTCGGCGAGCGCGGCGAGGTGTTCGCCCACCTGCGCGACGAACGCGGTGCGCCGCGGCAGCGAGCGCAGGATCCGGCCCAGCGAGGTGTAGCAGGCGGCCAGCACGCAGCCGACGATCAGCACGACGAAGGTGATCCGCGGCGTGGTGGTCGCGGTGAGCAGGGCGATCAGCGCCCAGCGCTCGCCGATCGGCAGGATGATCATCCGTCGTGCCCACACGGTCCAACCGACCGAGTTCAGCTTGCCGGAGAGCTTGGCGCCGGCGCCGCCGTCGGCACTGTCGTCGTCCCCGCCGCCGATGCCGCGGCGGGTCTCGTTGAAGGCGAAGTCGACGATGTGTCGGGTGGTCATCACGACCATGGCGACCAGGGCGAGGGTCCACACGTCGTCGTCGTGCCGGGCCGCACCCATGGCCAGGCCGGCGTAGACCGCGTACTCCTTGGCCCGGTCGAAGGTGGCGTCCAGCCACGAGCCGATCCGCGAGTAACTCACCGCGTAGCGGGCGAGTTGGCCGTCGGTGCAGTCCAGGACGAAGGAGAGGTACAGGCCCACGGCGGCACCGACGTAGCCGGCGCGGGTGCCGGTGGCGGCGCCCGCCGCGGCGGCGAGTGCGACGAACAGCGAGGCGACGGTGACCTGATTGGGCGTCAGCCCCCGACGGGCGCACCAACGCGCGAGATGGCGCGACCAGGTGCTCACCGCGAAGGTGGTGAAGAACCCGTCGCGGGCCTTGACCGCCGAGTTCAGCCGGATCCGCTCCTCGTCCACGGCGTCCACCGCGGCCAGTGCGTGCTCGCGTTCGGCGTGATCGCGCGGTACCACGGCGACCAGGTCGCCGAGCGGGACCTCGCGCAGCGACACCCGACCGTCGGCGATCATGCGTTCGGCGATCGCGTCCGGCACGCTGATGTCGGCGGGCAGTCGCCCGAGTTCGGCGAGCACCCGGCCGGCCTCGGCGCGCGCGTCGCCCTCGACGACGAGCACACCGGGCACGTGCGTGGCCGGGAAGCGGGTGTCCGCGATCGCCAGCCGCAATGCGTGGCGGTGTCCGACGAACCGCTGATCGACCAGGGCGACGCGGCCGGTGTCGGACGCGATCCGCAGGTCGAGCCCGGCCGTGGGCACGACGGCGACGTCGGGCACCGCCCGGGTCAGCGCGGCGAGTTCGGCGAGCAGCAGAGCCGGGTCGGCTGCGCCGGCGTCGCCGACACTCGACGAAGCCGGCGCGGTGATGACCAATGCCGTGGACAGGCGTCATCACTCCTTGGGTTCGATTGTGGAACTACGCTTCGTCGCCGAGGAGTCGGCGATTCTGCCGACCGGGGCCGAGCAGAGCGGCCGCCGCATCCGTCACGGCGAGACGTCGAGACATACTGTCGGGGTCGCGCGAATGTCCGCAACCGAGTCGATGCCCGCCGCGTCGGGTCGGTTCAGCGGTACAACGAGTCGAACTCCCGCTCCCATTGGGCGACGATCCGATCCGGACTGTATCGCTGCGCACTCGCCTCGGCCGCCCCGCCCAGGCTCTCGCGCAGTCCGGAGTCCTCGATCAGGCGGTTGATCGCCTTGCCGAACTCCAGCACGTTGCCCGGGACGATCACGAGACCATCCTTTTCGTCCGTGATGATCTCTCGGATGCTGGGCGCGCAGTCGAACGCCACACACGGCACGCCGGCGGTCATCGCCTCGACCAGGACCAGGCCCCAGCCCTCCTGCCGCGAGGGCAGTACGAGCATCGAGGCCTCCATCAGCGCACCGCCCACGTCCGCCGTCTGTCCCATCAGCTCGACCGACCCGGTCAGCGCCGCGGCGGCGATCTGCGCCCGCAGGGCGGCCTCCTCGGGGCCCTCGCCGTAGATCCGCAGGGTCCAGTCCGGGTGCACACGCGCGACGTCCCGCCAGGACTCGATCAGCAGATCGAAGCCCTTCTCGTGGGACAACCGGCCGAACGCGACGACGGTCCTGGCAGTCAACGAGGAGATACCCGGAATGTCCGCGGTCAGCGGGTTGGGCATCGCACCCGACTGGGACATGCCGGTGAGCGCCCACGCGTCCGCATCCTCCTGGGTGAGCAGCAGGAAGCGGTCCACCCCCGGATAGAAGAGCTTGATCCGGCCGTAGCGGGAGGTGCTCTTGGACGCCGCCATCGACTCGTGGCTCATGCCGATCACCGGCATGCCGTGGGTGTCGGCCTCCAGGAGCCACTCCATCGCCCAGACCTGCGTGCAGATCACCACGCCGCCGGAACGCGCGCCCCGGAAGATCCGGGACAGTTCCTGGGCGCCCTTCCTGATCGCCGTACGGCGACGGGCGTTGTCCAAGGCGGCCTTGGGCATCGCGCGCCTGCGCAGGCTGCCGTAGGTGGGGTTGGGCGGGTGCACCTCGTGGATCGTGGTCGTGCGGTACGAACCATCCAGGGCCTGCGGGTAGGACTGTTGCGGGTGCACCAGACCGATCGCGTGCACCCGGTGGCCGGCCTTGGTGAACAGGTCGGCCATCACGTGCACCCAGCGCTGGACGCCGCCGAGCTCCTCGATGTTGTTGGCGACGATGAAGATGTCGCGCTTGACGCTCATGCGTCCACTCCCCGCTGCTTACCCGCAAAGAAACGATCGACGACGCGCCGCGCCGCGTCGCCCTTGTCGAAATTGGCGAATCGGTCCACGAAGGACTTGTACGCCCCCTGGTATTCGCTGTGTGTCTCGTCCACGCGTGCGAGCGCCGCGAGCAACGCGTCGCCGTCCTCGACGACCGGCCCCGGGGCCAGCTCGCGCAGATCGAAGTATGCGCCGCGTTCCTCACGCGTGTACTCGTCGTAGTCGTAGGTGAAGAAGAGGATCGGCCGCCCGGTGAGCACGTAGTCGAACATCAGCGACGAATAGTCGGTGACCAGGACGTCGGTGATGTTCAACAGTTCGGTGATGTCGTGGTAATCCGCGACATTGCGCACGAACGAGGAGTACTGGAACGGGATTTGGAACGTGTCGAGGTAGTGCGGCCGAACCAACAGCACGAAGTCCTCGCCCAACCGGTCGCGGAACTCCTCCAGGTCGATCCGCAGGTCGAAGTCGTGCCGACCGTTCCGGGCCGACTCGCGATAGGTCGGCGCGTACAACACGACCCGCTTGTCCGCCGGGATGTCCAGGGCGGCGCGCACCCGATCGCGCGCCGCCGTCCGGCCGTCCTGCTGCAACAGGTCGTTGCGGGGGTAGCCGTACTCGAGGAGTTCACCGGTGTACTCGAACGCGGGGACCAGGGTTTGCAGGTCGTGGTCACAGCGGACCATGAAGTAGTCCCAGCGCCTGAACTGAGCGCGCAGGGACTCGATCGAGCCCTGCGAACCACGCTTGACCGACGGCAGGTCGAAGCCCATCCGCTTGAGGGCGGTGCCGTGCCACGTCTGGATGTACTCCTGCCCGGGCCGCTTGGGGCACATCGAGGGCACCGCGTGGTTGTCCACCCAGTAGCGGGCCCGCGCCAGCGCCCACAGATGTTCCCAGCTGTAGCGCTTGACCAGGGTGGCGTCCTTGGGGAATCCCTTGGGGCTGTCCTCGTAGGCCCACACCACCTCCCACGGGAGCCCGCGCCGACGCAGTTCCTCGTAGATGTAACGCGGAGAGTCGCTGTACTGCTTGCCCAGGTGTGACTCGAAGACGACCAGATTGCTCTGGATCGGCGCCTTCATCAGCACCTTCTTGTACACCGACGCCTTGGTCGTACCGTCGTTCCTGAGCTTGCGCAGCGACGAGATGGTCCGGCCGGCCGACCTGCGGGCCTTGACCGCGCGCGGATCGGCCAGCACACGTTCCGCGGCGTTGCGCACCGCGATGCTCGTGCTGCCGAGGTTGATCAGGCGGAAGGCGAGGTTGCGGTGCGCGGTCGCGTACGCCTCCAGGTGGTCACCCGCGACCGGGCCGATCTTGGGCTGCACCGCGAACCGCAGTTCGGGCAGGGACCGTGGGTCGACTGCGACGGGGGTGAAGTTCTCCTCGCCGGCCACCCGCAACCGGGTTCGCACGTTCCAGACCCGCTCGCGCAGGCCGCCCGGACGGTCGAGCCCGGCCAGGTCGATCGTGCCCTGCCAGGTGATCCGGTCGCCGTGGTGCTCGGCCCGGGACACCTTGAAGGCCTTGTGCTGCATGCCCGGCTTGGTGGAACCGACGTCTATCGCGACCTCGAAGCCCTCCCGGGGGATCCGACCGAGCTGGTTGACGATCTCGCCGGAGAGGGCCACCCGACCTGCGCCGGCATCGGCCATCGAGACGATCCGGTTGTGGAAGTACAGCCGATGGAACGGGCGCTCGGGGATGCCGTAGGCGGTCACGTCCAGACGCCGACGTCCCTCCTCGGTGTCCAGGTGACGGTCGCACCAGTAGACCCGGTCGTCGCGGACGACCAGATCGGTGGACAGCTTCCACTTGTGGTGCAGGAAGTCGATCGCGGTCATCAGACCCTCGAAGTCGCCCCGCTGGATCATGAATACCGCGATGGCCAGCGGCTGCTGGATCCGGTCCAGGACCGGGTTCAGGATCCGCTCCGGGACCTCGGTGAGGTACTCGGCGGCCAACTTCATGAACTTGGCGCGGTAGTCGTCGGGGAATTCCGGCAGATCGTTGAGGTACAGCCGCAGGTCGTGGCGCAGGAAGCGCTCGGCCTTGAGTTCGAGCACGTCGTCGCTGACCCGACCGTCCAGGACCCGGTCCATCTCGCGGTGGATGTGGATCCGGTCGGAAAAGTTCTTGAACTCGTGCCGGCGGTGCGTGATGGACTGCGTCGCCGCCTGCTCCTTGACCATCCAGCGGTACACGCTCTGCGGGATCACCGAGAAACGCTCGGCCGCCGTGTAGACCCGGGTCGCGAACAGCATGTCCTCGTAGAAGAGGCCGTCCGGAAAGCGGATCTCGTTCTCGTCGAGGAATTCCCGACGGTAGATCTTGTTCGTGGACAACATGTCCCAGAACATCGTCGGGAATTCGGAGATGCCGGCTGCGTCCACGGTCTTTCCGTAGACCTGCGGAAACCACGGGGTGATCTTGTTGCGCTTGTTCACGTGCACGCGCAGGACACGTCCGGCAACGAAGTCGGCGTTCGTCTCCTCGGCCTTGACGAACAGATTCCGGCACGCGTGACGGTCGAACTCGTCGTCGCTGTCGAGCAGCATCACGTACTTCGCGCGGGCGTGGTCGATGCCGACATTGCGCGGGCGACTGCAACCACCGCTGTTCTCGGGCAGGTGGATCGCCCGAATCCGCCCGGGATGACTCGCCGCCAGTCGATCCGCCACCGCGCCCGAACCGTCGGTGCTGTGGTCGTCGACGATGATCACCTCGACGTTGCGCAGCGACTGATCGAGGACCGACCCGACCGCGACAGGCAGCCGCTCGGCATCGTTGTAAACGATCACGACAACGGAGACATCCGGGCAGTCGGTGGGGGCCAAAGCAGTTCCTCGCATCATTGTCAACCGTGTAAGCGCGTCCAAGGAGCGTAATACAACGCCGTGTACAACCACGTTCTCGGACGACCGGCGGGCACACCACGGTTCCGGCATGGATAGGCTTGATCGCGATCACCCGCGATGACCACGCGATCGCGCCACCAGGCCTCACCCAGGGATCCCATGTCTGCCACGACCCATGAACGGCCTGCCGAGCCCGGTCGAACGCCGGGAGAGCGGACCTCCGGCCGGTTCTCCGGCGGCCTGCGCCGACTGCCCGGGGTACGCCTGTGGGGGCGGCCGGACGTCGCCGCCCCGGTGCTCGCGTTCGTCGCGACGTTCTCGGCCTATCTCATCGCCTGGATCACAAAGGACGAACGTCCGTTCGGCGACAAGCCCAAAGGGCTGAACGACCTCGCCAACCAGTACGTGCCCTTCCACCTGAACCTGTGGGATCTCGCCCACGGCGACGCCGCCGGCGACTTCCTGTTCAACTGGCGCAGCGGCTTCGGCACGCAGTTCCTCTCGGATTACCACACCTACCTCGGCAATCCGTTCTCGCTGCTCGCGATCCTGGTGCCGCGCGGCAGTGTGGACATCGTGGTCTTCCTGGTCGCTCCGCTGACCATGGGCCTGGCCGCCGCGATGATGACGGTCTACCTCAAGCGGCTGTCGCCCGGTGCCTGGTGGATGCGAGCCACCCTCGGCGCGAGCTACGGCCTGTGCGGCTGGGCACTCAGCGACGCCTCGTACATCCCGATGTGGATGTGGGGTCTGGTCTCGCTGCCGATGCTCGGCATCGCGATGGAATGGTGCCTGGAGGGACGCCGGTGGGTGTCCTCGGCGCTGCTGGTCGCGGTGGCGTGGATGGGCAACTACTACACCGGCATGATGGCCACGTTGGCCGCCGCGATCCTGCTGCTGATCCGAATGGCCACGACCGAGACGGACTGGCCGCAGCGGCTGCGCGCGGCGCTGCGCGCGGGCACCGCGGTCGGCGTCGGGGTCATGCTCACCATGCCGCTGCTGCTGCCCTCGTACCTGTCCAGCAAGGCCGCGCAGCCGACCCAGGCGGGCACCTTCAGCCCCGAGCGCACCGAGGTCTTCATCGCGGGCATGCTGCCCTCGACGCATCTGTGGGGCGGCCGACCCCGGCTGTACATCGCCAGTCTCGGCCTGATCCTGGCACTCGCCTTCGTGGTCAACCGCGCGATCCCGCCGCGGACCCGACTGGTGTGGACCGGCTCGATCATCATGGTCGCGGCCTCGTTCCAGTGGGCCCCCACCCAGTACGTGTGGCACGGGCTGGCGGTACCCAACGGCAACCCGTATCGCGAGGCGTTCGTCTTCAGCGGGCTGCTCGTCGTGGTCGCGTGGATGTGCCTGACCAACAAGCCTCGGCTGCTCCCGATGGCCGGCGCCCTCGGGGTACTCGTCCTGGTCACCTTCCTGGTGCGCAACGCCGACGACTTCGGCAAGTACACGTGGTGGGCCGTGCTCGGCGGCGGGGCGATCTCGCTCGGCGCGCTGAGTCTGGTGGTGCTGGCGAACCGACAGGAGCACCCCCGTTCGCGTCGGGTGCTCATGGGGCTGGCCGCGGTGGCGATGGTGGGCATCGTGGTGGGCGAGTCGGCCATGTCGACGGCCGTCGCGGACACCCGGCGGGCACGCGAACGCTGGGCCAAGCCGGTCGCCACATCCGGCGCGAACCTGGACGCCAAGCGGGCCGCCCTGCGCGCGGTCGACGGCTGGCCCCGCTACCGCACCGACCCCGGCCCGCAGTACTTCGCCTACAACGAGCCGCTGCGCAGCGGCGGTGAGGGGCCCGAGTACTACAGCAGCTACGCGACCAAGACCACCGCCGAGGCGCTGGACTCGCTGGGCTACCCGTCGGGCGCGTTCGGGCGGACCCTGTTCGGCAACGAGAACCCGGTCACCGACGCGATCTTCTCGATCGGCGCGCGCGTCAGTCCCGAGGCCGCCGCGCCGGGCCGGTTCGAGACCCGCCGCTACGAGGTTCCGCCGCTGGTCACCGTGCGGCCCGAGGGTCCCGTGGCGGGCGGCACCGCACCGGCGGACACGGTCTGGGGCCGGCACGAACAGGCGCTCGGTGGAGCCGTGTACACCGTGCCCGAGGTCAAGGTCACCGGCGGCGAGACCAATGCATCCTTCTCCGGCACCGGGCCGTGGCGGTTGAAGCCCCGCCCGGGCAAGACCGTGATGACGTTCACCGCCCAGTGCACGCCCGGCAGCGGGTTGTTCTGGTACAGCCCGGCCATGGGTACCAAGGTCACCGGTGTCGACGGCCGGTCCGCGGTCAGCGGCGGTGGTTCGAAGTCCAACCGGGGCGGCGTCCTCGACCTCGGCCTGGTCCCGCAGTCGGGTCAGGTCAAGCTCACCGTCGCGCCCTCCTCGGGCGACGAGATCCCGCGGTATCCGGTCGGGTGCCTGGACTTCGGCAAGCTGCGCAGCACCGTCGCCGGCCTGCGGGCGAGCGCCGCGACGCACGTGTCGGCGGGGGGGCACACCTTCGAGGCCACCCTGCCCAAGGGCAGCCGCGGCACGGCGGTGGTGGGCGTGATGGCGGTCGACGGCTGGGTCTGCTCGCAGCAGGGCGGCTCCGAGCGTGAGCCCGGCAAGCGGGACGGCCGGATCGCGATCGCGTTGAAGCCGGGCACGGACCGCATCGCCTGTACGTTTACTCCACCGGGCCTGCGTCCGGGGCTGGCCGCCGCCGGGGTCGGCTTGATCGCGTTGCTCGCGGTGCCCGGCACCGTGTGGTGGCGCAATCGACGCGACACCGAGGGCGTGGGCGAGCCGTCGCCCACGACCGCAGAAGTGGCAGGTGAGTGAGAGATGGTCGCGCATGACGGCGTCAGCATCGTCCTGATCACCTACAACGACATGGCACACCTGCCCGCCGCCGTGGAGTCCGCGCTCGCCCAGGGCGATGTGGTGCGCGAGGTGGTCGTGGTCGACGACGCCTCCACCGACGAGACCCCGCAGGTGCTCTCCCGCTGGCCGCGCGACAAGGTGCGGGTGGTCCGGCGCACGGTCAACAGCGGCGGCTGCGGCGCGCCCCGCAACGACGGCACCGCCTTCGCGCAATCGCCCTGGATCATGTATCTGGACAGCGACGATGTGCTGCCTCCGGGGGCGGTCGCGGCGCTGCACAAGGCGGCCGTCGCCGGCGACGTCGACTTCGCGGCCGGGCTGTGCGTGCGCCGGGAATTGCCCGAGGGCCGCGAAGTGCCCTGGCAGCCGCAGTTGTTCACCGAGGCCGGCGTGTTCTCGGCGGCGCTGCGTCCGGAGACGCTGTGGGACACGCTCTCGGTCAACAAGCTCTACCGTCGCGCCTTCCTGGATCGCAACAAGATCCAGTTCGCCGACGACGACGCCCACTACGAGGACTTCGGGTTCACCGCCGAGGTATACGCCGCCGCGACCCGCTTCGCCGTGATCCCCGACCGGGTGTACACGTGGAACGTGCGGCGCAAGGCCGCCGTGCAGTCGATCTCGCTGCGCCGCGACGAGTTGCGCAACTGGCGGGATCGGCTGGCCGCGCACTCCCGGGTGACCGCGACGATGCGCGAGACCGGCACGCAGAAGTTGGTCGAGGCGTCCGAGCGCAAGTTCCTCGAACACGACCTGCTGTTGTACCTGCGCGACCTGCATCGGCGCCCGGCCGAGTACCGCCAGGGCTGGTGGACGGCGGCACGCGAACACCTGATGGGCTTCGAGCGCGCGAGCGTGATGGGCGCGACCGCGACCGCACGCTGGGCGGCCTCCGTGGTGGCGCTGCGGGAGGAGCCGACCGGGCTGGAGCGGCTGGCCGAACTGGCCGCGGATCCGCCGCGGCTGACCCCGCCGTACGCGGGCACGGCCGCGGAACCGTTGTGGGACGACAGCCCGCCCGGCATTGCGCTGAGCGGGTTCGCCGGCCTGACCACCGGTCGGCTGCCGATCAACATCGAGGCCCAGGTGGCCGTCGCCGGGCATCGCATGACGCTGGATCTGTACATCGCGGATCTGTACGGGCGGCTCGCCCGGGCCGGTCTGCGCGGTTGCGACATCGTGCTGCGCGACCGACTCGGCCGGTTCGAGCGCGAGCGTCCGGCGACCCTGGGGCAGGATGCCGACGGGATCCTGCGGGCGCGGGCGGTCGTGGACGGCGCCGCACTGCGCGGGACCGACGTGTTCTCCACGTGGGACGTGTGGGCGCGGCTGTCCTTCGACGACGGAGCGATCAGTACAGTGCGCGTGCGTGCGGCGGGCGGCGCCGGTCTCGGTCGGCATCTGGTGCCGGACCTGCGTCGGGCGGTGCTGTTGGTGCAGCCCTATCGCACGGCGAACCATTCGCTCGCGGTCCGCGTCGCGGACGGCCCCAGGGGTGCGGCGGCGGTCGCCTCGGCACGTTTTCGCCGGCGCGGCGCGCCGAAGAAGAGCTGATTGCCTCGTCATTGGCGTTTTCCGAAGCCATCCATATTCTGGACTGCCCGCCGATCCTCGATCGGGGCCGATCCGAGCAGGTCCGAGCGCCTCGCAACCGGTAGGCCATCCAGAACGTTTACTGAGTTGTGAGCAACGTGACCCCTCCTCTTGACGGCAACGCACGCCCGATCGGACGCCGCGTGATCCTGGCGGGGGCGGGCGTGGTCGCGGTCGCGGCTCCGCTCGCGTGGTGGCAGCCATGGGAACGGGGCGACGACGCGGGCGGGGCCCCGACCGGCAAGGACGCGCCGCTCGCGCCCGCGCCGCGGTCGGACTCGGCGATCCGGACGTTGCAGATCGTCGCCCACCCGGACGACGACTTCTATTTCATGAATCCGGACATCGTGAACTCGGTGCGTGCCGGGGCCGCGCTGACCACCGTGTACCTCACGGGCGGCGAGGGCGACGGCCGCAACGTGGGCAACACGGACCCGGCACTCTCGCGCGCCAAGGCGGATTTCGCGCGCTACAGCGCGGCCCGACAGAACGGTGCCCGCGCCGCGTACGCGCGGATGGCGCTCGGCGACCGCACCGCCCGGTGGACCCGCCGCTCGTTGCAGACCCCCGGCGGCCTGGCCGAAATATCCACCCTCGACGGTGCGCCGCATGTACAACTGGTGTTCCTGGGCCTGCGCGAGGCCCGGACCAAGACCCAGTTCCGCAAGGACAGTCTGCGCAGTCTGTGGGAACAGAGCACGGATCGGCTGGGCACGATTCCGGTCACCGGCGGCCCGCTGACGCATGCGTACTCGTACACCCGCAGCACGCTGTCGGACTCGCTGCTCCAACTCATGCAGGCGTTTCGGCCCACCCTGGTGCGCACTCTCGATCCGGATCCGGAGGGTGACCCCGCCAACGGTGAATGGGTCTCCGAGGACCATCAGGACCACACCGCGTCCGCGCTGTTCGCGTTGGACGCGTTGCGCCGGTATCAGGAGTCGGGGCCGGCCGCGCCCGTGCTGGTCGATTGCTACCGCGCGTACTCGAACGGCAAATGGCCGCACAATCTCGGCGCCAAGGAGTTCGCGGACAAGCGCGGCTTCCTGGAGACGTACGGCTGGGTCGACCGGTGGAACTGCGGTGACCCGGCGGGCTGCGGCGACGTCAAGGTCGGGGTCAAGCCGATCCAGTACGGCTGGGCGGAGAGCACCTATCGCCGCTTCCCGCCGAACAATTCCTGGTTGCAGGCCGACGCCGGCGGCCGCATGTGCGCGTTCGCCGTGGTGAACGGCCAGGCCACGATGTGGGTCGAGGACAAGGCGGGCGAGGCGTGGCGGAAGCCGGTATCGCTCGGCGGTGACCGGTTGGGCCCGTATCTGGAAGTGTTGCGGCTGCCGAACGGGCAGCTTCGGCTGTTCGGCATCCGGATGACCCTCGCTCCCGCGCCGCAGGCTCAGGTGCGCGAGATCGTCACCACCTCCCAGTCGGCCGGCGGTGCGTTCGGGAGTTGGGAGTCGATCGGCGCGCCGAACCCGAATGCGATCGGTGCGCGTGAGAGCGGCGTGCCCACCGCCGTCGCGGACGGCACGGGGCAGGTGCACGTGTTCGCCCGCAACCAGGGCCGCGGCCTGAGCACCCGGGTGTTGTCGAGCAAGGGCGTCTGGGGTGAGTGGATCGACCTCGGCGGCGCCGACCTCCAGGACGGGGTCTCCCCCGTGCTGACCCGGGAGAACCGGGTCGAGGTCTACGGGGCGAACACCAAGGCCGTCCTGCGCTGGAGCCAGGACCGGGCCGGCGGCCCGCTGGGCCGGCCCGAACCGCTGCCCTGCCCGGCGCCCGCAGGCCCGCCCACGATCGTCGCCCAGGCCGACGGGCGGCAGTTCCTCCTGGTCCGGCAGCCCGACACCGCCGAGGTCCTGCTGTATCGCCGGACCGGGTCGAAGAACGAATGGAACACCGATCAGCCGGTGAACCTCGGCACGCCGGGCGGCTACGGCCGAGTCGGCGCGGTCGTCGGACCGGACGGGGCGATCGTGCTCGGCGTGCTCAACGACAAGAGCGGCGCGAGCGTTACCCGCCTGGCTGCCGATCCGAGTGGCGCCGGCGCGCCCACCTGGACGGAACTGCCCGGGGCGATCGGCCGGCTGCCAGCGTTGGCCGTCGACGGCACGGGTCGCGCCGTGGTGGCGACGATGAGTCAGGACGGGGCGTTGTCCGTGCATCGTCAGCAGCAGGCGGCCTTCAGGTTCACCGCGATCCCGCGCTGAGCGCCTGCTTCTGCCTGTGTATCTGCTCGTGCGGTGATGAGCCCGACAACGGCGGCGGGGGGGGGGGGGGGGGGGGGGGGGGGGGGGGGGGGGCGGGGCCGCCCCGGGGGGGGGGGGGGGGGGGGGGGGGGGGGGGGGCCGCGCCCGCGGGG
>NZ_JBITHP010000010.1:241611-302161 GCF_044458105.1 Embleya sp. NPDC050493
CCCGGCGCCGCCCCCGCCGCCCCCCCCCCCCCCGCCCCGCCCCCCCCCCCCCCCCCCCCCCCCCCCCCCCCCCCCCCCCCCCCGGCCGGTCGCTCGTTGGGTGCGGGTGCGGACGCGCTCGGGTCAGCCCCGGTGGGTGGGCTTGGCCGGGAGCGATTCCAGCGGACTCCGGTCGGAGGTCGGGCCACGCTCGGCGGCCGGGCCGGGCGCGGCCGGCGCCTCGAGGCTGCGCGCGCCCGGGGCCGCCGGGACGTTGGTCGAGGTGACCATGCCGGGCAGGGCAATCTCGCCGGCGATCGTGTCGCGCACCGATGAGGACAGCGCGCCCTCGTCACCGAGCACCGCGACGTAGCCGATCGAGGCGCTGTTGACCCTGAGGTAGTCCTGCGTGGCCCAGTTCAGCCGGTCCGGGTCGCTGAGCAGGATCGGCGCGTGGTTGCGTGCCATCAGCGCGCCGCCGGACATCGCGTCGTGGAAGCTGCGCATGGTGGCCACGCCGGCCGCCGTCGGCGGCGGGTCGAACATGCCCTTGGCGGTCTCGGTCGCGGTCTCGATGGCCGTGCGACCCGTGATCGAGTAGTAGTACTCGGTCGGACTCCCGTACTTCAGCGCGTCCGCGGCCGGGTCACCGATGCCCATCACCTTGGCGTTCGGGTGCGCCAGGATGTAGTCGTACACCGAGGCGGGCAGCGTGTCGCCGTCGGTGAGCAGCACCACGGCGTTGTTGGCCGCGGCCGCCGGGCCCGCCGACAGCGCGTCGTAGTACTCGCGTCCGGTCGCGAACAGCACCCAGGCGGGATTCGGGTTGGTGGCGTCGGCGATCGCGATGGCGGTCTCGTACTGGGTGCGACCACCCAGCCACACCGCGTTGTAGCCGAGCGCACGCACCCGCGCCGCCACCGGCTCGAACAGCGCGGTCGAGTCACCCAGCAGATAGACCGTCTTGCCCGCCGGCAGGATCCGCCTGATCTCGGTCTCCGCCGACGCCGACAGACTGTTGCGATCCGTCAGCAACAACGGACCCTTCTTCGCCGCCGCGAGCGGAACACCGACCAGACCGTCACCGTAGTAGTCGTTACGGGTCAACACGACCGCATCGGCCTGCTCGCGGCCGTTGCCGGCCGGGGCGCCGACGGCAGCCCACTGCTCCTGGGACGCGGCGGTGGCGGTCTCCACCGCGGTGCGGCCACCGAGTCGGTTCACCACGTTGACCCGAGTGGACTGCCAGGTCGGCTCCACCGCGCAGTCGCCCGGTCGGCCCAAGGTCACCTCGGGGTCGTCCAGGTGCTGCATGGCAAGTGTGTCGCAGTGCCCGTTGTAGTCGTTCGTCTTCTTGTACTTGGTGTAGAGCAGCGTCGAATTGTCGGGCGACGGTGCCATCCGCGCGTACGGCGTGCCCGGTGTGAGCCCCACATCCACCACCCCGCCTTGGAGGTCGACCACCTTGGCCGGCCACTCCGCCTGGCTCTGGCCCGGCGTGGCCGGGGCGCGCAGGATGACGGTCGTACCACCGGGCGCGAACTCGGCGTCGGTGGCCGGGGAGGCGAATGCGGTCACGGTGCCGTCGGCGTTGCGCCGGATCACCCGGCGTTCGGTGTTGGGCGCGCCGTAATCCTGCAGCGACAACAACATGGAGCCGTCCGCCCCGACCGAGATGTTCGTCACCATTTGGCCGACCAGCGCCGGGATCGCGTCCTGGAGCACGAACGCCTCCGAGTCGCCGTTGGCGTAGATCGAGTAGATCCTGCCCCGGGTGACGAAACGCAGGTTGGCACCGCCCGGCGCCCACGCCAGCGCGAACGGCTCGGCGTTGTAGATCTCGCTGCCCAATTCGATGCGCCGAGCGTCCGTCCCGTCCGGGCGCGAGGTGTACAGCCGCCACCCGAACGACGCCGCGGGGTAGTCGTGGGCCCAGTAGGCCACGCGACTGCCGTCCGGCGAGAAGACCGCGCCACGCGACGCGGTCATGCCGGGCGGCAGCAGCGGACGGGACGCGTTGGTTTTCGGGTCGACCACGATCGCCAGTGGGCTGGGCGCGGTCGAGCCCGCACGGCCTTCGGCGGTGTACGCGACGAGGCCGTTGTTCCCCGCGTAGGTGGCCTGTGCGGGCGCGGCGGCGAACACGATCGTGCCGAATGCCGCCGCGGCCCCGGCCGTGATTCCGCACAGGAATTTATTGCGTATGAATGACATACGTATCTTTCGCCAAGGCGCACCAAAGATCCTCGCCGGCCCGGCCGATATCCCCACCCGCCGAACGACCGGCTTTCATCCCCGGTCACGCGATCATCAACACCGATGGCATGTTAGCGGGCCCCACCGCACAAAGCCATCGAGTTGTTCGGCGCATTCCGAGGCAAGGAAAGATCGTCGACGGCGGCCGAGAAATCGTTCGGGAAACGCAAAAGCCGGTCCCGACCATCCGAATGGAGGCCGGAACCGGCTTTTTTACGACGTCACCGTCGAAATATCGCGCAATGCGGAGATCAGCCGGCGTGCGGGAACTTCGGCAGGTTCGGCTTCTGCGCGACCAGGCCGGCCTTGGCCGGACCCAGGTCGGCGATCGGGCCGGACGTCGCCGGGGCTCCCGGAGCCGGCGCCTTCAGGCTGCGCGCGCCGCTCTCCGCACGCAGGGTGTCGGAGCCGGCCAGACCCGGGAGGGCGATCTCACCGGCCACCGAGTTGTAGACCGAGGAGGACAGCGCGCCCTCGTCACCGAGGATCAGCGCGTAGTTGACCGACGCGCTGTTGCCGCGCAGGTAGTCCTGCGTGGCCCAGTTCAGCCGGTCCGGGTCGCTGAGCAGGATCGGCGCGTGGATGCTCGCCATCACCGCGCCACCGGACATCGCGTCGTGGAAGCTGCGCATGGTCGCGACGCCGGCCCCGGTGGGCGGGTAGAACATCTGCTTGGCGGTCTCGGTCGCGGTCTCGATCGCGGTCCGACCGGAGATCGAGTAGTAGTCCCGGTCACCGTCGAGGTAGAGCGCCTCCGCGGCGGGATCGCCGATGCCGAAGACGTCCGCGTTCGGGTGCCGGCTCAGGTAGGCCTGCACCGAGGAAGGCAGGCGGTTGCCGTCGGTCAGCAGCACGACGGCGTCGTTCGACGCCGCGGCGGGACCCGCGGACAGCGCGTCGTAGTACTCCAACCCGGTCGCGAAGAGGATGTTCTTCGGGTTCGGGTTGGTGGCGTCGGCGATCGCGATGGCGGTCTCGTACTGGGTGCGACCACCCAGCCACACCGCGTTGTAGCCGAGCGCACGCACCCGCGCCGCCACCGGCTCGAACAGCGCGGTCGAGTCACCCAGCAGATAGACCGTCTTGCCCGCCGGCAGGATCCGCCTGATCTCGGTCTCCGCCGACGCCGACAGACTGTTGCGATCCGTCAGCAACAACGGACCCTTCTTCGCCGCCGCGAGCGGAACACCGACCAGACCGTCACCGTAATAGTCGTTACGGGTCAACACGACCGCATCGGCCGGGAGTCGACCGTCGGCCACACCCTTGTCGGCCCACAGCTCCGCCGAGGCGGCGGTCGCGGTCTCGACCGCGGTGCGGCCACCGACCCGGTTCACGGTGTTCTTGCGGGTCGGCTGCCACGCGGGCTCCACGGCGCAGTCGCCCGGGGTGCTCAGCTGACGCTCGGCCGTGTCGGCCACCTGCACCGCGAGGGTGTCGCAGTGGCCCTGGTAGCCGGTGCTCGCCTGGTACTTGGTGTACAGCAGGCCGTGGCCGTCGGGCGCGGGCGCGAGCTGGGCGTAGGGCGTGCCCGGGACGAACGAGCCGGGCACGCCCGCACCCTGTCGGTTCACCGCCACGGCCGGCCAATCGCTCAGCGGCTGGCCCGGCTGCGCGGGACGGCGCAGCACGGCGAATTGGCCCGACGGGTCGAATTCGGCATCCGCGCCGTCGGCGGCGAGCACCGAGGTCACCCCGGCGTAGGTGCGCAGCACGACCCGACCGCCCTGGGTGGGGCCGGCCCCGGTCGGGCGCAGCGAGATCAGCGCGGCGCCATCCTTGGCGATCGACAGGTGCGTGACGTCGTTGCCGGCGAGCTCGCCGGAGGGCTGGTTGTCCAGCGGGAACGCGTACGAGGTGCCGTTACTGAACACCGAGTAGAGCTTGCGGTCGGCGACGAACAGCAGCTCGCTGCCGTTGGGCCACCAGGCCAGCGAGGCCGGTGTCACGGAGGGCAGCCCCGGGCCCAGGTCGATGGCGCGGATGTCCGAGCCGTCGGGACGGGCGGTGAACAGGCGCCAGCCGGAGCCGGCGGTGGGGTAAGGGTTCGCCCAGAACGCCAGTCGGCTGCCGTCGGGGGAGAACACCGCGCCGCGGGATGCGTTCATCCCGGCCGGAAGCGGGAGCAGTCGCTTGGCGTTGGTCGTCGGGTCGACCACCACGACGCGCGGGCTCGCCGACGAGGAGCCACTCGTGTTCTGGACGGTGTAGGTGACGAGGCCGTTGTTCCCGGCCGGGGTCGCGCCCGCGGGTGCCGCCGAGAGTACGACGGTGCCCAGCGCGGCAGCGGCGCCGGCGGTCACGGCACAGAGGAATTTGTTGCGTATGGACGACATACGTCTCTTTTCGGAGCGGCGCATCGAGAGGAGACTCGTCGCCCGCGCACATGTTCCCCCACCTGCGCGACCGATTGTTCACACCCCCCGGCTGCGCAATCGGTGCAACCGAACGGGATGTTAGCGCGTGCGTACGACACTCGAGGGATCGCGATTGTCATCGTTCTGCATCAAGACAGCCATCGGGTTGGCGGCGGGCTCCGGCGGGCGGCGTGCTTCGGACGATCCGTGCAAGAATGATCGGCACTCCGACGGACAGCCCCACTCGCACCCGCCCAGCGCCGTCCGAGTGCGCCCGCAGGTGCCGAGGGCAGGCTTCCCAGAGATGTCCGTGGTGAAGATCTGGCTCTGCGCCCAGACGAGGAACCGGTGAAGTCAATGCTCTTGTCTCTCGTGGTGCCGTGCTTCAACGAAGAAGCCGTCCTCTCCACGTTCCACGAGACGATTCGCGAGGAACTGAAGGACATCGGGGCCGATGTCGAGATCTGCTACGTGGACGACGGCAGCTCCGACGGCACCCTGCGCATCCTTCGCCAACTCGCCGAGAAGGATCCCGCCGCCAAGTACGTCTCCTTCAGCCGCAACTTCGGCAAGGAGGCGGCGATGCTCGCGGGCCTCGAACAGGCGACCGGCGACGCCGTCGTGATCATGGACGCGGATCTCCAGCACCCGCCGGAGCTGATCCCGCGCATGCTCGACCTGCACCTCAAGGGTCACGAGCAGGTCATCGCCAGGCGCAGTCGCGAGGGCGACAAGCGGTTCCGCAGTTTCCTGAGCAGCTCGTACTACAAGCTCGTCAACAAGTGGGTTGACGTCGAACTCGTCGACGGCGTCGGCGACTTCCGACTGCTCTCGCGCAAGGCCCTGGACGCGCTGCTGTCGATGCGCGAGTACAACCGCTTCTCCAAGGGGTTGTACTCGTGGATCGGCTACGACTCGGTGATGTTCGAGTACAAGAATGTCACGCGTGAGCTCGGGCAGACCAAGTGGAGCTTCGGCAAGCTGCTCAACTACGGTCTCGACGGTCTGATCTCGTTCAACAACCGACCGCTGCGGGTGGCGATCTACTTCGGGCTCACGCTGTCCGCGGTGTCCCTCGCGTACACCCTCACGTTGGTCGGCATCGCGATCTTCCAGGGCATCGCCACCCCGGGTTACATCACGATCATCGCCGCCGTCACCGGCCTCGGTGGGCTGCAGATGACGATGCTCGGCCTGATCGGCGAATACATCGGCCGCATCTACTACGAGACCAAGCGCCGACCGCACTATCTGGTGCGCGAGAGCACGTCCGATCGGGTGGATGCGCCGCGCACCGTCGCGACCATTCGGGAAACCTCCGTGGACGTCGGCACGCGGGAGGTCACCCACTGATGCTGCGCCAGGCATTTCGTTTCGCGATCGTGGGCGTCGTCAACACCGGCACGTACTACGCCCTCTATCTCACGTTCAACCATTTCGTGCCGTATCTGGTGGCGCACATATCGGCATTCGTGCTGAGCATGATCGGCTCGTTCTTCATGAACTCCTGGTTCACCTACAAGACCAAGCCGACCTGGAAGAAGTTCCTGCTCTTCCCGCTCACCAACATCACCAACTTCGTGATCACCACCGTCGGCGTCTACGCGCTCGTCTCGTGGGTGTCGATGGACGAGCGGATCGCCCCGCTGGTGGCAGCCGCCGCGGCCATCCCGGTGACGTTCCTGGTGTCCCGCCGGATCATGGTCCCGGGGACCGAACAGGACAAGGACCTGGTGGGCACCAAGGCACCCACCGGTTCGCCCTGACTTCGACCGACTCCCGCGTACGCCCGTCCCGGCTGCGCTGGGCCACGCCGACAACGCCACGCTCGACCACCATCGCCACGACGGCCGCCTGCATCGGCGGCCGTCGTGGCGATCGTCCACGTCTACGGCCCGGCGCCTACTTGGTCTTGCCGGGCCCGGTCGCCGCGCTCTTGCAGCCGTTCGCGGGGAAGCCGATCGTGGGCATCGGCCCGGGCACCTCGCGCGGACCCAGGACCGGCATCGGGCGGAAGTCGTACGTGCACCGGGTCGGGTTGCTGAACAGCACGTCGACACCCAGGTCCGGGCGGTTGCGCCGAAGCACCTGGAGGGTGGTGGCGGTGTCCCAATCGTCGGTGTAGACCCGGAACGGCGTCTTCGGGAACTTGTTCACGATGCGTTCGGTCAGTTCCTGCGGTGTTTCCTTGGAACCCACCGGCGGCTTCACGTCCATGGACAGAGCCAGGTTGCGCATGAGCACGTCCAGCCACAGCGTGCCGTAATAGTTGCCCTGCCAGTCATCGGACATCTGGATGATCGTGGCGTGGTTCTCGTACCGCGGGTTGGCCTTTTGCGCCGCAAGGATCAGCTGTCCGAGTCGGGGATAGTCGAGCTTGCGCTCGAGGAAGCCGACACCCCAGCTCGTACCCTCCGGCTGCGGCTTGCGCCAGACCTCGCGATCCGGGCTCGCGTTGAACGCGATGGTCACCACGACGCACAGGGCCAACAGGCCTGCGGACAGCGGCCGGGTGAACGGCTCCCGATCGCGGCCGGGCCGCCGACGTGGGGCGACCAGGACCCCCGCCCCGAGGCAGACGATCCCGACCACCATCGCCTGATGCAGGAGCTTCTCGTAGTAGTACGAGGTCTCGCCCATCACCCAGGTCTGGTAGGCGAACATGGCCATCGCCGCGCCGCCGGCGACGATCATCCACAGGATGGCCATCCGCCGGACCGGGTGCCGCCAGGCGGTCCGCGAGACCAGGCCCAGGACCACGAGGAATATCAGCAGCATGAACAGGTGGCGGATTATCGGGTTGATCCCCCCGGCCGCATTGACCACCTCGGACTTGCTCGCGTACTTCCAGTTGATCATCGGCTCGACGAGCGCACCGATCATGGTGACCACGATCGCGACGCCGGTCCACCAGCGCTGCGCCCACAACTGCTTGCGGTAGCCGACCATCCACGCGATCAGCATCACGCCGGCCGCCGGGAGGAACAGGTAATAGGTGAACGACACCGCGATCGTCAGCGACGACAACACGCACAGTTGTTCGCGCAGCCGCCGCAGCGGCCGGCACACGACCGCGACCAGGAGTGCGAGCAGTCCCAGGCCCACGAACTCGCTGGGGAACCCGCGCATGAACATCGCGATGCCGTCGCCGAAGAACAGGTAGGCACCGGCGGCTGCGCCGACCACCAGGTAACGCCACGTCGACAACGTGCCGCCGGCCATCCAGCGCATCGCCCAGAGCACTGTGAAGACGAGGAAGACGAAGGTGGCGACGTAGCAGAACAGAAAGACGTTGAGTTCGGTGACCGTGGAGCCCGGATCGGTCCTGGCCCGCAGGAAGTTGTCGAACAGCCCCATCGCGAAGTGGCTGCCCTGCGGATACGCGCTCATGTCCGTGTTCAGGCTCACCTTCAGCTCCGACTGGTGCTGGAAGGTGTAGCCGCCGTGCGTACGGATGTTGTCGAACAGCGCGAAGTGGCGACCCAGGTCCTCCGCGATCGCCACGGTGGAGAGCCGGCCGACCAGGCCCCGGCCCATGAGCGGCAGCAGGGTGGCGACGGTGACCAGGGCGGTGACGCCGAGGGTGATCAGGTCGGGCAGCCCGTTGCGGCGCGGCAGCTCGGGTCGGCGTCCGGTCACCTCGGCGACGAGCACCGCCACGGTGAACGCCACCCCCGAGATCGGCACGGGGTGGAGGCCCCAGGGCCAGATCGAGAACACCAAACCCGCGAGGCACATGGCGCCGGCGCTCATTGCCACGGCCAGGACCAGTCGATCCAGGATCGTGCGTCCGGAACGCAGCAGCGACGCGACGAGGGCGAAGAAAATCAGCGGCAGCACGATCGACGCATGCACGGCGTAGAGCCCGGCCGGGACCAGCCAGGCCAGGGCCAGGGCGACGAGCACACCCGCGACCCGGCGCATCCCGCCGGTACGTGGTTCGGGGGGCGTGGAATGCGGCGCGGACGGATCCGACGCCGTGGTTGTCTTCACGCTGTTTGAGACTGTCACGAATCCTCGTTCGGGCTTGCGCTACCTGATGGCGGGTTCCGGTACTTCATATTCGATCGCCGGGCCCAAGTCCCGAACGATTCGCACCGCCGTGCGGGTGCGCAGTCGAATCGAGCGCGCCGAGGCTATCGAGGCCGAACTCGTCCCGACCGCCACGCAGGCGGACGATCGGTGAATTCCGGTTGAATTCCTGAACCGGAAACCTATCATCGGGCCGAATATCGACGGCGCTCCCGCGATGACGGGCCGCTCCGTGGCCGCCGCAGCCGGTATCGTGTGCGGCGCTCGCAGGCGAGCGCTCCGTCACCCTACCGGGAGCATCCGTCCCCGGGTCGTCCGGGCGCCGCGAACTCGACCGAGGCGCCACCACCCACGGCGGGGCTTGCCTGGGAGTGCCGAGACGCACCTCGTGGGGCGACCACGCTCGCCGCTCCGCCCAAACCGCACTACGAAGAGTCCCCCCGTGGCATCCATCCATGTAGGGGCCGGACGCACGAGTCGCTCTGGTGCACTTGAGGAGAGTTCACGCATGTCATGGTCGAGCTTCACACGGTCGCGAGGCAGTCTGGAGGAACTCTTCTCCGGTAGACAGAACAGCGTCGGGTTCATCCGACTGGGCCTGGCACTCGCGGTCGTCCTCTCCCATTCCCGACCGCTCGGGGTGAGTGAGGACAATCTCGGACTTCAGTTGTTCGACCATCAAACCGATGTCGGAACCATGTCCGTGTACGGCTTCTTCGTGCTCTCGGGCCTGCTGATCACCCGCAGTTCCCGCCGCGGCGGCATCGGCCGCTACGCGTGGCACCGCGGTCTGCGCATCTTCCCCGGCCTCTGGGTCTGTCTGCTCGTCACCGCGTTCGTCGTGGCCCCCTTGGTGGCGATGCACGAGAACGGCACCCTGAACGGCTTCTGGCACCACCCGCAAGGCCCGTTCGACTACGCCCGGGCCAACTGGTGGACCGGCGTTCGCCAATACGGCATCTCGGATCTGCTGAAAACCACCACGCCGTGGGGTGAACGCACGGGCGCGAGCGCATTCAACGGCTCCCTGTGGTCCCTTGCCTACGAAATGCTCTGCTACATCGGCGTAGGCATCCTCGCCTTCACCGGGGTCTTCGGGCGCGCCCGCCGCTTCGTACTCTTCCTCACTCTGGTGACCTACCTCTACATGCTCGACGACTACATCAAGGCGTCGGGATGGAGCGGGCCGCCGAACCAGACCGGGTCGGTGTACATGGTTCCCCTGATCGGGGAACTGCGCATGGACTTTCTCGTGTACCTGGGATTCCTGTTTCTCTTGGGCACCTGCGCGGAGTTGTACAAGGAGCGGCTGAAGGTCAACGACCTCGCCGCCGCGGTGTGCGCCGTGGCGTTGGGAGGTTCACTGCTGTTCGGCGGATTCTTCGTACTGGGCCTGCCCGCCTACGCCTATCTGCTCCTGTGGCTGGCCATTCGGCTTCCGAAGTGGTTCCACCGGATCGGCAGCCGCAACGACTACTCGTACGGCATCTACATCTACGGCTTCCTGGCCCAGCAGATCCTGGCGATGTACGACATCGGACGCTTCGGATTCGCCGCGTTCGCCGCGCTGTCCGTCGTCTGCACCTTCGCGTTCGCTTTCGTGTCCTGGCACTTGGTGGAGAAGCCGGCGCTCGGTCTCAAGCACTGGACTCCCTCGTTCAGGTTCAGGCGGCCGAGCGATGCCACCGTCGCGGATGATCCCCCGAAGACCGCCACGCCCGACACTCCGGAGCCGGCGCTCGCCATGGCACCGGTCAACGGCACGGCAAGCCGCCGCGATGCTCCCGGCGTAAGCGAGAAAGAACCTTCATGAGCCCTGTGGGGTGGCCGAGCACGACGCACGAGGCGCCAGAGTCGGTATCACCACGATCCGAACGGCGTCCGCCGGCGCGGTCGATGCTCCCTTTTCCAGGCCTGGCCTGCGCCGCCTGGATCCTGCCTGCGGCGTTCCACCTGCTGCATGTCGACTGGATGTCGTTGCCGCTGCTGTTTTTCGGCACCGCCTCCCTGGTCCGCAGCGGCGTCGCCCTATTCGACCGGCTCATGCTCACCTGTGTGCTGCTGCTGGGCGAGGTCATCACGGCCGGCCTGCTGTTCTCGCTCTGGCCCTGGGGTCTACACCCGGTGCCGATGGCGGGCACGCTGCTGACCGTCACCCTCGTGGCCGCCCTGGTCACCGGACGACGGCCGACGCTACCCCGGCGCGTGTTGCCCACCGATCTGCTCGCGCTCGCCCTGGCCGCCTACGCGAGCGCCCAACTGTATCGACCGCTGCGCGGCAGATCACCGAACGAGCGGCTCCTGTACACCGTGGTGACGGAGGACAAAGGCAGCCACTTCTCCATGTTCGACGCGATCCACCGCGTCGGCGGATACACGTACTTCCACGCCGCCGAGGCGAGCACGTCGATGAACCCGCAGATGGCCCGGGTCTACCCGCCGGGCTCGCACTTCCTCTACACGGTGCTCGACACATTCCTGCGTTCGACCACGGACGCCGGTCCCGCCGCGGAGGCCTACGACCGCTACTTCCTGTACACGATTCTCGGCTACGGCTTCCTGGTGCTCGCGCTGGTCTGGTCGGCCCGGTGGATCGCCGGGCCGACCGTCACCGGTTGGCGCCGGGCGCTGGTGTGCGCCGTGGTCGGCACCGTGGCCGCGACCGGTCAGCTGATCGGTGTCTTCACCCTCGGCCACGATTCGGCGTCGCTGGGGATAGCGGTCCTCGCACTCACCATCGCGGTGCTGGTGCGCCCGGCCGGCAGGGTCCGCGAGCAAGTGCTCGTGGTCGGGGCCGCGTTGGTGACCCTGGCCTTCGTCTACAACCTGTTCGTGGTGTCGGCCGCTCCCGCCGTGCTCGTGGCGGCCGTGGTGTATCGCCGACGCCTGCGCACCGCACCGATCTTCACCGCGATCGTCGGCACTATCACCGGCGCGATCGTGCTGATCCCCATCGTCGGGCCGCAGTTGACCGGCTTCAGCCAGACCAAACAGCTCCAGGCGGCCGGCGGCATCGAACCGATGAGTCGCAATCTGGTAGCGGCATGCATCGTGATCACCGTGGCGTCGCTGCTCACCCGGGCCGGGCGGCGTTCGCCCGTGTGGCGCGTGATGTCGGCTCAGCTCGTGCTCGTGACCGCGGCCGTGGGCGCCTTCCACCTCTACCAGACACTCACTCTCGGCGAGACGTCCTACTACTACGAGAAGGCGTTTCAGGGGCTGTACTCGATCGCGCTGATCGGCATCGGCTCCATCGGCCTGCTGCTGCGGCCCACCCTCGCACCGGAACCCGAGAATCCGCGACTGCGTCCACTCGCCCGCTCGGCAACCGGCCTGGCCGCGGTAATCGCCGGGGTGACCCTGGTCGGCGGCATCCAGTGGGGTCCGGTGCACACGGCGGAGGGGGCGAACGGACCGGACACCACGTATGCCGCGAGGTGGTCGAGCGGCTTCGACCGACAACGGGTCGGGGAGACCGCCAAGGTACTGCGCGCCCGCGGTTTCTTCGGCACCGGACCCTCGACGCTGTTCGTCTACTCCGACACGGGAACGGACAACTGGCGGATCTCCTTCCTCGACGCGATCCTCAAGCGACGCCTGGGCTCCCTCGACACCACCGTGACCGGGATTCCCTGGCTCGCCGGGCTCGCCTCGTACGGGCAGGGCGGCCGCAATCGCGAGCAGGAGGTGCGCCGGCTCGAACAGGTGGTTCGCGACAGTCCGAAGCCGCTGCGTCTGGTGATCACGAACCGGACGCTCGCGGAACGCTTCGAGCGGCTGGCCGCATCCCAACCGAAGCTGCTCCTGGAAGTTGTGCGAACACCGGCGATCGAGTGAGCCCACCGTTTCGCGGCGCATGCGTGGATGTCCGTCCACCATGACGAACGGGAGGGCCCGCCGACGATGTCGGCGGGCCCTCCCGTTTTTTCGGCTCGCGGACGTTCAGCCGGCGTGTCGGCCCGTTCCGTAGGTGTGCCTGGCGAGCATCCGCGCCCCGTCCCAATTGCGGCTGCGCACCATCATCGGCAACATCGTCAGCGCGTGCAGGCGCGACGAGAAGTGCTTACGGGCCACCTTCGCCGCCTCGTGCCACCCGTGTTGCTCCATGCGGTCGGCGACGTCGAGGAAAAAGCCCCGCTCCTCCACGAACCGGCGCCCGTCGAACGCCTGCAACGAGGACTCGCTCACCGCGTGCCTGCGGTACTGGAAGCACACGACGTCGGACACCACGAGTTGCTCGCCCGCCTGCAACAGGTCCAGGACCAGGGCGAGGTCCTGAATGACGTGCAGGTCCCGGCGGAAGTTGATCGCCTGGATGGCCTCGGTACGCCAGCACACCGACGGGAAGTACAGCCAGTTGCCGCGCAGCACACTGATCGCGAGCCGTTCGCCGCCCAACCGCCGCACACCTTCGATCTTGGGCGCGTAGATCCTGCGCTTGGTCTGGTCGACGAGGGTCTTCGCGGGCAGGCCGGCGCCGTCGATCACCTGGACGCCGGGCTGCACCATCCCCGCGTCCGGATGCGCGCGCAGCACCGCGCGAATGGTCGCGATGTAGTTCGGCAGAAGGACGTCGTCGCAGCCCATCATGACCATGTGGCCCAGTTCGGCAAGGTCGACGCACTTGCGGAAATTCTCGGTGACCCCGAGGTTGTGCTCGTTGCGCCGATAGCGCACCCGATCGTCGCCGAGCGCGGCGAACCACTCGGGAACACCCTTCTCCCGGCCGTCGTCGACCACGGTCAGTCGCCAGTTCGGGTCGGTCTGGGCGAGGATGCTGCGCACCGCGTGCTGCATCAGCCCGACGTCACCGTAGTACGGCATCATCACGTCGATCGTGTGGACTTGTCGCTCGCCCGCCCCTTCCGGGTGCACCGTCTCGGCGGGACGAACGGATTCAGCAGGGGCATCCGTGCGCTCACGCACCCTGAACTCCCGATTGTCGATCGATCCAGCACCCGCGAGGGGGCCTCCTCGTGGGCCACACGGCCCGTCGATCCTACTCACCTCGCGAGGCGCCACCGACGGGATCCGCCACGGCTCGCGCCGAGGGCGCGGGTCGGACGGGGGCGGGAAAACGCCGGGCACCGGCCCGGAGCATCGCCGCCATCAACAGTGCCGTCACCGCGGTCGCGGCGGCGAAGGCGATCTCGACACGCAGTCGGATGTCGCCGGGCGCGCAGGTGATCGCCACGAGCACGACGGTTCCGCCGACCCACGCGACGAGTTGGCCGCGGTGACGGTTCATCGCCATCACGCCCTGCCCGAGCACCATCGCAAGCATGTAGCACAGGGTCCCGGCCGAGAACCAGGCGAAGTCCGAAGCGCCCAGGACGCCTTCCGGAGCGTTGAAGAAGACCCTGATGATCCACGGACCGAACACCGTGGCGCCCAGCCCGCCGGCCACGCCAAGCGCCGTGACCACCAGACAAGCGCGCAGGACGAGGCCGCGGAAGGTGCGCCGATCGCCGTCGGTGAAGGTACGGGAGAGGCCGGGCAACAACGACGCTTGGAGCGACCCGAAGACGAACAGCGGCACCCGCGCCAGGATCAGCGCGCTGAGCAACGCGGTGACCAGGGCGGTCTGCTCCGGTTCGAACAGCTTGACGCTCAATACCGCGGTGTTGACCATCAGCTGGGCCAGCAGGGTCGACACGATCAGCAGACCGAGTCCTCGGTACAGCTCACGCCAGGCGAGCGTCGGGCCGGGCCGGGCCGCGCGCAGCACGGGCGGCAAGGTGGCCGACATGGCCAGGATCGGGGCAACGGTCAGGATCAGCGAGAACAACAGGGGCGAACTGCTGCCCGAGACGCCGAGCGCGACGGCGAGCACGATCCGCAGACCGCCGTCCAGGGCCAACTGCGTTCCGTACGCGACGAAGGCGCCGTGCCCCGCGAGTATGCCGCGCGTGACCGAGACGACGGTCAGACCCAGGAACGCGCCGCCGAGCGCAATCAACAGTTGTCGATCGCCGTCGAAGAGCCGGTCGGCCATCGGGCCCGAGGCGCCGGCGAGGAGCGCCAGCACGGCGAGCAACAGCCCGCCGGCCAGCATGCTCCCGCGCCACAGGACCGGCGCCGTGCCCGAGCCCGCGGCGGCTCGGGCGGCGACGATCCTGGTGATCTCCTGTTCGACCGGGAAGAACAGGCCCAGTCCGATCGAGAAGATGATGGTCCACAGGACCGAGACCCCGGACATGTCGTCGGGGTTCAACGAGTGGCCCGCGATCGCCAGGTGAATGTAGGAAGCACCGCCGAGGACGACCATGCCGGCGCCCACGAGGAGGGTGCCCTGGGGCAGCGCGCGGATCGCCCGCAGCAGCATCGTCTTCATCGGCGCGCGATCGCCAACAGCAGGGTGATGAAAGCGCGACCGAGGTAGACCATCGCCTTGGCGGGCGAGTGGCTCGGCGTGCCGGCCTGCCGGGCCCGCATCGCCACCGGAACCTGAACGACCTTGTGCTTGAGGCGGATCACCCGGACCGTGGTCTCGACGGTGTCGCCGAGGTATTCCACCGGATACCACTCGGCGAACAACCGAATGATGTCCCGATTGCACGCCCGAAAGCCCGAGGTGGTGTCGGTCAGCTTCGTCTTCGCCATCCGCGACAGCACTGCGGACAGCATGACCATCGTCCACTTGCGCGGACCCCGGACCGCGTAGTCGCCTTCACCGGCGAAGCGCGCGCCGATGACCAGGGACGCGTCGTCGAGCCGATCCACGAGCTTGGGCACGTACCGGGGATCGTGCTGACCGTCCGCGTCGACCTGGATGGCCACGTCGTAGTCGTGCTCGTAGGCGTAGCGGTAGCCGAGCCGCATCGCCCCGCCGACGCCGAGGTTGTACGGCAGTGTGGTGACCGTCGCACCGGCCGCGCGGGCCACCTTGGTGGTGTCGTCGGTCGAGCCGTCGTCGACGACCAGGAGGTCGACCTCGGGCAGTTCGCCCCGGACTTCGCGAATCACGTCCCCGATCGACGCGGCCTCGTTCCAGGCGGGGATGATGATCAGGACCCGCTTGTCGTTAATCATTTACGCATTCCCGCTTCGCCGACTCGGTACGGGTGAGGGCGATGGCATCCTTGCGCTCTCGCTCGACCAGTTCGGTGCGAATGAGCGCAACCTCTTCGGCGAGTGAGCGAGTTTCCTCTTCCAGCCGGCTCGATTCCCAGCTCAGGTGGATGCAGGTCAGGAGCAGGAAGACGAAACCGAGGAAGAGCACGAGGCTGACACCCGATTGCACGCCCACCGAAGTGGCCACCGAGTCGAGCATCTTCGGAAAGGCGCCGAGCGGTACCACGATCAGGCCGACGACGAGCCACAAAACTGCGTACTTCTCGCGCAGTTGGCGTCGCCTCAGCAGCTCCAGAATGACGATGACCACCAAAAATCCGGCGACCGCGGTGACAATCGTTAGTTTCATGACACGCTCGATTTTTGATCAGTCGGGCCGCAGGGCGACGAACCCCGGGCAATCCAATGCCTGTGCAAGCATGTCCCGCCAGTCGGCCATGGGTGACAGCCCGGCATCGGCCCATCGATCGTGGGCGAGCACACTGTAGGAGGGACGCTTGGCGGGGCGCGTGAAGTTCTCGGATGTTGTCGGACGAATCCGGTCGGCGTCCAGACCGGCTCCGGCGAACGTGGCTCGTGCCAGTTCGTACCAGGTTGCCCGTCCCCTCGCCGTGCCATGGTAGATCCCCGCCGGCGCGCGCCCCGCGAGAGCGGCCTCGCCCAGGCGAACCACCTGCCGGGCCAGGGCGGCCGACCAGGTCGGCTGCCCCGCTTGATCGTCGACGACGTCCAGGGTGTCGCGGTCGCGGGCCAGTGTCAGCATGGTGGAGACGAAATTCCGCCCGTGTTCGCCGTACAGCCATGCAGTTCGCACGATGTAGCCGCTCGTCGGCAACAGCTCCGTCACGGCCTGTTCACCGATCAGCTTCCCGCGCCCGTAGGCGTTCAGTGGTGCGGTGGGCGCGTTCTCCGAGTACGGCTCGGTGTTGTCGCCGGCGAAGACGTAGTCGGTGGAGATCTGGATCAGCCGCGAGCCGTGCGCGGCACAGGCCCGAGCCAGATGGCCCACCGCGGTGCCGTTGACCTCGGTCGCAGCCGACTCGGCCGACTCGGCGCCGTCGACGTCCGTCCACGCGGCGGCGTTGACCACGATGTCGTGGCCGGCCGTCGCCTCGAGCACGGCGGAGGCGTCGGTGATGTCGAGATCCGCCCGGCCGACGGCGGTGACCGTCGAACCGGGAACCGCGTCCAGGACGGCGATCAGATCGCGCCCGAGCATTCCGCGCGCTCCGGTGACGAGCCAGCGCGGGTTGTCGACCGACGTGGTCAAAGCGCCACCTTGTGTTGCAGCGGTTCCCACCAGGCGCGATTCTCGCGGTACCACGCGACGGTGGCTTCGAGGCCGAGTTCGAAGGACACGCGGGGAGTGTAGCCAAGTTCGTCGTGCAGTTTGTCGATGCTCAGCGAGTAGCGACGGTCGTGGCCCTTGCGGTCCTCGACGAAGTCGACGCTGTCCCAGTCCGCCCCACAAGCGGCGAGCAGGCGGGCCGTCAGCTCCTTGTTGGTGACCTCGGTTCCACCACCGATGTGGTAGACCTCACCGGGCCGCCCGGAGCGCATCACCAGTTCGATGCCCTGGCAGTGGTCGGAGACATGCAGCCAGTCCCGGATGTTCCCGCCGTCGCCGTACAGCGGCACCCGCTTGCCGTCGAGGAGGTTCGTCACGAACAGCGGGATCATCTTCTCCGGGAACTGGAAGTGCCCGTAGTTGTTGGAGCAGCGCGTCACCACGACATCCATGCCGTGTGTGCGGTGGTACGACAGGGCCAGCAGGTCGGAAGCAGCCTTGCTGGCCGAGTACGGGGAGTTGGGCGCGAGCGGCCAGTCCTCGGTCCACGAACCCACCTCGATCGACCCGTAGACCTCGTCGGTCGAGACGTGCACGAAGCGGGACACGCCGTGCTTGCGCGCGGCGTCGAGCAACACCTGGGTGCCCAACACGTTCGTCACGACGAACGGCCCCGAGCCCGCGATGGAGCGGTCGACGTGCGATTCCGCGGCGAAGTGCACCACCACGTCGTGTCCGGGCATCAGCTGATCCACGAGCTCGACGTCGCAGATGTCACCCTGAACGAACGTGTAAAGCGGATCCGCGGCGACGGCCGCAAGATTTGCCTGGTTGCCCGAGTAGGTGAGCTTGTCGAGGATGGTCACCCGAGGTTTTTCCTGCGGGACGGGGTCACCGGACAGTAGATTTCGAACGAACTCGGAGCCGATGAATCCGGCCCCACCGGTGATCAGAATCCTCATGGGCACAGGAGTCTAGCGACCGGCCGGCAAGCCACACAGCCTATGGTGTTCGCATGCGCGGCATCCTTCTCGCGGGCGGCACCGGCTCCCGACTCTGGCCCATCACTCAAGCCGTATCGAAGCAGCTCATGCCGGTCTTCGACAAGCCGATGATCTACTATCCGCTGTCGACTCTGATCATGGCCGGCATTCGTGAAGTCCTGGTCATCACCACTCCGGAGGACCAACCACAATTTCGGCGGTTGCTCGGCGACGGCTCGCGCCTGGGCATGCGGATCGAGTATGTCGAACAGGCGAGTCCGGACGGGATCGCGCAAGCCTTCCTGCTCGGCGAGGATTTCATCGGTGACGGACCCGTCGCCTTGATCCTGGGCGACAACATCTTTCACGGCGTGGGCCTGGGTCGACAGTTGCGCACCTGCGCGGACGTCGCCGGCGGTCGGGTGTTCGCCTATCCGGTTGCCGACCCCACCGCGTACGGCGTGGTCGAGTTCGACGCCGACGGCGTGGTGCGCTCCATCGAGGAAAAGCCCGAGCGGCCGAAGTCCCGCTACGCGGTTCCCGGGCTGTACTTCTACGATCATCGAGTCGTCGAGATCGCCAAGGGCCTCGAGCCGAGTGCCCGAGGCGAGTTGGAGATCACCGGCATCAACGCGGCCTACCTCGAACGCGACGAGTTGATGGTGACCGTCCTCGATCGCGGCACCGCGTGGTTGGACACCGGCACCTTCGCCTCACTGGTGCACGCGGCGGAGTTCGTCCGCGTCATCGAGGAGCGCCAAGGCATGAAGATCGGCTGCGTCGAGGAGGCCGCCTGGCGGGCCGGCTTCATCGACGACACGCAGTTGAAGGAGCTCGCACAGCCGTTGCTCAAGAGCGGCTACGGGAAGTATCTGCTCGACCTGCCGATCTACGGCGACGGCATCGCCCCGCGAGCCGAATTCGACTGAGCTCGCGCGCGACCGCCTCCGGATTCGATGGACAAGGACACGTACATGAAGTTCCACCCCCTCTCGATCGAGGGCGCCTGGGAGATCACGCCCCAACAGCACGGCGACTCCCGCGGCATGTTCATGGAGTGGTACCGCTTCGATCTGATGGCCGAACACGTGGGTCACCCGCTCCGGCTCGCGCAGGCCAACATGTCGGTGTCGGCACGCGACGTGGTGCGTGGCGTGCACTTCGCCGACGTGCCCCCGGGCCAGGCGAAGTTCGTGACGTGCGTGCGCGGTGCCGTATTGGACGTCGTGGTCGACCTACGGGTGGGATCCCCGACGTTCGGCACCTGGGAGGGGGTGCGTCTGGACGACACCGAGCGGCATGCGCTGTACATCGGCGAGGGTCTCGGGCACGGCTTCTGCGCGCTGACGGACGACGCCACGCTCAGCTATCTGTGTTCCGAGTCCTACGCTCCCGCGCGCGAGCACGCCGTGCATCCGCTCGACCCGGATCTCGCCATCGACTGGCCGACGGAGGGTGCGGCGCAGTTGTCCGCGCGGGACCTGGCCGCCCCCTCGCTCGCGCAGGCGATCGACGCCGGCATGTTGCCCGACTACGCCGAATGCCGCCGGTTCACCGACATGTTGGGCCGCGGTTCCGCGTAGTCGGGGATATCGGCGTCCGACACCCGGCCGCCTGCCGAGGGCCCACGGCCGAGCATGCGCTCGGCCGTGGGCCCTCGGTCGGTACGGGCGCCACCGTCGGCGAACCGGCCCGGCATCGTCCGGCTGGGTAGGGTCGGGACATGAAGTGGCTTGTCACCGGCGGTGCCGGATACATCGGGACGCATGTCGTGCGGGCGCTGCTCGCGGTCGGCGAGGATGTGGTCGTGGTCGACGACCTGTCCTCGGGCTCGCGCGAGCGGGTTCCCGAGGGAGTGCCGCTGGTGGTCGGCTCGGTGCTGGATCGGGCGTTGCTCGACGAGGTCTTCCGAGCGCACGCGGTGGACGGCGTGGTGCACATCGCGGGCAGGAAGCAGGTCCCCGAATCGGTCGCGCGCCCCCTCTTCTACTACGAGGAGAACGTCGAGGGTCTGCGCACCCTGCTGGCGGCCATGGTCGCGGCCGACGTCACCCGGATCGTGTTCTCCTCCAGTGCCGCCGTGTACGGCATGCCCGACGTCGACCTCGTCGACGAGGACACCCCGTGCGTGCCGATCAACCCGTACGGCGAGAGCAAGCTCGTCGGCGAGTGGATGATCAGGGCCACGGCGCGCGCACACGGCATCTCGTACGCCTCGTTGCGCTACTTCAACGTCGCGGGCGCGGGCGCGCCGGAACTCGCCGACAAGGGCGTGTTCAACCTCGTGCCGATGGTGCTGGAGAAGTTGACGGCCGAGCAGGCGCCGGTGATCTTCGGGGACGACTACGACACCCCGGACGGCACGTGCGTGCGCGACTTCATCCATGTGGTGGATCTGGCCGAAGCGCACGTGGCCGCCACCCGTCGGCTCGCGGCCGACCCGGACGCGCACCTGGTGCTGAACGTGGGTCGTGGCGAGGGCACATCGGTGCGCGAGATGGTGGAACTCATCGGCGAGGTCACCGGTTTGCGCGACCTCGCGCCGGAGCACCACCCGCGACGCGCGGGCGACCCGGCCCGAGTGGTCGCGAGCGCCGACCTGATCACCACCGAGTTGGGCTGGAAGGCCCGGTACGGCACGTCGGACATGGTGCAGAGCGCGTGGGCCGGCTGGCAGGCGCTGCGCGGCTGAGACGACGGGGTGGGGGCGCCGTGCCGATGGGTCGTCGGCGCGGCGGAGCCAGGCCGTGTCCGGCACGAAGTCGCCTGGGACGAATCGGACATGTGGCGTATCGAATGTGGGGTGAATCACGCCGGCCGCGAGTGCGGGCGCCCGCCCGGATGGGCATGGGTGCCCGCCGGCCGGTGCTACCCGCGATGCCAATGTGACCGGCGGGACGTAGGTGATCGTTTCCGGACGATCGGCATGCACCACAACCGGGAACCACTGTCACGCAAATCCGATGGATCCGGCACGGAACGCCAACTGCGGTCCTTTCCGTAAGGGATCATCTACATTGCGCTCATCCGCAAATCGGATATTCGACCTCTATCCGACACGGACTTGTGATCTACGTCCGAGCCTGCTTAGCGTTCGATCCGTCCGTATCCCACACGGACCCCGATCGCCGGTACGCCGAATCCTGTCGCCGGCCGTTCGGGAGGCTGACGAGCACCACACGACAGGAGCGGGGGAACCACAGGTGAACCGCCGCGAACGGCCCCGATCGAGACGATCGGACGCCGCGAACGGCTTGGGGTGAAGCCACGTCCTTCGGGATGTGGCCGGGCTATCGATCTCCGGCCCGAATCCGACAGCTCACCTCGTAGGCGTGGGAGAGGATCCAGCAATGCTGTCCGGAACCGGGCGTCATCGCCGTCGCAGCACCAGTAGGACCACGCGTCTGATCGCCGCGGCGGGTGTCGCCGGAGTCGGCGTCGCCATGCCGATCATCGGCGCGGGCACGGCCCAGGCCGCCTCCGTGAGCACCTGGGACAAGGTCGCCCAGTGCGAGAGCACGGGCAACTGGCAGATCAACACCGGCAACGGCTTCTACGGCGGCCTGCAGTTCACCCAGAGCACCTGGAACGAGTTCGGCGGCAAGCAGTACGCCGCGCGGGCCGACCTGGCGACCAAGGGTCAGCAGATCGCGATAGCCGAGAAGGTGCTCAAGAGCCAGGGCCCCGGTGCCTGGCCGGTGTGCTCGGTCAAGGCGGGCCTGACCCGAGGCGGCGCCACCCCCGACGTCGACACCGGCTCCTCGGCCGGCAAGACCGCGCCGAAGACGGCGCCCAAGACCGAGACTCCCAAGGCCGAGACCCCGAAGAAGACGGTCGCCGCGCCCAAGATCGAGGTCAAGTCCGAGGCCCCCAAGGCCGAGGCTCCCAAGACCGAGACCCCGAAGACCGAGCCGGTCGCCAAGTCGGACTCCGCCGCCACGTCGTCCTACGTCGTGGTCGCCGGCGACACGCTCTCGAAGATCGCCGGCGCCGCGCACGTGCCCGGCGGTTGGCCGAAGCTGTACGAGGCCAACAAGAGCGTGGTCGGCGAGAACCCCGACCTGATCTTCCCGGGCCAAAAGCTCACGGTCGACGGCAAGGCCGCGCCGACCACCGCCAAGACCGAGGCCGCCGCGCCCAAGGTCGAGGTGCAGAAGCCGGAGACCCCCAAGGCCGCGCCGAAGGCGGAGACCAAGCCGGCCGCGCCGAAGACCTCGGTCAAGACCGAGGCCGCCAAGAGCGACGCCAAGCCCGCCGCGAGCACCGAGAAGGCCTCCGGCGCCTATGTCGCCCCGGTCTCCGGCGCCACGCTCACGTCGAGCTTCGGCGCCGGCGGCTCGCGCTGGTCCAGCGGCAGCCACACCGGCCAGGACTTCGCGGTCTCGACCGGCACCACGGTGCGCGCGGTCACCTCGGGCACCGTCGTGTCGGCCGGCTGGGGCGGCGCGTACGGCAACGAGGTCGTCATCCGGCACGCGGACGGCAAGTACACCCAGTACGCGCACCTTTCCTCGATCTCGGTCAAGGCCGGGATGAAGGTGCAGACCGGCCAGAAGATCGCGCTCTCCGGCGCGACCGGCAACGTGACCGGCCCGCACCTGCACTTCGAGGTCCGCACCACGCCGAACTACGGCTCCGCGGTCAACCCGATGACCTGGCTGCGCAGCCACGGCGTCAGCGTCTGATCCACCGCTCTCCCGCGCCGTCCGGCGGGCGTTCCCTTCGGGGAGCGCCCGCCGTTCGCATGTTCGGGCGGGTGTCCGCGCGGGTGCCGCTCACGGCGGGCCGGATTCGCCGTCGGGACGGCCGTGTGGTGCCCGGCGTGCCGTCGAAAGGGCCGCACAGCGCCCCGTCGAGACGGCCCTACGGCGCACGGCGTCCCGGCGGAACGGCCGGGCGCCGCCCGGAACATCGTCAGGAAAGCCGTGCGGTGCGCAGCGCCCCGTCCGGTCCGAGCCACAGGACCACCGGCTGTCCGGCGCCGTCCGTCGCGCCGGTGGGACCGACCGCGACCGCGTGCTCGTCGAGCACGATCGGCGGCCCGGCCGCGCCCACCACGACCGGACGGCCCTCGGCGTCCCGGGTGCAGACGGCCGTCGTGCCGTCCGGCCGGCGCAGCGGGTACAGCGCCTCGTGACCC
Organism: Embleya sp. NPDC050493; assembly: GCF_044458105.1. Taxonomy (NCBI): domain Bacteria; kingdom Bacillati; phylum Actinomycetota; class Actinomycetes; order Kitasatosporales; family Streptomycetaceae; genus Embleya; species Embleya sp. NPDC050493. Next base: position 264,721 of record NZ_JBITHP010000010.1, read on the forward strand.
GCGCCCGCGGTGCGCGGATCACCCGGCGTCCAGGCGCCGGGCTCGACTTCGACCACACTCGCGATCTCCGCCGTGCCGGCCCGCCGGTGCGCGACGCCGACCCGGCCGTCGGCGCCCACCCACGCCGCAGGCGCCCCCACCGGCCGCTCGGCCGCGATCGTGCCGGGCGGACCGGACCGGTCGCCGACGAAGTCCCAGTACCGGATGCCCTCGCGGGCCGTGCCGAAGACGCTCACCCGGCCGTCCGGGCGGGTCACCGCGCTCGGCCCCTCGACGATCTCGCCGCCGCCCAGGTCCCGCCAGTTCGACCACTCCTCGCTGTCGGCGGGTCGGAAGCGGGTGCTGATTCCCTTGTCCCGATTGCGCACGAACAGATGCAGCCCGCCCGCGCCGTCGGCCCGGACCACCGGTGTGCCCGGGCCGCGTTCACCGTCGTCGGGGCTGCCCAGCCCCCGCCACGGGCCCAATCCGCCGCCGGGCGTCGTCTCGGTCGCGGTGACGATCTCGAACCGGTCCCGGTCGGAGCGCCGGGCGCCGCCGATCCGCAGCGCGAAGACCGCGATCCGGCCGTCCCGCGTGCGCACCGCGGCAGGTCCCGGGGCGAGTTCGCCGTCGCCGGGGCCGGGCATGGACTGCGCCGGGGTCCAGACCGCGGCGCCCACGCCCTCCTGGGTCCATCGGGTGATCCGGCCGCCGAGCACGGCCCACGCGGTCAGCCGACCGTCCGCGCCGAGCACCGGCCGGGGACCGGCGTCCGGAAAGCGATACGTGGTGCTCTGCGGCCAGTTGCTCCGAGCGGCGGTGTCGCGCACCTTGAGGTCGCCGCAGTCCACCCGTCCCGGGCAGTGCCGCACCCGGTCGGTCCAGCCGTACACCCGGGTGATCTCGTCCTTGCGCTCGCGGGCCGCCGGCGCGAGATTGTGCGGCCAGCGCTCGTGGTAGTAGCCCCGGTAGGCGATCGCCGCCGCGCTCGCGGCCGGCCGCGCGGCGTTGTATCGGCGCAGCGCCTCCCAGGTGAACTGCGCGGCGGCGGTGTGGTCCTGGTGGTCGGAGACGCCGCCGTTGTCCGAGTGTGCGGGGTGTGCCCCGTCGTGCCGCTGTCGATCGGGGTCCGGGTCGAGCGTGCGCACCACGGTCGGCGTCTGGGCCCGCATCAGGTCCGCGAGCGAGTCGATCAGGCCGTCCCGGGTGTAGGAGTACGGTCCGCCGGCCGGCTCGTCCCGGGCGGCCAGCGTGTCGAGTTCGCGTTCCCTGCCGTTCCACAACGTGCGCAGCCGCCCGCGTGCGCCGATGCCCTCCTCCTTGCGCGTGTTGAGGAACACGAGCTTGATGTTCGGGGCGTCCACCAGATGGTCGAGTTCGGCGTGCGCGCCGTCGCGCAACCGCACGCTGTGCCGCTCCCAGCGCGCCGCGCGGTCGCCGAGGGCCATGAACGCGTACGCGGCGCGCGCTCCGTTGTTGCGCGCCGCCGCGTACGCCTGCGGATCCGGGCGCCCGCCGGGGCCGTTGCGGCCGTCCGCCTCGCCCGCGGTGAGGAAGACCGTCACACTGTCCGTGCCGGTGCGCACCGCCCGGTCGACGTCGGGGTTCATGAAGTAGAGGTCGTCGTCCTGATGCGCGACCACCTGCATCACCGCACCGGTCGTGCCGGGCCGCGGTGCCAGGGTCTCGATCCCGATCGGCGAGGTCGGCGCGTGATACGGGGGCGAGCCGTACGGCCCGGTCACCTTCACCACGGCAAGCGCGAAGCCGAGCGCCAGGACACCGACCACCGCGGTGAACCTGCCGGTGCCGGGGATCATCGCCATGTCGGCTGGGACCTTTCTGCCGTCGCGGGCGAACCGGCCTCATCATCGCCGGTCGTCGACCGCGACCCGGACCCGGCACACCTGCACCCGGCGCGCCCGGCACGGTGCGCCCGGCCCACGCGCCGGATCGCCGCGGCGGTCAGCGCGCCCGCGCGCCGCCCGTTCCCGCAGTGCGCGGCTCGGCCGCGGCGGGCAGTCGGGTCGGCACCTTGCCGCCCCCGGCCGGGGTGCGACCGGGGTCGGCGGCCGGACTGCCCGCGCCGGAGTCGTTGTTCGCCGAACCGGGGCTGCGGTCCGGCAGCGCCTTCGCGCCCTCGGGGGTGACCCGGGTCGCGCCGATGTAGTCCGGCTTGTCGATCGGGCCGAACTTGATCACCGTTCCGGTGTAGGGCGCGTGGATCATCTGGCCGTTGCCGACGTACATCCCGACATGGTGGATGCTGCGCGGGTCGCGCAGGTCGGTGGCGAAGAACACCAGGTCGCCCGGCAGGAGTTGGTCGCGCGAGGGATGCCGGCCGGCGTTCCACTGGTCGTTGGCCACCCGGGGCAGCTTGATGCCCACGGTGTCGTAGGCGGCCTGGGTCAGCCCCGAGCAGTCGAACCGGCCGCCGTCGGCCGCGGTGCCCTCGCCGCCCCACAGGTACGCGGTGCCGAGCTTGGTCTGCGCCCAGTTGACCGCGCCCGCCGCGAGCGCCATCGGCTGCAGCGGGGTCTGCACGACGCCGAAGCTCTGCTCCAGCGAGCGGATCGACTTCACGTAGTCCTGGGTCTGGGTGTACGGCGGGATGCCCTTGTACTGCATCACCCGGTACGCGCCCGCGTTGTACGCGGCGAGCATGTTGTTGGTCCGGTCGCCGGGCACCGAGGCGACATATTTGGCCAACGAGCAGTCGTAGCGCGCGGCGGCCGGGATCGCGTCGGCCGGATCCCACGGGCTCGACTTGCCGTCGCCGTTGCCGTCGGTGGCCCACTCGGGCCACGTGGTGGGCATGAACTGGGCGATGCCCTGGGCCCCGACGTTGCTCACCGCGGTCGGGTCGAAGCCGCTCTCCTGGTAGAGCTGCGCGGCCAGCAGCGCCGGCGAGATCTCCGGGCAGAGCCTGCCCCACTTGTCTATGGTCGCCGCGTACGCGGCCGGCACCGTGCCGGGCGCGAGCGACATCGTGCCGCCGACTCCGCCCTGGCTGCCGGATGCGGATTGCATCGCGCCCACGCCTACAGTGAGAAGACCGACCAGACCGAAGGGAATCGCGAATGCGATGCCACCGGCCACCCAGGCTTTGCGCATCGCAGGCACCCCCGATTCTCCGCGACCGGGACGGGGCCGCGACGGACACTCCGAGCACATTGTGCGCGCCACGATTGCTCAGCGCAATCACCCGTGATACACACAGTGAGCAGACACACTTGCCGAGGTGGTAGCCCGATCGGCTTCCCCACAGCACAATAAACGAACGACCCACTCCTCCAGTCGAATGCGACCGGAGACAACCAAAAGCCCGACCTCGGGGGCGGTGAACAACGTGTTTCTTGGCGAAGGCAACGGCAACGGCAACGGCGACATCAATACGATCATCGGCGGCATAGCTCCGAACTGGGGCCCGTTCGCAAGGCTGGGCGGCGAAGCCCGGATCATGGTCGAGGTGATCATGGCCGTGGCCCTGCTGCTCTGCCTGGCCATTGCGATCTGGGGCGCGGCGAAACAGCGCATAGGGGCCACCGCGATGCGCGACACGTTCAGCGCGGAGCAGGGCAAGGGCCTCATCATCGCCGGCCTGACCGGCGTCTTCATCATCGGATCGCTCGGGACGCTGTTCACGATTGTGTACGGAATGGCGATCTAGACCGATTCGCACCCTGCCGTCCCCAAGGTGGCGAATCCCGTGGTGTTTTGTCCCGGGCGCGGCGCACTCCGGTGCGCCGTGCGCCCCGAAACCGGAATGCCCCATTCCGCATCCGGGGCAGAGCAGCAATTCCGGTTCCTTTACCGGACAATCGAGCCTGTGTTCACACGACAGCGCGGTGCCACCGGAATGACTTCCCGTCTGGGAAGATCGTTCCGGCTGCAACCGAACCCGGCGGCGCTCCGCCCCCGGGGACTGTGTTGTGCGCGCAGGTCGTCCGTATCTTCCGGCCTGCCGCGGTGAGGGGGGACAGGCCATGAGCGACGAGGAACCCGCCACGCGTACCCGCCTGCCCAGACCGACCTCCTCGCCGGAGAGTCCGGAGCCCAGGCGCAACCCCATACTGTCCGGGATCGGCGTCGTGGTGGTGATCGCCGTGGTCATCGTGTCCCTGCTGTTCGCCGCCAACCGCTCCGACGACGACGGCTCGACCGCCAAGGACGCCGGGCAGACCTCCACGGCCGCCGAGGCATCCGGCGGACCGCCGCTGTCCGCCGCGCAGTTGCCCGAGCGCACCGAGTCGGGCGTGCCGGTCGGTTACCCGCAGACCGCGGAGGGCGCCCAGTCGGCCGCGGCCAACTTCGTCGTCGCGTACGGCTCGGACCGGATGTTCCGGGCCCAGCCGCGGGCCGCGATCATCACCACGATCACCGATCCGGCGATCCGCGACGGTCTGCTCGCGCGTGTCGACCAGGCGTTCCGGGCACAGACGGCGACTTTCGGCCTTCAGCCCGACGGGAACCCGCCCAAGGGTCAGACCTTCGTTTGTCGGGCCGTGCCGATGGGCACCAAATCCGTTGCCTTCACTCCCGCTTCGGCGACCGTGGAGGTCTGGAGCGTGGGCGTGGTGGGCATGGCCGGGGTCGGTTCCACCAAGCCGGTGGCCGAGGCGTGGAACACCACCACGATGAAGCTGTCCTGGGTGAACGGCGATTGGAAGCTGGTCGAGTTCAGCCAGAAGGAGGGCCCGACTCCGGTCTCCGGACTACAGGATCCGTCCAGCGCCAACGACATCGCCAAGGCCGACGGGGAGTTCGGGGAATTGCGCCATGCACGCTGACCGGGAACGCCGCAGCCCTCGCAACCGATTCCTGACCCTCGGCGGGACACTGGCCGCGGTGCAGGCCCTCCTCGTGCTCGGTGCCACGCGCGGGTGGGCCGAACCGACACCCGGCGCCACGACACCGCCGACCGGCACGCCGGGTGCGACCGCACCCGCGAGCAAGCCGGAGTGCGACCTGCTCACCGGTCCGGCGAAGGACATCTGCAACAACGGCGGTCCCGGCGCCCCGGGGACCGGCACGCTGGGCACGGTCACCGACCCGCTCGGCTCGATCGCCAAGGGCTGTGCCGACGCGGCGACCTGGATCATCGACAAGCTGGCAGGCGCGGTCAACGACACCACCCAGGTGGACTTCACCAACCCCGGCTTCCTGCGCCAGTACGCGGTGGTGTTCGCCGCGTCCACGTTCCTGACCCTGATCCTGTGGATACTGGCCGTCGCCAAGCGGGCCGTGCGCGGGGTCCCGATCGGCACCGCGATCAGCGAGGCGATCGGCTACCTGTGGCTCGCGGTGATCGCGTCCGCGTTCACCCCGTTGATCCTGTACTTGGCCGTCTCGATGACCGACGCGATCACCGCGGCCATCGCGACCGGCACCCAGCAGGACACCAACAAGTTCCTCGGCGGCTTCTCCAAGGCGCTCGATCCCGCGAGCGATCTCGGCGGCGGACCGGTGATGCTCATCTTCGTGTCGCTGCTCTCGATGGCCGCCGCGGCCGTGTTGTGGGTCGAACTCCTGGTCCGGGCGGCGATGTTGTACGTCGGCGCGATCCTGGGCACGGCGGTGTACTCGGGCCTGGTGGACAAGGCGATGTGGCACCACGTCCGACGCTGGGCCGGGATCATGATCGCGGTGCTGCTGGCCAAGCCGGTGATCGTGATCGTGCTCGGACTGGCCACGGCGGTCACCGCCGGCGGCAAGGACGACGCGTTCTCCTCGGTGCTCTCCGGCCTGGCGATCCTGTTCCTGTCCATCTTCGCCAGCGTGCTCATCTACCGCTTCGTGCCCAGCATCGGCGACGACATGGCCGCGCTGCACAGCAGCCGCAAGGCGATGCAGTCGGCCGGTCCGGCCTCGATGGTCAACGGCCCGGCCACGTACATGAAGCAGGGCATCCAGGCACACGCCTCGCGGGGATCGACCGGTTCCGGCTCTGCCCCGGTGACCGCGAACGCCGTATCGTCGGGCATTGCGGCCCATGGCACCAGGGGCGGAGGTTCGGGCGGCGCCCCGACGCCGGCACCACCGCCTCCGGCCAATCCCGCGGCAACGCCTCACGCGAGGAACGGTAAAGAGTAATGACTACGCAACCGGTAGCCCGACGCCGAACCTTCCTGATCGGCAAGGCCAAACCCACGGCGGTCATCGGCAAGAACCGCGAGCCCGGCGAGATCTTCCTGATCATCGCGGCCGGCGGATTCGCCCTGTTGTGGGGCCTGTTGATGCCGATCCTGGTGCTCCGCATCCTCGGCCTGGTCGGTTTCCCGCTGCTCGCGTTCGCCGCCGTGTACATGCCGTACAAGAAACGCACGTTCTACAAGTGGTGGGAGATCAACCGCACCTACAAGCGCACCCTCAAGCGCGGTGCCACGTACCGGTCGGCGGTGACCGAGGCGGGCACCAAGCTGACCGGGCAGGGCGTCGCGGTCGGCGCGCCGCCCGGTGTCGGTCGGGTGGCCTGGTCCAGCGTGCCGTTCGGCCCGGACGACCTGACCGTGCTGATGCACCTGGAACGGCGCACCGTCACCGCCGCGATCGAGATCGAGGGCCCCGGTGTGGGGCTGCGCGACTCGGAGGACCAGGAGGCACTGGTCGAGCGGTTCGGCACCCTGCTCAAGCACGTGGCCAACGGCGACGGCTTCGTCACCCGGCTCCAGGTGCTGGCCCGGACGCTGCCCGCCGACCCGGACGCGCATGCCAAGGACGTCGCCCGGCGCGGCGACCACAAGGCGCCGATGTGGGTGCAGGACTCCTACGAGCAGCTCCAGTCGATGGTCTCCACCTCGTCGGAGCAGCACCGCGCCTATCTGATCGCGTGCATGCACTACACCCGCGACCTGGCCGCCGAGGCCAACGTGATGGGCAAGGGCGACAAGGGCCTCGGCGTGGTGATGGCCCGTGAACTCACCGACGTGTGTGCCCGGTTGACCGAGGCGGACATCCGGGTCCGGCAGCCGCTGAACGAGGCGCGGCTGGCCTCGCTGATCCACTCGATGTACGACCCCGAGCACCAGATCGACGCGTTCGAGGGCATGCAGGCACGCTACGCGTGGCCCGCCGAGTTGGACGCGACACACCCGAACTACCTGGAGGCCAAGACCCGCGAGTCGGACTCGGCCGAGCCGTGGTGCCACGCCACCGCGTGGATCAAGGAGTGGCCGCTGACCCCGGTCGGCGTCAACTTCCTGGCCCCGCTCCTGGTGCACACGCCGGACGTGATCCGCACGGTCGCGGTCACCATGGACCTGGAGCCCACCGACATCGCGATCGAGCGCATGCTCACCGAGAAGACCAACGACGACGCGGACGCGGCCCGCGCGGCCAAGATGAACCGCGTGGTCGACCCGCGCGACATGGCCCACACCGGCCGGGTCGACCAGCGCGGCGAGGACCTGGCGGGCGGTGCGGCGGGGGTGAACATCGTCGGCTACATCACGGTGTCCTCGCGCAATCCCGATCAGCTCTCCCGGGACAAGCGCACCATCCGCGCGTCGGCGGGCAAGTGTTTCCTCAAGCTGGAGTGGTGCGACCGCGAGCAGCACCGCGCGTTCGTCAACACGCTGCCGTTCGCGACGGGTATTCGAAAGTGAGTGTCGGCGGTATCGCCGCCGGGGACGGGATGGATGGGGTGATCACGTGTCGGGTCTGATGTCCACGTTGACCCAGGGCTTCTCCGGCATCATCTTCGGCCGGGGCGAGACCCAGCGGCTGCCGGTGCGCACGTCCACCGGCCAGGCCCAGGCGATCTACCTGCCCACGGCCGCGCCCGGGCTCGGCGACTCGGGTGTGATCATCGGCCGCGAGGTGTACTCCGGCAAGGGCTACATCTACGACCCGTTCCAGCTGTACGGCCAGCAACTGCCCGCGCCGCACTGGCTGGTCCTGGGCGAGTCCGGGAACGGCAAGTCGGCGCTGGAGAAGACGTACGTATTGCGCCAGTTGCGCTTTCGCGACCGCCAGGTGGTGGTCCTGGACGCGCAGGGCGAGGACGGCGTCGGCGAGTGGAACCTGATCGCCGAGGCGCTGGGCGTCAAGCCGGTCCGACTCGACCCCAACGACCTCTCCGGCGACGCGGTGCGGCTCAACCCGCTGGACCCGGCGATCGCGGTCACCGGCCAACTGGCGCTGCTGCGCACCATCATCGAGGTGGCGATGGGCCACTCGCTCCAGGAGCGGGCCGGCTACGCGCTCAAGGCGGCACACACGCACGTGATGCGCACCGTGCACGGGCGGCAGCCGATCCTCCCGGACATCGTCGAGGCGTTGCGCAATCCGACCCCCGAGTCGTGCGAACTGCTCAGCCTGGACGTCAAGGACGTCCGGGTCTGGGGACTGGACGTCGCGCTGGTCCTGGACCGGCTCACCGACGGTGACCTGCGGGGCATGTTCGAGGGGCCCACCACGGACGGCATCGACCTGGACTCGCCGCTGATCATCTTCGACCTGTCGCACATCGACCGGAACTCGATCGCGATGCCGATCCTGATGGCCATCGTCGGCGTGTGGCTGGAGCACACCTGGATCCGGCCGGACCGGGTCAAGCGGATCTTCCTGGTCGAAGAGGCCTGGCACATCATCAACAGCCCGTTCGTGGCCCAATTGTTCCAGCGCCTGCTCAAGTTCGGCCGGCGTCTGGGCCTGTCCTTCGTCGCGGTGGTGCACCACCTCTCCGACGTGGTGGACGGCGCGGCGGCCAAGGAGGCGTCGGCGATCCTGAAGATGGCCTCGACCAGAACCGTGTACATGCAGAAGGCGGACGAGGCCCGGGCGACCGGAAAGGTGCTCGGGCTGCCCCGGTGGGCGGTGGAGATCATCCCGACCCTCACCCCCGGCATCGCGGTCTGGGACGTCAACGGCAACGTGCAGGTGGTCAAGCACCTGATCACCGACACCGAGCGTCCGATGGTCTACACCGACCGCGCGATGACCGAGGACGCGGTGGAGGAACGGGTGCGTGCCGAGGCGGCGTTGGCCGACGATCCGGCGGCGTAGATGGGGTCCTACGGACACCCGCCGTCGCCGCGCGAACCCACGCCGGGCCGGGCGCCCTCGGAGGGCGTGCCCGACGGCCTGCTGATCGCGGGCCTGCTGCTGCTGATCGCCGGCACCGCGGTGATCTGGCTGTCCACCGGGCTGGCCGCGCTGGCGAGCGGCAAGGACTGGCCCGACGAGGTCACCTACCGGCACTCGGCGCTGGCGCTGCGCGCGGTGTTGGGCGATCCCGACGACCTGCCGCACGCGTGGCCGGACACCCCACCGGGGCAGTTGCCCTCCCCCACCGCGTTCTGGGTCTCGTTCGGCTTCGTGGTGCTGATCCTGCTGATCGCGGTGGGATGGGTGTTCTGGTGGTGGTTGCGCCGGGCGACGGCGAAGGCCGTCCGGGCGGCCGGCGCGGAATCGCCGAATTCACCTGCCCCGAAGCGGAATCAGCGGCTCCCGAACGGGGAATGATGCGCGTGCGCACCTCTGCCGAGGGCGCCCCACGATCGTGGCCGGGCCTGGTCGCCGCGTGGCCGTACGGTGACCCGGCGATCGGCCCGACCCACCATGTTCGTGGGCGCATGCCCCTGTCCGTGCTCCGACCTGCGTGAACTCGTCGGCCTGCGGCGGGTGTTCGGGCCCCATGAGCCGGCCACGGAGGCCGGCCGGGCCGGATGGGGTCGGCCACGCTTCGGCTCCGTCGCGACGGACGATCAGTCCGTCCAGGTCATGCACTCCTCGCAACGGTAGGCGCGGGGGCCGGACTTGTATTCCACCTTGTCGGACTTGCGGTAGTACTTGCACGCGCGGTTCTTGCAGACGACCGGGTGGCCGTCGACCGCCTCGATCGGTAACGGCACCGTGTCGTAGGTGCACGGGGTGGGCGGGAGCTTCTTGTAGTAACCCCCGGTCGCCGGCAGCGCGGTCGGGTCGAACGGCGAATACGCGGCCCCGTCGGAGATCCCCTCGGACACGCTCATGCGCACCTCCTGTGCTGTGCCGGCCGTGTGCCGCTGGTGCCGCACGCTAGCCGAGAATCGGGGACGAGACGGGCGGTTCGGGACGGTTTCCGCCCGAAGGGCCGACGGGGCCGCGGGATTCAGCCGCGCGCGGGGTTGCCGGCCGCGCGGTGGTGCACCGCGATCGAGGTGAGCACCAGGACGCCGCCGAGCAGCCGTGTCGGCCCGAGCCGCTCGCCCTGGAGGAACGCGGCGAGCACGGTCGCGGTCAGCGGTTCGAGCAGCACCGCCACGATGCCGCCGCCCACGTGCGCCCGGCCGAGCGCGGTGAAGTAGGCGATGTACGCCCCCGCGGTGGGCACCACGCCGAGGAAGAGCACCGCGCCCAGGGTGTCGGTGCGGATCGGCACGGCCATCCCGACCGCCAGTCCCGCGGGCAACAACAGGCAACCGCCGAACAGGAATCCGAGCCCGGTGACGGCGACCCGGTCGAGCCCGGGCAGGGCCGGGCGGGTGTCCAGGGTCAATACCGCGAACCCGCCGGCGGCCACCAGCGCGAAGCCGACGCCCACCGGTGCGCCGCCGGCGCCGCCGGCGGGTGAGCCGAGCAGCAGGGCCAGGCCCAGGGCGGCCACGACCAGGCTCGCGATCGCGAGCCGGCCGAGTCGGCGTCGCTCCAGCAGCGCCGAGCCGGTGGTCACCAGGAGATGCACGGCGACCATGGTGGTGAGCGTGGCCAGACTCACCGAAGTGGCCGCCACGGCAGCGAAATAGGCCGCCTGGAACACCGTGAACAGGGCGCCGACGCCCGCGATCCGGGCCAGTTCGGCCCGGTTCGGGCGACGCACCCGCAGCCGCCCGCAGGCGAGCGCGTAGCCGGTGATGAACAGGCCGCCGGCAAGCAGCCGATAGGCCGCGACGGCCACCGGGTGCAGCCCGGCGCGGGCGGCCAACACCGAACCGGCGATCCCACCGGTCCCCCACAGGACGCCGGCGACAACGAACAGATCGAGCCCGGACCGGGTGTTCCGGGCAGCATGAAGGAAGGTACGAACGGACATGGAAAGGCTCCGACTTCGACGCCTACAGGACAACGTCGGAGCGGGGCGGCACCGGTTTCGGCCAGGCCGATCGGGGGCCGCGACCCGGGACTACCGGATCGGACCCCGGGACACCCCGCTCAGTGGCGGGGCGGCGGGCAGACGGACCAGGCGTGGTGCATGGCCGCCACCCTAGTGCCGCGCGGCACGATCGTGAGGTTCGCGGTTCGCACCAGGTGCGAAACGTTTCTTCCAGGGCAGCAGCCCACCATGGACGAAACGTCGAAGGAACGGCTCGACCGCGAGCTGAACGAGTTGATGCAGGGGTTGCGCGTCGCGATCCCGGGTGTGCAGTTCATGTTCGCGTTCTTGTTGACCGTCCCGTTCGCGCAGGGCTTCGCGCGGGTGAGTGAATTCCAGAAGGACGTGTTCCTGGTCGCGCTGATCTCGACCCTGCTGTCCTCGATCTTCTTCATCGCACCGGCCGTCCAGCACCGCCTGCTCTTTCGCGGGCACGCCAAGGACGTGCTGCTGCACCGGTCGAACCGCTACGGGATCGCCGGCGCGATCGCCCTGTCGGTGGCGCTGACGTCCGCGGTCCTGCTCGTGGTGGACTACCTGTTCGGTCGCACCTGGGCCCTGTCCGTGGCGATCCCGCTGGCCGCGTTGATCACGTGGGTGTGGCTGCTCCAGCCGCTGATCACCCGCGTCCGCCGAAACGGCGACCTGCTCCCGTGACCGGAGCGGGTCAGACCCATTCCAGCAGGCGGGCCGCGTGGGCCCGGACGGGGCACGGCTCGGGTACCCCGCAGCCGCAGCCGCCGGTGTCGACCGGCCGGTGTCGGATCAACGTGCGGGTGACCACCATGCGGTAGTCGAGCAGCGGATCCTCGGCCGGGCGCGGGCTCCTCGGGCGCGGCGCGCGCAGGATGCGCGGGGCCGGCCTGGACAGGCCCGCGGGCAGCGGTCGGTCCAGCCGCTCGATGTCCGTGCGTTGCCTCGGAATGCGCACTCGCATGTGTCCGGTCCCCTTCTCGTCCGGTGTCCCACCGTGGCGGTGCACCCGAGCGTGGCAGCGCTCGGGGCCCGCCGGATCACTCCGTGTCCAGGCGCCCGCCCGCGTCCGGCTGGGATTCCTCGACCCGCGCCAGCATGCCGCGCAGTCCGGCCGCGAGCGCATGCCGTTCGGCCGGCCCCAGGTCCTGGAGCAGGCCGGCCTCGAAGACCGCGGCCTCGCGCACCACGCGCAGCCACACGTCCCGGCCGGTGGTGGTCAGTTCGACGATCACCCGCACCCGGTTCTGTTCGTCCCGGGTCCTGGTGACCAGGTCCTCGGCGACCATCCGGTCCAGCCGGTGGGTCATCGCCGCGGGGGTCAGGCCCAGTCGGCGGGCCAGGTCGCCGGGGCTGAGCCGGTAGGGACGGCCGACCAACACCAGGGCCTTGAGCACCTCCCACTCGGCGTTGGTGATGCCCAGCGCGGTGAGTTGGCGGCCGTACGCGACGCTCATCCGGCGGTTGAGCTTGGACAGCGCCGCCACGATCGTCTCGACCTGCGGGTCCACCTCGGGGAATTCGCGCTGGAAGACGGCGAGGTACTCCTCGATGTCGCCTTCGTCCGCTGTTGCCTGCTCGGCCCCCTCTGTCATGCCGGGAAGTATCCCACCTCCCACCCGCTCGCTCGTCGCCCTCGCCGGGCGATGCCGTTATGCATTGGACGCCAAGGCTATAGATCCGTATAGTTTAGCTCTGAAGTCTTCAGGCTTGAGGACTCGGACTCATCGGATCAGGCACGGCGGCGACGCCGGCGTGGGCCCGGGCGACAGCCCGGCCGCCCCCGGCGCGCCCGCCTCGACGCGGATACCAGGCGACCACCTCGCCGGACCCGGGCATGCCCGGACGCCGGTACGGGTCGGGTCGGCCGCCTTCGCGCGCCTTCGGATGCCCGAGCCCGGCCTGCGGACCGATCCCCGCGGGCCGGAGCGGCCGGCCCGCGCGACCGGTAGTCGGGAGGTGTGTGGTGGCGACCCAAGGCGCTCTGCGTCGGATCCAGCTCGGTAACGCGCTCAGTGCGTTCGGCAGCGGTTTCACGGTGCCGTTCCTGTTCGTATACGTGACGCGGGTGCGAAACCTGTCGGCCGGTCAGGCCGGCCTGATGTTCAGCGTGCTCGCCATCGCCGCGCTGTGCGCGCTCCCGATGGTCGGTCCGGCGATCGACCGGCGCGGCCCCCGTCCGGTGGTCGCGGTCGGCTCGGTGGTGGCCGCACTCGGCGCGCTGACCCTGGGCCTGGCCCGCGGCGAGGCGCTGGTCATGGCCGGCGCCGCGCTGCTCGGGGCCGGTGTGGCCGCGATCCAGCCCGCGCTGGCGACGATGATCGTGCGGTGTACGACGGCGCTCACCCGTGCTCGCGCGTTCGCGCTCCAGTTCACCTTCAACAACCTGGGCCTGGGCATCGGCGGACTGATCGGCGGCATGATCGTCGACCCGTCGCGGCCGGCCAGTTTCACCCTGCTGTTCGCCGTCGAGACCGCGATGTTCCTGGTGCTCGGCGCGGTGTGCGGCACGGTCCGGCTGCCCGCGATACCGGCCGCTCCGGCCGGAACGGCGCCGGGCTCGGGCTTTCGGCACCTGGTGAAGAACCGCGCGATGGTCCGGCTGTGTGTGGTCGGCGCGGTCATCTTCTTCACCTGCTACGGCCAGTTCGAGTCGGGCCTGGCGGCGTTCGCGACCGAGGTCAGCCGGATCTCGCCGAGCATGCTGGGCGTCGCGCTCGCGGCCAACACCGCGGTGATCGTGCTCGGTCAGCTCACCGTCCTGCGGATCACCCAGCGCCGCCGGCGCAGCACGGTGATCGCGGCCACCGGCCTGGTCTGGCTGCTCGCCTGGATCGTGACGGCGCTGTCCGGCCTGGTGCACGACGACAAGGTCGCGGCGGCGGTCACCATCATCGCCACGTACGCGCTGCTCGGCGTGGGCGAGTCGCTGCTCGCGCCGACGCTCGGACCGATGGTCGCGGACCTGGCTCCCGCGCACCTGCTCGGTCAGTACAACGCGGCCCAGTCCCTGGTGAAGCAACTCGCCATGGCAGCGGGCCCGGCCTTCGCCGGCGTCATGGTCGGCGCCGGCCTGTACGGCCCCTACCTGGCCGTCCTGATGGCCTGCTCGCTCCTGATCACCATCCTCGGCCTACGCATGCGCCACACCCTCAACCCGACCCAAAACGGCGTCGTCATCGCCGAGTCCACCCCCTCCCGCCAACCCACTCCCCACCCCCTGCCGGCCTGACCGACACCAACCACCAAGCCAAATCAGCCCGGCCGGCGCATGAGCCCACTCAGCCCGGCCGGCGCATGAGGCCACCCCAAGGCAACCCACGCCCAAGGTCGCACGAAAGCCAAATCAGCCCGGCCGGCGCATGAGCCCACTCAGCCCGGCCGGCGCATGAGGCCACCCCAAGCCGACCCACGCCCAAGGTCGGACAAAAGCCAAATCAGCCCGGCCGGCGCATGAGGCCAAATACCCCCGATCAGCCCAACGGGAACTCGCACCAGACCGTCTTGCCCTCGTCGGTGAGCCGACTCCCCCACGACTTGGCAATCGTCGCCACGATCGCCACCCCGCGCCCGCTCTCGTCGTCGGCCGCCGCCCGACGCCGCCGCGGAACGTGGTCGTCCGCGTCGGAGACCTCGACGATCAGCCGCTTGTCGGTGCGCCGAAGGCGCAACCGCATCGGCGCGGCCCCGTGGGTGAGCGCGTTCGCCACGAACTCGCTGACCGCGAGCACGCCCATCTCCCGCAATTCCTCACCGACCTGCCAACTGGCCAGCACACCCGAGGTGAAGGCCCGCCCGCGCGCGGCCACTTCGCTGCCGCCCAGCAGATCCAGCGACGCGGTCCGGAACAGGCGCGCCTGGGCACCCTCGCGGCGCGGCAGTTGCAGCACCAGCATCGCCATGTCGTCGTCGTGTTCCTCGGGCAACTGCATGTGCGCGATGAGGTGGTCCCGGACCGCCTCGGGTTCGCCCACCGACGACAGCAGCGCGGCGCCCAGCGTGTCGATGCCCTCGTCCAGATCCTCGCCGCGGCGTTCGACCAGGCCGTCCGTGTACAGCACCACGGTCGAGCCCGGGTCGAGGGTGATCCGCCCCGAGGTGTGCGGCCAGCTCGCGCCGGTGCCCAGCGGCGGCCCGTTCGCGTCGTCGAGCTTGTGGATCACGTCCTCGCCGTCACGGACCAGCGGCGGCAGATGGCCCGCCGTCGAGTAGGTCAGCACGCCCTCCCCCGGGTCGTAGACCGCGTAGGCGCACGTGGCGATCTGGGTCGCGTCGATCTCCATCGCGGTCTCGTCGAGCAGTTGCAGGATCTCGTGCGGCGGCAGGTCCAGGCGCGCGTACGCCCGTACCGCCGTCCGCAGTTGGCCCATCACCGCCGCGGCGCGCACGCCTCGGCCCATCACGTCGCCGATCACCAGCGCGGTGCGCCCCGCGCCCAGGGTGATCACGTCGTACCAGTCGCCGCCGACCGCGGCGTCGGTGCCACCGGGCAGGTACTTGGCGGCCACGATCAGGTCGTCGGGGTTCTCCAACCGCTGCGGCAGCAGGCTGCGTTGCAGGGTGACCGCGGCCTGCCGGTGCCGCCGCTCGCTCTCCCGCAGCCGGTCGGTGGCCTGGACCTGGTCGGTGACGTCGACCGCGAAGACCAGGACGCCTCGCGTGTCGCCGCCGCGACCGGCCGCCTCGGGGCGGACCGGCGTGCACACGAACGTGTAGTAGCCGTGCCTGCGCTCGCTCTCCGGCATGCCGGGGTAGGTCTCGCCGCGATGGTCGACCCGGCGGGCGCGCACGGTTCGCCCGCGCCCGGTCCGATAGACCTGATCCATCAGCGTCAGCAGCCCGTGCTCGGCGAGTTCGGGCAGCGCGTCCCGGGCCGGAACACCCGACCTGCGTGCGCCGAAGACCGCCCGATAGGCGTCGTTGACGTAACACAGCTCGTGGTTCGACCCTCGGGTGACCGCGATCAGCGCGGGAGCGTGGGCCAGCACGTCGCGCAACGGGAAGGTGTCGTTCGATTCCTGGCTGCGTGCCGCCGGCACCGAGCGGC
Source organism: Embleya sp. NPDC050493 (assembly GCF_044458105.1). Classification (NCBI taxonomy): domain Bacteria; kingdom Bacillati; phylum Actinomycetota; class Actinomycetes; order Kitasatosporales; family Streptomycetaceae; genus Embleya; species Embleya sp. NPDC050493. The sequence goes on from NZ_JBITHP010000010.1 coordinate 280,797, forward strand.
GCCGGTCACCGGCCAGCCGGGCGCCCCACCGAGTGATGTTCAACCGCTCGCTTCCTAGAGAGTTCGTTCACGCAAAGCGCATGGAGGTTTACCGCAGGTGACATCACCAGTGTGGGCGAAAGTCGGCCGTGAGGGAATCACGTCCCGTGACCGGGCCCCCGTTCGGGGTACCACAGGAGTGCGCTGTGGCAATGTACGGGACCCGGTCGCGGCCCACTCGCCCCTCGGGCAACGCTTCAGCCTACGAGCCCCTCGGCCGGCCGTGCCTACCCGGTGCGCTTGCGGTCCCCCCGGGTGGCGTACTCGAACTCGGCGCGCGGGTGTTCGATCGAACCGAGCGAGACGATCTCCCGCCGGAACATCAGGGACAGTGTCCATTCCGCCATGATGCGCATCTTGCGGTTCATCGTGGGCACCCGGCTGAGGTGGTATGTGCGGTGCATGAACCACGCCGGCAGGCCCTTGGTCTTGATCCCGTAGACCTGGGCGACGCCCTTGTGCAGGCCGAGCGAGGCCACCGAGCCGGCGTACTTGTGCCGGTACTGCTGCTGCGGCCGGTCGCGCAGCGTGGCGATGATGTTGTCGGCGAGCACCCGCGCCTGGCGTACCGCGTGTTGCGCGCTGGGGCCGGTGAATTCCTCGCCCGGCTTGGTCAGATCGGGCACCGCCGCGCAGTCGCCCGCCGTCCACACCCCCGGGACCCCGTCCACCTCCAGCGTTGCGCGCGCCTTGAGCCGGCCCTTGTCGTCCAGCGGCAGATCGGTGGCGATCAACATCGGGCTGGGCTTGACGCCCGCCGTCCACACCAGCGTGCTCGCGTCGACCTCGGTGCCGTCCGAGAGCACGACGTGCCGGTCGCGCGCCGACTCCAGCCGGGTGTTCAGGCGTACGTCGATGCCGCGTCGGCGCAGCTCGGCGACCGTGTACCGGCCCATGTCCTCGCCCACCTCGGGCAGGATCCGCGGCGAGGCCTCGACCAGGATCCAGCGCATGTCCGCCGGGGTGATGTTGTGGTAATACCGGCAGGCGTAGCGGGCCATGTCCTCCAGCTCCGCGAGCGCCTCCACGCCCGCGTAGCCGCCGCCGACGAAGACGAAGGTCAGCGCGTGGTCGCGGATCGAGGGGTCCCGGGTCGAGGACGCGGTGTCCATCTGTTCGAGCACGTGGTTGCGCAGCGCGATGGCCTCCTCGACGGTCTTGAAGCCGATGCCCCACTCGGCGAGCCCCGGTATCGGCAGGGTCCGTGCGACCGAGCCCGGTGCGACCACGAGCAGGTCGTAGGAGGCGTCGTAGGTCTCGCCGTTGAGCAGTTCGATGGTCGCGGTCTTCTTCGCGTGGTTCACGTGCTCCACGGTCCCGGTCACGATGCGGCACTTGGGCAACACCGAGCGGAGCGGGACGACCACGTGGCGCGGCGAGATGGCGCCGGCCGCGGCCTCCGGGAGGAACGGCTGGTAGGTCATGTACGACTGCGGTTCGACGACGGTCACCGTCGCCTCTCCCGCCTTGAGTTTCCGTTGCAGGCGAAGGGCCGTGTACAAGCCGACGTAGCCGCCGCCGACGATCAGGATGCGCTCGGGCCGAGTCGAGGTCGTCATGCGTCCCACTCTGCCCCTTTCCGAGCGCCACAGACAGATCTTCGACTGGTTTGCGTGCCCCGCACGGGTGGTGACGAGAGATCAGCGGTCAGCGATATCTTCACAACCGTGCTGTCGGATTCCGCTTCTGGGGTGGGGTCGGTTCGGGTAGTCTCGACGCCCTGGGCAAAGCGGGGTCTGGTGGGGGAATCGACACACTTGCCTTCCGGGGGAGACGCTATGAGCGGCGCTTCGCGTACGCGTACCACGAAGACGCAGGACACCGGCGGCGACGGCGTCGGGGGGCGACACACCACGACGATTCCACCGGCTCGCAAGCCGCAACGGAGCAGGCCGGCCGATCCGTCGCCACAGCTGCGCACCGACGCCCGGCGCAATCTGGAGCAGGTGCTCCGGGCGGCCCGCGAGGTGTTCGGCGAGCTGGGTTACGACGCTCCGATGGAGGAGATAGCCCGCCGCGCCGGCGTGGGGGTGGGCACCATCTACCGCCGCTTCACCGGCAAGGAGGCGCTGGTCCAACGGATCATGATCGCCGAGACCAACCGGCTGACCACCGAGGCGGTCAACGCGCTGGACGAGGAGCCGGACGCGTGGTCCGCGCTCGCCAGGTACTTACGCCGCGCGGTCGGCTCGGGTGCCGGCCGATTGTTCCCCGCCCTCAGCGGGCGGGTCCCGGTAACCGAGGAGATGAGCTCCTCGCGCGCCGAACTCAACGATGCGGTGGGCATGTTGGTCGACCGCGCCAAGGCCTGCGGACTGCTCAGGGCGGATGTCTCGGACGCCGACATATCGCTGATGATGTCGTGTCTGCTGCCCCCGTCCGGACTTCCGCACTCGCAACGACTGACCATCGCCGGTCGGTATCTGGAGATCCTGCTCGACGGCCTGCACGCGGGACACTCGTCCCCGCTGCCCGGGAAGCCGTTCACGCAGGACGAGTTGGACACCCTCTTCCTGAGTTGAACCGGGGCCGGGCCGAACCGGGGACGGGTCGAAGCGGCCCGAGCCGAACGGAGTTCGAACCGAATGGAGTTCGAACCGAATGGAGTTCGAACCGAACCGATCCTCGGGCGCAATCGAGCCCACTCGGGGCGCAACCGAGCCGAGCGAGCGTGATCAGCTGCGCACCACGAGCACCGGACAGGCCGCATGGTGCACCACCGCCGTGCTGACCGAGCCGAGCAGCAGGCGGGAGAAGCCGCCGGAGCCTCGCGAGCCCACCACGACCATCTCGTGCCGCTCGGACATCCCGAGCAGCACCTCGGTCGCCGTCCCCGAGTACACCTGGACCACGGCATGTCCGCCGAACGGCCGCTCGCGTTCGCCGTTCACCTCGGCCACGGTGGTCTCCGTCCGGGTCCGCAATTCGGCGAGCACCCGCTCCAGGTCCTCCTGGTAGTGCGGGCCGGGCGCGAGCACGACATAGCCCGGGGACGCGGGCTGCGCGGTCACCACGTACAGCGGCAACCCGCGCAGTTCGGCCTCGGTCATCGCCCAGTCCAGGGCCCGCCGGGCCGGCTCCGACCCGTCCACGCCGACCACGACGCCCTTCGGCTCAGCGTCGGCCATGGGCCCTCCTCGTCACCGAATCCGGATGTGGAGGGCCCCATACCACCCGGATGTCACACACTCACCTCTGCACGCGAACGCCACCCGGACGGCGGTCAGGCGTGCGCGAGGATCTCCTGCGCGCGGTCGGCCAGCGCACGCAGACCGTCGCCGGTGAACCGCCCGGCCGCGTCCTGCGCGCCCATCGCGCCCGCGGTATAGCGATCGAGCACGCCGGCCAGGATGCAGGCCAGCCGCCAGCACGCGAACGCCTGGTACCAGCGGATGTGCGACAGATCCCGACCGGTGGCCGCCGCGTAGCGGGCGGCGAACGCGGCCCGGTCGATGAAGCCCTCGCTCGCGGTGCCGTCGGCGGGCAACAACGCCCCGTCCTCGCCCGCCTCGACCCAGTACATGAGCGTGGTACCCACGTCGGCGAGCGGGTCGCCGAGCGTGCACAGTTCCCAGTCCAGCACCGCGCGCACGGTGCCGTCCGGGCCGAGGATGACGTTGTCCAGGCGGAAGTCGCCGTGCACGATCGTGGCGCCCTGCTGCGTCGGTACGGACGCCGCCAGCGCGTCGTGCACGTCGTCGATCGCGTCGATCCCCGGCACCCGAGTGGCCTCCCACTGGCGGTGCCAGCGACGCAGCTGTCGCCCGATGTAGTCCTCGCGACGGCCGAGCTCGCCCAGACCCACCGCGTCCACGTCCACCGCGTGGATCGCCGCGAGCACGTCCGCGAGTTGCTCGCCGGCCCGCTGCCGGGCCTGCGGCGTGAGCATCGTGGTCGCGTCCTCGGCGGAGCGGATCACATGCCCGTCGACGAAGTCCATCACGAAGAACGGCGCACCGTTGACCGTCTCGTCCGTACACAGGCCGAGCACCGGCGGCACCGGCACGTCGGTCCGCCCGGAGCCCAGCGCGGCCAGGATCCGGTGCTCGCGCCCCATGTCGTGCGCGGTCGCGAGCACGTGTCCGAGCGGGGGTCGGCGCAGCACCCAGCGGTGCGCGTCGGCGTCCGAGACCATGTAGGTGAGGTTCGAACGGCCGCCGAGCACGAGGTCGAAATTCAGCGGCGGGTGCACCGCGACCCGCTCGGCCAGCCACTTCGTGATCGCTTCGGGCCGCAACGCCTCGGTCATGGGACCCTCCGTCATGTTCGCGCTCCGCTCCGGATGCCGAGGTTCGGATGTCGAGTTGCCGTGCTCGGATGTCGAGGCTCGGATGGCACGTTCGGATGCCTTGTTCCGACGCCCTGTTCCGATGGCCCTGTTCCGATGCCGTGTTCAGATGCCGTATTCCGATGCCGTGTTCAGATGCCGAGGGAACGGCCGATGATTTCCTTCATGATCTCGTTCGTCCCCCCGTAGATCGATTGCACCCGTGTGTCGATGAACGCCTTGGCCACCGGGTATTCGAGCATGTAGCCGTATCCGCCGTGCAGTTGCAGACAGCGGTCGACCACGCGCTTTTGCAGGTCGGTGGTCCACCATTTGGCCTTCGAGGCGGCGACCGCGTCCAGCTCGCCCGCGATGTGCTTCAGGATGCAGTCGTCGACGTAGGTCCGCGCGATGTCCAACTCGGTGTCCATCTCAGCCAGTTCGAACCTGGTGTTCTGGAACGATCCGATCGGGCGGCCGAACGCGGTGCGCGTCTTGACGTACTCCAGGGTGTGCGCGAAGACCGTCTCGGCACCGGCGACCGCCGCACTCGCGATGCCCAGGCGTTCCTGCGGCAGGTTGTTCATCAGGTGGTAGAAGCCGCGATTCTCCTCGCCGAGCAGGTTGTTCACCGGCACCCGCACGTCGGAGAAGAACAGTTCGGCGGTGTCCTGCGCCTTCATCCCGATCTTGTCCAGGTTGCGCCCGCGCTCGAAGCCCGGCATGTCCCGCTCGACCACGATCAGGCTGATCCCCTTGCTGCCCTTGGCCGCGGGATCGGTCTTGGCCACCACGATCACCAGGTCGGCGTTGATGCCGTTGGTGATGAAGGTCTTCGCGCCGTTGAGCACGTAGTGGTCGCCGTCCCGGATCGCGGTGGTCCGCACTCCCTGGAGGTCGCTGCCCGCGCCGGGTTCGGTCATCGCGATCGCGGTGATGATCTCGCCGGAGCAGAAGCCGGGCAACCAGCGCTGCTTCTGCTCGTCCGTGGCCAGGTCGTTGAGGTACGGCGCGACCACCTCGTTGTGCAGGCCGAATCCCACCCCGGACGCGGCCACCCGGATCAGTTCCTCGGACAACGTCGCGAAGTAGCGAAAGTCGGACACCCCGCCGCCGCCGTAGCGCTCGTCCACGTCGATGCCCAGCAGTCCCTGCTTGCCGGCCTTGAGCCAGACCGAGCGGTCGACGATGCCGTCCTTCTCCCACTGGTCGTGGAACGGGACCACCTCACGCTGAAAGAACTCACGCGCGGATTCGCGAAAGGCGATGTGCTCGGGTTCGAGGTGCCGGTCCCTCATGTGCGTGCTCCCCCTGCGGTCAGCGGTGTCGCGGTGGATCGACCCGGATCGGACATTCCTACCGGTCGGTAGGTGCCACGCTCGCATGCTAGGTGCGCACCGGAAGCGGATCAAGGCCCGGGGGCACGCGGGCGTGGAACGCCGGACGGAAACGTCCCCGGCCGCGTTGCGCACGAGGAGCCCGCCGGGGAGAGGCCGAGCGTCCCGGGGCAGGGCGCAGGCGAGTCGTGGTGCGGCAGGCCGCACGTCCGCTCCGCGCCCGGGGTTCGGCCCGGTGCTCCGCATCCGTGTCGCTCGTCCGCTACGCGGCCGGCCATGCCCTGTTCGGCCCGGCCGACTCGGGCTCGGTGGCCTGTTCGGCCCGCCACCCCGCGCCCGCCGCCCGGGCCGCGCCACGTGTCCGTCCGAGCGCGACCGGCCCGGCCTCGCCAGGCCCGATGCCGGGCCCGGGAAGCACGAAGCCGCACCCGCCGGGCTGCGCACGCCGGCCGGGCAGGCCCACGTGGCTCGTCTCGGCCCACTGGCGCAGATACCTCGTGGCACAGCAGGCCCGGCGGCCGCGCAACCGAACGTCCCGGCAAGCCGCACCCGGGCAAGCCGCGTGGCCGCGTGGCTTGCCCGGGTGCGGTATCGGTCCGTGCCTGCTGCCGACCGGCCCGTGTCCGGCGGATCTCGGCGGGGCCTACGCGACCGCCGCGATGCGTACGCCCGGGGCCGAGCTCGGGGTTGCGTCCCAGCGCATTACCCGGCCCTCCCAGACGCCGCGCAGCCACAGTTCGGCCGAGACGATGTCGGCGAGGGCACCCAGGGGCAGGTCGGGGCCGGTGGTGGTCGGGTCGCCCTTGCTCAGGTTCGGGCCGCCGATCGCGTGGTCGAGGGTGCGCCGTACCTCGACCGGGTCGAGTACGCCCAGTTCGGCGAGCAGCGGGTCGGCGAACAGGTCGCGCAGCACCCCCGCGTTCAGGCGCAGGCCGCGTCGTTCGGCCTCGGTGTAGTCGGCCCGGTGCACGGTGCCGAGGGTGTGTCGCGGGATCAGCCCCTGTACGGCCGCGGTGAGCAGCGCCCTGGGGCCGTCGTCCCGATCCCGTGCCCAGGCCGGCAGCGACAACCCGGCGCGCACCACGGCGGTGTCCAGGTAGGGCGCCTGGACCCGCACGCCGATGCGCTCGGCGAGTTGTTGGCAGGCGCGTTGGCGTTCCGCCGCCCGGCGGACCGCGACCCATGCGGCGCGGTCCCCCGGACGGCCATGGACCGCCGGGTCCGCGGCGACGACGGATCCGGCGGAGACCACCGACTCGCCCGCGAGGCGGCGCAGCGACACGGCGAGACGGCGGCGCATGTCCGGCGTCGTCCAGACCGCCGTGGGGGCCGCGGAGCACCACGCGATCGCGGCGGCCGGGCCCGCTTCCACCCGGCCGGAGCCCGCGAAGACCTCCGCGAGTTGGTCGAGTGCCTGGGGGAAGGTGGTGCGGGCGACCCGGTTGGCGGTGCTCGCGAGGTCGTGGCCGCGCATGCCCAGGTTGCGCGCCCAGGTGCGGGCGTGCCGGGCGGTGGTCAGCCGGCGACGGTCCATGGCCAGGTCGGCGAGGTAGGCGAGCGGGGTGCCCAGCACCGCGTCACCGCCGTAGCCGGTGATGTGCATGTCGATGCCGGCGTCGCGAATGGCGTTGAACGTACGGGTGGTTCGGGCCATGCCGATCAGCGAGAAGCCGGGTTCGTCGGGCATCACGGCGCCGCTGAGCACGTCCTCCAGGCCGGTGTAGGGCAGGTGGTCGACGTCGCCCGGGACGATCAGGTGGCGCAGCCGCGCCGAGCGGGCCACGATGTCGGCCGCGGACTCCGGGTCACCGGGGGCGCACGGCTCGGCCCACGTGACCGCGATCAGGTCGCGCGATTTGGCCATCGCCACCGAGCGGGCGCCCAGCAGCGCGAGCACCGCCGAGTCCCGTCCTCCGGACAGATCCGCGCCCGGGCGCTTGGATCCGGCCACTCGGCGGCCGACCGCGTCGGACAGGGCCCGACCCAGTGCGTCGGCCGCGCCGGGGAAGTCGAGCGGGGAGCGGTGCTGTTCGTAGAGCCGCACCCGGGCGACGCCGTGCGCGACGTCCAGGGCGTGGCCGGGTTCGAGCCGGTTCACCCCGGCGAACATCGAGCGTCCGGACACCAGTTCGGGCACGTCGGGGCAGGCGAGGCGGGCCGCGAAGGCCTCGGTGTCCAGGCCGGCGCGGGTCAGGTCGGCGAGCGGGAGTGCGTGCGAGGCGTAGACCACGCCGTCGGCCGGCTCGGTGTGGAACACCTGGCGGACGCCCGCGAGATCGCCGAGCACCACCGTGCGCAGGCCGGTGCGCAGCACCACGTGGTAGCTGCCGGCCCACCCGGTCAGGTGTCGCAGCGCGCCGCCTCGGGCGACCGCGAGTCCGACCTCCAGCTCGGCGTCGGTGGCGCCGCACACGCCCAGCACCGCCATCCGCATCCCGCCCCGGCTGACCACCCGGACCTCGTCCGCGGGCCAATTCCCCACCAGCCACAGCGGATCGGAGCCGTCCCACAATGTCCTGGCCCCGGTCGGCCGGGTCACGCTCCGACTTTCGGACGCCCCTGCGAACCAGCGCATCTCGACCCCCTTCGGGTTACGGCCCCGCGCACATCACCATGGATACCGGCCGTACGTGCTCCGACGTTTCCATGGAACCAAGGTTAGGCAAGCCTGAGTAGAGCGCATCCGACGGCGCACGGGGACACGCACCCGGCGCATGGTGCCTTTTGACCGTGCCTGCGTACTGACGCGGCGTCAAGTACGTTCTGTCAATGATTGCGACCCGGCCTTGGCGATGGCTTGGCCAAGGGTTGCCCGGCAGCGGCACGACCGGGAACGACGCGTGGAATCGGGTCGCGAGACACCCGGGATTGGCGAATATCTCCCTTACCGCCGGTGGCCTGTCCGGTTACGCTGAGGCGGACGGAGGGTTGCCTTTGGGGGCAAACTATGCGCGGCAGTCCCAAGCAGGATCAGTCGGGGCGCTCGGGCCCCGATGAGGGGGGTCGGGAGGTTCCCGATCCGGGGGTAGTGAGCGGAGGCGTCGGCGCCGGGTCCGACGGCTCCTTCGGCGACTCCCCGGCCGGCGCCGACCAGGCGTCCCCCGAGTGCCCCTCCACCCTCCACGCCTACCCCGACCAGGGGCCCGCGGAGCCCGCCGACACCCGTCCCCGGCCCCCGCGCGAGCGCGGACCCAACGGGCGGCTCGGCGAGTTGCTCGGCGTCGCCGGGGTCAGCAATGCCGGACTCGCCCGCCGGGTCAACGATCTGGGCGCCCGGCGCGGACTCTCGCTCCGCTACGACAAGACCTCCGTGGCCCGCTGGGTGGGCAAGGGGATGACTCCACAGGGCCCCGTGCCACACCTGATCGCGGCCGTGCTCGCGGAACGCCTCGGCCGCCCGGTGCCGCTGGAGGAGATCGGCCTGGACGACAGTCGGCCGGTGGATCCCGATCTCGGTCTGGCCTTCCCACGCGATGTCGGGGAGGCAGTTCGCACCGCCACCGACCTGTGGAGGCACGACCACGTGAATCGACGCGAGTTGCTCGCCGGGACGTTCGCCGTCACCGCCTACGGCACGCCGATGGCCCGCTGGTTGATCACCCCCGCGGACGCCCGCGCCGAGCACCGCGGCACCGGGCCGCACGTGGGACACAGCGATGTGACCAAGCTGCGCGAGGCGGCCGAGGAGGCCCGGCGCTGGGACAGCAAGTACGGCGGCGGCGACTGGCGGGCGTCGATGGTGCCGGAGTGTCTGCGCTGCGACGCGACCCCGCTGCTGCGCGGCAGCTACCACGACGACGTGGGCCGCAGGCTGTTCGGCGCCACGGCCGAACTCTCCCGGCTGGCCGGGTGGATGGCCTTCGACACCGGCCAACACGAGGTCGCGCAGCGCTACTACATCCAGGCCCTGCGGCTGGCCCGCGCGGCGGCGGACGTACCGCTCGGCGGCTACGTGCTCGCGTCGATGAGCCTGCAGGCGACCTACCGCGGCAACCCCGACATCGCGGTCGACCTGGCCCAGGCCGCCATCGAGCGCAACAAGGGCATCGCGACCTCCCGGGTGACCGGCTTCCTGCACCTGGTCGAGGCGCGCGCCCAGGCCCGCGCCGGCGACGCGGCGGGATGCGGGCGCGCGCTCAACGCGGCCGAGGCCCACCTGGAGCGGGCCCGCCCGGGCGACGCCGACCCGGAGTGGATCGACTTCTTCACGTGGGACCGGCTGTGTGCGGACGGCGCCGAGTGCTACCGCGACCTGGGCGTGCCCGAGCGCACCCGCTACTTCACCGTGCAGGCGCTCGCGGGCCTGCGCGGCGAGGCGTACCAGCGCTCGCACGGACTGCGGCTGGCCGTGGGTGCGCAGGCGGAGTTGCGCGCGGGCGAGGTCGAGTCGGCCTGCGCGACCGGCAGGCAGGCGCTGGAGATCGCGGACCGGGTGCACTCGTCGCGCAACGCGGCCTACCTCAACGATCTGATGATCGGCCTCAAGCCGTACGCCGACGTGCGCGCGGTCAAGGACTTCACCGAACGCGCCCGGCTGGTCGGCGGGATCACCGTCTGAGCCGCACCGGACCGTCCTCGGCCCGGCGAACGACCTCGGTGAATGCCACCGGAAACGCCACGGGCCCGACATTTTCATGTCGGGCCCGTGATCCAAGTAGCGGGGACAGGATTTGAACCTGCGACCTCTGGGTTATGAGCCCAGCGAGCTACCGAGCTGCTCCACCCCGCGTCGGTAGACCCAACTGTACGCCATCGCGACCGCGCCCACGACCAATTACCGCGACGGCCGGCCGGACCGGCCGCGGGAGACCGGGGACGGGGACGCGCACCGGCCCGCGGGGAGCGAGGACCGGGCAGCCGGGCCGGAGACCCGGGCCGGCAATCGACTCCCCTACGGGAAAAGGCGGTTCGTGTCCGATTCGCACCGGTGGCAGACGGCCGCGGGCACGATATGGTTCCGGGCCGTAGAAGGGGCGGGTCGCCCACCGGGGCGGGCCGACGTGCGCCGGCGACAGCCGTGGCAGCGGCAGAGCGGGATGTGTCCTGAGATGACCGAGAGATCCGGCTGCCCGTTCGTGGCCCTGTCCGGCCCACGTTTCGAGACCGACCCGGCCGGGTTGTACCGCGAACTGCGCGAACGGCACGGTCCGGTGGCGCCGGTCGTGCTGAACGGCGGCGTGCGGGCGTGGCTGGTCCTGGGTTACGCCGAACTCCTGGCCGTGCTGCGCGATCCGGACCGGTTCTCGCACGACTCGCGGTTGTGGCGCGACCGGAACGAGGGCCTGGTCCCGGCCGATTGGCCGCTGTCGCCGATGGTCGAGTACCGCCCCTCCGTCCTGTGCGCCGACGGCCCCGAACACCGACGGCGCAGCGCGGCCGTCGCACAGAGCCTGGGCCGGGTCGATCGGCGGGCGCTGCGCGGCGAGATCGAGCACATGGCCGATTCGCTGATCGACACGTTCGTCACCCGCGGCGAGGCCGACCTGCTCACCGAGTACGCGCAGCGCCTGCCGCTGTTGGCGATGGGCCGGATGGTCGGCATGTCCGCTCCGGACGGACCGGACCTGGTCCGGGCGATCAACGGGATGTTCGACGGCGGCCCGGAGGCGCTCGCACATCAGGCGGCCTTCCACCGCATGATGACCGACCTGGTCGCGGCCAAGCGGATCACGCCGGGCGCGGACGTCACGTCCTGGATGATCGCGCATCCCGCCGGGCTGACCGACGCCGAGGTGATCGAGGACCTGCTCGTGATCACCCCGACCGAGCCCACCGCCAACTGGATCGGCAACGCGCTGCGCATCCTGCTGACCGACCACACCCTGCACGCGTCCCTCACCGGCGGCCGCCGCACCACCGACGAGGCGCTCGACGAGGTGTTGTGGCAGGACCCACCGATGCAGAACGCGGCCGGCCGCTGGGCCACCGGCGACACCCTGCTCGGCGGCACCCTGATCCGCGGCGGCGACTTCCTGCTCCTGGGCATCGCGGCCGCCAACGCCGACCCCGCGGTCCGCACGGCGGGCACCGAACTGACCGGGAACCGGGCCCACTTGGCCTGGGGCGGCGGCCCGCACATGTGTCCCGCCCAGGACCACGCACGCCTGATCGCCAAGACCGCCGTGGACGCGCTGCTCGACCGGCTGCCCGACCTGCACCTGGCCGTTCCCCAGGACGCGCTCACCTGGCGCGCCTCCCCCTGGATCCGCGCCCTCGCCACACTGCCGGTCGCCTTCACCCCCGACCGCCCGATCCACGGCGGCGCCCCCTGGCCGGCCCCCTCCCCCCGGCCGGTCCCGACCCCGGCGCCGGCTCCCGCGCCGCCGACACCTTCGCCCGAGCCCGCACCCGCGCTCGCCCCGCCCGTGCACCCGGCCCCGGTCCCCGAGCCCACACCCGAGCCCGAGCCCGACCCGGCACCGGCCACATCCACCGCGTGGTGGTCCCCGGCCAGGTGGCGCCGCGGCCGGTGACGGCGGACACCATCGGGCAAGCCCGTCCCGGGCCCGGGTCGGGCAGCCTAGGGTGGGTCCGAGGCCGGACGGAGGTGTGCTCATGACGTTGACCTACGACGTGGTGGTGATCGGCGGCGGGATCGTCGGTCTGGCCACCGCATACGCGCTCACCGAACGCGACCCCGGGCGCACCGTCGCCGTGGTCGAGAAGGAGACCTCCTGGGCGGTCCACCAGACCGGCCGCAACTCGGGGGTGATCCACTCCGGCCTGTACTACCGGCCCGGCAGCCTCAAGGCCCGCTTCGCCGTCGAGGGTGCGCGTCGGATGACCGAATTCTGCGCCCGACACGACATCCCGCACGATGTCCCCGGGAAGCTCGTGGTCGCCACCAGCGTGCATGAACTCCCGCGACTGCGCACGCTGTTCGAGCGTGGCCTGGCGAACGGCGTGCCGGTCACCGAGCTGACCACCGAGCAGGTTCGCGAACGCGAGCCGCACGTGTTGTCGGTCGGCGGCCTGCACGTGGCCTCCACCGGCATCGTCGACTACGCCGACGTGTGCCGGACCCTGGTCGACCTGCTGCACGAGCGCGGCGTCGCGCTGCGCACCGGTGCGGAAGTGGTCGACCTCGCCGTGCACCCGGACGAGGTGGTCGTGCAGACCCGGCTCGGCGAGTTGCGCGGGCGGGTCCTGGTCAACTGCGCGGGGCTGTACAGCGATCGGATCGCCGCGCTGGCGGGCGATCCGCCGCCGGTGCGGATCGTGCCGTTCCGCGGCGAGTACCACGAACTGGTGCCCTCGCGCCGCGGGCTGGTGCACGGGCTGGTCTACCCGGTACCCGATCCGGCCTTCCCGTTCCTGGGCGTACACCTGACCCGGGGCATCCACGGCGACGTGCACGTGGGGCCGAACGCGGTCCTGGCGCTGCGTCGCGAGGGCTACTCGTGGTCGCGGATCGCGCCGCGCGAGCTGGCCTCGACCCTGGCCTACCCGGGCCTGTGGCACATCGCGCGCCGGCACTGGCGGTACGGCGCGGGCGAGTTGCTGCGCTCGGTGGCCAAACCCGCGATGGTGCGCGAGGTGCAGCGGCTTCTCCCCGAGGTCACCGCGAACGACCTGGTCCGAGCCCCGGCGGGAGTGCGCGCACAGGCCGTCCGCCCCGACGGCGAACTCGTCGACGACTTCCTGATCACCGGCGGCCCGCGCACGATCCACGTGCTGAACGCGCCCTCGCCCGCCGCGACCGCGTCGCTGCCGATCGGCGACGAGATCGCGGCTCGGGTCGCGGAGCGGCTGGGGAGTGCCTTCAACCCCGCATCGGGCGCCGCGGCGTCCGGTGCCGGGCCTCGGCGTGCCGGAGAACCACCGGCCTAGTGGTTCCGTTCGGGCGGTTCGCCGGGGGCGGCGAGGCGCGGTGCGGGCGTCGTGGTGCTCGGCGAGGTGAAGGCGCGCCCCGGGGGCTCTGGCCGACCGCCGAGCCGTTGCGCGATCATGGTCGCGGACCGGCCGATCGGGGGACTGTCGTGGCCATCAATCCCGCTGTACTGCGGGCCCTGTTCGTGGGCGCAGCCGTGCTCGTGGTGTGCGGGCTGCTCGGCGGGCTCGCGCCCGCCCGCGCCGACACCCCGGGCGCCCGGCTGGTGATCTCGCCGGGCGGACAGCTGCGTCCCGGCGACGCGGTCACGCTCCGGGGCTTTGGGCACACCGGATGTCCCACCGGTCGGGTGGACGTGATCGGGTACGACGCGCGGTTGCGCACGAACGTGCTGGGCACCGACCGGTTGATCGCGGCGGACGTACCGATCGACCCCGCGCAGGACCACGGCTTCACCGTGCGCTTCACCCTGGACCCACCCGTCTACGTCGGGGTCCAGGGCTTCCGCACGGTGTGCACGAACCGGGGCCGGGAGGTGTTCCCGGCACCGATGGCCCAGACCACGTTCGACTATCCGCAGGCCGAGCCGGGCAACCCGGACGGCTTCCCGGCCCCGGGTCCGCCGCCGGCGAACCTGGCGAGCCGACGGCTGGTGCTCGAACCGGCCCGGCCCACACCCGACGGCTTCGTCACCGTCTGGACGAACCTGCGCTGCGGGCCGGCCACCGCGACGCACAGCGGCGGACTCTTCTGGGACGGCCGCTTCGTCACCACGTTCTACGCCCCGGCGGAGCCGAACGGGCCGCAGGCGCTGATCGAGTACCAGCCGCTGCGCCTGCACGTCCCGCAGACACCCACCCGCGGCGCACACCGGATCACCGTGTCTTGCCTGTCCGATTCCGCCGAGTTCGGCGTGGTGGACGCCGGCGTCGTCCTCGATGCCGAACTCACGCTCCCGCCCGTCGCGTTCGGCCTCTCCACCGCGCGGGCCGGCGGCGGCGACCGGATCCGCGCGACCGGATCCGGTTTCACCGGTTGCGCCGCGGCGACCGGCGCCACGCCCGCCGGGCTGGTGATCCGCCGCGGCGACCGGGAGCTGGCCCGGGTCCCGGTCGGCCCGGACGGTCGGGTCGACGCCGAGCTGACCGTGCCCGCCGGGTTGCCCGAGGGGCCGGCCGAACTGACCGCGGCGTGCGCCACCGAGCGCCTGGACGGCAGCGTGCGGCTCGCGTTCACCGTGCTGCCCACCCGGCAGCCGGCCCGGGACGTGCCCAGCGGGGCCGCCGACCGCGCCGAGTCCGCGCGCGGCCTGCCCTCCCCCGGCGACCTGCTCGACCACCCCGCGCCGCTCGCCGGCGCGGGCGTCGGCGCCGTGCTCGCCCTCCCGTTGGTGGGTTTCGCCGCCGAGCTGTTCAACAAGACCGTGGAGGAGAACCGGGGTCGCATCCGTCGCCGGCTGCGACCGGGCGCGGCCCGACCGCGTTCGCTGCCCCGGGCGCCGCGGCTCCAGGTACTCGCCTTCGTGCTGCTGTCCGCACTGGGCACGGTCGCGGTCGAACCGAACGTGGCCCTGGACACGAGCACGTCCGCGCTCGCCCTGTCCCTGCTGATCGCGGTCCCGCTCACCGTGCTCGCCTACGCGGGCGTGTCCGAGGCGTATCGCCGACACGTCTCGCGGGTCCGCGCCTTCCCGCAGCTGATCCCCGGTGCCCTGGTGGTCGCCCTGCTGCTGGGTACCGGCTCCCGGCTCGCGCACCTGGTGCCGGGCTACGTCTACGGCCTGTTCCTCGCCTTCACGCATGCCGGCCTGCGCCGGATCTCCGCGCGCGAGGACGGGCGGGCCACCGCGCTGGGCGCGTGGACGCTGGCCGGGGTGGGCCTGAGCGCCTGGGTGTGGCGCATCCCGGTCGAACACGTGCTCGCCGGCGACGACACGCCGGCCTTCGGCTGGGTGCTGGCCGAGAACGTGCTCACCCAGACCTATGTCGCCGCGGTGATCGGCCTGGTCTTCGGCCTGTTGCCGGTGCGCTTTCTGGACGGCCACCTGCTGTGGCGGTGGAGCCGATGGGGCTGGGCGGCGGTGTACGCGGTCGCGGTGTTCCTGTTCCTGCTCACGCTGCTCGACCCGACCGGGGTGAGCACCGGGGCCACCCGGGGGATGTGGTTGCGCGCGGCGTGGCTCTTCGGTGCCTTCCTGGTCGCGTCGGTGCTGTTCTGGGCGGTGTTCCGGCTGCGCCCGGCAACGCCGCCGGGCCCGCCGTGGGCACCGCACGTGCCCGTCGGAGCGACGCTGCCCGGTCCGTCGGGCCCGCCGCCGCCGATGCCCGGGGTGCCCCCGACGATCGGTCGTCCCCCGGATTCGCCGTAAAATCCTTGTCTTATGTCCCCTCTTCCCGGCGCCTCGACCGCCTCCGGCGTCCCGATCACCGATCGCCCGATCCGTCATCTCGCGACCGTGCGCAGCTTCACTCCGCGGCGCGGCCGGGTCACGCTCGCCCAGCGCGACGCGCTGGATCGGCTGTGGGAGCGCTGGGGGTTCGACGTCGCGGACCGTCGGCTCGACCTGGGCGAGCTGTTCGGCGACGACCGCCCGGTGGTGCTGGAGATCGGCTTCGGCATGGGCGAGGCGACGGCGGCGATGGCCGAGGCCGACCCGGGCACCAACGTGCTCGCCATCGACGTGCACACCCCGGGCCAGGGCAGCCTGCTGCACGACGCCGAGCGCCGCGGCCTGACGAACATACGGGTGGCCAACGGCGACGCGATCGAATTGCTTCGGGACATGTTGCCGCCGGCCTGCCTCGCGGGCATCCGGGTCTTCTTCTCCGACCCGTGGCCCAAGACCCGGCACCACAAGCGCCGGCTGATCCAGCCCGGCTTCGCCGCCCTGGCCGCCTCGCGTCTGGCGCCGGGCGGGATCCTGCACTGCGCGACCGACTGGGCGCACTACGCGGAATGGATGCTCGAAGTGCTCTCCGGCGAGCCCGAACTGGTCAACACCGTCGACGGCTACGCTCCCCGACCGAGCTGGCGGCCGGTCACCCGCTTCGAACAGCAGGGGCTCGACAAGGGCCACGAGGTCGCGGATCTGCTCTTCCGGCGCCGCTGAGCCGGGCACCGGCTCGAACCCGGCCCCGTGCGCGACCCGGCGGCGCGTACCGACCCCGGTCGGACCACCGATACCGACCACGTCACAGCCGACCCGAGAGAGGGGCACCGCGCCGCCGCGCGGCGTTATCGTCACCCCATATGGACGCATCGCAAGGACCCGACGCGCCGGCCGGTCCGGTCCCCCCGGACCGGGCCGCGTACGAGTTCGCCCTGTACGAGCCCGGACCGGTCGAGAAGTCGCGGCTGCGCACGCTCGCGGCGAACCAGACCGCGCGAATAACCGTGCTCGTCACCGCGCTGCTCGGCTGTGCCGTCACCGTTGCGGTCATGCTCGGCGACACCATCGGCGTACAGGGGCTGCTCGTCGGCGCGTTGTTGGCGCTGGTGCCCGCTCCGCTGGTGGTGAGCGCGATCGTGTGGCTGGGTCGGGTGCGGCCGTTGCCGTGGAAGAGCCTGCTCTTCGCGTTCGCGTGGGGTTCGTGTGCGGGTGCGCTCGTGGCGCTGCTCGCGAACAGCTGGTCCTTCGACAAGCTGATGGACCTCAAGGGGGAAGAGGACGCCGAGCTGCTGGGGCTGACCATCGTGGCGCCCGTGGTCGAGGAGTGCGTCAAGGGACTCGCGGTCCTGCTCCTGTTCCTGACCATCCGGCAGAGCTTCCGCGGCGTCCTGGACGGACTGATTCCGGCGGCGGTCAGCGCGGCGGGTTTCGCGTTCACCGAGAACATCCTGTACTTCGGCCGCGAGTTCGCCGCGAGCGAGGACAGCGGCGACGGGCTGGGCACCACGTGGGGCACCTTCATCGCCCGCGGCATCATGTCGCCGTTCGCCCATCCCCTGTTCACCTCGATGATCGGCCTCGGCTTCGGCCTCTCACTGGCGGTCCGCTCCCGACCGGCGCGGATCCTGCTCCCGCTCGGCGGCTACGTGTGCGCGGTCGGGCTGCATGCGGCCTGGAACGGCTCGGCCACCCAGGGCCTTGCCTTCCTCGGGGTGTACTTCCTGGTCATGATGCCGATCCTGGGCGGGCTCGTCTGGTACGTGGTGATCGTGCGCCGGGACCAGTTGCGCGCGGTCGAGGACGAGTTGCCGGGATACGTCGCGGCGGGCTGGTTCCGACCGCACGAGCCGCTGTTGTTGTCCTCGATGGCCGACCGCTCGCGCGCGCTGCGGACCGCGAAGGCCATGCTCGGCCCGGCCGGGGCGGCGCGACTGCGCGCGTATCAGGCGGACGCCACACTGCTCGCCGAACTGCGCCGGCGGGCGAGCCGCTCGCGCAAGGGTCCGGCCCCGGAGTACCCGGAGCAGGAGCGCGAGCTGCTGGATCGGGTCTGGGCCGCGAAGCCGATCCTGGGCCGGGTGATCGACCACACGATGCCCTCGCCGAGGTGGCGCTACATCAAGCCGCCGCCCGGGTGGGCGCCGGGGATGATGCCGTTCGGCCCGCCGGGCACGGCCCCGTACGGGGCAGCGCCGTACGGGGCACCGACCGGCTGGGCGCCACCGCCGGGCACGGCCGCGTTCGGCCCGCCGCCCGGGTGGCTGCCGCCGGGTCGGCATCCGGAGGCGCATCCCGCCTGGGGGCCTCCGCCGCCCTACGGCGTGCCCGCGCCGTGGGAGCCGCCTCGGCACGCGGCCAACGGGGCGTGGAGCGGTCCGCCCGGCCAATCCGGCGCACCGTGGGGTCCGCCCCCGGCGTCGGCCGCCGGCGGCGTGCCCGCGCAGCCCGGACCGCTGGGCCCGCCCGCGTGGTACGCCCGCCCCGGCGACACCCCACAACCACCACCGCCCGAGGCGACCCCCACGGAACCGCGGGAGTCGTAGCCGTAGCCGGCTCGGGCGGGCCGCATGCGACCATGGCCGGGTGCATATCTCGACCACCTACGTCCCGACCGAGGCCGATATCGCGGAGGGCGTGCTCGCCTTTCGGCGTGGTCTCTTCCGGGGCCTGCTCGGGGCCGGGGCGGTGCTCTCGGTGCTGGGCGTCGTCCTGGTGACGAAGGCGCTGCTGACCGGTACGACCGTGTTGTGGCCGCTCGCGTTCCTCGGTTTCGGTGGGGCGATGCTCGCGCTGCGGTTCTGGGCGCCGATCCAGGCCGCTCGGCAGAACAAACACATGCACGGCGTGCCGTGTGAGGTCACGCTGACCGACGAGGAGTTCACGACCACGCTCGGCGGCAGTCGCAGTACGACCCCGTGGGACACCTTCCGCAAGGTGCGCCGGGTGGACGCCCAGTGGATCTTCGAGTTCGGCCCCACCCAGGCGATGACCATTCCGGACCGGGTCTTTTCGGACGCCGAAAACCTCGAACTGGAGACGTTTATCCACAGCCGGAGCCGGGCAGCGCGCTGATCTTCCACAAGGAAGATCCACATCCTGTGGAAAACCTGTGGGCAAAGGCTTTCGGCGTACCACGGTGCTCGAAATGGGGAGAGTCGATGCCGATTCGACCTGATCGGGCTCGTTTATCCGGTTGCCTGCATGCTATTGGCTTTCATCCGTTCGGCATTCCCCGCATTCACCACAAAGGCGACCCCTCGCGGGGTCGCCTTCGGGTGTCTCGGATCGCCCGTCTTCAGCCCGTCTCCACCACGGACGGTGTGGACGGACGCCCGGTCAGCGCCGGGTGCGGACCGGCTCGTCGCCGCCCGCGGCGGCGAACCCGGCGGGCCGCGCCCGCGCGCCCGTCCCGGTCTCCGGCCGGGTCCGCTCGTCCGTCTCGATCCGCGGCTGCGGCTCGTCCGGCTCCGCCGCCATCTCCGCCTCGGCCTCCGTCTTCGCCCGGGCCTCCGCCTCGGCGGCGACCGGTACCCCGCGCAGCAGGACGGTGGCGACGACCGCGGCCAGCGTCAGCAGGACCGCGCCGCCCAGGGTGGCGTACTGCATGCCGTGTGTGAAGGCGTTCCGCGCGGTGTCCAGGAGTTGCTCACCGGCCCCACCCGAGATCCGCCCGGCGGTCGCGCTCGCCGCCGCCAGCGTGTCGTTCGCCGCGTGCATCGCGTCGGCGGGCACTCCCGGCACGGTCGCGTCCCGCATGTCCCGCCCGTACACCGCGTCCGCGATGCTGCCCAGGATCGCGATGCCCAGCGCCCCGCCGAGTTCACTGCCGGTCTCCGAGGTGGCCCCCGCCGCACCGGCACGCTCCGGCGGCGCCGCGGTCAGGATCATCTCGGCGGTGAGCGTGGTCGCGATCAACACCCCGGCGGCCACCAGACCCGCACCGACCAGGACCAGCACGAGCGGCGAGTCCGGTCGGGCCGAACTCATCACCAGGAAGCCGGCCACCGCGAGGAGCAGCCCCGCGCCGATCAGGAATCCGGGCCGCACCCGCTTGGCCAGGATGCCGGACACGGTGAGCGCGACCATGATCCCGGGCATCACCGTCAGCGACCACAGCGCCGCTTCCAACGGTCGCATGCCGAGCACGAGTTGCATGTACTGCGTGTTGAACAGCGCGGAGCCCAGCATGGCGATGCTCGCGATCACGTTGACCGCGATCGAGGCACTGTAGGCCCGATCGCGAAACAGTTCGAGGTCGATCAGCGGGTCCGCGATGGTGCGCTGGCGGCGGACGAAGAGGAAGCCCACGACCAGGCCGACCACGATGGCGATCAGATAGCGCGGGGCAACACCCTCGGCCGCGATCTCCTTGATCCCGTAGATCACGGCGAGCACCGCCACCAGCGAGAGGCCGGCGCTGATCAGGTCCAGCCGACCGGCGGCGGCGTCCTTGAACTCCGGGAGCAGGAACGGGCCGACCGCGAGCAGCAACACCATCGCGGGAACGTTGAGCAGGAACGCCGAGCCCCACCAGAAGTGGTCGAGCAGCAGGCCGCCGGCCACCGGGCCCAGGGTGGCGCCCGCGGTCAGGGCGGCGGTCCACACCCCGATCGCGGTCCGCCGCTGGGCCGGGTCGTGGAACATGTTCCGGATCAGCGCCAGCGTCGAGGGCATCAGCGTGGCGCCGGCCACGCCGAGCAACGCGCGGGTCGCGATCAGCATCTCGGCGCTGTTCGCGAAGGCCGCGGCCACCGAGGTGGCCCCGAAGGCCGCCGCACCGATCAGCAACAACCGGCGCCGCCCGATCCGGTCGCCGAGCGCGCCCATCGTGATCAGCAGGCCCGCGAGCAGGAAGCCGTAGACGTCCATCATCCACAACTGCTGCGGAGCCGTGGGTTCGAGGTCCTCGCTGATGAACGGAAGCGCGAAGTACAGCACGCCCATGTCCATCGACACGAGCAGGAGCGGGAGGAGCAGGACCGTCAGGGCGATCCATTCCTTGCGGCCGGCCTTGGCCGTGGTGGAGGTCATGGCAGGAACTGTACGAGCGTATAAGACGGCTGTCTAGGACGTTTGTATAAAAAGTTCGGCGCGGGGTTCCCACTCCCGGCGCAACGGGTAGTCGGGGTCGGTGCGGGGGCACCGACCCCAGTCCCGAGCGAAGGACGGCCAGATGAGTGACGAGCGCATTCCCGTGAACGAGATCCCCGAGGGCGACCGGCCCCGGATGGACCTGCGCAGTGGCGCCGAGACGCCCGTCGACCCGGAGGACCTGGTGCTTGCGGAGGGCAAGGATCTGACCGAGAAGAACATCGAGGAGGCCCGCCGTCGGCTGGCCGAACAGGGTCCGGCCGCGGTCGAGCGCATCGTCCCCTGACCGCGGACACCCCGCGGGGGGCGGCGCCGATCCCGGTGCCGCGCCCCGCCGCCCTGCAGCCCGCAACGCGGTGCCCCGGACAGCCGCCGGGGGGGCGCCGGGGACCCCACTCCACCGGCCCGCCC
>NZ_JBITHP010000011.1:0-301360 GCF_044458105.1 Embleya sp. NPDC050493
GCCCGTTCCTTCGAAGTCAACCCACCACCCTGCGCATACCGCATATCCACGGCATACCGCAGGGATCTTCAACCGTCCACGACATCACGGCGAAAACGTCAGTAGCACAAGGCCACCCGTGCCCGACGCGACCAAGACGCAACGTGCGCCGCGAACTGCCCACCCACTCGGGGAGGTTCCCCGCCGGACCTGACCGGGCCGCCCTCCCGCTCCGCCGTTGCCAGCGCCTTTCCCGCAGGCGAGGCCTGAGTCTCGCCGGAGAACACAGGGCTCCTGACCGCCGGTGACATGGGACCGGGTCGATCTCCGCCGGACCACGCCGACCGGTTAGCACGAAGCCACCCGCGCCCGACCCGACCAAGTTGCGGCCGCATGCCGAGAACGCCCGACCCACCCGGGGCGGCATCCCGCACCTCACACCCCGGCAGCCGGCGACCCGAGAGTCAGCCCCGAACGCAACCCCGATCAGCTGCGACCCGAGGGTCAGCCCCGGACGCAACCCCGATCCCGACCCAAGCCGAAACCCCGATCCCAGCCCAAGCCCGGCCCCCGGCCCCGCCCAGCACCCTGCCCAACACCCAGCACCCAGCACCCCGCACCCCGCACCCTCCCCCAACCCTCACCCCAGGTCGTGGAAAGCCGAGGCGACCTCCGTCCAGCGTTCGACCGACTCGGTGTCCTCGCGCCAGGTGCTCACCGCCGAGTAGGCGACGACGCGCGTGGCGACTCCGCGGTATCGGCTCATCAGGGCTTCCGCCAGGCCGTCCCACGGGGCGCTTACCGTCAGGGTGTCCAGCACCTCGTCGTCGATCGCGGCGGCCATGCCGGCGCGGTCCTTGGCGCCGAAGAGGCGGTGCAGGCGGGGCTGGAGGTCGTCCCAGCCGTGCGTCTCGAAGACCTTGGCGTAGCCGGGCGTCGAGCCGTAGAAGGCCAGCCGCATGCGCAGTTTGGCGCGTTCGGCCTCGATCTCCTCTTCGGTGTCGCCGGTCGCGGTCATCACCGGGCAGACCAGCGCGAAGTCCTCGGCCGCGCCGCCGGCGGCGAGTTGGGGACGGACCACGTCGCGGATGTAGCGCACGCTGTGCAGCGGGTGGATGTGCAGGCCGTCGGCCACCTCACCGATCATCCGCAACATCCACGGGTTCACCCCGGCCAGGTAGATCGGCGGGTCGGCGATCGAGCCACCCGGCGTCCACTCCGGTGTCATGAGCGTGAATTGATAGAAGTCGCCCTTGAAGCGCAGTCGTTCCTCGCCTCGGAAGGCCGCCCAGATCGCCCGCAGCGCGCCGACGTACTCGCGCAGTCGCGGCCCCGGTCGGTCGAACTCGGCCGAGTAGCGCCGCTCGATGTGCGGTCGCACCTGGGTGCCCAGGCCCAGGACGAATCGGCCGCCGGTGGCCTCGGACAGTTCCCAGGCCGCCGACGCGGTGACCATCGGGCTGCGCGCGAACGCGACCGCGATGCCGGTACCGACGGTGAGGCTCTCGGTCGCCAGCGCCGCGGCGGTCGCCGCGGTGTACGCGGTGCGGCCGCCTTCGGTGAGCCATAGCCCGTCGAAGCCGGCCCGCTCGGTGGCGGCTGCGGCGCGTTGCATGCCGCGCAGGGTGAGGCCGGCTGCCATGACATCGAGCTGAGGGGGCGTCACTTGTTCTCCTGTACAGAGGATTCCGCGGATTCCGCTTCGCGTACACGGTCCCACGCGCCGGTGACCGTGCCGCTCCAGCGCGGCGCGCGCCGTTCCGACCAGGCGCGCGGGCCCTCGCGCGCGTCGTCGGTGCCCATCAGGATGCGGTGGTACGCGGTTTCCAGCCGTTCCACCTCGTCCCGGCCGGCATCCGCCCACAACAGGCGCTTGGTCAGCGCGGCCGACACCGGGTGCACGTTGGTGGCGATGTCGTGGGCGATCTCCATCGCAGCCGGCAGCACCTCGGCCGCAGGCAGCGCACGCGACGCGAGCCCCAGCGCGAGCGCCTCGCTCCCGCGGAAGGTACGCCCGGTCAGCAGGATGTCGGCGGCCACCGCCCGCGACGTCGCGGTCGGCACCGTCCAGTGCGACTGGGCATCGGGCACCATCCCGCGCCGAACCTGCGGAATCGCCAACTTGGCGTCCTCGGCCACGATCCGGATGTCGCACTGCATCGCCAGGGTGAACCCGATGCCGATCGCGTGCCCGTTGATCGCCGCGATCACCGGCTTGCGCACCGCCCAGGCAGGCGGCTGCACCGGCGACGCGCTGAAGGCCCGCGCACGGGGTCCCACGCCCGGCCCCGGCCTCGACTCCGGCCCCGCCCCCGCCCCCGATCCCGATCCCGATCCCGATCCCGAATTCTCCCCTGAACCCGACCTCTCCCCCGGCCCCGCAAAGGTGTCCGCAGCCGGCGACATGTCGGCGCCCGCGCAGAACGCCCGCCCCGCACCGGTCAGCACCACCGCCCGCACGGCATCGTCCGCATCGCAGCGCGCGTAGGCGTCCCCCAACGCGTTGCCCATCCCTCCGGAGAACACGTTGAGCAGGTCGGGTCGATCGAGCGTGATGACGGCGACGCCGTCGCGGATGGCAAATCGGATCACTCTGGGACGGTAGGCCGATTCCTTGACATGGTCAAGCGTAACTTTCGGGCGGACGACCGGGCCCGACGGCGTCTTCGACCGCCCACCCGGATCCCACCCAGCGATGGCGGCACGGCCACCGACGCAACGACCCACCGACGCAGATACGCAGCAACCCAGCCACCCAGCCACCCAGCCACCCAGCCACCCAGCCACCCAGCGGATTGTTGACCAGATCAAGGAGCGATCCCTAGGGTCTGGTCAAACACTGTCACGAGGGGACTCCACCATGACCAACCCGTTCGGGTTCGAGGGTAAGCGCGTTGTCGTCACGGGGGGCTTCTCGGGTGTGGGGGCGGCCCTGGTCGAGGTGTTGGCCGAGCAGGGTGCCGAGCACATCACCGTGCTCGACGTCAACGAGCCGACCGGTTCGGCGCAGACGTTCATCCGGACGGACCTGTCCGATCCCGCGTCCGTGGACGCCGCCGTCGCCGCGATCGAGGGCCCGGTGCACGCCCTGTTCAACAACGCGGGCGTGGCCGGCACCCTGCCCGCACCCGCCGTGTTCGCGATCAACTACCTTTCGCTGCGCCGGTTGACCGAGGCACTCGTGGCCAAGAACGCCCTGCCCGAGGGCGCGGCCATCGTGAACACCGCCTCGATCGCGGGCATTTCGTGGCCTGCCCACCTGGAGGCGATCAAGCAACTGATCGCGATCGAGGACTGGGATGCCGCGCAGGAATGGCTCGCGAGCAACGAACTCGGCAGTGACGCCTACAGCTACAGCAAGGAACTCGTCCAGGTTTACACGATGCACTACGCCCGCACGGCCTCCGCGAAGGGCCTGCGGATCAACAGCGTGTGCCCGTCGCCGATCGACACCCCACTGCTGCCGGACTTCCGCAAGACGATCTCCGACAAGGTGATCGACTGGAACATCTCCCAGGGCAACGGCCGACTCGCCACCGGCCGCGATGTCGCCCTCGCACTCGCGTTTCTGGGCTCGGACGCCTCAGGCTTCGTCAACGGCGTCAACATCAACCTGGACGGCGGCTTCAACGCCGGCCTCACCGTCGGCAACCTCGACTTCTCCGGCCTCGCATAAGAGGGCATTTGATCCAGAGGTCCGCGCCGTGCGGCATGAGTCGGATCTCGAAGTGTCCCTCGCGCCGGGGTCAGGGGCTCGGTCGGGCCGGGCCGTTCCCGGGCTGGTAGTGAGCCCTCAGGTAGAAGCGGGTGCGGTCCGGTGCATACGCGTGGACATACAGTTTGACGCAGCGCTTCTCGGACGTGTCGTACGCTTCGGGAACTCCGGAAGGGAGCGCGTTCGGTCCGTTCGTGTCCGAGCCCGGGCAGACGTAGCCGTAGCGCATGCCGTCCTTGAGCGTCTCCGGCTCCGGAAGGCCGAAGTGGGCGAAGTCGTGTGGTGGGACGGCAACGGCGGCTATGGGCTCCAGCAACTCGCTCTTCGGGGGGGTACTTCTTCAGGTACGTGTCCGCTTCGGCCCGAGTCAGCGTGAAGGTGAGCAGGCCCGTGTCGAAGCGGGAGGTGCTCTCGTACGCGGCCTCCGGTGACCGTGCCGTGCCCGGTACCGGGAGGCCCATGTGCCTGCTCATCCACTCCGGTGTGATGCCCGCCGCCCAGCCGGAACCCGGTGACGCTTCCGTGCTGCGGGTGGTGTGTTCCCCGTCGCTGCACGCGACGAGCGCGGGCGCGAGCACCACCGCAGCCACAACCGCAGTGGTCCACCGTCGAACAGATCCGCCGTTCACGCACCCTCCGGACGCTCCCACCTGCCCCGCGGCAGCCGGCCATCAGTATGGCCTACCGCCGCGCCTGGAGCCGTTGGATCATCCGGAATCCGCATCCGCGCGGTACCCCGGTTACTCCTCGACGTATCGGCATACCTCGGGTCCGTCCGGGTCGTCCTCCTCCTCGACGTCCTCGAGGCCGAGGACGACGCCGGGCAGTGCCTCCGCCAGCCGGTCGCACATCCGCTCGGTCATGAAGTGGTGGCTCACGATGAGCTGTTCGAGGTGGGTGAGCGGCTGCCCGGTGAGCAGCGCCTCGGCGCCCTCGTCGCCCAGCGTGCCCATGGACAGGTCGAGCGTCCGCAGGCGGGAGACGATCGGGGCCGAGGCGACGGCGGCGCAGATCTCGTCCTGGATCTCGCTGTTCATCAGACCGAGTGTCGTGAGCGCGGGCAGGCCGCGGCCGTCGAGGATGCCGGCCAGGTCGTCGACGGTGGCGTCGCCGCCGTACTCCTCGACGCCGAGCCACAGTTCGAGGGTCTCCAGGGCGGGGAACACCGACGCGCCGACGGCGCGCACGACGTCATCCGGGAGGCCGCCGCTCTGCAACTCCAGGGTGCGCAGCGCCGCGTGCTCGACAGGTTCGAGGATGAGCATCGAACCACCCTTGATGATCAGGGTCTCCAGGGCGGGGAACACTCGCAGCAGCGGCGTGACGTTGCTCTGCTGGATCCCGGAGATCTCGTTCTCCTCGCTCCAGATGTCGCCGAAGAACAGGTGGCGCAGCGCGGGCAACCGGTCGGCGTGGGCGACCAGTTCGTTGACGGCGACGCTTGAGCTCTCGTTGCTTTCCCCCCAGCAGCCGATGATCAGCGCGCTCACTCTTGTCGTGTCGACCGTGGCGACGAAGCGCGCGAAGTGCTCGGGGAAGGTCTCGGCCGCCCGGTACGGCGGGATCCGCAGCGACCACGCGGCCTTGTCCGCGGCCGGCAGCGGCTGGGGGCCGCCTGCGCGAGCGTTTTCGAGCCAGGTGGCTTTCGGGTTCGGGATGTCGTTCAGGCGAGCG
Organism: Embleya sp. NPDC050493; assembly: GCF_044458105.1. Classification (NCBI taxonomy): domain Bacteria; kingdom Bacillati; phylum Actinomycetota; class Actinomycetes; order Kitasatosporales; family Streptomycetaceae; genus Embleya; species Embleya sp. NPDC050493. The sequence continues at coordinate 5,369 of NZ_JBITHP010000011.1, forward strand.
ACGGGCAGGCCGCCGAACGTGTTCGCGTTCCCGTACGTGTCCATGGCGGAGCGGCTCCTTTGCGGCGGGGTTGCCCGGGGGTGTGGGGACTTGCCTACCAGAGCGGGGCGACGCCCGTGCGCGGGAGTGTGCGGGGGCGCTCGTGGAGGCGTGGGCGCCCCGGGCGGTGATCCGCAGCAGGTGCCCGTCGGGGCACGTCAGGTCAAGGGAAGGGGTCCATCCCGCCGGCCACCGCCGACGACGTCGCGGGCCCACTGCTCGCGGAGAACCGGCCAACCGGCCTTGGCCCCGAACGTCTCAAGCACCATGGTCACAACGTGCCCCCGTGTTCGTCCGACGGTGCTGGACGATCAACGCTGCCAACGCCCGCGCGGTGGCTTCCCGCCATGCGATCCGCCCCCGGTGCGAGCCGGCAGCATGGGCTCATGGACAAGGCAGTGGACCTCGGCGGGTTCGGTGTGCGCCGCGCGAGTGAGTCGGAGTCGGATGCGCTGATCGGGATCGACACGGTTGCGATCGAAGGCGACACCGGACGGCAGGCGAGCATCCGAAAGTGGTGCCGGGAGGGCCTGGCGGTCGTGGCGGAGGACGCGTCCGGCCTGCTCGGCTATTGCGTGGTCGAGCACACCTTCTTCGAACAGGGCTTCCTCACGCTGTTGATGGTGGCCCCATCGGCTCGCGGCAAAGGAGTCGGTTGTCGATTGCTGGACGCCGCGGCTGCCTCGTGTACGACTCCGAAGCTCTTCACGTCGACCAACGTCTCCAACCAGCCGATGCAGCGACTGCTCCAAAAGGCCGGATGGAGTCCGGTCGGCCTTCTCCACGGCCTCGACGAGGGCGACCCCGAGCTGTTCTACCTCTACCGACCGCAGACGCCGGCGCAGTGACCGAAGCGCTCGCGTACAAGGACGCGTCGCAACTCTGCGGCCGGGCCGGCGAAGAGACCGGCACCGACCGTACGCGGTGGATGGGATGCCCCGTCGCCCACCGAAGCGGACGACGGGGCATCAGCGTTCGTCAGACGGCCAGGGCCGCCGAGTAATGGACTTGGTCATCCTCGGGCCCCCTCCGCCGATCCTGCACCGACGTGTCGGATACATCGGTGTCGAGGACGCGGCGAAGCGGCCGGCGGGCCTGCTCATGGGGTTGTGGGCGGTGGACGAAGGCACGTTGGCCACCGTCCAACCGCCGACCGGCCCCGCGTGGTTCGCGATGTCGTCCGACCTCGAACGGGTCGACTGCCTGCCGGGCCCGGTGGCGGACCGGGCGGAACCGCCGTTTCCGATCGAAGCGCGACGATGACGCGGCGACCACACGCAGGCCGGACACCGTCCGCGCGCTACGACTGCGACGTCGCAGATCTCGCCCTCAGGCGGGCGGGGAATGGGCGGGCCGGGGCGGCGAGTCGTGCCGTGTAGCCGGCGGCTTCCGGGGCGGCGAGTCGTGCCGTGTGGCCGGCGGCTTCCGGGACGACCCACCGCGACGACACACCGGCTCAGTCCGCATTCGTCGCACATCGCGCAGGAGGCGCACCGATTGTCACCGGATAGGCATGCCTCGTGGCGCGCGAGACGGCGCCGACACGTCGTCCCCGAACCGAATCCCGGCCTCACATCCACCGCGGAGTCGGTCGCGTCGGGGTTGCGAATGTGAAGTCGAGCTGCGGAAACAACGTCGAGCAGGGGTTCCGATCCTCGACTTCCCCGGTTCGAGGTGGCAGAGGTCGGATACGCGATACGCCGATAGGAGGCCGAGGGGGCGCCGCCACAAATCGGCGACCGTACCGGAGGTGCTCCACCCGGTAATGTGCGCCGACCGGCAAATAGCCAGGGCTTCTTGTCGAGTGTCTCCGACAAGAAGCCCTGGCAATTTGGAATATGACGAATAGTCAGGCGACCTCGGCCGTACTCACACGGCGGGATCTTCGACGGCCGCGGGGATCTCGCCCTGGGCCATCTCCTCGACGAATCGTTGCAACAGCGTGGCGAACGTCTCGCGGTCCGTGTCGCTCCAGCGGTCGAGCATCTCGCTCATCCGTCGATCCATGACGTCGTTGAGCCGGCGTCGGACCGAGTCGCCGCGCGGCGTGAGCGAGACGAGGCTGACCCGCCCGTCGTCCGGGCTGGGCGAACGCCGTACGTAGCCCTCCCGCTCCAGTTGGCCCACCTGGCGCGCGGTCGCGCCCGGGTCCATGTTCGTCATGCGCGCCAACTCCCCCATGGGGAGCGGGCCTTGCTTCTCGATGCGGCGCAGCAGCACATAGGCGGGCTGCGAGATGGTCGCGCCCGCCGCGGCGGCCTGGCCCGCGTACACTCGGCGGCTGGCGTGGCGCCGAAGCAGGGCCTCCAGCGCCCGCTGGATCGCTTCGACGTTTTCGGTGGAGTTCACCCGACCATGATAGCAGTCCTTGACTGCGTCAATTTAATACCGTGCGATAACGTGCATAACTCGGATCGGATTCCGAACCCGGCGCACATCGCGACCAAAGGTCGCATTGGCGGATGAGCGACGAACGGGGCTTCGGTTCGGCGAGATCAGCGCACGGCGACGTCTGCGGTACACAGCGGTACACGCGCGGCACACTCGTGATCGGGTGTGATCAGACATGATTGATATCCGCGGCGAGCGGGCGAGCGGCCCTGTTACGGCCGCTATGCGGCCCGGCCCGGTGGCCCGGTTATGCGTCCGGCCTAAGCGGTCGCCTCGGTCCCGACGGAGGAAACGAGACCGAGACGACCTGCCCATGGACTATGTCAGTCGTCAGACGATCAGACAATGGCAACCGGATTGATGGGGCTCCCCGTTGCGCCCGTGACCGGAAGCGGGGCGACACACAACAGACACGAATAGGCGTGCGCTTCCGCCATGGCCTCGGCAAGCTCGGTCAACCACAGATGTTCGAGGAGCGGAACACCGGATTCGACGAGCAACGCGATGTGTACCGACAGAAACCGATCATCGAACGGAATGCACTCGATCGCGCTGTTGTCCGCGCCGACGACGCTGATGTCGTGGGCCCGAACGTACTCCACCGCGTCGAGCGAGAGACCGGGTTGGGCGAAGGCGGGTTCGCGGCCCGAGGCGACCGTGGCCCGGTACTCGTCCAGGTAGCCGGTGCGCACCAGCAGTGCATCGCCGGAGCGGACCTCGACCCCCTGCCGCTCGGCGCACCCGGCCAGATCGGCGCCGGTGATCTTGTATCCGCCCTCCAGGTACGGGGTGTCGAAGTGCCGCGGCAGATCGAGCAGCACCGCCCGGGTCGCGAACGCGCCGAGCTTGTCGATCCCGCAGCGGCCGGCGCCGGTGTGCGAGCGGAAGCTGTCGGCCGGGAAGCCGTTGTAGAAACGCCCCTTGGCCTGCACGTGGCACAGCGCGTCCATGTGCGTGAGGTTGTGCGACGGGATGATCAGCACGTCCTCGTTCGAACCGACGTCGTCGCCGCCCTCGAACCCCTCGTACATCGCGTCGGTCTGGCTCACCAGCGTCAGCCGCTGCGGCGTGCCCCGGAAGTCGAAGGCGGGCTGGTTGCCGCGCACGATGGGCAGGGCGAGCGAGTACGACCGCCCGGTCCGGATCTCGTGGGCGGCGGCCCGGACCCCGGCGGGCTCGATCAGGTTGAGCGCCCCGCGTTCGTCCTCGGCGCCCCAGCGCCCCCAGTTGCCGGCGGCAGGCGGAGGGTCGTCCCCGGTCGCGGGTTCGGACCCGAGCGAGGGCCCGTCACCGGGCGGGGTTTCGGATCCGGTTCCACGCGAGGGCTCGGCCCCGGGCGCGATTGTGTCCGGGTCGGATCGAGTGTCGTCCGTCATGCGTCGGGCGGTCCTCTCGGGCGGCCGGGCGGATCGGCGATCCGCGTCCGGCGGGCGGGCCGGGCGGATCGGCGATCCGGCCGGGCGGTCCGGTCCGGGCGGGCCTCAGAACGCGATGACGCCGCGCGCGATCCGTCCGTTGTGCATGTCGTCGAGCACGTCGTGGAAGCCGTCGACCGGGTAGACCTTGGAAACCAGCGCGTCCAGGTCGAACTTGCCCTGGCGGTACAGCTCGACGATCGCCCGAATGTCCTCGTGCGGACGCACGCCGCCGGCGCGCGTGCCCAGGATGCCCCGGTCGCACTGGAGCAGGTTGGCGATCCGGATGTTGGCGGTCGCGGTCTGCGCGGGCTGGCCGACGGCGATCAGCGTGCCGCCCCAGTCCAGCGCCTCCATGGCGTTCTCCAGCACGGCCGGGATGCCGGTGCACTCGAAGATCCAGTCCACGCCGCCCGCGCCGAACACGCCGACCTTGACCTCGTCACTGAACGGGAAGAGGGTGCGGATCTCGTCCGCGACGTCCACGCCCTTCCCGGACTTGACGAAGTCGGTCGCGCCGAACTTGCCGGCCAACTCGAACTTGCCGGGCACGGTGTCGATGCCCACCACGCGGCCTGCGCCCTTGAGCCGGAGCGCCTGGACGGCGGACAGGCCGACCCCGCCGAGGCCGATCACGGCCGCGGTCTGGCCGGGCAGTACGTTAGCCCGGTTGAGCACCGCACCCGCGCCGGTGACCACGCCGCACGGGACCAGGCACGCGGAGGTCAGCGGCACGTCCTTGGGGATGGTCACGCACTGGATTTCCTTGACCAGGGTCAGCTCGGCGAAGGTGGACGCGCCGGCGAAGTTCCACACCGGCTCGTCGCCGATCGCGAACGGCGTGCCCCGGTTGCCCAGCGTCTGCCGACAGCGGTTGGGGTGTCCGGTCTGGCAATGCCGACACATCCCGCACGCGGCGATCGTGGTGATCACCACGTGGTCGCCGGGCGCCACCGAACCGACTCCCGCACCGACCTTCTCCACGATGCCGGCGCCCTCGTGTCCGAGCACGGACGGCGTCGGCCACTCGATGACGCCCTCCAGCACGCTGACATCGCTGTGACAGACCCCGGTCGCGACGATCCGCACCAGGACTTCACCGGCCTCCGGGTCACGGACGGTGACGTCGTCCCGGATCTCGGCGCCCGTGGCGGTGTGCAGGATCGCGCGCATGTACCGTCTCCTCGTTCCGGGCGGACGGCCCGCCGCGAGGTGTGTTCGCCGCGCACCGGACCGGCCCACCCCAAGCCGAACTTCCACATCCTTGATCACTACAACGATGTCGATTATTCACCGCGCGCCGAAGAGGTCAAGGCATACCGGACCCAGGATCTGACGGACCGTCGGCTGCGGAACGACGCCGGGCGACACGGCCGCATGGCGCATACCGTCCGCACGATCGCGCCCCGGGAGGACCGCGTCGGCAACCGTCCGAGTACCGGAGTCTCAAGATCTCGGAGTGCCGGTGACGGGGTCTCGCGACGTCCGGGCGTCGGGGCGGCCGGTCTGTGGAACGTCCGGCTCGCGCGACGTCCGGGCGTCGGAGCGGCCGGGTGGCAGGGCGTCCGGATGGCGGAGTGCCGGCTGCCCGGCCCCGGAACGGAACCGATGACTCACAGCGTCCACATGCCGACGCGCTCCCCCGACCCGTCACCGGCACGGCGCAATGAGAACGACACGGACGGACGCGCCTCCGCGCGAGGAGGGAATACCCGGGTTAAGTTGGCCGACATGTCGACAAAAACGGTGCATGTCACCCATTACACGGTCCAGTCCGGTAACACGCTCACGGCCATCGCGGGCATGTTCGGGACAACGATCGAGCAGCTCGTCAAGTGGAACGGCATTCCCAACCCGGACCGAATCGACGCCGGCCAAAGGCTCATCGTCAACGAGTCCCCCACACCACACGACACCTTCTACACGGTGAAGTCCGGCGACACGCTCACGGCCATCGCCCGCAAGTACGGGACGACGATCGAGCGCCTCGTCCAGTTGAACGGCATCCCGGACCCGAACCGGATCGACGTCGGCCAGCGGCTGATCGTCGCCAAGTCGGCACCGGCACAGGCCTGAGAACACGGGTGAACGGCGGTTGGGATCCCAACCGCCGTTCACCCCGATCCGTTCGACCCGCGTGCCGGGGGCTCAGCAGACGAAGTCCGACGAGTTGGCCCAGAACGTCAGGAACGACCAGGTCTGCGGGCCGCAGATGCCGTCGACGGTGATGTCCGCGCACGATTGGAACCTGCGCGTCGCCTCCTCGGTCACCGGACCGAACACTCCGTCCTCCCCGAGTTTGGCCCCGGTCAACGAGTGGTTGAGGTAGCACTGCTCCTGCTTGACCGCGTCTCCCGTCGAACCACGCTTGATCGTGGGCCTCTGGACGCTGTAGTTGCAGGGCTGAGTGGTCTCGCCGGGCATGGTCTGCTCCTTCGCATGGCGTGGTTTCAGACTTCGGGGCGCGGTTCCGGTCGCTCGGCCGCAGCGCGGTCTCGGCTCGCCCGGCGCGACCACGGGCGTCGTGCGTTCGGTTCGACGCCTTCGGTTCCGCCGTGATTGCTCGCGACCGTTCCCGAGATCGCTCGCGCCCGTCCCAGCGGAACACAAGGCGGTACGAACCGCATGTCATCGGCGCCCCCGAAGGAGTAACCGCGAGGGAGTGATCGGACGATTCGGCCCGGGTCTCGGGGCCGACACCCACCGGCGACGCATGCACCCGTGTGCCGTGGGTTGCGCCGATCGTGGGACGAACCGAGGACCGGGTCACCCGGATCGATTCGGCGAAGCGCGGAGGAATCCGATGGCCCCGCGGAGTCCGGTGCCGCGACCGGCGTCCGAGGCCGCGACCGAGTCGAGGACGACCCGCTGTGACGCCGCCGGATCAGGCGGCCGCCGGATCAGTCGATCGTCGGGCTGCGGCGTTCCAGGAGGGTTACGTCGCGCCACCGGTCGTGGTGGCGGCCGACTCTTTCGCGCGTGCCGATGACGCGAAAGCCCAGGGCCGTGTGCAGAGCCAGGCTGCCCGTGTTCTCCGGGAAGATGCCGGCCTGGATGGTCCATACGCCGGCCGCCTCGGTGGAGTCGATCTGGGCGGCGAGCAGGGCGCGGCCCACTCCCCGGCCCGCCGCGTCGGGGTGGACGTAGATCGAGGTCTCCACCACGCCACGGTAGACCGCGCGCTTGGAGGTCTCGCTCGCGGCCACCCAGCCGAGTACCGCCCCGGTGCTCCGGTCGAGCGCGACGAATCGATGGTCCGGCAGTTTGCCCGCGTCGAATTCCGCCCACTCCGGCGCGCGCTCCTGGAACGTGGCGTCCCCGGTGTCGATGCCGAGTTGATAGATCGCGAGCACCCGGTCGGCGTGCTCGGCCCGCATCGGCACGATGGTCAAGGCCGTGGGGGCGGCGGCGGCGGTGGTCATGGCGCTCTCTCCGGGGACGCGGTGGCCGGCAGAACCCCCATCCTGACGCAAACGCACATGCGCCCTCGCACCCACCCCGGTATATATCGCCGGATGGGAACACAGGCAGCACAGGACCTGGAATCGACGGTCGTACGCGCCGTCGCGGCATTGGCCGAGGCCACCGAGGGCGAACGGGACTGGTCCCGCCGGGCGGGCGGACTGGAGTGGGACTGTTGGTACACGCTGGTACACGTGGTCGGCGACCTGTACGCGTATGCCGGCCAGGTCGCGTCCGGCCGGATGGACGACTACGTCCCGGTGGACATCCAGGCCGACGACGACGCGACGCCGAGCACGATGTTGCACGCCGTCCGCGCCGGCGGCACTCTGCTGGCGACCATGGTGGCCACCCGGCCGGACTCGGACCGGGCGTATCACCCGTACGGGATCTCCGATCCGGACGGCTTCGCGGGTATGGGCATGGTCGAGGTGATGGCCCACATGCACGATCTGGCGGCCGGCCTCGACCTGGCCTACGAGCCCGACTCGCGGATCTGCGCCCGGGTGCCGGCCCGGATGTTCCCGGACGCCCCCGCCGGTTTCGCCCCGTGGCCCACCCTGCTGTGGTGTACCGGCCGTACCGAACTCCCGGGCCACCCGCGCCGGGTCGGGAAATGGCGCTGGCAGGGCCTGCCGGACGCGTAGGCCGGCGCGGCGCGTGGGCCGGCCCCGCCGCGCGGCCGTCGGCCGCGCCCCGCGGCGCCGATCGGGGCGGCCCGCGCCCACGCTGCTCGCGTCGAGGCGGCCGCGCGTTCCGGGTGTCCGTGCCGGTGCGTCCGTGTGCCCCGGTATCCGCGCGTCGGAACTCGGGGGCGTTGCAGCAGACTTGGGCGCGCGGGTGCGCCGAGGCGCGCCCGAGTGCGCTCCCGTTCCATCGCCCGAAACCACCCAGGAGGAACCCCATGCCCGCACCGTCCCTGGACGGACTCGATTTCGCCCCGCTCGATCGTCCCGAGCACGGTGAGGTGGACGCGTCCACGTTCTTCACGTATCACGAGGCCGACGGAGTGGTCTGGGCCGAGTACAGCGGCGGCGACATCGTGCGCGGCCACCTGATCGGCACCCGGGACGGGGACACCCTGGACTTCCGCTACACGCAGCTCAACCGGTCCGGCACCACCGCATCCGGGCACTGTGTCAGTGCCGTCGTGGTGTTGCCGGACGGTCGGATCCGGCTGGAGGAGACGTGGGAGTGGGAGTCTCGGGAGGGCAGCGGTACCAGCGCCGTGGAGCAGGTCGTCGGCACGCGGACCTGACACCCGGTCGGTTGTCGGACGCGGTATCTACGTTGAACCCCAACGGACATCGCGACCGAAGGGGTGGGCCATGGGATTCAACGGGGACATCGTCGTATTACGCGCACGGACGCCGTTGCCGGACCTGGCGCCCTACGTCGGTGGAAACGGACATCCGGTCTACGGCGAGTGGTCCTACGCGGACGGCTGGCGCGCTGTGCACGTGCGCCACTTCGAGGACCCGTACGCCTTCCAGGGGCCCTGGCTGACCGATCTGGCCGCCCGAACCGGCTCGCCCGTGCTGGTCTGCGGGGTGGTCGAGAGCGATGTCGCGCACGTCCAGGGGCTGAGCGGGACGGACTTCTGGGAGGGCTGGCTCGATCCGGGCAGCGCCGCCACGCAGTTGGCCGACGACCGGTGGAACAGGGCCGGGCAGCAGGGCGACTTCGCCCGCTTCCGGGACGAGGCCGCGGCGTGGCTGGAGGAGGATCGGCCGCGCGTGGCCGAGGCGGCGGTGCGGTGGGCGGCGGCGGCCGGATACCGGGTCCGCGCCGAGCCGATCCTGGAGTTGCTCGGCCTCGAGCGGGACCCGTTCGTACAACACCTGTTCTTCGATCTGCTCACGTGCCTCGGGCTGGTGTCGATCTCCGAGCGGTGATCGGGCGAGCCGGGCTCACTCCGCCCGGTCCGCCTCGGTGTGCTCCGGCACCTTTTCCACCTGCGTGTCCTCCGGTCGGATCCGGCGGCCGTCCGCGGCGCGTACCTCCAGGGTTCGCAGCGGGCGGCCGTGGCGTCGATCCAGCAGCCTGGACTGCGGCTCGGCCGGCTCGAACCAGTGCGCCTCGCCCCACTGGCGCAGCGCGACGATCACGGGGAACAGGTCGCGGCCCTTGGCGGTCGGCACGTACTCGTTGTAGGCGCTTCCGTCCGACGCCGGGACCACCTCCAGGATCCCGCCGGCCACCAGCGTGCGCAGTCGTGCGCTGAGGATGTTCTTGGCCACACCCAGGCTGCGTTGGAACTCGCCGAATCGTCGGCTCCCGTCGAACGCGTCGCGCACGATCAGCAACGACCACCAGTCGCCGATCGCATCCACCGAGCGCGCCACCGGACAGGTGCTCTCGTCGAACCGTGTGCGCTGCACCATGACCGACCCCTTCCGCTTCGTGTCGGGCGGCCACCCGCTCCCACCCTGGTTGCAACATGCTACCAAGCTCGTCTAGCGTGCACCCGGTAGCAACTTGCAACCAGATGCGGGAGGCGACGAGGCATGAGGAGCGTTGCATGGCAGCGACCGAGCAGGGCCCTCCGAGGCCGAACGGGGCGGGGACGGACCGATCGGAGGCGGACGGGGTGAGGGCCGGCAGGGCGCGGACGGCCGGCGCGGGGGGCGATCGGGCGACGCGGGTCGGCGAGGTCCGGACGGGCGAAGCCGGGGCGGAAGGAGCGCGGGTCGACGAGGCAGGGAGGGTCGATGACGCACAGGCGGACGGGATGCGGTGGACCGGCAGGGCGCGGGCGGACGGCGCGGCGGCCGATGAGGCGGTACGGCCCGGCGGGGCGGAGATAGGCCGGCCGCGGGGGCTTTCCAAGGGGCGGACGCTTCTGTTTGCGGTCGCGGCCGGTGTTGCCGTGGCCGGTGTCTACCTCGCCCAGCCGCTTCTGGTGACCATGGGACGCGACCTCGGTCTCGCGCCGGGCACCGTCGGCGTGGTCGTCACGCTCACTCAGGTCGGCTATGGCCTCGGGCTGTTCCTGCTCGTCCCGCTCGGCGACCTGATCGACCGTCGCCGGCTGATCGTGGGTCAGTTCGCCCTGCTCGCCGTCGCATCCGCCGCCGTCGGCCTGGCCGGTCACGCCGCGCCGCTGCTGGTCGCGATGATCGGCGTGGGCCTGCTCGCCGTGGTCACCCAGACGGTCGTCGCCCACGCCGCCTCGCTGGCCGCCCCGGCCGAACGCGGTCGCGTCGTCGGCGTGGTCACCAGCGGCGTCGTGATCGGCATCCTGCTCGCCCGCACCGTCTCCGGCACGGTGGCCGACCTGGCGGGCTGGCGTGCGGTGTACCTCGGCTCCGCTGCGTTGTCCCTGGCCCTGGCCGGGACGTTGTACCGGGTACTGCCCCGCGGACACGACGACCGGGTCGTGGCGTCCGGTGGCGACCGGCCGAGCTACCGGGAGTTGCTCCTCTCGACGCTGACCCTGTTCGCGCAGGAACGCCTCTTCCGGGTCCGGGCCCTGTTCGCGCTGCTGATCTTCGCCGCCTTCAGCACCCTCTGGAGCAGCATCGCCCTCCCGCTGAGCGAGCCGCCGCTGTCCCTGTCGCACACCGCGATCGGCGCCTTCGGCCTGGCCGGCGCCGCCGGCGCGCTGGGGGCGATCCCGGCCGGCCGTCTGAGCGACCGGGGCCACGCGAACCGGGTCACCGGGGTCGCCCTGGTTCTGCTGACGCTGTCCTGGCTGCCGCTCGCCTTCACCCGCCAGTCGTTGTGGGCGCTGGTGGTGGGCACGATCGTGCTCGACTTGGCCGTCCAGGCGGTACACGTGACGAACCAGACGCTGATCCACCCGCTGCGCCCGGACGCCGGCAGCCGGCTGATCGGCGGCTACATGATCTTCTACTCGATCGGCAGCGCCGGCGGAGCGATCGCCTCCACCACCCTGTACGCGGCGGCCGGCTGGCCGGCGGTGTGCCTGCTGGGCGCGGCCTTCGGAGCCCTGGCGCTGACGGTGTGGGCGGTGGATGCGCTCCAAAAGCCTCGGCAGGACGGCGCGTCACCCGGGCCGGCCGTCACACCGTGAGCAGCACGTTCACGATCACGCCGACGACGCGTAGCTGCCCACCCGCCGACCTCCCGAAGGCGCCGTCGACAAGCACAACCGCAACATCTTCGCGAAGCTCGGCCCGGCACCCGACGAGGCGGGGCATCGACGGGTGCCGGCCGTGCTCGCTCGGGTGAACAGCTGAAACAGCCGGGCGGCCGGGCGGCGAACAGGGGGCGGGCAGGCGCGCGGCGGGCGGCCGGCGGGACGGGGAGACTCCGAAGCGCCCTATGCGTCGGCCGGCGTCGTCACCCGGCGCCTGGCAACGCGGGCCGGTCGCCCGGTCGCCAGTCGCCTCGCCGCCCGACCTCCGCCTCACGCGTCGAAGGCGTCCCTGCGGGTGCGCGGGCGCTTGCGCGCGGCCGGGATCGGCTGCGGGGCGGCGCCCTCGACCACCGTGTTGCTCAGCGTCCCGATCCCCTCGACCGTGAGGGCAACCGTGTCGCCCGGCTTCAGCGGCGGCAACTCCCGGCCCAGGCCCCACAGTTCGCCGAGACAGCCACCGTTGCCGCAGGTGCCGGTGCCCAGCACGTCGCCGGGGCGGATCCAGGTGCCGCGGGAGGCGTAGGCGACCAGTTCGGCGGGCGGCCAACCCATGTTGACCAGCGAGTCGCGGCCGATCTCGACACCGTTGACCGACGCGCGCAACGCGATGTCCAGGAAGCCGTCGGCGTCCCGGTACGCCTCGAACTCGTCGGCGGTCACCAGCCACGGGCCGAGCGTGGTCGCGGTGTCCTTGCCCTTGCACGGACCCAGCCCCACCCGCATCTCGCGGGCCTGGAGGTCGCGCGCCGACCAGTCGTTGAAGATGGTGTAGCCGACGATGTGTTCCGCCGCCTGCTCGACCGTCAGGTCCTTGCCCGCGCGGCCGATCACGATGCCGACCTCCAACTCGAAGTCGAGCACGCTCGACCCCGGCGGCATCGGCACCACGTCCTCGGGGCCGATGATCGCGTAGGGGTTGGTGAAGTAGAAGGTCGGCAGTTCGTACCACTCGGGCACCACCGTCGCATCCGGCCCCTGCACGGTGATCGCAACGCCCTCGACGTGCTCCTCGAACGCCACGAAGTCACGCACGGTGGGCGGCTGTAGCGGCGGCAACAACCGCACGTCGGCGAGGGCGACCGAGGGCTTCGACAGTGCCTGCTCGCCCGCCGCGCGCAACTCCTGGGCGCCGCGCTCGATCAGGCCGAGCAACGTTTCGCCGGCCGGCAGCGGGTGCACGGTGTCGCCGGCGCTCGACACCACCCCGGAGAGGATCGAGCCATTCAGGTCGAAGGTCGCGAACTTCACGATTGTTGCTCCTTGTTCCGTACGTACCGAGGACCGGCGACGGTGTGTCGGTGTCGCCACATGATCACCGTCGCTAAATGATCACATCGGCGCAGCCCGAGTCGCCGCCCGCCGTCCGCCGAACGGCCGAGAGCGCTCGGCGCGCGACCGGCGGCTCCCGACGCGTCGGCTCAGGTCCGTACTTCGGCGCCGGTTTTCGCGCGGACCTCGTCCTCAGTGACGTCGGGGGCGGTCTCGACCAGGAGCAGGCCGCGCTCGGTCACGTCGAGCACCGCGAGATCGGTGATGATCCGCTGGACACAGCGCTTGCCGGTGAGTGGCAACGTGCAGGTCTCGACCCGGCCACATATCCGACACCGAAGACCCAGCCACCCGAATCCAGCCCGGCGCATATCAGCCCCGCCGGCGCTTGAGGCGAACCCAGCCCACCAAGGCACAACGCCGACCGAACGCAACCTCAGCCCCGCCGGCGTTTGAGGCGAATCAGCCCGGCCGGCGCTTGAGGCCACTCAGCCCCGCCGGCGCATGAGGCGAACCAGCCCGGCCGGCGTCGGAGGCCCACCCGCAAGGCCACCCGAGCGCCGGCCGGGCCACCCCCGTCACGCGTAGCAGGAAAGCGGCTTGCCATCGTTGAACGTGACCATGTCACCGAGCGCACCGTAGATGTCGATCGACGCAGCCCGCTCCGCCCCGTTCAACTCCGCATAGGCTCGGTGCAGGTTGCCGACGATCCGCTCGGAGTCGGACAGTGCCGCGTACTCGCCGAGGTCCGTCTCGCGCGCCACGCTCAGCGGGTCCAGGCCGGCTTCCAGACCCTTGCGGGCGGTGTCCAGAAGGAAGTTCGTGTACCCGATCGCGTAGTCGATCTGCTCGGGGCCGCACACCTCACCGTGCCCGGGGACCAGCGTGGTCGCGCCCAACGCCTTGATCCGCTCCAGCACTTCGAGGTAGCCGGCGGGCGAACCCATCAGCAGGAACGGCGTACCGCCGTTGAAGATCAGGTCGCCCGTGTACAGGACGCCCTGCTCCTCCAGCCACACCACCGAGTCGTTCGAGGTGTGCGCCGGACCGAAGTGCCGTACCTGCGCCCGCAGTTCGCCCGCGTACACGGTGACGCTGTCGGTGAAGGTCAGGAACGGCGGCACCGCGCGCAGACCGCCCCAGCCGACGCCCGGCCAGATCGCCTCGACCTCCATGATGCCGAGGTTGAGGATCTCGGCCCGGGTGTTCTCGTGCGCCACGATGGTGGCCGACTCGAACAGGTAGTTCCCGTTCGTGTGGTCGCCGTGGTGGTGCGTGTTGATCAGGGTGCGCACCGGGGCGTCGGTGTGCTTGGCGATGGTCTCCTGGAACATCCGGGTCCGGGCCTCGGTGGCGCAACCGTCGATCGCGACGACGCCCTCCGGACCGACCAGGAAGCCGGTGTTGTTGATCCACCAGGTGCCGTCCGGCTGGATGTACGCGAACGCTCCGTCGGCCACCTCCTGGACGCGAGGCGGATCCATCCGGCCGTGCTCGTGCTGCGACGTGCTCATCGATACTCCCGATCGACTGGGGGTGTGCGTTGACGTGCATACACCGCCGACCGCCCGGCGCGCAGCCTGACGATCCGTCAGTTGCCGCGTCCGGTAGGGCTTGTCCCGGGATGTCCGGGGACCGGCGGCTCGATCGGGGCTCAGTTCACGGCGCGACCGGTGAATGCGGCGAGCCGGTCCGCGGCCGGCGCGTCCGGGTCCACCGGCTGCACCGGACCGAACGCGCGACCCTCACCGCGCGCGGCGTCCGGGAGGGTGGCGCGCATGCGCTCCAGGAGCATCTCGGCGAGTTCGGGGTCCAGGTCGGTCGGCTTGCCCAGCGCCCGGGCCAGGTCCCACGCGTGGACGAAGACGTCGCCGGTGGCCAGACCGAGCAGGAAGCCGCCGTTCCGCTCGCCGAACGGGGTCTTGATCGACGCGGCGATCCGCTCCGGCGTGAAGGTCGCCAGGATCGTCTCGACCACCGCCTCGAAGTCCTCCCGGGGGTCCTCGGAGACCGGCTCGCTCGGCCCGGTCAGGGCCGCCGCGAGGCCGCGCTGAGCACCGGTGGCGTGGGCGAGCAGATCCCGTACGTCCCATTCGTCACACGGACACGCGAGTCCGAGCTTGCTGTCGTCCACCTCGGCGAGCAGCGGGCGGAACGCGTCGACGGCGCGCTTGTACTGGGTTATCTGGTCCACGAGGGCTCCTTCGAGGGATGACGCCGCGCTGACACGACGTGTTTTCGGGGTGACGCACGACGGGCAGCGGTCAGGCTACGCCCGGGTCCGGGCGGCGGATACGGCCGGTTGGGGAATGTTTGGCGAGTGCACGTATGTTTCCTTTTCGGTGCGTCCGTCGCCGTGACCGTCGGTACGTCCGTCCGTACATCACCCGAGGTGCCCGCGTCCCGAGGTGACGCACGCCGCCGTGCGCCGAGCGCCCGCGACCACTGAGCAAGGAAGCCGGAGAGCAAGTGAAGGTCGAGATCTACAGCGATATCGCGTGTCCGTGGTGCTACGTCGGGAAGCGGCGCTTCGAGCGCGCGCTCGCCGCGTTCCCGGGCGCCGAGGACGTGCAAGTCACGTACCGTCCCTACCAGCTGGACCCGAGCACCCCCGCGGAGCCGTCGCCGCTGCGCGAGCGACTGGCCGAGAAGTTCGGCGCGGCCAACCTGGACGGGATGAACGCGCGGCTCGCCGAAGTGGGCTCCGCCGAGGGCATCGGCTTCGACTTCACCCGGGCCCTGTCGGTGAACACGCTGACCGCGCACCGGGTGTTGTGGCTCGCGCTGACCGAGTTCGGCGCGCCGGCCCAGGCCGCGCTCAAGGATCGGCTGCTCGCGGCGTACTTCGCCGAGGGCGAGAACGTCGCCGACCACGCCCGGTTGACCGAGTTCGCGGTCGAGGCCGGTCTGGACCGGGACCGGGTGGTCGCCTTCCTCGCCTCGGACGAGGGCACCGACGAGGTCCGGCACGAGATCGCCGAGGCGCAGGAGATGGGCGTCACCGCCGTGCCGACGTTCGTGTTCGAGGGCAAGTGGGCGGTGCAGGGTGCCCAGGAGGCGTCCACGTTCCTCCAGGTCCTGGAGCAGGTGCGAGAGCAGGTACGGGAGCAGAGCGGCGGGTCGGCGGCAACCGCGCCGGCGGCCGACGGCGACGCGTGCGCCGACGGCTCCTGCGCGGTGTGAGCGCCCCGGGGGAAACGACCGGGCGGTTGTCCGTCGAGCGCCTGCAACGGGCTCGATGGGCCGCGCTGTGGGTGTTCTTCGCCTTCAGCGCCGCGGTGGCGGACTTCCTGGCCCGGATTCCGCAGTTCAAGGAGGATCTGGGGCTCGACGACGCCCAGTTGGGGTTGGCCCTGCTCGGTTCGCCGGTGGGCGCGCTGGTGGCCGTGCAGCTCGCGGGCAGCGCCGCCGGACGCTGGGGCAGCAAGCGGGTCGCGCGGGTTTCGGTGATCGGCGGGTGTCTGGCGCTGTTCCTGCCCGCGTTCGCCTGGAACCTGCCCTCCCTGGCGGTCGGCCTGCTGGTCCTGGGCGCGCTGATGGGGTTCACCGATGTCGCGGCGAACGCGCAGGGTGTCGCTATCGAGCAGCAGTTGCGTCGGCCGATCATGAACGGCCTGCACGGCGGGTACAGCCTCGGCGGGCTGTTCGGCGCGCTGGTCGGCTCCGGCGCCGCGGCCCTGGGCCTCACGCCCAGGGTGCACCTGTCGGTGATGGCGCTCGTGCTCGCGGTCGGGGCGTGGGCGAGTTCGCGTGCGCTGCTGGGCGTCGCGGACGATCCGCACGTGCACCCGCCGGCGGAGCCGGACGCGCAGGCCGTGGCGGCTGTGGTGCCCGAGACGGTCGAGCCGACCATCGGCGGTGTGGCCCGGCTGCTCGCCGGCTATCGCGCGGTGGTCCTGCTCGCCCTGATCGGGCTGTGCTCGTTCGTCGGCGAGGGGGCGGTGGCCGACTGGAGCGGAGTGCATCTGCGCGAGACCCTGGACAGTTCGGCGGGCGTCGCCGGGTTGGGCTTCGCGGGCATGTCGGTGGCGATGGCGGCGGGCCGGTTCGCGGGCGACCGGGTGGTGGAACGCTTCGGCCCGGTACGGGTGTTGCGGATCGGCGCGCTGATCGCCGCACTGGGCATGACGCTCGCGCTGGCCACACCGTGGCCGGCGCTTTCGGTGCTCGGGTTCACGCTGTTCGGCGTCGGGGTGGCCCCGGTCGCCCCGGTGACGTTCAGCGCGGCCGGCAACACCCCGGGGGTGCCCGCCGCGTGGGCCATCTCGCGGGTGACCGGGATCGCCTACATCGGGCTGCTCGCCGGCCCGCCGGTGATCGGCTTCATCGCCCACCACACCGGTTTGACCACGGCGTTGGCGATCCCGGCGGTACTGGTCGCGATCATCGCCCTGACCGCGGGCGCGGTCCGCCGCTGAGCCGTTCCGTCCTCGGGTGCGCTCGGACGCCCCGGCACCCCAGGACACCCGGCGCACGGGCTTCGCCTCGCCGGATCTCCCGGTCCGGGCGCGCCCGCGCCCGCGGACGCGGCCGGCCCGCGTCCGGTCGCCGGGGCGCGGGCCCGGGCGTCACTTCAGCTTGTGGGCGTACTTGATGCCCTGTGCGTCCCAACGCGCCTCGTGTGCCGCGGCGCGGGTGCGAAAGTCCGCCCAGTCGCGCCGTTCCGGAGGGGACCAGGCGGCCTCGGCGACCGAGGCGATCCGCGGAAAGAGCAGATACTCGGCGTCCGCGACGCTCCTGATCGTCTCGCCCCACAGCGCGCCCTCGACACCGAGCACGGCGTCCGCGGGCATGCCGGGCAGGTGCGTCGAGGGTTCCCAGTCGTAGGACTTGCGCACGTCGACGGTGCCGGCCCAGGTCACCCCCAGCCGCTCGCCCCCGCTGTATTTCATGTCCAGGTAGGCGTGGTCGGCCGGCGCCATCACCACCTTGTGCCCGGCCCGCGCGGCGGCCACGACCTTGGCGGCGTCCTGCTTGGACGCGCCCCAGTACTCCAGGATCGCCCCCGGTGCCGGGTCGCCGGAGGCGAGTTGGTGCCAGGCCATGGTCTGTTTGCCGTGCTTGGCCACCAGCGGCTGGGCCCGGGCCATGAAGGCCCGATACTGCGCGGGTTCGAGGGTGTGCGTCTCGTCGCCGCCGATGTGCAGGTAGGGCCCGGGGGTGAGTTCCGCGAGCCGGCCGAGCACTTCGTCCAGGAACGTATAGGTGGCCTCGCCGTCGATGCGCAGCGAGGAGAAGCCGACCTGGGTGCCGGTGTAGGGAACGTGCGGTTTGCCGTCGTGGGCCAGTTCCGGGTAGGCGACGATCGCCGCGTTGGTGTGCCCCGGTATGTCGATCTCGGGCACCACGGTGATGAAGCGCTCGCCCGCGTAGTCGGTCACCGCGCGGTAGTCGTCCGCCGTCCAGAACCCGCCCGGTCCGCCGCCCACCTGGGTGGCCGCGCCGATCCCGGTGAGCCTGGGACGTCCCTCGATGGCGATCCGCCATCCCTGGTCGTCGGTCAGGTGCAGATGCAGGTGGTTGAACTTGTAGGCGGCGAGGTGGTCGATCAGTCGGCGCATCTCGGCGGGCGGATAGAAGTGCCGGGCCAGGTCGATCATGATGCCCCGGTACGGATACCGGGGCGCGTCCCGGACCACGGCCGGGCGCAACTCGAACGGCGGCTTTGCCGGCACCAGTTGGCGCAGCGTCTGGGCGCCCCGGTAGAGGCCGGCCGGCGCGCCCGCGCGGATCGTGGCGCCGTGCTCGGCTACGACCAGTTCGTACGCCTCGTCGCCGTCGGGTCGGCCGGCCGGATCGGGGTCGGGAACCAGGGAGATGTCGGTGCCGGCGCGCGATCGTGCGTCGACCACCACGGGCAGCGGCAGGCCGGTGGCGGCCCGCAGTTCGGCGGCGACGACTTCGGCGACCGGCCGCGCGGCCTCGGTCGCGGCCCGCACCCGGGTGTCCCGGGCCGGTGTCCAGGGTCGGCCCGGGCCGCCGAGCGCCTCGACCGGGATCGGGACGAGCCCACGCGCGTCGGCGTGCAGCGGTCCGCTCGGCGACTCCGGGGTCTCGGCTGCGGCGGTGGTCGGCGGGACCGGCCCGCCCGCTCCGCTCGGGTCGGCCTTCGGCGTGCCGCCGGAGGAGGAGGTCGCGTCGGTGATCCATACGGCCGCCCCCGCCGCGACGATCGGCACGGAGAGGAAAAAAGCCAGGGCGCGTCGCCGCATCATGTGACTCTCCCAAATCGATCCGTCGGGATCGGTCTCGGCCCAGTCTAGGCAGCCCTCGGCGACGATCCGGTTGGTCGACACACCGATAAACGGAAGGCAACGATCCGGTATATCCCAACGAATGGTTGGCAATCGGGCATCGAGCACTGGGTGGCGAAATACGGATATAGAGGCCCGACGGACGACGCCGGGGGCAAATGCCGTGATATCACCGCGTGTAGGATCATGCCCGGTAATCGATGTTCCTTCGCAGCGTTAACTTACGCATGTCAACATTCGGGGGCGTATGCCGGGCTCTCGGCCCTTTACCCACCGGCCACTGCGAGCACACGTGCGAATGCCGCTAGGCTCTGCCCGTCGTGCACGGAATAGGACGCGATCCGCGTCACCGAAAGCGCAAGACCGGAAAGTGCGAATCATCGGGAAAATGACGTACTTGACAAGCGGAATACTCGACTCCGTATCCCTGCCTCGCTCCACCCCGGCGGCAACGACCTGGTGGTGGACGACCTGAACATCACTCGGAAACTCGTCCTGCTCGTCGCCGTGCCGCTCACCGTGATGGTGGGCTCCGCGGGACTCGCCGTGTCCACCACGACCGGCGAGGCCCTCGATGCGAACCGCCTGCGTTCGTTGACCAAGGTCTCCGCCGAGGCCGGTGAACTCGCGCACCGCCTGCAGAGCGAACGCGCCGCCGCTGCCGCGGTGCTGTGGCCGGAGGCCGACAAGGGCGCGCTGGTCACGTACCACCAGCGCACCGCCGCGACGGACGAGAGCGCCACGCGCTACCGCAAGCTGCGCAAGGACCTGGGCTCGATCCCCGGCAACACCAAGGAACGACTGCGCAGGCTGGACGCGGGTCTGACCGACCTGACCGCACTGCGCGAGCAGGTCCAGGCACCCAAGGGCACCTCGCTGACCGCCGTCGTCTTCCGCTACCGCATCCTGATCGCGGACGCGCTCGACTACCGCGACAGCGTGGCCCAGGCCGGTGGCGCAGGCGCGGACAACTCGGACCGCCTGCGTGCCGCCGCCGCGCTCTCGCACGCCACGGAGTGGCTGGGGCAACAACAGACGGCGGTCCTGCGCGCCTTGGCGTCCAACCGGATCTCGCCGTCCCAACAGCAGGACATCCTGGCCACCCGGACCGGCTACGACGAGAGCGAGACGTCCTTCGAGTCGCTCGCCGACGACGAGTGGCTGGGCTGGCTGGAACTCGCCCAGACCGGCCCGGAGATCCTGGCCGTGCACCAACTGGAAGACGCCGTCTCCCGGGCCAAGGTCGACACGCCCATCGTGATCAGTCAGGACGTGTGGACCAAGGCGACCGCGGACCGGATCGCCCGGATCAGCGACGTCGAACGACGCGTGGACGCATCGGTGCTGTCCTCGGTCAGCGACGAACGCGACGACCGCCGCTGGTGGGCGATCGGGCAGGCCGCCGCGGTGCTGCTCGCGCTGGCCGCCGCGGTACTCCTGGTGCTGCGCCTGGGTCGACCGATGACCCGCGAACTGCTGCGTCTTCGCGACACCGCACACGAGGTGGCCTACACCGGCCTGCCGGACGCGGTGGCCAAGCTCCAGCAGGGCCGCTCGCTCGACGGCGCGACCGCCGACGAGATCGCCGAACGCGCGGGCACCCCGATCGAGGTACGCGGCAAGGACGAGATCGCCGAGGTGGGCTCGGCGTTCAACACCGTCTTCACCGCCGCCGTGCGGATCGCCGCCGAACAGGCGGTCCTGCGCGCCGGTATCGCCACCGTGCTGGTCGCCCTCGCGCGCCGCAACCAGCGGCTCACCGACGGCCTGGTCAAGGTCCTCGACGAGGCCGAGGCGCACGAGCACGACCCGGACCGGCTCAAGCGGCTGTACTCGCTCGACCACCTGGTCCAGCGCATGGGCCGCAACAACACCAGCCTGCTGGTGCTCGGCGGCGAGGGCACCGCCCGCGTGCGCGAGGACGCGCTGCTCCTGGACGTCGCACGCGCGGCGATCGGCCGCATCGAACGGTTCACCCGGGTGGACCCCGGCGCGGTGGACCCGCGCATCCTGATCGCCGGGCGGGCCCGCGACGATGTCGCGCACCTGCTCGCCGAACTGCTGGACAACGCGACCAAGTTCAGCCGTCCGGAGACCTGGGTGGTACTCCAGGCGAACCGGCGCGGCGACGGCGCGGTGCTCACCATCACCGACTCCGGCGTGGGCATCACCCCGGAGCGGCTGGCCGCGTTCAACGAGCGCCTCGCCTCGCCCGCCCAGTTGGACGTGCACGCGGTGCGCGCGATGGGTCTGACCGTGGCCGGCCACCTGGCCACGCGCTACGGCATCACGATCACCCTGAGCCAGGGGGCGCAGGGCGGCACGGTCGCCGAGGTGGGCCTGCCCGAGGACATCGTGGTCTTCCGCGATCGCCCGGGCCGACACCGCGGTGTGCCCAAGCCCGAGGTCACTCCCCTGCCCGCCTCCGGTCGGGTGCCGGACGTGGGAGTACGGGCCGGCGGCCACCCGGACCCGGGCCCGTTCGAGCCGGTCGCGAACGTGTTCACGCCGACCCGACCCCAGCCGGTCAGCGACGCGGCTGCCCCGGGACCGCGCGAGCCCGCACCCTCGGGACTGCGCTTCACCGGTACGCGGCCGCCCGCACCCGAGGCCCCGACGCCGCCCGCACTCGCTCCGATGGTCTCGGCCCAACCCGCCGAGCGCCCGGAGCAGCGGCAGGCGCCCGCGGCTCCGGCGCCGGACTCGGCACTGCCCACCCGCACCACGAACACGGGCCTGCCACTGCGGGTTCGCCGGGACACTCCCAGTGTGCACCCGGGCAGCCCTCCCGCTCCCGCCGCGCCGCTGGTCGGCTCGGCCGGGACGCCCGCCCGGGCGAACACCACGCCGGACCGTCGCGACGCCCGCCAGGTGTCCGCGGCGATGTCCGCCTTCGCGCAGGGCATCGGGCACAGCCGGGCCCGTCGCGCCCCCTCGCCCCGCCCCGGCGGCGGCGAACCGGATCACAAGGAGAGATCGTGACCCACCCCACCGCAGCCGATCTCAGCTGGCTGCTCAACGATTTCGCCACCCGGGTGCCCGAGGTACTGCATGCCGTCGCGGTCTCCGCGGACGGTCTCGTGGTGGCCAACACCAGCTCGCTGCCGCAGGACCGCGCCGACCAGCTCGGCGCGGTCGCCTCCGGCCTGGTCAGCCTGCTGGCGGGCGCCGCGCGCCTGTTCGGCACCGACCCGGTGGCGAGCAACCTGACCGAAATGAACGGCGCGTTCATGTTCTCCATGCAGGTCAGCGACGGCGCCTCGCTGTTGGTGCTGGCCTCGCGCGAGTGCGACATCGGCCAGGTCTCGTTCGAGATGGCCGAGCTGATCAACCAGGTCGGCCCGGCCCTGACCCCTGCCGCCCGCGAGCGCTTCCTGCACGTGCAGCGCGGCGCGTTGGGCTGACCGACACACCCACGCGTCCCTCCCGACGCGGCCCACTCGACCGCTCGACGCTGTACCCGTCACAACCCTGGAGCACGTCATGACCCCGGCAAGTCACATATCCCGACGCTCGTTCCGCGTCACCTCCGCCGGCCTGCTCGCCGGTGCGCTCGCGTTCACCGCCGCGTGCAGCGGCAGCGCGGCGGACGACAAGAAGGGCGGATCGTCCTCCGGCACGGTCAAGATCGGCCTGACGATCCCGCTGACCGGTGTCTACGCCGCGCTCGGTCCGGACCTGCAGAACGGCTTCCAGACCTACCTGGACCAGCACGGCGGCAAGCTGGGCGGGCACAAGGTCGAGCTCGTGATCACCGACGAGGGCGACGGCCCGCAGACCTCGGTGCCCTCGGTCACCAAGCTGATCAAGCAGGACAAGGTCACCGCCGTGGTCGGGCTGACCAACGCGGCCACGGTGGCGGCCAACGTGCAGGTCGTGAACGACAACAAGGTGCCGATGATCGGCGCGGTCGGTCGTCCCGGCAAGATCGACAAGCCGGACTACGTCTGGCACACCAGCTACCTCTCCGAGGAGCCGGGTGTGGCGGCTGCGCCGTACATCAAGGAGAACGTGCCCGGCACGGTCTACGCGATCGGCCCGGAGTACCAGGGTGGTTTCGACCAGCTCCGCGGCTTCACCGAGACGTTCGACAAGCTCGGCGGCAAGCTGGCGAACCCGGACGGCAAGACCAAGTGGACGCCGTTCCCGGCCACCACCAACTTCCAGCCGTACTTCACCGAGATCAAGAACTCGGGCGCCAAGGCGGTCTACACGTTCTACGCGGGCACCGCCGCGGTGAACTTCGTCAAGCAGTACAAGCAGTCCGACGTCAAGGACATCCCGCTGTACGCCGCGGGCTTCCTGACCGAGGGTGCGGTACTCGGGGCCGAGGGCGACGCGGCCAAGGGCGTGTTCACCTCGCTCAACTACACGCCCACCCTGGACATCCCGGCCAACCGCTCGTTCGTCGCGGCCTACCAGGGCAAGTACAACGCGCTGCCGACGATGATGTCGGCGACCATGTACGACGCGGCCGCCGTGCTGGACAAGGCGATCGCCGCCGCGGGTGACAAGGTCACCCCGGAGGCGGTCAACGCCGCGATCGCCAAGACCGGCAAGGTCGACAGCCCGCGCGGCTCGTGGGAGTTCAACCCGAGCACGCACGCGCCGGTGCAGAAGTGGTACCTGCGTGAGGTCAGGCAGGACGGCACCGCGCTGAGCAACGTCATGGTCCGCGAACTCGGCACGCTCGGCTAGCGGCGGCTTCGGAGCGAAGGGAAGCGTGCCGTGGGCTGGTTCGACGACAATTTCATCCCGGCCGTGGACGGTGTGGCCTACGGGCTGCTGCTGTTCGTCGTGGCCGCGGGCCTGACTCTGGCCTTCGGCTCGGGCGGAGTCCTCAACCTCGCGCACGGCACGCTCTACGCGTTCGCCGCCTACACCGCGACCGCGGTGGCCGACGGGTCCTGGGTCGGCCTGGCACTGGCGGTGCTCGCGGGCATCGGGGCGGGCGCGGCCGGCGGCGGAGTGCTGGCGGCGCTGACCGCGCCGATCGCCGGCAGAGGGCATATGGCGCAGGCGATGCTGACCTTCGGCGTCGCCCTGGTCGGCAGCGATCTGCTGACCACCACCTTCGGCAAGGACGACCCCCAGGTCTCGGTGCCCGGCGCACTGGAGAAGCCGGTGTCGATCCTGGGCCACAACTACCCGGGCTATCGGCTCGCGTTCATCGTGGTCGCGATCGCGCTCGGGCTCGGCGGCTGGTACGTGCTGGCCCGCACCCGGATCGGCGCGGCCGTGCGCGCGTCGGTGGACGACCCCGAGATGCTCGCGGCCGGGGGCATCTCGCCGGCCCGGGTACGCACCGGCGTGCTGGTCGCCGCGGGCGCCCTGGCCGGCCTCGCGGGCGGTCTGGGCGCGCCGATCATCGGCCCGTCCACGTCGGTGGCCAACACCGTGTTGTTGCAGTCCCTGCTGGTCGTGGTGATCGGCGGGTTGGGCTCGGTCGGCGGCGCCCTGCTCGCCGCGATCCTGGTCGGCGAGGTACAGACGCTGGGCGTCACGCTGCTGCCCGACCTCGCGCCGTATCTGCTGTTCGCCACGATGGCCGTGATGCTGATCGCGCGCACCGCGCGCTTCGGCCCGACGGGGAGCCGAGTATGACCACCCTCGCCCTGCGCGCACGTACCGCGCTGCACTCGCCGCGTGCGCGCGTGGTGGGCCGAGTCCTGGCCGTCGCCGCGATCGTGTGGCTGTTCGCGGCGCCGTACCTGGTCGGCCTGTTCACCCTCATCCTGCTGTCCCAGGCGTTGTCCCTGGGCGTGCTCGCAGCCAGCGTCGCAGTGCTCGGCGGCGGCGCCGGGCTGCCCTCGCTCGGCCAGGTCGCGCCGTACGCGGTGGGCGGCTACACGGCGGCGATCCTGGCCGAACACGGCATGCGGATCGGCGTCGTGCACACCCTGGTCGCGGCCGCCGCGGGCGCCCTGTTCAACGCGCTCACCGCGCCGATCGTGGTGCGCACGCGCGGCGTCACGGTGCTGATGATCACCCTGGCCGTCGGCGAGTTGGTGCGCACCGCGGCGGAGAAGTGGAAGTCGGTCACCGGCGGCACCGACGGCAAGTCGGGCGTGCCGCCGATCCAGCCGTTCTGGGGCATGGGCGACCTCGTCGACGACGTGGACACCTACTGGTACGTGCTGATCACCACGCTCGTGGTGATCGGGCTCACCGCGCTGGTGCTGCGCTCGCCGGCCGCGCTGCTGCTGGACGGTGCACGCGAGAACGAAACCCGGATGCGCGCGACCGGTCATCCGGTGACCCGTTACCTCTCGATCACCTACGTCGGGGTCGGCGCCCTCGCCGGCGTCGCGGGCGCGCTGCTGATCTCGGTGCAGCGCTACATCTCGCCCTCGCACATCGGCTTCGACACCTCCTCGCTGGTGCTGCTCGCGGTGGTCATCGGCGGTGGCGCGTCGCTGGTCGGCGCGATGATCGGCGCGGGGCTGATCGTGTTCACTCGGGACTGGCTCTCCGGACCCTGGCCCGGGCACGGTCCGCTGCTGCTCGGCGTGCTGTTCCTGATCGCGGTGTACACGCTGCCGGGCGGCCTGGTCGGCCTGACGGCGGGCGGCCCACGGGCCGCGTGGCGGGCCCTGGGTCGGGCCATCCGACCGGCGGACGAAACGGAGAAACCGGAGACGCCGGACACGCCGGAGATGCCGGAGAAAGCGGAGAAGGCGGAGAGGGACGCACCCGATCCGGATGCCGCGCCCGAAGCGGATGCCGCGCCCGACCCGGATGCGCTGCTCACCGTCACCGGTCTGACCCGCCGGTACGGCGCGTTGGCGGCCGTGGACGGGCTGGACCTGACCGTGCGCCGCGGCGCCCGACACGCGCTGCTGGGCCCCAACGGCGCGGGCAAGTCGACCGTGCTCGGCATGATCGCGGGCGCGATCCCGGTGACGTCCGGCAGCATCGTGTTCGCCGGCCGCGACATCACCGGACTGGCCCCGGCCCGCCGCTCCCGGATCGGCATCGCGCGCGCGTTCCAACAACCCGCCGTGGTGCCCTCGCTCTCCGTCCTGGACAACGTGACCCTGGCCGCCTGGCGGCATGCCGAGGTCACCGGCACGGCCTGGCGACCGGGCCGCTACCGGGCCCTGGCCGGCGAGGCCGCGACCCATCTGGAGACGGTCGGCCTGACCGACCGCGCCGACGAGATCGCCGGCGAACTCTCGCACGGGTCCCGGCGGTTGCTCGACATCGCGATGGCGCTCGCCGGGCATCCGAAGCTGCTGCTGCTGGACGAGCCGGCCGCCGGTCTGACCGACACCGACATCGAGCGCCTGGCCGCCGTCCTCAAGGCGCTGCCGGCCGAGGTGACCATGGTGCTGGTCGAGCACAACTTCGCGCTGGTGCGCGAGGTCACCGACACCGTCACGGTGCTGGCGTCCGGACAACTGCTGGCCACCGGCACGCCGGACGAGATCGCGGCGGACCAGGCGGTGCGCGACACGTATCTGGGCGCGTCCGAGCCCGAGCACCAGGAAGTGGGCTGAATCGTGCTGGAGATCGGCGAACTGACGGCGGGTTACCAGGGCGGCTCGGTGCTGCACGGCGTCGACCTGAGCATCCCCGAGGGCACGGTGCACGCGCTCCTGGGCGCCAACGGGGCGGGCAAGTCCACCCTCATCCATACCGTCGCGGGGCTGCTCAAGCCCTCGGGTGGACGGATCGAGCTGGCCGGCACCGACCTCACCGGGCGCCCCGCGCACCGGGTCTCGGTAGCGGGCATCGGCCTGGTGCCGCAGGGCCGTCGGGTGTTCGCGAGCCTGACCGTGGCCGAGCATCTGAAACTGGCCCATCGCAAGCACGCGGCGTGGACTCCCGGCCGGGTGTTGGAACTGCTGCCCCGACTGGGTGAGCGGGCCGGCAACCGGGGGTCCCAACTCTCCGGCGGCGAACAGCAGATGCTCGCCATCGCCCGGGCCCTGCTCGGCGGTCCGCGGTTGATCCTGCTGGACGAGCCGACCGAGGGGTTGTCCCCGGTGATCGCCGAGCAGATCCGCGGCCTGATCACCACCCTCGCCGACGAGGGCCTGACCATCCTGATCGCCGCTCCCCAACTGGGCTTCGTCCAGGGCATCGCGGACCATCTGACGGTGCTGTCCACCGGCCGCGTCACCGCACGGCTGACCGCGGCCGAAGCCGCCGCCGACCCGGCCCCGATCCTTGCCGCCCTGGCCCCGGGCGTGGCCACCGTCGGCTAGGCCGTGTCGGTGGCGGCCGGGGCGCGGATCCCGTCCGCGCCCCGGCGCCGGTCGGCCGTGGGCCGATCGGCGCCCGTCCAGGCCGGACGGGGTCACGGGTCCACGCGTCGGATCTCCAGTGTCGTCCAGGCGCCCACGTGCACCCGGTCCCCGTCCTTGAGGTGCACCGGGTCGCGGCGGACCTGCTCGTAGCCCGCGTTGATGGTGGTCCCGTTGGCCGAGCCCAGGTCCATCACCTCCCACGTGCCGTCCCCACAACGCAGCAACATCGCATGCCGACGGGAGACGCCCGGATCGTCGAGCGGGATCTCCGGCGGGGCCGAACTCGCGCCGGAGTTGCCCCGGCCGATCCGCATCGACTCGCCGGTCAACCGCAGCGTCCGCGGCTCCTGCTCGTGCGGGAAGCGCATGCTGTGCGCGTCCGGGCCGTCCCATTGGAGCACCCGCAGGAAGTAGTCGTGGTCGGGCACCACCCGCGCCGACCACACCGTGCCGGGCAACGACTTCTCCGGGTCCGCTGGTGGCGGCTTCACCGGATCCTGCCGCTTTACCGGGAGCACCGGATCCCCCACCGGATTCTCGTGCCCGCAGCCCTCGCAGAACTGGTCGTCCGGGGTGTACTCGGTCGCGCAGAACCGACACGTCAGCACTACTTCGTCCGGCGGCCTCTCGGGACCGGACCCGTCGGAAGCGTGGGGCAAGTCCCCCTCGGTGGGTATCGTGCGCCCACACTCGTCGCAGTAGTCCGCGGCGGTGGACGGATGGCCTACCGGGCAGATGTGCATGAGCGGACCTCCTTCCTCTTCCCGTACCCGACTCCGGGCGTGTGCCGAACCGATGCCGCGTGCGGCATCGGACAGGATCAGCCCTCGCGCGGCGGCCCCACCCGGGCCGTCTTGTGCGACTCGATGTCGATGATCATGATGTCCTCCTCGTTGTTGCGCAGCCTGCTCGTCCCGTCGGCCTCGATCTCCACCACCCGGCCGAGCAGGCGCGCGGTGTGCTCGTCGCCCGCCTCGTTGGCCAGTTGCAGGGCCTGGACCAGCCGTGCGGTCGCGGCGGCCTCGTCCCCGCCCTCGCGAAGCTCCAAGCCCTCCCGGACGGCCTCGGCCAGCTTCGCCCGGCCGGTGACCTGGGCCACCTCCGGATTGATCCGGGTGGAGAGTTCCTCGTCGTCGGTCCACTGCGCGAACACGCCGGCCTTGGCCAACTCCAGGCCGCCGGCGCCGTCCGGGAGCACCACCGAGATCTGGCACGGACGGCGCTTGCCGCCCGGGTTGACCTCGTCCGGCTCGACCTCCAGGCACACGTGGTAGTGCTTGCTCTCGCCACCCCACGAACCGGTCGGGTAGTCGCCGACGTTGGGTCCGACCTCGGTCCGCCGCGCGGTCAGGTCGTCGATCACCGGGTAGGTCTGCTTGACGTACTTCACCCGGGCGTTGCTGATCGTGCGCACCCGCAGCGCCACGTCGGCCACCGCCTTGCCCATCGCGTTCTCCATCATCTTGGTGAAGTCGGCGACCAGGTCCGCCGGTTCGCTCACCAAGCCGATGTCGCCCAGCAGCGCGGTGGAGATCTTGCGCACCTCGTCCACCCGCCAGTCCAGGCCGATGCCCCGACAGTCGCAGACGAACACGCCCTCGCAGTAGGCGATCGCCTCGGCCAGGTCCTGCTCGCGCTCGCTCTCGTTCTTGCCGTCGGTGAGCAGGATCGCGTGCCGGATCGCATCCGAGTGCGGCTCCAGGAGCCGGCGGGCCATCAGCAACCACTGCCCCATCGCGGTGCCGCCGCGCGCGCGGAGTTTGTCCACCTCGCGCTTGGCCTCCTTGCGGGTGCGCTCGTCGGCGGCGACCAGACCCTCCTCGAACGGGTACACCATCGACGCCATGCCGGTGCCGGAGACCACCGCGAACAGCGTGCCGTCGCGCAGCGTGTCGATCGCGGCCTTGGTGGCCTGCTTGGCGGCCTTGAGCTTGGTGGACGGGAAGTCCATCGAACCCGAGCTGTCGATCATGATCACCTCGGCGCCGCGGGTGCTGCCGCGCGCACCGGTCGGCGCTCCGGAGGCCTGGATGTGCGCGACGGCGTGCACCTCGTGACCTCCCATCGGGAGGTAGGGGTTCTGGTTGACCTCGATGGTGAATTCGGGGGCGCCTGACATGAATCCGACTCCTTCGTTTCCGGGTCAGTCGTGGTCGGGTCCGCGCACCGGATCCCCGGGCGGGTTGAACGGGATCAGCGCGACGGTGATGTTGTCCGCGCCACCGTGGTCGAGCGCGAAGCCGGTGAGCAGACGCGCGGCGGCCAACGGCTGCTCGAGCGCGCCCGGCAGCACCATCGCCGCCAGCGTCGGCGCGACCGAGAGGTAGTTCCACAATCCGTCGCTGCACAGCAGCAGGGCCCCGGGCCCGGTCGGCCGCAGGCTGGTCACCCTGGGCCGCACCTCGCCCGCGTCGGCGCCCAACCAGGACACGATCGCGTGCGCACGCCGGTCCGCGTACGCCTCGGCCTCGGTCATCGCGCCGAGTGCGATCATCCGGGTCGCCCAGGAGTCGTCCTCGGTCAGCAGCGCGGAGGGGGTGCGCCGGACCGCGTCCTCGTCGGGCTCGTACGGCTCGCCGACCGCCCCACGAGGCAGCGTGCTCGCACCGGGCAGCGTGTCGTCGCCGTCCGCGGGGTCGTCCGCGCCGCCGGCCGGGTCGGCCAGCCAGTAGGCGCGGCTGTCGCCGACCCAGCCCACGGTGATCTCACCGGGTGTCATGATCGCCGAGACCAGGGTGCACGCGGGCGCGTTGCCCCCGTCCTCGGCGCCGGGCATCCGGGCCACCGCGCTCGCGGCGGCGGCCACCCCCGCGCTGGTCGCCTTGGCCGGGGCGCACCCCTCGATCAAGGTGGCGGCCATCGTCGCGCACGCGGTCTCGGCCGCGGTCGCGGACGCCTCGTCGGGTCGCGGCGAGGAGGACACCCCGTCGCACACCACCGCGACCACATGGTCGCTGCCGTCCGGCATCCGCAACACCCGCAGCGCGGCGGAGTCCTCGTTGCGGCGGTGCCGCAGGCCACGGTTGCTGACCATGGCCACCAGGCCGCCCAGGTCGCTCTCCACGTGATCGCGCGGGTTGAACGGCCGCCCGCACGCGTCGCACCACCCGTCCGAGCCGATCGTGGCGGTGCCGCACGCGGAACACACCGGGCCGTGCCCACTGGGCGCCACGACCCGCCGCGGCGGCGGGCGTTCGGCCACCGGCGGCACCGGGATGTCCAGGTCGTAACCACAGGACTCGCAGTACCGGTCGTCCGCGTCACCGGCGAGTCCACACGACGGACACGCCGCGCCCGCAGCCGTCGGCGGCTCGGGCGGGGCGACCTCGCTCCCGTCCGGGGCGCCTCCGGGCCCGGTCGCGTCCAGTCGTCCATATCCAGCCACTCTGATCACACCCACGTCCACGGTCGCACCTCGTTCGCCCGGTCGACGAGCGCGATGCGCTCCGCATGCGTCGTCACATGCCGGGCCAGATCGCGGTAACACTTTTCCAGGGCGAACCGCAGAGGCTTTTCCTTCAACTCGCTGCCGAGCACCTTGGCGGTTCCACCCAGGTCCCCGGTGCCCGAATTCCCACCCGTCGAGCCCGCCTTGACCCACTCCAGCGCCGTCTCCAGGAGTTCGACGGCGAGTCGATCGTGCGCCTCCCCCTCCAGGCGCAGTGCGCCGAGCCGATCGGAGGCCGCGGTCAGGTCGGGGCCCAACGCCTCGCCCGCGCCGCGCCCGCTGATCCGGGTGCGCAGCGCCGCGGTCTGCGCCGCGACGTGGTTGGCCGAGGTATCCGGCACGGTCTCCAGGGTGCGCACCGCGCCCGCCCGGTCGCCGGTGGCCAGTTGGCACCGGGCCAGTCCGAAGGCCGCCGCGACGTAGGCGCGGTCGGTGGCCCACACACCGCGATACTCGGCGGCGGCCTCGTGGTGCCGGCCCATCAACTCGCGGCATGCGCCGAGCGCGATCCGCGGCGCGGGCTCGCCGGGCAGCGCGCCGCGCACCCCGTCGAAGCACTCGTGGGCGCGGTCGAGGTCGTGCTCCGACAGGGCGGCCAGGCCCTCGAACCAGGGCAGCCGCCAGTCGTCGGCGTCCAGGTCGGCGAGGAACGCCCGGGCGCGCACCACGTCGCCCTGTTCGATGCACATCCGGACCAGCCGCAGCGTGCCCTCCGGCGAGGAAATGCCCGCGGCGGTGAGCGCGGAGAGCAGTTCGTCGGGGTCGGTGGTGGCGACGGTGGCCAGCAGGTTGGCGGCCGGGTCGGCGGCGTCCACCCGGGGCACCGGCAGCGCGCCGGCGATCACCGCCGGATCGGGCGCGGGTGCCAGCAGGCCCGGTTCGGTGTTGCGGGCGGCCACCTCGGCGTGCACGACCCGGGTCTCCGGGCCGAACAGGCCGGACACCCCCGGTCGCGGTTCGCCGGTGCGGATCGCGACCACCTCGCGCAGCACCGCGACGCACTGTTCGGCCATGTCCGCCGCGGAGGCGAAGCGCAGACTCGGATCGGGGTGCGTGGCACGCAGCAACAGCCGGTGGTACGACTCGAATTCGGTGAACAGCGGCACCTCGGACGGGGGCGGCAGGGCGGCCTTGTACTTGCGGGTGTACCCGGCGAAGTAGAAGCTGAGCACCGCCATCGTGCGGCCGATCGTGAACAGGTCCGATTCCACCGAGGGTTCGGCCCGTACGGTCTCGATCTCGGGTGCCTGGTAGCCGACCGTGCCGTAGGTGAACTTGCCCGGCCGGGCCAGGTCGGTCACCGCGCCGAGGTCGATCAGCTTGAGCTGGTCCTCGGTCTGGATCACGTTGTCCGGCTTGAAGTCGCAGTAGACCAGGTTCTGTTGGTGCAGGTAGCCGAACGCGGGCAGGATGTCGATGGCGTAGGCCAGCACCTGCTCGACGGGCAGTACGGCCTTGGGGTCGCTTTCGCGCATCGACTTGAGCCGGTCCATCAGCGACAGGCCGCCGACGTACTCCATCACCAGGTAGGTCTCGTCCTGGCCGGTGAGCGGGTCCGGGTGCTGCACGACGGTCTGGATGTGCACGATGTTGGCGTGCTGGATCTGGGTGAGGATGCGCTGCTCGGCCAGGGCCGCGGCGCGCGAGTCGGCGTCGTCGCTGCCGAGCAGGCCCTTGAGCACGACCCACATGTTGTGCGCGGCGGTGTCCTGTGCGAGGTAGACCCAGCCGAAGCCGCCGCGGGCGAGACAGCCGATGATCCGGTACTGGCCGACCATGTCGTCGCGCTGGAGCTTGGGCGCGAACGAGAACGGCGTCCGGTCGCGCGGGCAGAACCCGTTCGCGACACCGGGCCGGCCGCCGCGACCGCGGCCGACCGGCTGGTCGCACTTGCGGCAGAAGCGCTTCTCCTCGGGGATCACCGGGTTGCGGGCGAGCGCGGTCTCCGGGTTGCGGCGCGGCACGTTCGGCATCTCGACCAGACCGCCGCCGAGTCGCCGGCTGGTGCCGGTGCTGCCGGAGCGGCGCGAGCTGCGCCCGGAGGCGCTGCGTGCGGACGAGGAGCCCGCGGTGCCCGCCGTACCGGACACACCGGATCGGCCGCTCCGGTGCGGCTCGGACGGGGCCGGTACCGGGGCGCCGGCACCGAGCGGCTCCTGGCCGCATTCGGTGCAGTACCCGTCGTCGATCTCGCCCGGGCAAGGCGGACGATTGCACTTGGTCATCTCTGTTCCCCCTTGTCGTCCGCACGATCCTTGCGGTGCGCGGCGATCACCGCCTCCTGATAGCGGGTCACCACCCGTACCGCCACCTCGAGTTCACACGGTGCTCGCCACAACAACTCCTTGGCGTGGCTGTACAGCGACTCCAACACGGCTTCCTCGCCGTGTCCGCCGCGCGCGGCCATCGCCCGGTAGGACTGCACCAGGCCGCGCAGTTCGTCGCGCCGGGCCAGCGGCGCCTCGATGTGCCCGCGCGTGGCCGCCAGTCGGTCCCGGGCGCCCTCGGCGTCGTTCTCCAGGGTGCTCAGCTCGCGCGAGACGCGTACCCAGTCGCCCTCGCCGCCGAGCACGGTGACCGCGGCCAACCGTTCCTTCAGCGTGGCCGCCCGCAGCGGTACCTCGGGCACCCGCTTGTCGCTGATCCGACCCAGGACGTGTGCACGCCGTCGGATGGTGTCGCCCTCCTGGTAGGTCAACTCGTCCAGCACTGCCGCGAGTCGGCGGATGCGCTCGTCGAAGCGGCCGCGGACGACGAGCAGGTGCCGCACCGCGTCGGTGACCCGGCTCAGCTCCGCCTCGACGGCGGGCACGTCCACGGTGCCGATCCGACGCTCGTCCCCGGCGGTCAGCGCCAGCGGATCGCCCGCCACCAGGGTACGGGCCGTTTCCAGCAGGCGGCGGATCCGGTCCAGCGCGGCGGTCTGCTCGGGCACCGCGTCCGGGCCGCCGAGTTCGGCGATCCGGGCCTCGGCGGCATCGATGCCCGCGTCCACCCGGTCCAGCGTGGGCACCAGGCGGGTCCACACCGCGTCGGCGGCCTCGACGATCGCGGTCACCTCGCTCCATGCCGGTGCCATGTCCACGACCAGCTCGGCCAGGCTCATCCGGCGCACGTGCATCGCCGGATCGGTCAGCCCTCGTCGGCCGATCGGCACGTCCCGCGCGGCCAGTTCGGCGGACTGTCCCAGCAGCAGGAAGGAGAGCTCCTCCAACTCGGCCCGCTGCGGCTTGCTCCGCCGCCCGCGCAGCCCGCGCACCCGGTCCAGGACCGCGCCGTACGCCTCGCGGTGTCCCCACAGCAGCGAGATGGCCCGACGGCCGCCCTCCCACTGCTCGGCGGTGCGTCCGGTCAGCGTGGCGCCTTCCAGGAGTTGTCGGCCCGGGTGGTTCTCCAACTCCATCAGGCCGGCGGTGATCCCGTCGTACTCGGCCTCGTGACGAGCCGTCAGTTCGTCGATCTCGTCGCGGCCGAGCACGCGGGGGGCTCGGTTCACGCGCTGTCCCGATATGCGGCGGGAGGAGGCTCGGGCACCTCGGACGACAGGGAGTCGCCCAGGTAGTCCCGGTACAGCTGCTTCCACCGGCCGTTCTGGCGCAGCCGCTCCAGCACCGCGTTGACGAATCGCACGAAGTCGGCGCGGTCCTTGGCGATCGCCATGCCGTACGGCTCGAGCGTGAGGTTGGGCCCGACCACGACGGTGAAGATGCGATCCTGCGCCTGCAGGCCGGCCAGGATCGTGTCGTCGGTGGTGATCGCATCCGCCTGGCCCTGTTGGAGCAGCACCAGACAGCCCGCCCACGTGTCGCTCTCGACCACCTTCGTCTGCGGCGCCTCGGCGCGCAGCAGGCCGATCGAGGTGGAACCGGGCACCGAGCACACCCGCATGTCGCGCGGCAGTGCCGCCAGGCCGCCGGCGTAGTCGGCGCGGTCGGCGACGCCGTCCCGTTGCACCAACAACCGCTGGCCGGCCGTGAAGTAGACCGAGGAGAAATCCACGCTCTGCCGGCGCTGACAGTTGATCGTCATGGTCTCGGCGATGATGTCCACGTCGCCGCGCGCGATCGCGATCGTGCGGTCCTCGTTGCGCACGACCCGGAACTGGATCCGGTTGGGGCCGGCGTCGCCGAAGATCGCCTTGGCCACCTCGCGCAGCAGGTCGATGTCGAAGCCGCGGAGCGCGTTGGTCCGCGGGTCCACGAAGCCGAACGGGAAGCTGCTCTGGTCGATGCCGGCGATCAGGAAGCCGCGTCTGCGGAGCGTGTCCATGGTGCTGCCGGCGGGCAACGCGGTCGGCGCCGGCAGGGCGCCGTTCGGGCGCAGGCTCGCGGTGACGTTCGGGCAGGACTGATCGGGACCGGGGGCCGCCCGGGGCGCCGGTGGCGCGGCGGCGGGTCGGACCGGCTGCCGGGTGCTCTGCTCGCCCACCCCGGCGGCGCAGCCGGCGACGGTCAGTGCGAGGGCGCATACCGCTGCGGGCAGCGCGATGCGGATGGTCATGGCCGGTTGTACCTCCCGACCTCACGACGGACGCCGTCCACGGTCGCGGCGGCGGCGAGCAGTGCCAGGACGCCCAGGCCGACGTCGAGGCTGTGCAGCGCATCGCGGCCCGAGGCCACCGAGTTCTCGAAGTCCTTCTGGTCCTTGGCGACCGCGGCGCGCAACGCCTCGTCGATCCGGGTGAAGGCCACCCCCGAGGCGCCGTCGGCCTTGGTCACCCGGGCGACGGCCTGCTCGAACTCGCCGTTCTTGTAGAGGGTGGCGACGTCCGCGTGGGCCTTCCTCCAGTCGGCGGCGGCGGCCTGCGCGGCCTTGACCCGCTCCCGGGTGACCGGGTCCGAGGCGGCGGCCCGCTCGGCCAGGGCCAACATGCCGACCACCGCGGGTCGACCGTTGTCGGCCGGGACGCCGGCCAGCCGACCGAACACGTCCTTGAAGTCGTCCTCGTACTGACCGTTGTCGCTGCCGCGCATGACCAGGGTCAGGCTCTCGTCGCCGTGTGCCTGCAGGGCCAGGAAGCGGGCCTGGGCGAGCGTCTCGACCGGTCCCCATCCGTCGCTGCGGCTGCGGTCGAGGTCGGTGCGCGAGGAGTCGGTGCCCACCCACAACCACCCGATGGACACCAGCGTGGCCAGACCGGCGATCGCCAGGCCGATGTTGATCCGGCGGTGCGTGCGCCGCGCGAAGAACCACAGGGCGGCGCCGAAGGACGCCAGGCTGACCAGGAGCAGGGCCAGCGGCACCCACGGGGTCGAGGCGGCGTCGCGGTGGTCGTCGGCCAGGCGCTTCTCGGCCATCTCGTGCAGCGCGGTGGCGGCGGGCAGGATCTTGGCGCGCATTACGTTCTTGGAGGCGGAGCGCAGGTAGGCGGCGCCGACCGTGTTGCCCTGCCGGGTCTCGGCGCGGGCGCGCTCGACCAGCCGGGCGTACTCGGGCAATTGCACACCGATCACGGTGAGTTGTTCGGCCACCTTGCCGGAGGCACCCGCGGCGGTCGCCTGGATCAGCGTGCTCGACGCGGTGTCGATCGCCTGCTGGTAGCGCCGCCGCACGTCCGCCGACTCGACGCCGCCTTCGAGCAGCCCGGCCGCGGCGGTCGCGTCGGCGTCGGCGAGGGCCCCGTAGATCTCCTGGGTCTTGACGCCGAGCGGTTCGCTGCCGGTGGCCACCGCCTTGGCCGCGTCCGCGCGCTGCCCGACCGCCAGCACCGCGAACAGGCCGGCCAGCAAACTGATCAGCACCAGCACCACGCCGGTGGTGAGCATCAGGCCCGGGGTCGTGCCGCCGACCCGCACGAGTCGGCGCACGGATATGTTCCGGGATCGAAACAGCCCGTTCGAACGGCCTGTGCCCCGTGCGGGCACTCCCGGGCCCGGTGCCTGCGAAATCGGAACGGCTGCCGCCAACGCTCTGCCTCCCCCACCTGTCGCGTGTGCCCCTTGTCGGTCCCCCGACCCACGTCCGCCGACCGTCGATGTGCCCGGCGAACGGCCCTACCCCGAAGTTATCGCGAGCGTGTGGCGGCTCCCGATGGTCTTCCCTCGTTCTCCCCGCAAGGACCCTCGGGCCAGGACATTACCGCTGCCCGGGCCCGGGACGGTCGCGGCACCGTGTCAGTTCGGTGCCGGCGGTGCCGGCCGGGTGTGCGCGGGATATCAGCGGGCGGATCGAAGCTGATGTGCAACGGACGACGAACAGACGTCGCCCGCCGACGACGAACACCCGACGGGGAGCAACCCGATGACTTACGCGATCGAGACCGAGGGCCTGGTCAAGCGGTACGGCACGACCACCGCGTTGGCCGGGGTCGATCTACAGGCCGAGACCGGTACCGTGCTGGGCCTGCTGGGCCCCAACGGTGCGGGCAAGACCACCATGGTCCGCGCGCTGGCCACGTTGATCACGCCGGACGCGGGCGTCGCCCGGGTGGGCGGGTTCGACACGGTCCGGCAGGCGCACGAGGTGCGCGGGCTGATCGGGTTGACCGGACAGTACGCGTCGGTGGACGAGGAGATGACCGGTTTCGAGAATCTGCTCCTGCTCGGCCGACTGTTGAACCTGTCCCGCGGCGAAGCGAAGGCGCGGGCCCGCGAATTGCTCGCCCGCTTCGAGCTGACCGAGGCCGGTGGCCGGACACCGGACACCTATTCGGGCGGTATGCGTCGTCGACTCGACCTGGCCGCCTCGCTCGTCGGACGTCCCGCGTTCCTCTACCTGGACGAGCCGACCACCGGACTCGACCCGCGCAGTCGGGGCGACGTGTGGCAGATGGTGCGCGAGCTGGTCCGCGACGAGGGCGTGACCGTGCTGCTGACCACGCAGTATCTGGACGAGGCCGATCAGCTGGCGAGCGACATCGTGGTGATCGACCACGGCCGGGTGATCGCACAAGGCACCTCGGACCAGCTCAAGGCCCAGGTCGGCGGTCAGAGTCTGGAGGTCCGTCCGGCCGACCCGGCCCGAACGCCCGATGTGGTCGCGTTGCTGCGCGAACTCACCGGTCGGGAGCCGATCGTGGAGAACGAGCGCGGTCAGGTCACCGTGGCGGTCTCGGACGAGGATCTGTTGCCGATCGTGGTCCGCCGACTCGACGAGGCGGGTATCCGGGCCACCGAGTTCGCGCTGCGCCTGCCCAGCCTGGACGAGGTGTTCATGACCGTCACCGGGCACCGCAGCCAGGATTCGACCGAGCGCGACGAAGGGTCGGCCGACCGGAAGAAGGCGGCATGAACGACCTCCCGGATCTGTACGGCACCCGGGTGCTGCCGCTGCTCGCCGTCCTCCTGCTGACCATCTCCCACCTGGCCCTCGTCCTAGGAGCCTCCCGATGACCACCACCACCGTCCGCCCCACCGAGGGCACGCCCACGCACAAGCCCGGCCAAGCCGCCCACGTGCCGCACCGCAACGACGCGAGCGCGCTGGTGCGGCACACGCTCACCCTCACCTGGCGCAGCCTGGTGAAGTTGAAGAAGCAGGGCGAACAACTGATCGACCTGACGCTTCAGCCCATCCTGTTCCTCGTGATGTTCGTGTACCTCTTCGGCGGTGCGATCGAGGGCAGCACGCACGACTACCTGCAGTTCGTGCTGCCGGGCGTCCTGGTGCAGACCGTGGTGTTCGCCTCGGTGGGCACCGGCGTCGGCCTGTGCACCGACATGTCCACGGGTGTGTTCGACCGTTTCCGCAGTCTGCCGATATCGCGGATCGCACCGCTTGCGGGCACCGTGCTCGGTGACGTGCTGCGTTTCCTGGTGGCCGTCGGGTCGGTGTTCGTGTTCGGCACGATCATCGGCTTCCGATTCCAGACCAACGTGTTCGCGGTGGCCGCCGCGGTCGGTCTGGTGCTGCTGTTCGCGTTCGCCTTCTGCTGGGTCGTGGCGCTGCTCGGAGTGACCATGAAGCAGCCGCGCAGCGTACAGGGCGTCTCGTTCCTGATGATGTTTCCGCTGACCTTCGGCTCGAACCTGTTCGCCAAGACCTCGACGATGCCGGGGTGGCTGCAGGCATGGGTCAAGGTCAACCCGATCACCGAGGTGACCAACGCCTCGCGCGGGCTGCTCACCGGCGGGCCGGTGGCCCATCACGCGACCGTGGCGGTGATCTGGGCGTTCGCTCTGATGCTGGTCTTCATCCCGCTGACCCTGCGGCAGTACAACCGCCGGGTCTGACGCC
The DNA here is from genome assembly GCF_044458105.1 of Embleya sp. NPDC050493. Lineage (NCBI taxonomy): Bacteria > Bacillati > Actinomycetota > Actinomycetes > Kitasatosporales > Streptomycetaceae > Embleya > Embleya sp. NPDC050493. The sequence goes on from NZ_JBITHP010000011.1 coordinate 44,175, forward strand.
CGGTGCCCGCCCGCGTCGAGCGGGCTTCGGGTCGCCCGCTCGCACGTCGCCCGGACCGCCCCGGCACCTCACGGTGTCGGGGCCGCGGGCGGTTCCGGCTTGATCAGCTCGATCGCCTCGGCCAGGCTCAATGCAGAGCCGATCGCCCTGACCCGAGCGAACTCCTCGGCGCCCATCTGCGTTTCGAGTTCGCGACGGACCCGGTCGGCGTCGATGTCGCCCAGATCGGGGTGGCCGCGCACCACCTGCGCCGCGCCCAGCAATATCGCCGCGCGTTCGAGCTCGCCGACGGCCAGGGCCAGTGCGGCGAAGCCCTCGACACACAAGCCGAGCACCGGCATGTCCTGGCCCTCCATGGCGTACGGGACCGCCGCCTCGAAGTGCAACCGGGCGGTATCCAGGTCACCGCGCCCACACGCGACGTGCGCGCGGCCGATGTGCAGGCTTCCGGTCAGCTGCGGGGGCAGCAGCCGCGCGTTCGGCAACGCCGCGAACGCGTTCTCGTAGCGGCGTTCGGCCTCGTCGAAATCGCCGACGAAGCGCGCCAGTTCGCCCAGCCCGAGTTCGCCGAACAGGTGGGACAGCGGCGTCACGTGCGTCTCGACGCGCTGGTTGAGGTCGACCATCACCTGCCGCGCGCGGTCGATGTCGCCGGCCCGGGCGTGGATCATGCCCCGACGGAGCATGAGTTGCGGGATCTCGTCCTCCGCCCGAAGCTCGCGCAACAGTTCCAGCGCCTCGTCCACGGCGGCCAACGCGCCGTCGAAGTCGGAGATGAACATCAACAGTTCGGCCAGTCCCGAGATCGCGGACGCGCGTCCCCAGCGGTCACCCATGGCGCTGAAGCGGTCCCGGGCGTCGGTCAGGAAGCTGACCGCTTCCTCCGGGTGACCGAGATTGACCGCGAAATGCCCGCGCATCAGCCGGGCCATCGCCTGGGTCCACTCGTCACCGAGCGCGTCGGCCTCGATCAGCGACTCGCTCAGTGCCGCGTTGTCCTGACGCACCACCGCGGCCAGCATCTCGACGAACACCGGCAGCACCGGCTTCACATCCGCGCCCAGTCGCCGGATGATCAGCCGAGCCCGGGCGTAGGCGCGGACGGCGTCCCATCGTTCGCCGGCCGAGAAGGAGTGCAGCGCGTGGAAGGCGAGCGCGCCGGCGAGCTTGCCCGGCGGCACGGGGCCGGGAATCGCGAGGCCCTCGTGGCCCCACGCCTGTGCCTCGCCGTGGTTGCCGCGCATCGCCCAGAACCAGGACAACGCGTCGATCAGCCGGACCGCCAGTTCCGCGTCCTTGTGATCCACCGCGTAGCGCAGCACCACCGCCAGGTTGTCGTGCTCGGCGGCGAGCCGGTTGATCGCGTCGATCTGTCCGGGCCCGCGCAGCCGGGCGTCCGCCTCCTCCGCATAGCGGGTGAACCACTGCGCGTGTCGGGCGGCGGTCGCCTGCGTCTCGCCCGCGTCGGCCAGCCGCTCGCTCGCATACGCCTGGATCGTCTCCAGCAACCGGTAGCGGGTCTCGGTGGTGCCGATCACGTCCACCAGCGACTTGTCCACCAGTCCGGCCAGCAGGTCCAGCACGTCGGCCGCGGCGAAGTCCACCCCGGGCAACACCGCCTCGGCGGCCTCCAGCGTGGTGCCGCCGGCGAACACCGACAGCCTGCGCAGCGCGACCCGCTCACGCTTTTCCAGCAGGTCCCAGCTCCACTCCACGACCGCGCGCAGTGTCTGGTGCCGCGGCAGCGCGGTCCGGCTCCCGCCGGTCAGCAGCCGGAACCGGTCGTCCAGCCGGCAGGCGATCTGGGTGGGGGTGAGCGAGCGGGTGCGGGCGGCGGCGAGTTCGATGGCGAGCGGTTGTCCGTCCAGACGCCGGCAGATCTCGGCGACCGCGCCGATCGTGTCGGCGTCGATCACCAGGCCCGGGCGGACCGCGCGGGCTCGATCGGCGAACAATCGCACCGACGCGTAGGCCATGCCCTCGGCCGCGCCGACGCCCACCGGCGGCAGCGCGAGTGGGCCCAGCGGGCACAACATCTCGCCGTCGATGCCCAGCGGTTCGCGGCTGGTGGCCAGGATCCGCAGGGCGGGCGTGCGGGCGAGCAACCGGCCGGCGAAGGCCGCCGCAGCGGCGATCAGGTGCTCGCAGTTGTCCAGGATCAACACGCTGGGTCGACCGGCGAGCAGTTCGACGATCCGGTCCACGATGTCCCGACCGGAGCCGGGCACGTGCGTGTCGAGCAGTCCCACCTCACGCCGCCCGAGCGCGGTCAGCACCGCCTGCGGGAGATCCAACGGGTCGAGTACGGGCGCGAGTTCGACGAACCAGACGCCGCCGTCCGCGCCTTCGCCACGAGCCGCGATCCGGGCGCCGGTCTCGGTGCTCAGCCGGGTCTTGCCCGCCCCGCCCGGACCCACCACGGTGACCAGGCGCGACTCGTCGAGCAGTCGGTCGACCCGGACCACCTCGTCCTCGCGCCCGACGAAGGTGGTCAGCCGCGCGGGCAGGTTGCCCGGCGCCGGGCGGGTGGCGGCCGAGACCCGGTCGGCGGGCGGTGCGGCCGGGGTCGCCGGGCCCGGGTCGCCGCCGCGCAGCACCGCGAGGTAGGCGGCTTCCAGCTCCGGCGAGGGGTCGATGCCCAGTTCGTCCGCAAGCCGCTCGCGCAGGTCCTGATACAGCGTCAGCGCATCGGCCCGGCGGCCCTCTTCGTGCAGCGTGCGGATCAGCAGCGCGGACAACCGCTCGCGCAGCGGGTGCTCCCGGGTCAGCTGTTCCAGCTCGGCGGCCAGGCCCCTGCTGCGGCCGAGCGTCAGGTGGGCCTGGGCCCGGTCCTCGATCGCGCCGAGCCGCTGCTCGGCCAGCCGGGCGGCGGGACCGATCGCGAACGAGGCGTCGGCGGCGTCGGCCAGCGCCGGGCCTCGCCACAGCGCGAGCGCACGGCCCAGGGTCTCGGCGGCGCCCGCCGGGTCGCGCTCGCCCAGCTGCCGGCGGCCGCGGACGGCGAGCGTGCCGAACACGTGCGCGTCCACATCCTCGGGCCGGATGCGGAGCAGGTAGCCGGCCGGTCCCGAGTCGAGTTCGACGGGCAACTGCCGGCGCAGCCGGGAGATCAACGACTGCAACGCATTGCCCGCCCCCGCGGGTGGCTCGTCGCCCCACACGGCCGCGATCAGCCGATCCGCGGAGACCGGCCTGCCGGGGTCCAGCGCAAGCCGGATCAGCAGCGCACGCAGTCGCGCGCCGCCGATCGTCACGGATCGACCATCGTCGTCCCACGCCTGGAGTGGGCCAAGCACCGAGATCTGCACCCCACCACTCTTCCACCCCGATGCGCTGCCGGAGCGAGCCGCAGCAGCGCACGGAGTGAAGTAGGGGGTCGGCGACGGAGAGTTGCGCTTTGGGAGCGCCCCGGGGCACGGGAACCCGGGACGATCATCGGGAGAATTCACTCTTTCGTGGGATTAATTCCCACTCTTGGGAGTGAGGAGCGCGAACAATCAACCGTTCGGTATCGGAACGGACTCGACTCAGGCGCCGATCCCGCCGATAAAGATCTGCCACGCACCGGCTTCCATCCGGAGCACCGGACCGGCGGCAACTTTCGAGTCGCGCACCAGGACCGCACTCGCGACGGGGGCCGTCTCGACGCAATTGCTGGTGGCGCCACTGTAAGTGCTCCGCCGCCAAGCGTGGCCGGCGAAAGCGCTGTGACCTGCGGCTTTGAGGTCTTCTTGGGAATCTGCGGTGATCCTCGGGGAATCGAACCGGAAATGCGCACCCGGGTTTGTGTTGCTCAAGACAATTCCTTTGCTGCGAGCTCGATCATGGACAAGGATTCACCGTACGACAGCGCCGAAGCGCGGATGTCCTCAAACAAACGCTCATAGACACTGACGTGTTCGGGCTCCTCCAGATAGAGGCTACTCGTATGCGTGTCGAGTACGACCACATCCAGATCGGAAAGCGCGGGGAATCCGATGATCGCGAATGAACCCTCGATCGCGGGGTGTGCGCCCGCCGAGAACGGGAGGATCTGCAGCCGCACGTGCGGCCGGGCGGCGGCGGCCATCAGGTGCTCCAGCTGGGCCCGCATCGTCTCTCGGCCGCCCACCACGGTGCGCAGCACGGACTCCGAGATCACCACGGTGAGCCGGAACGTGGCCTCGCCGTGCGGCCCGACCCGATCCAGCACCGCCTGCCGCTCCTGCCGGACCCGGACCAGCATGTCCACCTGCTCGGCGGACATGTCCTCGCGGACCGCGGCGATCACCGCCCGGACGTAGTCCGGCGTCTGCAACAGGCCGGGAATGAGCGAGAGTTCGAATCCGCGCATACCCGAGGCCTCGGCCTCCAGGCTGAGCAGTTCGGCGTAGGAGCTGGGCAGGATCGACGAATAGCTGTGCCACCAGCCGCGCTTCTTGGCCTCGCGCGCCAGGGTGAGCAGCGAATCCCGCTCCTGCTCGTCCTCGACCCGGTACAGATCCAGCAGAATCCGCAGGTCCACCGGTCGTACCCCGCTGCGGCCCAATTCGATCCGACTGACCTTGGAATCCGAGCACTCCAGGCGCACGGCGACATCTTCGAGGCTCAGGCCGCGCGCTTCGCGCAACCGGCGCAGCTCGGTCCCGAGCCTGCGCTGCCGAACGGTCGGATTGGGCGCCATGGCCACGCCGCACCTCCACTTACACGCTGTTCACGCACCGAACCGGAACGTCGGCGCGTCCGATCGGGGGACAGTGTGCCCTACTGCGGGTGGAAGTGTGGTTACTACCGGAAACTTCCCGTCGGTCCAAGAGTGGGAGTTGCACACTCATTCAGGACCGGGCACGCTCCATGCCGGCCATGACTTACTGTTGTCCACGGGTCGCTCCGGGTGCATGCCCCGGGTGGTGCGACCCCCTGCCGCACGTCCGGAGGTCGACATGCCGGTGATGGCGGAGGACGTCCGTCACTATTGCGTTCAGCTCGCCGCCTCGACCCTGGGGGTCGGCCGAGTCCGCCGGGCCACCGGCAAGGTCCTGCACGACTGGGGCCTGGCCGAGTTGGTCGACGTCGCGGAGGTACTGCTGACCGAACTGCTCACCAACGTGCTCGTCCACGTCGGGCCCGGAGCCTGGCACGCGCTGACCCTGCTGCACGACGGCGACCTGCTGCGGGTGGAGGTGCGCGACTCGTCACCGCGCATGCCGGTCGCCCGGGTCGGCGAGTGGGACGAGGAGTCGGGGCGGGGCCTACGGATGATCGAGGGCCTGGCGCACGCGTGGGGTGCCGATCGTCTCCCGCCGGGCAAGGTGGTCTGGTTCACCCTGCCGGACACCGTGTGCCCGACCCGCCGCGAACGACTCCGGGTGACCGACGCGGTGTGAGCGACGCGGTGTGACCGCCTTCGTGCGAACCACACCGGGTGACCGGACCCCGTGCACGGTGACATCGGGTGCCCGAACTCCGCGGCACCCGCGGACCCGGCGGGCCGTCAGCCGCCGGACGGCCGGGCCGCCGCCGATCCGGCGGAGGCCGGGCCGCTTCCGCCCGGGCAGCCTCCGTGCGGCTCGCCTCCGTGCGCACCGGCGTCCGCGGCCTCCGCGAGCAGGCATTCCTCGGCGAAGGCCAGCACGCGCAGGTGATACGCGCGTGCGGCGTGATGCAGGCTGATGTTGTGCCCGACACCGCGTTGCACATGGGTCTCCACCCACCGCGCGCCGACGAGCAACTCGCGTGCCTCGGCCGGCACTTCGGGACCGGCCGGTTGGGATCTCTCGAACTCCGCCACGGTCCAGTGCACCGGCGACACCACCCGCGCCAACACCCCGGGCAGGGTGTACGGGCTCTGTCGCACGTCGACGAACTCGGCCATCGGCACCGGGGCCGCCACCCGGCCGGCCCGGGTGAGCAGGGCCGGATCGTAGGAGCCGGCCGGCCCGAAGAAGGTGTCCGGCGTGCCGCCGCCCGCCGACGGCACGAACGCACCCTCGGTGGGGACCGTGGCGAACTCGGCCAGCCGCTCGGGGGTGTACCGCAGCGGCGCACCGCCGACCGCGACCCCGAGCAGGTCCCGGCCGCGCTTGTCGGCCGCCATCCGCAACGCCACGAGCGCGCCCATCGAGTGCGCCGCGAGGAATACCGGCAGCGGACCCGACCCGTCCGGCTCGGCCCCGACCGCGGCCTCGCCGAGTTCGTCGAGCAGCGCGAACAGCACGTCCACCTGCGCGTCCAGACCCTGTCGCTCCCGGGCCAGGCCCCCGGACGCGCCGTAGCCGGGTCGGTCGATCGCCAGGACCGTCCAACCGAGCGCCGCGCCCAGCAGGAGCAGCGAGCCCTCGGCCGCGCCGTCGCGGTGCCAGTAGGCGGCGCGCGAGCCGCCGCCGTGGATCGCGAGCAGCAGTCCGCGCGCGCGTACGCCGGGTTCGGGGCGGGCGAGCAGACCCGACAGGGTCATGCCCGCGATGTCATAGCCAACGTTCTCGACCCGGCCGGGCATGGTGCTGACCTCCACGTGCGATTGCCCACTGATGAGACCACATCGCCCCGCGGGTCATTGACGGGGTATCGACCCCGGCCAACAATGTAACGGTGTAACAGAGGCGTGGTCGGAGTACTGAATCTCCCCATTCCGGACATCTCCCAGACATCGGAGTCACTCCTTGAAGCACCAGGACGTGGTCGCCACCGGGCGACGCATCATCGAGCACATCACCAACCGCACGCTCGACCTGGGCACGGCGCCCGCCGTCCTGGACGGCTCGTGCTTCACCGATCCGCAACGGCATGCCCACGAGCGCGAGGTGCTGTTCCGCCGCACCCCGCAGGTGATCGGCTGGGCCGGCGAGGTGGCCGAGCCGGGCGACTTCATCGCGCGCGACGTGGACGGCGTACCGGTCCTGGTGACCCGGGACCGGGACGGCGAACTGCACGCGTTCCTGGACGCGTGCACGCACCGGGGCATGCAGGTCAGCCGGGACGCCCCGGAGACGGCGGGTCTGTCCGGCACGGGCTGTGGCAGCGCGCAACGTTTTCGCTGCGGCTATCACGGCTGGACGTTCGGCAACGACGGCGAACTGACCGGGCTGCCCTCGCGTCCGCAGTTCCCGGGCATCGACCCGGCGAAGTTCGGCCTGCGTGCGCTGCCGGTCGCGCTGTCCGCCGGCCTGGTCGTCGTCGGGTTGCGCCCGGACGTCGAGGTCGCCGGCGCGCTGGACGAACTGGAGGACGCCTACGCGGGTTTCCCGTACCAGCGCACGCGTGCGGTGGTCAGCGAACGGTTCGACCTGGCCTGCAACTGGAAGCTCTCGGTCGACATCAACGTCGAGGCGTACCACGTGCCGTTCCTGCACACCGCGACGATCAACGGCATCGTGCTCAACCACGGCATCGTCGACACGTGGGGCCCGCACACCCGGTTCGCCGTCCCGATCGTGGGTTTCGAGCAACTCGCCGAGGTGCCCGAGGAGTCCTGGCCCGCGCGGCTGCCGATGGTCAACGTGCAGACCGTGCTGCCGTCCACCGTGCTGATCGAGAGCCCACTGAGCACCACGATGTTGCGGATCTACCCGGGCGACCGGCCGAACCGCTCGATCGTGCACATGACCGAGGGCACCTGGGAGCCGCTGGACGAGAGCAGCATCGCCATGGCCCGGGCCAACCACGAGACCAACAAGCGGGTGCTGGTGACCGAGGACTTCCCCGGCGCCGAGTCGTGTCAGCGCGGCTTCGACGCGGGTCTGCCGAGCATGGTCGCGGGCATGGGCGAGTCGGCGGTCGCGCACTGGCACCGGGTGTGGGACGAGGCACTCGCCTCGGCGGGGTACTGAGCGCCCCGCCGGCGGCCGCGGACGGCGGGGCGGGCGGGTCCGGTCCGCGGCCGGGTTATGATCGTCCTGCTCGCGAAACGCTGTGCGGTTCGCGAAGGAGGCGCCTTTGGCCGGGCGCCTCCTTTTCTTTGCCCGGATCCGGTCGCGCTCCTTGCCCGGGTCCCGTCGCGTCTGCCCCGTCCGGGTCCGGTCCGGCCCGGTGACCGAGCCGGTCGCGCACCGGTGTGGACCCGGGTCCGTTCCGCCCGGTGTGGACCCGGGCCGGGCCGAAGGCCGTGTCCCGGGCACCGCCGCGGCCGTCCCGGGCGCCTCGGACATCCCTCCCGTACCGCCCGGAGGAACCGTTTCCGGATCGTATTTCCGCGCTCTATCCGTGCCGCCGCCCAAGTCCTACTCTGCTCTCCAGCAAGCACGTCGACAGGTCCCGGAAGGGCGTGGGCGATGCCCGAAGTGCGGACGCTCGGTGAGGTGCTCGACCACGACGGCCCGCTTGCGGAGGGGCCGCTGCGCGAGGTCGCGGCGGGAATCGCCGACGCCCTCGCCCGAGTGCACGCGATCGGACTCGTGCACGGTCGGCTGGGCCCGGACCAGGTGCTGATCACCCCGTACGGGCCGCGGGTGACCGGTTTCGCGGGCCGCACCGACGCGGACGACGGCGGCGACCCCTCGGAGGACGTGTACGCGTTCGGCACGCTGATCACCCTCGCCGGCGGCGGCACGCCCTCCGCCGAGTTGAGCCCGCTGCTCCGGCGCTGCCTCGACCCCGACCCGGGGCAGCGCCCGACCGCGGTGGACGTCGATCGGGTGTTGACCCCGCGGGCGATGGTCCTGGTGCCGCCGGCCGCCCCCGTCGAGGAGGCCGCCGACGTGCCGCAGGCGGTCCGCGCCGAGGATCCGCCGACCGGTCGCGGGCTGACCCGGCGCCGGTTGCTGATCGCGGGCGGGTTCGCGGTCACCGCGGCGACGGTGACCTCGGCCGGCGTCGCCTTCGCCCGGTTCGCCGACCAGGGTCGGCCCCGGCCCAAGACGCGGTGGCGGCGTGCGGTGGAGGGTCGGGTGACCACGCTTCAGGTCTTCGACAACGTCGCGTACTGCACGACCACGGAGAACGTGGTCATGGCGCTGGGCACCGAGACCGGGGTCGCGCTGTGGACCGCGCGCACCGAATCGATGGTGTGGTCCGAGCCGGTGGTCTCCGGGACCGCCGTGTACCTGGGCTGTGTGGCCGGGCAACTCTGCGCGCTCGACCCGGGCAGCGGCGAACGCAGGTGGCAGCAGTACGCCGGCGATCAGATCCTCGGCGCACCGGTCGTGCTCGGCTCGTCCCTGGTGGTCGGCACCCGGGACGACCGGGTACTCGGCTTCGACATGACACAGGGCGCGCACCGGTGGGAGTGGTCCGAACCGCAGGCGCGCGGCGGGGTGATGCCGGCGGTCTTCGCACACAGCGCCGGCGACGCGGTGTACCTGACCTACAACGACGGCACGGTGAGTGCGATCGCGCCCGAGCGCAAGGAGCCCCGCTGGAGGATCCACCTCGCCTCGCCGATCACCCGCCCACCGCATGTGATCCGTGATCTGGTGTACGTGGTGACCGGGTTCACCCTGGTCGCGCTGAACAGCGCAACCGGCGACATCGTGTGGCGCTTCCGCGGCACGCCGGACCTGACCGCCCCGGTGGTGGCGGAGGACATCGTCTACACCACCGACGTCGGCACGCTGTACGCGCTGGACGCACGCAGCGGCGCGGAGCGCTGGCGACAGAGCACCGGCGCCAGTGTGCCCAGCCCGGTGGCCCTGGTGAACGGCACCGCCTACGCCGGCGGCACCGACGAACTGCACGCCTTCGACGCGGAGTCGGGCCGGCGGTACTGGACGCACGCGCTGCCGACCTACCTGACCGCGGCTCCCGCGGGCACCGACGAGGTGCTGTTGCTGGGCACGGCCGGCTCCGAACTGGTCGCCCTGGAAACCTGATCCGCCGGGATCGGCGCCGCCGCCAGGGCGCGCCGTGCGGCCATCGCGTCGCGCGCCGTCACGGTCACGAGTCGGCCGCCGCCGGCCGGATCGCACACCGCGCGCCCGGGGGCGCTCGGCAGCCGGTCGGGCGGGGCGGGCAGGGTCAGCCGGGAGGCCACCACCGTCCCGCCCGCGGTGCCGGCCGGACCGCGCCAACCCGGGTGCGCGGCAGGCCCGTAGGCGCTCTGCTGGCGCAGCACCGGGCGCCCGCCCACGACCACGTCCCAGCGCGAGCGCACGTCGCCGCAGGGCTCGCCGGCACGTCCCAGGACCAGCGCCTCCTGGACGAACAGGCGTGCGTCCGAGGCCGGTTCGGCCCTTAGGTGGGTATGGAAGGTGGCCCGCGCGGCCACCACGACCGGCTCCGGCAGCCACTCCAGCAGGCCGCCGGGTCCGATCACCAGGTCCACCCGCTGCCGGGCCGGGGTGCCGTCGCCGATCAGGATCACCGCCGCGGCGGCGGTGCGCACCCGCAGCCGCGCGCCGGCTCCCACCTCGACGCGCAGCATCAGATCGTCGCCGCCGATCGGTCCCGCCGCGCCGCCGACGAACACCACTTCGGCGGTGTCTCCCGGGACGGACACCTCGCGCGGCAGCAGCGGCACCTGTCCACGCAGCTCGGCCAACACCGTACGGCCGTGCCGAAGTTCCGCGCGGACCACGGCGGTTGCCCTCACCCGGCGGCCGATCCCACGGTCGGCGAGAGCGGGGCCGAGGCCGGGGCCGAGTCCGGGGCCGAGCCCGAAGCCGGGGCCGGACCCGTGACCGTGGCCGGCGCCGAGCCCGCGACCGGAACCGCGGTACCGGCCTGCCACGCGGCGATCTGGGCGAGCACCCATGCGGCGACCACATCCGCGCCCGGGCTCTCGCGCAGCGACAGGAAGGCCACGGGGGTGCCCGGCCGCATCCGGGCCGCGTCGCGGTCCATCACCGTCAGGTCGGCGCCGATCTGCGGGGCGATGTCGGTCTTGTTGATCACCAGCAGGTCGGAACGGGTCACCCCGGGGCCGCCCTTGCGCGGGACCTTGTCGCCGCCGGAGACGTCGATGACGAACATCTGCACGTCGGCCAGTCCTCGGCTGAAGGTCATGGTCAGGTTGTCGCCGCCGGATTCGATGATCACCAGGTCCAGGTCCGGATGTGCCGCCTCCAGGTCCTCGACCGCGTCCAGGTTGCCGCTGATGTCGTCGCGCACGGCGGTGTGCGGGCAACAACCGGTCTGCACGGCGGCGATCCGGTCGGCCGCCAACACCCCCGCGGCACGCAGGAAGTCGGCGTCCTCCGTGGTGTAGATGTCGTTGGTGACCACCGCGAGCGAGAAGCGGTCGGCGAGGACCCGGCACAGCGCGGCGACCAGCGCCGTCTTGCCGGATCCCACCGGCCCGCCGATGCCGATGCGCAGCGCTCGCGAGCCGGGCACGGCGGGCGCCGGCGAAGTGTGCGTGCGGGTACCGCCGTTGCCGGGGGTGTGGTCAAGATGCAAAGTGCACGACCTCCTCGTGGACATGCAGTTCGGCGCAGACGTCGAGTCCGACCGAGGACCAGCACGGCAACCGCTCCCAGTCGCCGTCGGCGAACACGGTGCGTGCCGCGTCGGCGGCCTCCGCGGCGACCTGATCGCAGTGCCCGGCCATTTCGGCGAGCACCACGGTGACCGAGATCGGGTCGAAGGACAGCAGTTTGACCGCCGCCGAGGCGGGCCCGTTGACCACGTTGGTGGCGGCGAGCACGGCCGCCTCGCGCTCGTCGAGCCGGGCCCGGGTGGCCGCGGCGCCGAGCACTATCGCGTGGTGCGGCGAAACGCCCAGCGCGGCCCAGGGTTCGGTGGGCCAGGCCGCCTTGGCCACCCGGCGCAGCGACCTGCCCTGTGCGCGCGAGGCGGCCCGGGCGGGCGCGGAGGCGGTCCGCGCGTCGAGTTCGGCGTCGAGCTCGGCCCAGGGGGCGACCTCGGGCATCGTGTACGGGCCCGCGGTCAGCGCGGCGACGGCGGCGAAGGCCGCCTGCACCGCGCCGGTGCCATAGAGCTTGCCGAGCAGGAATTCGGTGAGTGTGTCGAGGTCGTGCACCTCGCCCCGCAGGACGGCGTTCTCCAGGCCGCCCGAGTGCGCGTAGCCTCCGGCCGGCAGCCGGGAGTCCCCGAGGAGGAGAAGTCCAGCACCCATGAGTACCACCTCTTACTGGTCGTAACGTGTCGATGTCGGTCCTGGCCGGTCACCGCAGTCACAGTTCTACATCCTGACGGTGAGTCAGCTTGCACTGACCCTCCGTCAAGAAGCATTCATGCGCAATCAGAACAGGAAATAACGTTGCGCCATCGGCAGGGTTCCGGCCGGCGCCGCGACCACCTTCTCGCCGTCGACGCGCACCGAGAACGTCTCGGGATCGACCTCGATGTGCGGCATGGCGTCATTGAGCGGCATGGCCGACTTGCCCCTTCCCCGCACGTCACCGGTCGGCACGAGTCGGCGGTCGATGTTCAGCCGTCCCGCGAGTCCGTCCTCCAGCGCCGCCGGAGCCACGAAGTGCACCGAGGTGGCCGCGGCGGTCCGCGCCGCCGCGCCGAACATCGGCCTGGGCAGCACCGGTTGCGGCGTCGGAACGGAGGCGTTCGCGTCGCCCATCGCGGCCCACGCGATCGCCCCGCCCTTGACCACCAGATGCGGCCGGACACCGAAGAACTTCGGGTCCCACAGCACCAGGTCGGCGAGCTTGCCGACGGCGACCGAGCCGACCTCCTCGTCGAGGCCGTGGGCGACCGCCGGGCAGATCGTGTACTTGGCCACATACCGTCGGGCCCGCAGGTTGTCCGCGGCCCCGTCGCCGGGCAGCGCACCGCGCCGGACCTTGTTCACGTGCGCGGTCTGCCACGTGCGCAGCACGGTCTCGCCGACCCGGCCCATCGCCTGGCTGTCCGAGCCGATCATCGAGATGGCACCGAGGTCGTGCAGCACGTCCTCGGCGGCGATGGTCGAGGGCCGGATCCGCGATTCGGCGAAGGCGAGGTCCTCGGCGACGGCCGGATTCAGGTGGTGGCAGACCATCAGCATGTCGAGGTGTTCCTCGACCGTGTTGACGGTGTGCGGCCGGGTCGGATTGGTGGACGAGGGCAGGATGTTGGGCAGGCCCGCCACGGTGATGATGTCCGGCGCGTGTCCGCCGCCGGCGCCCTCGGTGTGGTAGGCGTGGATGGTGCGCCCGCCGATCGCGGCCAACGTGCTCTCCACGAACCCGGTCTCGTTCAGCGTGTCGCTGTGCAGCGCGACCTGGATGCCGGCCGCGTCCGCCACCCGCAGCGCGGCGTCGATCACGGCCGGGGTCGAGCCCCAGTCCTCGTGCAGCTTGAGACCGCCGGCGCCGGCCCGGATCTGCTCCCACATGGCCTCCTCGGACACGGTGTTGCCCTTGCCCAGGAGCACGAAGTTGATCGGCACCTCGTCCAGCGACTCCAGCATCCGGGCCAGGTGCCACGCACCGGGCGTGACGGTGGTCGCCTTGCTGCCCTCGGCCGGCCCGGTACCGCCGGCGACCATCGTGGTCACCCCGACGGACAGCGCCTCGGGAAACTGGGTCGGCGAGATCAGGTGCACGTGACAGTCGACGGCGCCGGCGGTCAGGATGCGTCCGTTGCCCGCGATGATCTCGGTCGACGGCCCGATCACCAGGTCCGGATGCACGCCATCCATGATGTCCGGATTACCGGCCTTGCCGATCCCACGGATCCGCCCGTCCCGGATACCGATGTCGGCCTTGACGATCCCCCAGTGGTCCAGGATCACCGCGCCGGTGATCACCGTGTCGGGGGCGCCCTCGGCGCGGGTGCGCGGCGACTGCCCCATCGACTCCCGAATCACCTTGCCGCCACCGAAGATCGCCTCGTCCCCGGCCGCCCCGTGCGGGCGGGTCAGATCCTCGGTGACCTCCACGAGCAGCTCGGTGTCCGCGAGCCTGATCCGATCCCCGGTGGTCGGCCCGTACAGCAACGCATACCGATGCCGATCGATGGTGGTCATCGCGCGCCCTCCCGGTCCGGATCGCCCCCGTGCCCGACCCGAAGCCCCGGCACCACGCGCGCACCGGCCAACGGCACCAACTCCACCTCACGGCCCACCCCCGGCTCGAACCGCACCGCCGTCCCCGCCGGCACATGCAGCCGATGCCCCCGGGCCGCCGCCCGATCGAACTCCAACGCATCGTTGGCCGCCGGGAAATGCAAATGCGACCCCACCTGCACGGGCCGATCCCCGGTGTTCACCACCACCAACGTCAACACCACCCGCCCGGGATTGAGCGGGATCTCCTCCTCGCCCAACAGAATCTCCCCGGGTACGACGGCCACGAGCGACCTGCGCGGCTTCACGGGATCGGCCGATGCACGGTCACCAGCTTGGTCCCGTCCGGAAAGGTGGCCTCGACCTGCACCTCACCCACCATCTCCGGGACACCCTCCATCACGTCGTCGCGCCCCAACACATGCCGCCCCGCCTCCTGAAGGTCCGCCACAGACCGCCCATCCCGAGCCCCTTCGAGCAGAAAGGAAGCCAACACCGCGGTCGCCTCGGGACAGTTGAGCCGAAGCCCTCTGGCTCTACGCCGCTGCGCCAGGTCAGCCGCATAGGACACCATCAACCGCTCCTGCTCATGCGGGGTCAGCAGCACGTCGCGCCCCTCCTCCGAGGTCGTACCGACTCGTTGCCCTCGAAGCCTGACCGCTTCGTGTTTCCCACCGAAACGGTGCATGTTAACGCGGTGTATCCAAACCCTCACGCATCGGCGACCGATGGGATCGACGGATAGGCCGACAAACACCGAGCGATCGGCGCCGCCACCGCATCGACGCGCTCGCGTCGCAGTCCGGGTCGCGACCCGGCGCGAGCACGACGAAACAGCCCCGCCCGGCCGGGATCCCTCGGCCGGGCGGGGCTGTTCGCGGATCCGCGCCGCAGTCGACTCAGAAACCGCCGCCCGGTGGCGCCTCGATCTCGTCCGCCGGGTCGAAGCCGAAGACCTTGCCGTAGAACCACAGTTCGGCTTCCAGGGCGCGGATGATGTTCTCCGACCGTCGGAAGCCGTGCTGCTCACCCTCGAACGCCAGGTAGACGTAGGGGAGTTGCTTCTCCTTCAGAGCGGCCACGATCAGCTCGGCCTGGGCCGGCGGGACCACCTCGTCCTCCAGTCCCTGGAAGACCGCGAGCGGACTGGACAGGTGCTCGGTGTGGTTGATCGGCGAGCGCGCCCGGTACACCGCCTCGGCCTCGGGGTAGGGGCCGACCAGGCGATCCAGGTAGCGCGATTCGAACTTGTGCGTGTGCCGGGCCAGCGCGGCGATGTCGGCGACGCCGAAGTGGCTCGCGCCGGCGGTGAAGTCGTCGCCCGCCACCAGTGCGGCCAGCGTGGTGTAGCCGCCCGCCGAGCCGCCGCGGATCGCCAGCTTGGCGCCGTCCACGACGCCGGTGTCGGCCAGGTGCCGGGCCACCGCCGTGCAGTCCTCGACGTCGACGATGCCCCACGCGTCGTACAGCAGGTTGCGGTATTCGCGGCCGTAGCCGGTGCTGCCGCCGTAGTTCACGTCCGCCACCGCGAAGCCCCGGCTGGTCCAGTACTGGATCCGCAGGTTGAGCACCGCGGGTGCCTGCGCGGTCGGGCCGCCGTGGATGGACACGATCAGCGGCGGCAGCGCGCCCTCGGGCGCCCGGACGTCCGGGTTCTTCGGCAGGTACAGCAGGGCGTGCGCGGTGCGGCCGGCCGCGGACTCGAACTCGATCGGCCGCGGTGCGCTGAACCACTCCGCGTCGAAGCCGAAGTCCCGGGCCGGACGCAGTCGTTCGATCTGCAACGCGGTCGCCGTGCCGGGCGCGAGCCGGACCCGGCGCGGCGCGTCCTCGTCGTCCGGGCCGCCGCCGACGAGCAGCACGCCGCCGGGCACCGCGGCCAGGTCGGACAACCAGGTCAGCCCGGTCTCCACCCGGGTGGGCGACTCCTCGGGCCGGGTCGGATCGACGATGCCCAGGTGGGCGAAGCCGCCGGAGTTGACCGAGCAGGCGATCCGGCCGTCGTCGAGGAAGGCGTAGAAGCGCTCGCCGAAGACCCACTGCGGGCCCCCGATCTCCGCCTCGACCGGCGCCACCGCCTCGACCTGACCTCCCGCACCGACCCGGTACAGGTTCCACCAGCCGGTGCGGTCCGACGCGAACCACAGCGCGCCGTCGGGTCCCCACTCGGGCTGGACCACCGACTCGCGCCCACCGCCGGCGACCGCCTGCGCGCCGGTCGGCCGCGGCCCCGCCTCGATCGCCGCCACCATCAATTCGGCGGCGTCCCACGGCATGTCCGGATGCGACCACTGGGTCCAGGCCAGCGCCGAGCCGTCCGCGGCCGGGCGCGGCGAGGACACGAAGTCCGGGCCGGTGACCAGGACCCGTTCGCCGCCGAGGCCGTCCAGCGGCAGCGCGACGATCTCGTTGACCGCCTCGCCGTGCGCCTTGACCGCGGCCGGCTCGTGGCTCTCGCGCACCGCGACCAGCCACTCCCCCGGCCCCCACTGCCCGGCCGGCACGATCGTGCAGTCGGCGTAGCGCAGGCCCGCCTCGGTCTCCGGCTCCGCGGTGATCGGCACCGGCGCCGCGTCGCCCGGCGCGAGCCGGTACAGCCGCTGGTCGGTCCAGTTCGCGAAGACCAGCACTCCCGCGCGAACCGTCCAGGCGGCACCGCCGTACTCGTGCACACGGGTGCGAGCCGAGAAGCCCTCCGGGAGCACGTCCTCGGGAGACCCGCCCGGCCGTAGTCGCACCAGCTGGACGCGCCCGCCCTCGGACGGTCGGCCCTCCGACCACCACACGTCCCGGCCGTCGGCTCGGATGTCGCCGGTATTCGCGGCCCCTTCCACCAAGCGCTCGGCCGTGATCGGCGAGGGCCAGGAACCGTATGTCTTCGTCGCGTCGGCGTTCATGTCGGCACTCATGACCCGATCCTCTCCATCCGGAGCCGGGAAAGCATCCGGCAGAGCCCTCGAAAACCGGGTCGACCCGAGCGGGTTGGACGCGGGATCATGTGCGTATGACGACAGATCTCGACATTCGCGGCGTGGTGATACCCGCCGCCGAGCTGTCGTGGCGGTTCTCGCGCTCCTCCGGACCGGGCGGGCAGTCGGTGAACACCACGGACAGCCGCGCCGAGGTGTCCTTCGACCTGGGCGCCAGCACGATGCTGCCCGACGTGCTCAAGGAGCGCGCCCTGCGCCGACTGGAAGGACGTCTGGTGGACGGCGTGCTCACCGTCGCCTCGTCCGAACAGCGCTCCCAACTGATGAACCGGCAGAGCGCGGTGCGCCGACTGGTCGACATCCTGGTCGAGGCCACCGCCCCGCCCCCGCCGCCGCGGCGGCCGACCAAGCCCTCACGCGGGATGCGCGAGCGCCGGCTGCGCAACAAGCACCATCGCGGTGAGATCAAACGACTGCGACGCTCGACCGGGGACTGATCCCGAGTCCGAACAGGGTCCGAACCGGACCCAAAGTCGAGATGAAGTGTCGCTTACCGAAGCATTACGGATCACACCCGGAAAACCGTGCCACAAGCACGATTCGCCATCGCACACTGCCAACGCCGGCAAGACCACCCGCGAAACGCAGCGAACGAAGCGAAGGACACCGGGATGCCCTCCCCCGCACGTGCAGCACACCCGCCCCAGCCGATGACCGTCCCGACCGCGTACCACTCGTCGAGTCATCCGTGACCGCCGTCGGGCGGGCCCGTGCCCGCGCTCGACACGACCGGCGTACCTCGACGGACCCCCGGCACGACACCGATCCCGACCATCGGCCCGGCCCCGTGTTCGTCCGCTGGACCATCGCGCCCACGGTCGCGGGCGTACCCGAGGTCCGACACCGCCTGCGCGACCTGTTACGCGCCTGGGGGGTGGCCGAGGAGATCGAGGAGACCCTGCTCCTGGTCGCCACCGAGTTGACCTCCAACGCGGTCCGACACGCCGCGATCCGCACCGAGCGGATCCGGATCACCGCCTCGCACAGCGGCTCCGAGATCCGTCTGGAGGTCGCCGACGACCACCCGTTCCGCCCGCACGCGCTCCTGGAGACCGGCCCCGAGGCCGAGGACGGCCGGGGGCTGATGATCGTCAAGCTCACGGTGGCCGAACTCGGCGGCCGCATCGACGTGCTGCCCGGCGGCACGGGCAAGAGCATCCGGGTCACCCTGCGCGCAGACGCCCGGGGATAGCCCGTCCCGGCCTCAGCGCACCCGCCGCCAACGCGCCTCGCAGAACGAATACAGCCCGAACACCACCAGGCCCAGCGCGATCACCACGAGCAGTGCGGGCCCCATCGGCGTGTCGGCGAACGAGCGCAGCGTCTCGTCGACGCCCTTGGCCCGCTTCGGGTCGAACTTCACCGCCGCCACCAGCACGAACACCCCGGCCGCGGCGAACACCACGCCTCGGCTGACGCCGCCGATCATCCCGAGCAGGTCCACCACCCGGCGCTGGAGCGGGCTCATCTCCCCCGTGTTCAGCTTCTCC
Organism: Embleya sp. NPDC050493; assembly: GCF_044458105.1. Classification (NCBI taxonomy): domain Bacteria; kingdom Bacillati; phylum Actinomycetota; class Actinomycetes; order Kitasatosporales; family Streptomycetaceae; genus Embleya; species Embleya sp. NPDC050493. Next base: position 62,531 of record NZ_JBITHP010000011.1, read on the forward strand.
CGGAACTTGCGCAGCGCGTATCGCACGGCCATCCCGATCCCGAACCCGATCAGCACCAGCCCGGCCAGGCCGACCAGGTACCGGCCGCCGGGCCAGTCCAATGCCTTGGCGGTGAGGTCCTTCGAGGTCTTGTTGCTGCTGCCGCCCTGGTCCTGGCCCTTCCCGCCGCCGGAGTCGCTCGCGGTGAGCGTACGGATCAGCGAGGCGACCACGAAGCCGTAGAAGATCGCCCGGCCCAGCGACATCAGCCGTTTGCCCACCTTGTCGCCGTCCGGCGCGGCCTGCCCGAACGCGGCCTCGACCAGCCGCCACAGACACATCCCGATCAGTGCGACGACCAGCACCCACAACATCGCCTCGCCGAACGGCTTGTTGCCGATCTCCTCGACGGCACCGCCGCGGTCGGCCTCCTGGTTCTTGTCGCCGAAGGCGATCTGCACCGCGATGGCACCGACGATGATGTACAGCAGCCCGCGCGCGGCAAGGCCCGCACGGGCAAGGCCGACCATCACCTTGCTGTCCGCGGCCTGCCGCCCCGCGGCCTTGGCCGCCCGACCCGATTCGGCCATGGAAGCTGACCCTGACATGTCGTATCCCCAATGCTTCCCGGAGCGCCTTTCGCGGCCGTGCCGTATGGCATCCGGCTGGGCTGACGTCTGCCCGGACCGGACGCGGGCAAACGGCAGGCAAAGCCGCGACGGACACCGGGGAAGAAGCGGCGGGGAGGCGGCGGGGAAGGTCAGTGGAAGGCGTCCAGCCCGGTGAGCGCCTTGCCGATGACCAGGGTGTGCATCTCGGAGGTGCCCTCGTAGGTCAGCACCGACTCCAGGTTGTTCATGTGTCGGATCACCGGGTACTCCAGCGAGATCCCGTTGGCGCCCAGGATCGTGCGCGCCTCGCGGGCGATCGCGATCGCCTCGCGGACGTTGTTGAGCTTGCCGAAGCTGATCTGCTCCGGCCGCACCGCACCCGCGTCCTTGCGCCGACCCAGGTGCAGCGCGAGCAGGTGCGCCTTGCCGATCTCCACCGCCATGTCCGCCAGCTTGGCCTGGGTCAGCTGGAATCCGCCGATCGGCCGGCCGAACTGCTCGCGCGTGCGGGCGTAGTCCAGCGCGGACTCGAAGCACGAGCGAGCCGCGCCGATCGAGCCCCACACGATGCCGTACCGGGCCTCGCCCAGACACGTCAGCGGACCGCGCATGCCCACCACGTCGGGCAACACCGCATCGGCCGGCAGCCGCACCTCGTCCAGCGTCAACTCGCTGGTGATCGACGCGCGCAGGGACATCTTGTGCTTGATGTCGCGGGCGGCGAACCCGGCGGTGTCGGTGGGTACCACGAAGCCGCGCACGCCCTCCTCGGTTTGCGCCCAGATCACCGCGACATCCGCCACCGAACCGTTGGTGATCCACATCTTGCGACCGTTGAGCACCCAGTCGTCACCGTCGCGCTTGGCGTGCGTACGCATCGACGCCGGGTCCGAGCCGTGATCGGGCTCGGTCAGGCCGTAGCAGCCCAGCGCCTCGCCCGCGGCCAGCCGAGGCAGCCAGGTGCTCCGCTGCTCCTCGCTGCCGAAGCGGTGGATCGCGAACATCGCCAGCGAGCCCTGTACCGACACCAGCGAGCGCAACCCCGAGTCGCACGCCTCCAGTTCCAGGCAGGCCAGGCCGTACTGCACGGCACTGGTCCCGGCGCAGCCGTAACCGTCCAGGGTCATCCCGAGCACGCCGATCCCGCCCAGCCCGCGGGCCAGTTCGCGCACGTCGGGCAGGGCCCCGCGCTCGAACCACTCGGCCACGTACGGCGCGACCCGGTCGGCGCAGAACCGGCGCACGGTGTCCCGGATCGCCTTGTCCTCGGGGTCGAGCAGATCGTCGATACCGAGCGGGTCCATCGGGTCGAACGCGGGTGCCTTGGCCATACGGGCGCCTCCTGATGCGAGTCGGCGGACCCGAACGACGCCGGACGGGTCCCGGTAGATTGCCCCGAACATAGATCCGGAACACGGGGAGCGCCACCATGACCCAACCACCACCGGAACCGCACCCCCTGTTCGGGGAAGGCGCGGGTCGGCCCGGTGAGACGCCCGAGGAACGGCGTCGCCGACTGGAGGAGGAAGAGGCGCGTCGACGGCGCAGCGAGCGCCGCGAGGATCTGGTGGAGGGCATCGGCGAACTGGGCGGCCCGCCGTCGGGCGGCGGATCGGGTGGTGGCTCGGGCGGCGGTCGCGGGGGCGACGGCGGCGGGGGCGGGGGCGGTGGGGGCTGCTGTGGCCGCGGCGGCAACAAGGACCGAGGCGACCGCGACAGCGGTGGTGGTGGCGGTCACGGCAGCGGAGGGGGCGGCGACTGCGGCTGCGACGCGTGCCTGATCGGCATGTTCTCGCTGCGCCTGATGTGGATCGCGCTGACCGGCCTGCTCCGCCCGCGCGGTGGCCCGCCCGCCCGCCGGCTCGGCGCCGCCGTCGAGCGCTACCGCACCGAGATCAGCCCGCTGAGGCCACCGTGCTGCAACTTCACGCCGTCCTGTTCGACCTACGGCAAGAAGGCCCTGCATCGGCACGGCGCGGTCCGGGGTACCTATCTGACCGCTCGACGACTGATCCGCTGCCGGCCCGGCAACGGCGGCTTCGACCCGGTGCCGCCCGCACGGCGACCCGAGCAGCGCTGACCCGCCGGGGAAGGCGCGGTCGGGGGTGGGCTCGGCCCACCCCCGACCGGTCCTCACTTCTTGGGTGACGGCGAGCGGCGCATCTCCTTGTGGATCAGCTTCCACTCCCGGGCCCGTTCGGCCCGGATGCGGTGGTCCTCGCGCGAGGCGATCCAGCGTGCCTCGCGCAGCAGTTTGCGATAGCTGTCCAGGCGACGTCGCGGAAGCTCGCCCGCCTCGATCGCGGCGAGCACCGCGCAGCCGGGCTCGCTCTCGTGCGTGCAGTCGGCGAAGCGGCAGTCCGGGATCAGGGCGTCGATGTCCGCGAAGGTGCGGTCCAGGCCCTCGCCGACGTCGTACATGCCGACCCCGCGCATGCCGGGGGTGTCCACGAGCACGCCGCCGTTCGGCAACGGCACCAACTCGCGCCACGTGGTGGTGTGTCGGCCCTTGCCGTCGCCGCGCACCTCCTGGACCGAGGTCACCTCGGCGCCGGCGAGCGCGTTGGTGAGCGTGGACTTGCCCGCGCCGGAGGTGCCGATCAAGGCGACGGTCCGGCCGGCGGTGTACGCCTGGAGTACGTCCAGACCCTCGCCGGTGAGTGCACTGGCGACCACGACGTCCACGCCCATGGCCACGGCTTCGACGTCCGCGCGCAGGTCGTCGGCGTCCGCCGCGAGGTCGGCCTTGGTGAGCACGACCAGCGGCGTGCCGCCGCTCTCCCAGGCGAGCGTGAGCAGCCGCTCCAGGCGGCCGAGGTCGGGCGCGGCGTCCAACGGGACGACGGCGCCGATCAGATCGACGTTGACCGCGAGGACCTGGCCCGCCGAGCGCCCGGAGGCCTGCGAGCGCACCAGCGCGGTCCGGCGGTCCAACAGGGCCGCGACGAAGGCCTCGCGGCCGTCGTCGGGAAACTCCAGTGCGGCCCAGTCGCCGGTGCACGGCAGTTCGCCGTCGCCGTGCGCGGCCCGCACGGTGCCGTCGGCGGTGACCACCTCGCACAACGAACGGTCCACCCGGGCGATCCGTCCGGGTACGAGGCCGTGCGTGCGGTAGGGGGCGAATTCGGTGTCCCGGTCCGCGTCCCAGCCGTAGGCGGCGAGCACGTCGGAGGTCGGCACGAAAGCGGTGTCGGAAGAAGTGGTGTTGCGGGAAGCGTGATGCTGCCGGGAAGACAAGCCGGTGGCCCTTCGAGGGGCGGATCCGCCGACCTGCGTGCCGTCACGACGAACGACGTGGCGCGGCTACGCGGTGCGAATCCGAGAGGCGGAGAAGTGGAATGAGGTCCAGCCCGTCCGGGCGACCGTCATCGAGGTCGTGTTCACGACATTCCACCTCCCACCTGTTCCGTGCGGCTTCGGGCCGCGCTCTCGGGCACTGTGCGGGCCCAAGGGCCACGCGTGCAGCCTAGGCCATCACGGGCGGTCGCGTCGAGCGTGTTCCTGCTCGCCGACCGCCGGCCGACTCGGCCGCGGCGGCCACGCGGTGTCGTCCAACGGCAGGCCGGGCAACTCCTGTCCGGCCGGCATGTGCAGACTCGGCGGCTGACCGTTGGTGGGCGGCGGACCCGGCGGGCGCGGCGGCCGGGACGGCATCCGGGGCAGGTCGGCGGCCCGGCGGGCGCCGTTGGCACGGCCGTTGATGGTGCCCGGGTCGTTGCGCTTGGCATCGCGCGCGTGGATCGCCCAGCGCTCGGGGAACTCGGACGGCGGCTCGGCGATGTCGGGGAGTTCGCCGTGGATGACGGTGTCCTCCATCTCGTCGTGGTCGTCCGAAACCGGCGTCCAGTCGCCGGGGTTGCCGCGGTGGCGGCCCGAGCGCAGGTGCTCCATGGCCGCGGCGATCTCCTCGGCGGCCTTCTCCTTGTCCCGCTCGGCGCGCGCCTGCGCGGTCTCCTGGCTGGGCCAGACCTGGTCGATGGCGGCGTTGACGGCCGCGCCGATGAGCACGGCCATGGCCGCGAAGTACATCCAGACCATGACCGCGACCGGAGCCGCCAGCGAGCCGTAGACGGTGGGGCCGTCGATGGTGGTGGCGAGGTAGACGCGCAGCAGGAAGCTGCCGACGATGCACAGGAGCAGGGCCACCAGCGCGCCCGGTATGTCCTCGCGCCACGGCGTCCGCACCGGCACCGACACGTGGTAGAGCGAGGTCAGGAAGCACACCGACAGCACCACCAGGACCGGCCAGTACAGGATGTGCACGGTCCCCTCGAAGTGCGGGAACGCCTTGACCACCAACTCGGGGCCGGCCACCAGGAGCGGGATCAGGAACATCCCGAGCAGCAGGCCGACCACATAGAGGGTGAAGGACAGCAGCCGGGTGCGCACGATGCCGCGCTTGCCGGAGAGGCCGTACATGATCGTGATGGTGTCGACGTAGACGTTGAGCGCGCGCGAGCCGGACCACAGCGCGATCAGGAAGCCGGCCGAGATGATGTCCGCGCGTCCGGAGTCGAACACGTCGTTGACCAGGGGCACGACCACCTGCTCGGTGCTCTTGCTGGAGAGCACCGACCCGGCGGCCTTGACGATGTCCGCCTTGAGGTCGTTGACGGTGCTGCCGCCGAGCATGCCGTGCAGGTAGCCGACGGTGCCGGCGAGCCCGAGCAGCAGCGGGGGCAGCGAGAGCAGCATGAAGAACCCGGCCTCGGCGGCCAGGCCGGTCACCCGGTGGTTGAAGCAGGAGATCACCGTCTCGCGGAGTATCCGCCACAGTGCGCTCCGCAACCGGATGCGACCGGCCCCTCGCAGGCGAGGTCGTTGTTGGTAGTCCGCTGCCACCCCTTTAAGGTATCCGGCCGGGGGCCCGACATTCGCCAAGTCGCCGTCCGGGTGAATACCGCCTTCCGGCAGGGTTCTCCCCGGGTCGCCTCCTTCGACCGTCCGCGCCGGTCAGCGGCTGGGCACCAGCACCCCGGAGAGCCTGCTGAGCACCCGGGCCGCGGTCCGCAGCTCCTCGGCCGGCAGGTCGGCGAAAGCGCTCTCCCACGTCTCCCGGAACAGCGCGTCGAGCCGGTACAGCTCACGCCGCCCGGCCGGGGTCAGGCGCACCACCGAGCCGCCTCGTCCGCGCCCGGCGCGCGCCGCCTCGACCAGCCCTTCGCGCCCGTGCACGTCCAACAGGTCGCGCACGGCCGATCCGGACAGGCCGAGCACTCGGGCCAGCCGCTCGTTGTCCAGGTCGAGTTCGTCGGCGAGCGCCGCGAGCAGCCGGTACCGGGTACCGTCGGCTCCGGCGTCGACCGGACCGGCCTGCTCGGCGCGATCGGCGCGGATCGCGGAGAGGAAACCGTTGAGGGCGTAGCGCAGCGTCTCGACCGCCTCCTCGCGACGCGGCTCCGGCCGCTCGGAGGTGGGTCCGGCGGCGGATTCGACCGTGCATACGGAGCGCGTTCTGCGCCGGGGCGCGCCCAGAACCTCGCCTGGCATACCCATCAGCTCCTCGTCCACTGTGGTGCGTGGGCCGCGTACCGTCCGGGGTAACGGAATCCGGCCTCCCGTACCGTAACCAACCGCGGCGACGATCCATGCCGCGGTCGGTGTGGAAGATCGGCTCATCTCATAATGTGGGCACGCGTGTTCGACATGTGAGATGAGCGTTCGTATCCCGGACAGTGATGGACTGCTTTCCGGCACCATGTCAATCTTTGCGACATGTCACGCGCCGGTATTGCTCTCGTAGGTCGACTCCACGTCGACCTCGGACGCATGTCCAGCGCCGTCTGTTCGCCGGTCTGACGACCCGCCCGTTGCACCTGTCTGCCGGGCGCGCGGTCGCACCGGCACCACGACTCTCACGGCCGGTCCGGCGAGGGTGCGGCCGGATGCTCCCCCGTGCGTCCCCCACCGATCCGCCCGGAGGACGCTCCCCATGGCCGCCACTACCGACACCGCCGGCAGCGGTCCCCGCGCCCGCAAGACCGCTCGCCATCGCGGCGAGGGTCAGTGGGCCCTCGGCCATCACGAGCCGCTCAACGGGAACGAGCAGTTCAAGAAGGACGACGACGGTCTCAATGTGCGCGCGCGCATCGAGAACGTCTACGCCCATCGCGGCTTCTCCTCGATCGACCCCAACGACCTGCGCGGCCGGATGCGTTGGTGGGGCCTGTACACCCAGCGCAAGCCCGGGATCGACGGCGGCAAGACCGGTGTGCTGGAGCCGCACGAGCTCGACGACGAATACTTCATGCTGCGCGTGCGGGTGGACGGCGGCCGGCTGAACCTGGCCCAGTTGCGGGCCATCGCCGAGGTCTCCGAGCGTTTCGCCCGCGGCACCGCGGACGTCACCGACCGGCAGAACGTGCAGTTCCACTGGATCCGGATCGAGGACGTGCCGGAGATCTGGCGGATCCTGGAGGGCGTCGGCCTGTCCACGACCGAGGCCTGCGGTGACACCCCGCGCGTGGTGCTCGGCTCGCCGGTGGCCGGCGTCGCCGAGGAAGAGATCATCGACGGCACCTGGGCGATCGACGAGATCAACCGGCTCTACATCGGCAAGCCCGAATACTCGAACCTGCCGCGCAAGTTCAAGACCGCGATCTCCGGATCGCCGCTGCTGGACGTCGCGCACGAGATCAACGACGTCTCCTTCGTCGGTGTCGTGCACCCCGAGTTCGGTCCCGGCTTCGACGTGTGGGTCGGCGGCGGGTTGTCCACCAACCCCAAGCTCGCGGTCCGCCTGGGCACCTGGGTCCCGCTGGAGGAGGTGCCGCAGGTCTGGGAAGGGGTCATCTCGATCTTCCGCGACTACGGCTACCGCCGGTTGCGCAACCGTGCGCGCTTGAAGTTCCTGGTCGCCGACTGGGGGCCGGAGCGCTTCCGCGAGGTGCTGGAGAACGAGTACCTGCAACGCAAGCTGGTCGACGGCCCCGCCCCCGAAGCGCCCGCGCAGGTGTGGCGCGACCACGTGGGCGTGCGTCCGCAAAAGGGCGGCGGCTTCTACGTCGGCTTCGCGCCGCGTGTGGGTCGGGTCGACGGCGCCACGCTCGGCAAGATCGCCGACCTGGCCGAGCGGCACGGCTCGGACCGGGTGCGCACCACGGTCGAGCAGAAGATGCTCATCCTGGACGTCGCCGAGGACAAGGTCGCCTCGCTCAAGGAGGGCCTGGAGGCCCTCGGCCTGCGGGTGGACCCGAGCCCGTTCCGGCGCGGCACGATGGCCTGCACCGGCATCGAGTTCTGCAAGCTGGCGATCGTGGAGACCAAGGGCCGCGGGATCCGGCTGATCGACGAACTCGAGCAGCGGCTGCCGCAGTTCGACCAGCCGATCACGATCAACATCAACGGTTGCCCGAACGCCTGCGCCCGGATCCAGGTCGCCGACATCGGCCTCAAGGGTCAGCTGGTGCTGGACGACGACGGCGAGCAGGTCGAGGGCTACCAGGTGCACCTGGGCGGCGGGCTGGGCCTGGACCCCGGCTTCGGGCGCAAGATCCGCGGCCTCAAGGTGACCTCGGCGGGCCTGGCCGACTACATCGAGCGCGTGCTGCGCCGCTTCGAGGAGCAGCGCACCGAGGGTGAGCGCTTCGCCCAGTGGGCCGTGCGCGCGGCCGACGCGGACCTGTCGTGAGCGCCGCCGGCGGCGCCGAGCCGGGTCAGCGGGCCGTTCCGTTCTACTGCCCCTTCTGCGGCGACGAGGACCTTCGTCCGCACGAGGAGGGACACGGCACCTGGCTGTGCTCGGCCTGCCGGCGGGCGTTCGCGCTGAAGTTCCTGGGGCTTGTCTTCCCGGAAAAGCACGGCACGGAGAAGCACGGCACCGAGAAGCACGGCCCGCAGGGCCACGGCACCACCCGAACCGAACCGGAGCACGACGAGTCGATCACGCAGGAGGAGGGCCGATGACCGTCACCGAGACCACCGACCTCGAGGCACTCGCGAACCGCGCCGGCCTCGAACTCGAGGACGCGACCGCGTCGGAGATCCTGGCCTGGACGCACGAGCGGTTCGGCCCGGCGTGGTGCGTGACGTCCTCGATGGAGGACGCCGTGGTGGCACACCTCGCCTCGCGGGTGGCGCCCGGTGTGGACGTGGTCTTCCTGGACACCGGCTACCACTTCCCCGAGACCATCGGCACCCGTGACGCGGTCGCGGCGGTCTACGACGTCAACGTGATCACGGTGCACCCGGAGCTGACCGTCGTCGAGCAGGACGCGAAGTACGGCGCGGCGCTGCACGATCGCGACCCCGACGCGTGTTGCGCGATGCGCAAGGTGGCGCCGCTGGAGCGGTCGCTGACGAACTACCGGGCGTGGGCCACCGGGCTGCGCCGGGACGACTCGCCGAGTCGGGCGAACACCCCGGTCGTGTCCTGGGACGCGCGCCGGCAGAAGGTCAAGGTCGCCCCGATCGCCCGCTGGACGCAGGACGACGTGGACGCCTACGTGGCCGAGCACGGGGTGCTGACCAACCCGCTGCTGATGGACGGCTACGCCTCGATCGGCTGTGCGCCCTGCACCCGCCGGGTGGCCCCCGGCGAGGACGCCCGCGCCGGCCGGTGGGCCGGCAACGGCAAGACCGAGTGCGGGATCCACACATGACCGGCCCGATACGCATCACGGCACCGTGCTCGACGAAGACGAAGGAGGGGTTGGCGTGACCACGACGATCGACAAGGGCACCGCACCCGGAGCCCTGACCCACCTGGACGCGTTGGAAGCCGAGTCCGTGCACATCTTCCGCGAGGTGGCGGGCGAGTTCGAGAAGCCGGTGATCCTGTTCTCCGGCGGCAAGGACTCGATCGTGATGCTGCATCTGGCGCGCAAGGCGTTCTGGCCCGCGCCGGTGCCGTTCGCCCTACTGCACGTCGATACCGGGCACAACTTCCCGGAGGTCATCGAATACCGCGACCGGGTGGTGGCCGAGCACAACCTGCGGCTGCACGTGGCCAGCGTGCAGGACTTCATCGACAACGGCCGGCTGCGCGAGCGCCCGGACGGCACCCGCAACCCGTTGCAGACCGTCCCGCTGCTCGAATCGATCGAGTCGAACCGCTTCGACGCGGTGTTCGGCGGCGGCCGGCGCGACGAGGAGAAGGCCCGCGCCAAGGAGCGGGTGTTCTCGCTGCGCGACGAGTTCGGCGCCTGGGACCCGCGCCGGCAGCGGCCCGAGCTGTGGCAGCTGTACAACGGCCGGCACCGCGTGGGCGAGCACGTGCGGGTGTTCCCGATCTCGAACTGGACCGAGCTGGACGTGTGGCAGTACATCGAGCGGGAGGCGATCGCGCTGCCGCAGATCTACTTCTCGCACGAGCGGGACGTCTTCGAGCGCAACGGGATGTGGCTCTCGCCCGGCGAGTGGGGCGGGCCGAGGGGCGACGAGGAGGTCGTGCGCCGCGTGGTGCGCTACCGCACGGTCGGCGACATGAGTTGCACCGGCGCCGTCGACTCCCCCGCCACGACGGTGGCGGACGTGATCGCCGAGATCGCAGTGAGCAGGCTGACCGAACGAGGTGCCACGCGCGCGGACGACAAGATGTCCGAGGCCGCGATGGAGGACCGCAAGCGCGAGGGGTACTTCTAGCCATGAGTGGGACTTCCGAGATTTCCCCGGACGCCCTGTCGTCCGCGGACGAGCGCGTGGGTCTGCTCCGGCTGGCCACCGCCGGTTCCGTCGACGACGGCAAGTCCACCCTGGTGGGCCGGCTCCTGCACGACTCCAAGTCGGTGCTGACCGACCAGCTGGAGGCGGTCACCCGGGTCAGCAACGAGCGCGGCCAGGAGGAGGCCGACCTCGCGCTGCTCACCGACGGCCTGCGGGCCGAGCGCGAGCAGGGCATCACCATCGACGTCGCGTACCGCTACTTCGCCACCGCCAGGCGCCGGTTCATCCTTGCCGACACCCCGGGCCACGTGCAGTACACCCGCAACATGGTCACCGGTGCCTCCACCGCGGAGCTGGCCGTGGTGCTGGTGGACGCGCGCAACGGCGTGGTCGAGCAGACCCGCCGGCATGCGGCCGTCGCGGCGCTGCTGCGGGTGCCGCACGTGGTGCTCGCGGTGAACAAAATGGACCTGGTCGGCTACAGCGAGGAGCGCTTCGCCGAGGTCGCCAACACGTTCGCCGAGTACGCCGAGGCGCTGGGTGTGCCGGACGTGCGCTCGATCCCGGTCTCGGCGCTGCGCGGCGACAACGTGGTGGACCCCAGCTCGCACATGGACTGGTTCTCCGGGCCGACGCTGCTGGAGTACCTGGAGACGGTCCCGGTGGAGACCGACCCGACGCTGGAGCCCGCGCGCTTCCCGGTGCAGTACGTGCTGCGTCCGCAGTCGGACGACGAGTACCGCGACTACCGGGGCTACGCCGGCCAGGTCGCCTCCGGGGTGTTCCGCGAGGGCGACGAGATCGTGGTGCTGCCGTCCGGGCAGCGCACCTCGGTCGCGGGCATCGACCGGCTCGGCGTCGCGGTGCGCCAGGCCCGGCAGGGCGAGTCGGTCACCCTGCGGTTGGCCGACGACGTGGACATCTCGCGCGGCGACCTGATCGCTCCGATCGATTCGGCGCCGCAGCCCACCCAGGACGTCGAGGCCACCGTGTGCCACGTGGCCGACCGCCCGTTGCGCACCGGCGACCGGGTCCTGCTCAAGCACACCACCCGCACGGTCAAGGCCATCGTCAAGGACATCGCCTACCGCCTGGATCTGAACGCTCCGATCGACGGCGTGCTGGGCCACGAGCAGCACCTGACCGAACTGCGCGCCAACGACATCGCCCGGGTCGTGCTGCGCACCGCCCAGCCGCTCGCGCTCGACGATTACGCCCTCGGTCGGCGGACCGGTTCCTTCCTGTTGATCGACGAGGCCGACGGTTCGACGCTCACCGCCGGCATGGCCGGCGCCGCGTTCTCCGCGCCGGGTCGATGTCACAGCTGACGCGATCGCGGGTCTGACCACCCGCTTTTGACGCTCCGTCGGCAACACCTGTGACATCGTCCGCCGCCGTCCACCACACACGTCGTCCCGGCCCGCGCACAACGCGCGGGCCCGAGGGAAGGTCCCCGCATGTCCGTTTTCAGGACAAACCGCCGCAGATCGATACGTACCGGCTTCGCCGCCGCCCTCCTCCTGCCGCTGCTCGCGATGTCCGCGTGCGGCTACGGCTCGGACAAGAAGGACGACAAGAACAAGGCACCCGCCGCGGGTGCGGGTCCGGCGACCGCCGGCGGCGCCAAGGCGGGCACCTCGGCCTCGCAGATCCGCCTCGGCTTCTTCGCCAACGTCACCCACGCGACACCGCTGATCGGTCTGAACGAGGGCTTCTTCGCGAAGGAGCTGGGGAGCACCGAGATCAAGCCGCAGGTGTTCAACGCCGGACCGGCCGCGATCGAGGCGCTCAAGGGCGGCTCGATCGACGCGACCTACATCGGCCCGAACCCGTCCATCTCCGGCTTCACCAGCACCAACGGCGAGTTGCTCCGGATCGTGGCGGGCGCCACCTCCGGCGGCGCGTCCCTGGTGGTCAAGCCGGGCATCAACCTGCCGGCCGACCTCAAGGGCAAGAAGATCGCCTCGCCGCAACTCGGCGGCACCCAGGACGTGGCACTGCGGGCCTGGCTGACCAAGGCCGGCTACAGCGTGGACACCTCCGGCAAGGGCGACGTGAGCGTCGTCCCGACGGACAACGCGCAGACCCTGGCCGCGTTCCAGAAGGGCGACCTGGACGGCGCCTGGCTGCCCGAGCCGTGGGCCACCCGACTCGTCCTGGAGGCGGGCGCCAAGGTGCTCGTGGACGAGCGCACGCTGTGGCCGGAGGGCAAGTTCGTCACCACCGACCTGATCGTGACCACCAAGTTCCTCAAGGACCACCCGGACACCGTCGAGGCGCTGCTCAAGGGTCAGGTCGCCGCGAACGACTGGGCCGCGAACAACCAGGACAAGGCCAAGGCGGCGGTCAACAGCAAGATCACCGAATTCGCCGGCAAGCCGCTCGCACAGAACGTGCTCGACGCGGCCTGGCCCAACATCGCCATCACCAACGACCCGCTCGCCGCCTCGCTGCAAAAGCTCTCCGACGACGGCGTCGCGGTCGGCGTGACCAAGAAGCTCGACATCCACGGCATCTACGACCTGACCATCCTGAACAAGGTCCTCGCCGCCGCCGGGAAGCCCGCGGTGAGCGACGGGGGTCTGGGCCCGAAGAAGTAGCGTTCGCGCCGCTTCGATCCGGGTGATCGCGCCCGGATGAGCACTTCCCGCCCGACGCGCCCACCGAGAGAGGTGATCCGGACATGACCCAGACCATCAGCGAGGCCACGCCCACGGCCACGACCCCCGTCGAGACCGGCTTCGCGGTCCGCCTTGACCAGGTCACCAAGGTCTTCGGCCGAGGCGGCGGCACGCCCGTCCTGGACGGCATCGACCTGACCGTCGCCCCGGGCGAGTTCGTCTGCCTCCTGGGCGCGTCGGGCTGCGGGAAGTCCACCCTGCTCAACCTGATCGCCGACCTGGACCGGCCCACCTCGGGCACCATCGAGGTCTCCGGCGACCGCCCCGCGCTGATGTTCCAGGACCACGCGCTGTTCCCCTGGCTGACCGCGGGCAAGAACATCGAACTGGCCCTGAAACTGCGCGGTGTGCCGCGCGATCGGCGCCGGGCCGAGGCGGACGGGCTGCTGGAGCTGGTCCGGCTCGGCGGTGCGTACAACAAGCGCGTACACGAACTGTCCGGCGGCATGCGCCAGCGGGTGGCACTGGCCCGCGCGCTGGCCCAGGCCGGCGACCTGCTGCTGATGGACGAGCCGTTCGCCGCACTGGACGCGATCACCCGCGACGTGCTGCACGACGAACTGACCCGGATCTGGGCGGAGACCGGCCGCTCCGTGGTGTTCGTGACGCACAACGTGCGCGAGGCGGTCCGGCTCGCCCAGCGGGTGGTGCTGATGTCCTCGCGCCCGGGCCGGATCGCCCGGGAGTGGAACATCGACATCCCGCAGCCACGCCGGATCGAGTCCACCGGCGTATCCGAGTTGTCCGTCGAGATCACCGACCAGTTGCGAGGGGAGATCCGCCGCCATGGCCGCGCCTGATCTGACCGAGACCGACCCCGAGATCGGGACCGACACCGCGGGCAAGCACGCGGAGGAGGACCTGGCCGGGCTCGAGGCCGGCCTGGACGCGCTGGAGAGCTACGAGAAGGAGCGCAAGCCGTTCTCCGGCGTGCTGCTGGAGAAGGTGCTCCCGCCGGTCATCGCGATCCTGCTGGTGCTGGCCGCGTGGCAGATCGCCTACTGGATGGAGATCAAGCCCCGCTACGCGCTGCCCAGCCCGCAGGACGTGTGGGACGCGTTCCTGGTGCAGTGGCGCAAGGGCACCGTCTTCGACATCCTGTGGACCAGCCTCTCCCGCGGCATCCTGGGCTTTTTGATCGCGGTCGCGATCGGCACGCCGCTGGGCCTGATCGTGGCCCGGGTGAGCTGGATCCGGGCCGCGATCGGCCCGATCCTCTCCGGCCTGCAGTCGCTGCCCTCGGTGGCGTGGGTACCGCCGGCGGTGATCTGGTTCGGCCTGAACAACAGCGCGATCTACGCGGTCGTGCTGCTCGGCGCGGTGCCCTCGATCGCGAACGGCCTGGTGGCCGGGATCGACCAGATCCCGCCGCTGTACCTGCGGGCCGGCCGGGTGCTCGGCGCCCGCGGCCTCAACAGCGTGTGGCACGTCATGCTGCCCGCGTCGCTGCCCGGCTACGTGGCCGGCCTCAAGCAGGGCTGGGCGTTCTCCTGGCGCTCGCTGATGGCCGCCGAACTGATCGCCGCCGGTCCGGAACTGGGCTCGGGACTGGGCCAGTTGATGGACCAGGGCCGCGATCTGGGCGACATGCCGATGATGTTGACCGCGGTCTTCATGATCCTGATCGTGGGTATCGGCATCGAGATGCTGGTCTTCACCCCCGTCGAACGCCTCGTGCTGCGCCAGCGCGGCCTGGCCGCAAGCAAGTAGCCCACGCCATGACTCCCGTTCCCCCGCTCCTGGCCGTCGCCCACGGCAGCCGCGATCCTCGGCACGCCGCGGCGATGGCCGCCCTGGCCGCACGCGTACGCGCGCTGCGGCCGGGGCTGCGGGTGGACATCGGCTACCTGGACCACTGCGGCCCGCGCGTACCCGACCGGCTGGACGCGCTGGCCGACGCCGGCGCCGAGACCGTGGTCGCGGTACCGCTGCTGTTCACCCCGGCGTTCCACGCCAAGCAGGACGTGCCGAACGTGCTGCGCCATCGCCGGCTGACCGTGCGTCAGGCGGCCACGCTGGCTCCTTCCCCGCTGCTGCTGGCGGCCTTGGACCGGCGCATGCGCGAGGCCGGCGTGCGGCCCGGAGACGGCCGTTACGGCGTCGTCCTGGCCACCGCCGGTTCCACAGATCCGGAGGCGAACGCGGTGACCACCATCGTCGCGCGGGAGTGGCGGCGTACCGGTTGGTGCGCCGTGGTCCCCGCGTTCGCCTCCGTCCACCAGGGCTCCACGATCGGCGCCGCGATCGAGGACCTGCGCACGCTGGGCGCCGAACGCATCGCCGTCGCGTCCTGCATGCTGGCCCCGGGCATCCTGCCGGACCGGATCCTCGAACAGGCCCTGGCCGCCGGAGCCGAGCCGGTCACCGAGCCGGTCGCGGACACCGAGGAGATCGCCCGGCTGGTGCTCGACCGCTACGACGCGGCGCTGCCGTCCCGATCCTGGCTCTCCGCCTGACCCGGGACCGGTACCATCACCGGCGTGATCGACTCGGTGGCCGGCGAACGTTCGGTGCTCGTACGCGCGTGCGCGAAGGTCGGAGTACCCTCCGCGGACGCGGTGTTGCTCGCCTTCGGCGAGAACGCGGTGTTCGCCCTCCCGGGTCCGGGCCTGGCCGTCCGGGTGGCGCGCGGGGCACACATGGCCGAGCGGGCGCGCCGTGAGATCGCGGTCGCGTGCTGGCTCGCCGAGCAGGACTTCCCGGCGGTGCGACCCGCGGCCGGGATCGATCCGCAGCCGGTGCTGATCGACGGCCGTCCGACCACCTTCTGGGAGTTGTTGTCGCCGGCCGAACGCGAGCCGGACATCGCCGACCTGGCCCGGTTGCTCAAGAAGCTGCACGCGCTGCCCACGCCCCCGTTCGCGCTGCCCGCCCGGGCGCCGCTCGCGCTGGTGGAGACCTGGCTGGATTCCGCCGACGCCGCCGTGGGGTTGGAGGACCGCCGCTATCTGCTGGACCGCCGCGACGCGTTGGAGGCGGCCCGCCGCGAGCTCACGCCGGCCCTGCCGCAGGGCCTGATCCACGGCGACGCGCTGCTGCGCAACGTCCGCGTACACGGCGGCCGGGCGCTGCTGTTGGACTGGGAGACGGTCGCCCACGACCTGCGCGAGTACGACCTGGTGCTGACCCCGATGGCGGCCGCGCGCTACGGCCTGCCCGACGGCGCGGAGCGGCGGTTCGCGAAGAAGTACGGCTTCGACGTCACCGACTGGCCCGGCTACCGGGTGCTCCGGGACACCCGCGAACTGGCCGCCACCGCGTGGGTGGCCCAGCACGTACCCGGCAACCCGGCGGCGGAGGAGGAGTTCCACCACCGGGTCCGCACCCTGCGCACCGACGACGAGAACGCCCGCTGGCACGCGTTCTGACCCACCGAACCGCCCCACCACCGGACCCCGGCAGGCCACCCCGGGCGCCGGGGAAGCGCAACCGCCGCTCCTCCGCCACGGGCGGTGCGGGTGGGCACACTCGAACCCGGGTCGACCGGGCCGCAACCGCAGCCCCCGCTCAGGACGTGCGCTTGCTGTCCGCCCACTGCTGTTCGAACTCCTCCTGGAACAACGGATAGAGCCCGCGCCCGGTGGTCCCCGTCGCGTCGGCGCGAAGCACGAAGGCGGGCGACTCCACCCCGCGCGCGCGGCGAAGGTAGGGCTGGACGAGTCCCACGTCCCCGTCCACGAAATACGCGACGAACCGCGGTGCCTCGTCGTACAGCCGGATCTCGATCCGGCGCGGCTCGCGCAGCTTCGAGCGGATCCGGCGCAGGTGCAGGATGTTGAGGGTGGTCATCCGGGACAGCAGCCCCTTCTTGATCCCCTCGTCCTTCTCCCGCTGCTTCATCGCGTCCCCGGCCGGGTTCAGGAAGAGCAGGCGCATCTCGCAGCCGCTCGCCGCCAGCCGGGTCAGATCACGCCCCGAGTAGTTCTGGCACAGCAGGTTGAGCGAGACGCCCATGGCGTCGATCCCGCGCGCACCGTCCACCAGGTCGGCGAACGGCAGGCGCCGTTGCAGTGCCGAGCGGTCCTGGAAGACCCCCACCACGTCCGCGTAGCGCCCGGCGAACAGTTCCTCGACCGCGTCCAGGGCCAGCCGTCGATCGCCCCGGTCGGCGAGCGGGCCGTCCAGCATCGCCAGCACCCGCAGGCACGCGCGTTCGACCTGGGCCAGCACGTCGGGCGAGAGCACCCGGTTGCGGGCCACGATGTGCCGGCCGATCTCGACCTCTTCCAGGGCCCGTTCCAGCTTGCGCCGGTCCGGCAGGAACGGTTCGAAGCACCACCAGTTGCGCACCATCAGCTCGCGCAACTGCGGCAGGGTCAGGAACGCGATCAGTTCGTCGTCGGCCGGGTCCACGATGTATCCGCGCCGGCGGCTCATCTCGCGCACGGCCTCGGCGCGCTCGACCCATTCGTTCTGCACGTTGCCCGCCGCCGCGAGCACCCAGGCGCCGTCGTCGTGCGGGTGCTCGCCGGGCCCGTAGACCGGGACCAGCACCGCGGCGATCACCGCCCGCAGCCGCTGTTCGATCAGGTTCAGGTACACGTACGCCCGGCCCGCCCGGCGGGCCCGCAGCAGCGCGCCGGCCCAGTCGTCCTCGGTCCAGGTGAGCGTCGCGGGGTCTATCCCGGGCATCGGGTCGGGCGGGCTCGAACCGTCCAGGACCGCCGTTCCCGCCCCCATCCCCGTTCCCGTCCCCATCCCGGTCGCCGCGTGCCGGGGCCCGGGCAGCATGCCCGGGTCGAACGCGAACGAGCCGGTGTCGGTGAGCCCGGCCGACCCGCCCGCGGACTCGGCGTCCGGGTAGCCGGCGTACGGATCCGGGAACGTGTCCCCGCCGTCGCCCGGTGCCGGGCCGGTCCCACCGCCGAGGCCGGTCGTACTCGTCCCCTCCGCAGGTTCCTCGGGCGTCGAGGGTGGCGAGCTGGACTCCCGATCGGCCATCGCGTCCCATCCGTTCGTCGTCGAGCCGGAACCGAACGAGCGTATAGCGAAACCCGACGGCCTCGGGAAGGCCGCGCGGGGCGGCACGGATACCTCGTTCGAGTGATGGACGCACGTGCATTACCCGGATGGCGCAAGGCAATTGGGGGGACTCGGCGCGCTCTGGCAACTTCTGCCCAGCGGCACGATGACGTCTCGGAACAATTGCCGGACGGCAGAGGGTATTCCCTCCACCTGTTCCGGAGCGCAACCGGGACGGATCGACGGTCCGTCTCATGCGCCAGGAACCGTGGGCACCCAGGAGGTCGTCATGTTGGCCATGAACGGCAGGATCCCGGCGGGACGCACCGGCACCGAGGACGATTTCGCCAAGTACCGCGACGTGGTCGCGGACATCTTCGCGCACCACCGGCGCACCGAGCCCGGGGGCACCGGCGGTGCGGCGTGCTCGTGCGGCGGCGCGTGGCCGTGTCGGGAGGAACGACTCGCGGCGGAACTGCTCGACTGGATCTGACCGATGTGATCGAAACCGATCGGATCGGCGGTTTGCACCCTACGGTCGGGCCGGAAATCCACCCGACCGGGGGACGCCGGAGCGGATCTCGCACATGAATCCGGTTCGGTACGGGAGACTGCAAGCTGCCGAAGCACGATCCGCGACAAAGCAGGTTGCTCATGCAGGTCTGGCCCGGTCATCCGTATCCGCTCGGCGCCACGTACGACGGCGCCGGCACCAACTTCGCGGTCTTCTCGGAGGCCGCCGAACGCATCTGGTTGTGCCTGCTCGACGAGAGCGGCGCCGAGGAGCGCATCGAGCTTCGCGAAGCCGACGCGTTCGTCCGGCATGCCTACCTGCCGGGCATCCAGCCCGGCCGGCGCTACGGCTACCGCGTCCAGGGGCCGTTCGACCCGGCCTCCGGCGCCCGGTGCAATCCGAACAAACTGCTGCTCGACCCGTACGCGAAGGCGATGTGCGGCGAGGTGCACTGGCACGAGTCGATGTACGGCTACTCGTTCGAGCACCCGGACCTGATGAGCACCACCGACTCCGGGCCGCACACGATGGCCTCGGTGGTGATCAACCCCTACTTCGACTGGGGCGACGACCGGCCGCCGCGCACGGAGTACCACGACACGGTGATCTACGAGGCGCACGTGCGCGGGCTGACCCGCACCCACCCGGGGCTGCCGGAGGAGATCCGCGGCACCTACGCGGGGATGGCGCACCCGGCGGTGATCGAGCACCTGGTGAGCCTGGGCGTGACCGCGATCGAGCTGATGCCGGTGCACCAGTTCATCCACGACCACCGGCTCTCCGACCTGGGCATGCGCAACTACTGGGGCTACAACACGATCGGCTTCTTCGCCCCGCACGCGGCCTATTCGTCCACGGGCGAACGCGGCCAGCAGGTGCAGGAGTTCCGCTCGATGGTCAAGGCGCTGCACGCGGCGGGCATCGAGGTCATCCTCGACGTGGTCTACAACCACACCGCCGAGGGCAACCACCTCGGGCCCACGCTGTCCTTCCGCGGCCTGGACAACGCGTCCTACTACCGGCTCGCCGACGACAAGCGCTACTACCTGGACACCACCGGCACCGGCAACAGCCTGCTGATGCGCAGTCCGCACGTGCTCCAGCTGATCATGGACTCGCTGCGCTACTGGGTCACCGACATGCACGTGGACGGCTTCCGCTTCGATCTGGCGGCCACCCTGGCCCGGCAGTTCCACGAGGTGGACCGGCTGTCCTCGTTCTTCGACCTGGTCCAGCAGGACCCGATCGTGTCCCAGGTCAAGCTGATCGCCGAGCCGTGGGACGTCGGCGAGGGCGGCTACCAGGTGGGCAACTTCCCGCCGTTGTGGACCGAGTGGAACGGCAAGTACCGCGACACCGTGCGCGACTTCTGGCGCGGCGAGGAGCGCACCCTGGCCGAGTTCGGCTCGCGGCTGACCGGCTCCTCGGACCTGTACCAGGACGACGGCCGACGGCCGATCGCCTCGATCAACTTCGTCACCTGCCACGACGGCTTCACCCTGCACGACCTGGTGTCCTACAACGACAAGCACAACGCGGCCAACCGCGAGGACAACCGGGACGGCGAGAGCCACAACCGGTCCTGGAACCACGGCGTCGAGGGCGAGACGGACGACCCGGACGTGCTCGCGCTGCGGGCCCGCCAGCAGCGCAACTTCATCGCCACCGTGCTGCTGTCCCAGGGCGTGCCGATGATCGCGCACGGCGACGAGTTCGGCCGCACCCAGCGGGGCAACAACAACGTCTACTGCCAGGACAACGAACTCGCCTGGGTGCGGTGGCCACAGGGCGGCGAGGTGCCGGACCAGCTGGAGTTCATGCGGATGATGACCCGGCTGCGGGCCGAGCACCCGGTGTTCCGGCGCCGGCGCTTCTTCCACGGCAGATCCGTCCAGGGCACCCACGACGAGCTCACCGACATCGCCTGGTTCACCCCCACCGGCGAGGAGATGTCCGACGGCGACTGGTGGGCGGCAGCGGCCAAGTCGGTCGCGGTCTTCCTCAACGGCAACGCGATCTCCGAGCCCGACCCGCGCGGCCAGAAGATCACCGACGACTCGTTCCTGCTGTTGTTCAACGCCTCGCACGAAACCGAGGAGTTCACCATCCCCGAGGGCCTGGGCACGACCTGGACGGTCGTGGTCGACACCGCCGACGACAAGACCACGATGCACGACCCCAAGACCCGCACGACCGTCGACGGCGGCGGCTGCCAAACGGTCGAATCCCGCTCACTGGTGGTCCTGCAACGCCCCTGAGGGGCGCATCAGACGAGCAGCGAGGTGTCCAGGTCGGCGAACGGCTTGGGCATGGGAGCCGCGGTCCCGTAAGGAACCGTGGCCACGGCCGCGTAGCACCGCTTCTCGGGATCCGGCTCGTGGTGCACGACCAGCACCCGATTCTTGCGGTCCACGATGACGTAGACCGGGACACCGGCACCGGCGTAGGTCCGAAGCTTGGCGCCGAAGTCCCGGTCTCGCGTACTCGGCGAGGTGACCTCGACCACGAGCGCGAGCATGGCCAGGGGGAAGTAGTTGTCGTGTGCCCGGGCCCAAGCCCGGTCCATGTCGTCGGTCTCGCGGGCCTGCACATAGAGATCGGGGATGGCATACGGCCGGATGTCGTCACCGACCAACCCGGAGGAGAACTCCTTGGCCATGCCGACGCGTCCGACGTTCATGGCACGCAGCGAGTCCTCCAGTACTTCGATGTCGTCTCGATGCTCGGGCAGGGCCGGCGGCGTCACGTAGATCTCCCCTTCGACGCTCTCCACGCGGTAGCCCTCCGGCACGACGTCGGCGACAGCGGCCAGGACGTCCACCATCCGCTCCTCGGTCGCATGCCCACGCGATACGGCAGTCACCATGAGTCCCTTCGTAACACGGCCTCGCCTCCTACGAGGCTACCTCGGTGGCAATTGCCCGGAACGAGGGAATCCGCCGGTCGTGGCGAGGCGCGTCCGATCAGGTTTCACCACCCCGGCGGGTGGTAGTGCGCGGCCGTCCGGGGAAGCTAGTCCGCATGACCTCGTCGCCTGCTCACCTCCCCACCGGGACCTATCGGCTCCAGTTGCAGCCCGCCTTCGGGTTCGCCGACGCCGCCGCCGCCGTGCCCTACATCGCCTCGCTCGGGGTCAGTCACCTGCACCTGTCGCCCGTGCTGCAGGCCGTGCCCGGGTCCACCCACGGCTACGACGTGGTCGATCACTCGCGCGTGTCCGCCGACCTGGGCGGCGAGGACGGGCTGCGCGCGCTGGCCGGCTCCGCCGCC
The DNA here is from genome assembly GCF_044458105.1 of Embleya sp. NPDC050493. NCBI lineage: Bacteria > Bacillati > Actinomycetota > Actinomycetes > Kitasatosporales > Streptomycetaceae > Embleya > Embleya sp. NPDC050493. The sequence continues at coordinate 84,151 of NZ_JBITHP010000011.1, forward strand.
GCACACGGGCTGGGCATCGTGCTGGACATCGTGCCCAACCACATGGCCGTGCCCGCGCCCGAGTCGCTCAACCGGCCCCTGTGGCAGACCCTGCGGGAGGGGCCGGACTCGCCCTACGCCCGCTGGTTCGACATCGACTGGTCCCGACACGACGGCCGGGTGCTGCTGCCCGTGCTCGGCGGGCCGGTCGAGGAGGTCGCCGACGAGCTGATCGTGGACGGCGACGTGCTGCGCTACCACGAGCACGAGTTCCCGCTCCGGGCCGGCACCGACAAGCTCGCGCTCGACGAACTGCTGGCCGCCCAACACTTCGAACTCGCGCACTGGCGGCGTGCGGACAGCGAGCTGAACTACCGCCGCTTCTTCACCATCACCGGCCTGATCGCGCTGCGCCAGGAAGACGAGGAGGTCTTCGCGGCCACCCACGCGACCATTTTGCGACTGGTCGACGAGGGCCTGGTGCAGGGGCTGCGGATCGACCACCCGGACGGGCTCGCCGACCCGCGCGCCTACCTGGCCCGACTGCGCGCCGCGGCGCCGAACGCGTGGATCGTGGTGGAGAAGATCCTCGCCGCCGACGAACGCCTCCCCGCCGACTGGGCCTGCGACGGCACCACCGGATACGACGCACTGCGCCGGGTGGACAACCTGTTCGTCGACGCCGAGGGCGCCGAGCCGCTGCGCGCGCTGCACCGCGAGCAGACCGGCGTCCGGGAGGGCTTCGACTACCTCGTCCAGGAGGCCAAGGCCGAGGTGCTCGCGGGCGGCCTGGCCACCGAATTCGCCCGGCTGCGGCGCACCCTGGACCGGCTGGAACCGGTCGCGGGGGCCGGCGACATCGGCCGCGCACTGCCGCCGCTGCTGGCCGCCTTCCCCACCTACCGGCCCTACCCCGGCGGCGGCCCCGGCTCGATCGCGGCCATGGCACAGGCGCTGACCGGGGTGCCCGGCCAGGTTTCCGAGGCGGCCCGCGAGATCGCCGAACTCGCGCTCGCCGACGGCGAGTTCGGCACCCGCTTCGGCCAGGTGGCGGCGGCACTCGCGGCCAAGGGCGTCGAGGACCGCGCGTTCTACCGCTGGTACTCCTTGAGTTCGCTGAACGAGGTGGGCGGCGCGCCGGACTCGATCGGCCTGGACATCGCCGGCTTCCACGACGCGTGCGCACGCATGTCGCCGACCACGATGACCACGCTGAGCACCCACGACACCAAGCGCAGCGAGGACGTGCGGGCCCGGCTCGCGGTGCTGGCCGAGGTCCCCGAGGACTGGGCCGAACGGGTGCACACCTGGAACGACTGGTCCCGCCCGCACCGCTCCGAGTTCCGCTTCGGGCCGGACGGCTACGACACGTACCTGCTGTGGCAGACCCTGGTCGGCGCCTGGCCGCTGTCCGCCGACCGGGCCGTCGACTACCTGCGCAAGGCGATGCGCGAGGCGGCCCGGGCCACCACCTGGACCGACCCGAACCCCGACTACGAGGCGGCGAGCGAGGCGTTCGTGCGCGCCGTCCTGGCGGACGAGGAGCTCACGGCCGACATCGCGCAGTTCGTCACCGACCTGGATCGTCCGGCCCGGGCCGTCTCGCTCGGCGCCAAGCTGGTCCAGCTCACCATGCCGGGAGTCCCGGACGTGTACCAGGGCGGCGAGCTGGCGCTGTACACGCTGGTCGACCCGGACAACCGGGCCCCGGTCGACTTCGGCCGCGAGCACGGTCCGCTGGACGCGCTCAAATTCCGGGTCACCGGCGCCGCACTGCGGCTGCGCCGGGAGCATCCCGACTGGTTCACCGGCTCCTACACACCGCTGCTCGCCCGCGGCAAGGAGGCGCAGCACGCGATCGCGTTCGTCCGCGGCGACGAGGCGATCACCGTGGCCACCCTGCTGCCGGCCGGCCTCGCGGCCAAGGGCGGCTGGGGCGGCGCACTGTTGCCGCTGCCACCGGGCCGCTGGATCGACGCGCTGACCGGCAACCCGTACTCCGGGCAGGCCCGACTGCGGCACATCCTGGAGGACCTGCCGGTGGCCCTGCTCACCCGCGGCTGACCCGGCCGCACCGCACACTTCCCCGTTCCCGCGTCGTTCGCACCCGTTCCCGCACGTTCCCGGAAAGTCCCGCACGTTCCCGGAAAGGACACAACCATCGTGGTCAGGTTCGAGGTCTGGGCTCCGAAAGCGTCGTCCCTGGACGTCATCGTCGACGGCCGACGCAAGCCGATGCGGGACGCGAACCGACCAGGGTGGTGGCAGGCGGACGTACCGGCCGCGGTGCACGGGAGCGACTACGCGTTCGTGATCGACGGCAGCACACCGCTGCCCGACCCGCGCTCCCCGTGGCAACCGCAGGGTCCGGACGGCCCGAGCCGAGTGGTGGACCACACCGCGTACGCCTGGGCCGACCGGGCCTGGACCGGCCGGCCGCTGCCCGGCGCGGTGGTCTACGAGCTGCACATCGGCACCTTCACCGTCGAGGGCACCTTCGCGGCGGCGATCGAGCGCTTGGACCACCTGGTCGACCTGGGCATCACGCACGTCGAGGTGATGCCGGTGTCCGCCTTCCCGGGCAGGCACGGCTGGGGCTACGACGGCGTGTGCCCGTGGGCGGTGCACGAGCCGTACGGCGGCCCGGAGGGCCTCAAGCGCTTCGTGGACGCGTGCCACGGGCGCGGCCTGGGCGTGATCCTGGACGTGGTGCACAACCACCTGGGCCCCTCCGGCAACCATCTCCCGCGGTTCGGGCCCTACTTCACCGACCGCTACAAGACGCCGTGGGGTTCGGCGGTCAACCTGGACGGGCCCGGCTCCGACGAGGTCCGTGCCTACCTGGTCGGCAGCGCGCTGATGTGGCTGCGCGACTACCACGTGGACGGGCTGCGGCTGGACGCGGTGCACGCGCTCGCCGACAACCGCGCGGTGCCCTTTCTCGAGGAGTTGTCCGAGGCGGTGGACAAGCTCGCCGCGTCCAGTGGCCGGCCGCTGTTCCTGATCGCCGAATCGGACCTGAACGACCCCCGCGTGGTCACCCCGCGCGAAAGCGGCGGAATGGGCGTCCAGGCCCAGTGGAGCGATGACTTCCACCACGCGCTGCACTCGCTGCTCACCGGGGAACGACAGGGCTACTACGGCGACTTCGGATCGATGGGCACGCTCGCCAAGACGCTCACCCGGGTCTGGCTGCACGACGGCACCTGGTCCTCGTTCCGCGAGCGCACCCACGGACGCCCGGTGCCCGTCTCACGCATGCCCGCGTACCGCTTCCTGGGCTACCTGCAAACCCACGACCAGGTCGGCAACCGGGCCACCGGCGACCGCATCTCGGCCGCCCTGCCACCGGCGCTGCTGGCCGCGGGCGCGGCCCTGGTGCTCACCTCGCCGTTCACCCCGATGTTGTTCATGGGCGAGGAATGGGGCGCGTCCACGCCGTGGCAGTACTTCACCGACCACACCGACCCCGAACTGGCCGAGGCGGTACGCAACGGGCGCCGCGCCGAATTCGCCTCGCACGGGTGGGACGTCGCGCAGATCCCGGATCCGCAGTCGCCGCAGACGGTGCGCGACTCGTGTCTGGACTGGGACGAGCTCAAGGGCTCGCCGCACGCGGCGCTGCTGGCCTGGTACAAGCGGCTGATCGCGCTGCGCCGCGAATGGGAACACCTGACCGATCCGGACCTGACCCGGGTTCAGGTCAGCTTCGAGGAGACCGCCGGCTGGCTGATGGTGCACCGCGGCGCCTTCCGTACCGCGGTCAACCTGGCCGAGCAGCCCGCCACGCTGCCGATGGGCACCGGCGCGGCCGAGATCGTCGCGGCCTGGGACGACCGCGCGGAGATCCGCCGCGGCCTGGTCGGCACCACCCTGCGACTGCCCGCGACCTCGGTCGCGGTGGTCCGGGTGGGATCGCGCTGACCCCACCGCCCCGACCACGACTGCGGCGTCGAGCGCCGGACGAGTCGATCCGACCCGTCCGGCCGTCCGATCCGTCCGGCGTTCGGGGACGGGCACGGCCCAGGGGCCGTGCCCGCGTGCTCACGACTCCAGCAGCCGCTTGCGCTCCGCCTCGACGTCGAACGTCCCCGCCGGGTACCGGGGGTCCAACTCGGTGAGGTATTCGAGCAACAGCCGGCTGATCGCCCAGTTGCGATACCACTTGCGATCCGCCGGCACCACGTGCCAGGGCGCCGCGTCGGTGTCGCACTTCTCCAATGCGGCCTCGTAGGCCGCCCGATAGTCCGGCCACACCGAGCGCTCGTCGATGTCCGCCGGGTTGAACTTCCAGTGTTTGTCCGGGTTGTCCAGCCGGGCGAGGAGCCGTTCCTTCTGCTCCTCCGGGGAGATGTGCAGGAAGACCTTGACCACGCTCACCTCGTCCTTGGCCAGGCCCTGCTCGAAGCGGTTGATCCCGGCGTAGCGGCGCGACCACACCTGGCGCGGGACCAGATTGCGCACCCGTGCGATCAGCACGTCCTCGTAGTGCGAGCGATCGAACACGCCGATCAGACCGGGGCCCGGTACCTGGTTGCGGATCCGCCACAGGAAGGGATGCCCGAGCTCTTCCTCGGTCGGCGCCTTGAACGCGTGGATGTGGCAGCCGGACGGGTTGAACTGGCCGATCACGTGCTTGACCGTGCCGCCCTTGCCGGAGGTGTCCATGCCCTGGACCACCAGGAGCACCCGGCGGCGCGCACCACCGGCCACGGCCTGCGCGTACAGCTTCTCCTGGAGTTCGGCCAACCGCGGCCCCATCGCCTCGATGTCGGCGAGCGCGTCCGCCTTGTCGCCGCGGAAGCCGGGTGTGGCCCGCGGGTCGATCGCGGTCAGGTCGACGGGGCCGCCGGCCAACCGCAGCGCGGCCCGAACGGAGGGCTCGGCGGGCCCGGTGCGGTCGGGCGCTTCGGCGCTCGGTTCGGCGACCACCCGAAGCCGGGGCGGCCCGGACGCGACCTCGGGCTCCGGCTCGGGCGCCACTTCGGATCCCGGCGCCGGCTCCGGATCGCTCACGGCGGCCGGCTCGCTCGCGGCCGACGGGTCGGCGCCCTCTTCGGCGACCACGTCGAGGTCGAGGACTGCGACGTCGACGGCTTCGACCTCGACCCCGACAGCCTCGACCCGGACAGCCTCGACCTCGACGGTTTCGAGACCGAGCGCTTCGCCTTCGACCGTCTCTAGGCCCAGTGCCTGCGCCGCGGCCCGCTCCGCCTCGGCCCGCTCGGATGCGGTCTTCAGCGCCTTGGCGGCCTTCTTGTCCGCCTTCCCGGCTGCCTCGGCCTGCTCCGCGCGCAGCTCCCGCTCCGCCTTCAGCGCCTTCGCGGCCTTCTTGGCGCTCTTGGCGGCTTTCTCGGCCTTGGCGGCCTTCTCGGCCTTCTTGATCTTCTTGGCAGCCTTCTCAGCCTTGGCAGCCTTGGCAGCCTTCTCAGCCTTGGCAGCCTTCTCAGGCTTGGCAGCCTTCTCAGGCTTGGCAGCCTTCTCAGGCTTGGAAACCTTCTCAGGCTTGGAAACCTTCTCGGCTTTGGCGGCCTTCGCGGATTTCTCGGCCTTCCCAGCCTTGGCGGCGGCCTTCACGGCGTCCTTGGCAGCGGCCTTCGCGCCCGCCGTCTCGGCCGATGCCTCGCCCAGGCCCACCGGGGCTTGCCCCTTCGAGTCCCGGTCGGTCCTGCCTGCACTCTTGCGTTCGGCCTTCTTCGCCATACCGCTGCCTCCGCGTCGTCGGGACCCGGGTCCGATGATGCCGCACCCGAACACCGGTCGCCCACGGACAACGCCCGCACGGCACCCGGCCGATGCCGGCCGTACCGCGCCCGGGGCGGCCTTCGATCCCCCGCCCGAGCACCGCGACGCGGGATCGAGGACCCGCCCCCGGGCCGCCCGGTCAGCGGGTGGGTACGTGCTCCGCGCCGTCGCGGGCCATCGCCACCAGCCGCGAGACCGCCCGCAGGTACTTCTTGCGGTAGCCGCCGGCCAGCATCTCCTCGGTGAACAACTCGTCGAACGGCACACCCGAGGCCACGATCGGCAACTCGCGGTCGTACATCCGGTCCGCGAGCACCACCAGGCGCAGCGCGGTCGCCTGGTCCTGGACCGGTCGCACCCCGTGCCAGAAGATCCCGGTGACGCCGTCGAGCATGGCCCCGTACCGGCTGGGATGCACGGTCGCCAGGTGCCCGAGCAGCTCGGCGAAGTCGTCCAGCGCGGCGCCCTCGGGCGCGGCCGCGGCGGCCTTGCCGACCACGTCGTCGGCGATCGGCGTGGGGGCCGCGGGCAGGCCCCGGTGCCGGTAGTCCTCGCCGTCGATGCGCAGCGCCTCGAAGCGTGCGGACAGCCCCTGTATCTCGCGCATGAAGTCCTGCGCGGCGAACCGGCCCTCGCCGAGCTTGTCGGGCAGCGTGTTCGAGGTGGCGGCCAGCTTGACGCCCGCGTCGGCGAGCTTGCCGAGCAGCGTGGAGACCAGGACGGTGTCGCCCGGGTCGTCCAGCTCGAACTCGTCGATGCACAGGAGCCGGTGTCCGGACAGCGCCTCGACGGTCTGCCGAAAGCCCAGGGCGCCGACCAGGTTGGTCAGCTCGACGAACGTGCACAACGACTTGGGGCCGGGTGCGGCGTGCCACAGCGACGCGAGCAGGTGGGTCTTGCCGACGCCGTAGCCGCCGTCGAGGTAGATCCCGCTGGGGCCGGGCGCGCTCTCGCGGCGGAACCAGCGCCGCTTCCCGTTCCCGCCGTCCCCGTTCAGCTCGGCGGCGAACCGCTCCAGGCGCTGCACGGCCGCGGCCTGCCCGGGTTGGTTCGGATCCGGGATGTAGGTATCGAAGCGCACGTCGCCGAAGCGCGGCGGCGGAACCATCTCGGCGACGAGGCGGTCGGCGGGGACGCTGGGCTGACGCCGGGTGAGTGACACGACGTGGGCTACGGACACGATCATCAAGCCTACGACGCGTGCAAAACTCGGTCGCATGCGCCGTCTCCTTCCTGTGCCCAGCACCCCTGCCGAGCCCGACGTCGACCTCGTCGAGGCGTACGCCTATCCGCCGGACCGCACCTGGCTGCGGGCGAACATGGTGGCGAGCCTGGACGGCGCCGCGCAGGCGCCCGACGGCCTGTCCGCGGGACTGTCCTCACCGGCCGACAAACGCATCTTCGGGGTGCTGCGCGGGCTGGCCGACGTCGTGCTGGTGGGCGCGGCCACGGTCCGCCAGGAGGGCTACCGGCCGCCGAAGCCCAAGGCGGCCTACGCCGCCGCCCGCGCCGCCGCCGGGCAGCCGCCGGCGCCGGTGATCGCGATCGTCTCGCGCAGCCTGGCCCTCGACTTCACCACGCCGCTGTTCACCGAGGCGATCACCCCGACCATCGTGATCACCTGCGAGGATGCCGCCCCACAGGGCCTGGCGGCGGCCCGCGAGTACGGCGACGTGATCGTCGCCGGGCGGGACCGGGTCGACTTCGCGAGCGCCCTGGACGCCCTCGCGGCGCGCGGGCTGACCCGGCAGCTGACCGAGGGCGGCCCGCACGTGCTGGCCCAGATCGCCGCGTGTGGCCGCCTGGACGAGCTGTGCCTGACGCTGAGCCCGCTGCTGACCGCCGGCCCCGCCGACCGGATCCTGGCCGGCCCCACCCTCGTGGACGCGGTGCCGATGCGCCCGGTGTCGCTGCTGGAGGAGGACGGCTCGCTGTTCACCCGCTACGTGCGCTCGTAGGCATCGGGTCGGGTGTGCTCGTGGGCCCCGTCCGGAGCGCTCGCGAGGTCCGGCCGATCCCGGTGCCGCGCCCGGGAGTGGGAGGGTGGTCTCCCGGGCAGACAGGGCACGGACGCCCCGGCTCGGCGGTCGGATCATGTGGATCAAGGGAGTGTTGCGTGTACACGATCGTGCTGCTCATCGAAAAGGTCCTGAACGAGGCGGACGTCAAGTTCGTCACGAGCCTGCACGAAGGCGTCGAGACGTCCTTCGTGGTGGTCCTGCCGGGCAAGGCCGACCATCGCAAGCTGCTTCAGGCGCTGGACGACGTGGCCCTGGTGCGTCTGGACGAGGCCGCCGAGGACATCGAGGAGAAGCCCGGCCCGGACGACGGCGCGACCGCCGCCCGCCGCACGCTGGACGCGAGCGTCGCGGCGCTGCGCGCGAGCGGCGCGAACGCCGTCGGCGAGACCACCCCCGGCCGCGACCCGCTGGACACGCTCAAGCAGATCGTCGAGCGGCACGACGCGGACGAGGTGATCGTGCTCACCGACCCGCACTTCATCGAAGAGGTCTTCCACCGCGACTGGGCCTCGCGGGCCCGACAGAACGTGGGTGTCCCGGTGCTCAAGCTCTTCGCACACGACGTGAGCTGACACAATCGCGGGAGCCCGCGCCGAACCGCCCGGGTCCCACGATTCGAAGGAGCCCGCGTCATGGCACCCCCCGCCGAGCCCGTCGACCTCGGCAGCCCGTTCTTCGTCGGCATCGGTGGCGCCGGCATGTCCGGGCTCGCCAAGATCCTCGCGATTCGCGGGGCCCGGGTCTCCGGAAGCGACGCCAAGGACTCCACGCAGGTGCTCGCGCTGCGCCAGCTCGGCTGCACGGTGCACGTGGGCCACGACGCGGCCAACGTGGCCGAGGACGTGTCCTGCGTGGTCGTGTCGTCCGCGATCCGCACCGACAACCCCGAGCTGGTGCGCGCCCGCGAGCGCGGCATCCCGATCGTGCACCGCGCGGACGCGCTGGCCCGGCTGATGGACGGGCGCCGCTCGGTGGCCGTCGCCGGCACCCACGGCAAGACCACCACGACCAGCATGCTCGCGGTCGGCCTGACCTCGCTGGGTCTGGACCCGTCGTTCGCGATCGGCGCCGACCTCAACGAGGCGGGCAGCAACGCGCACCACGGCTCGGGCGACATCTTCGTGGCCGAGGCGGACGAGAGCGACCGCAGCTTCCACAAGTACGCGCCCGAGGTCGCCGTCGTCCTCAACGTCGAGTTGGACCACCACGCCAACTACGGCTCGCTCGACGACGTGTTGGAGGCGTTCGAGATCTTCGCCGCCCGGATCACCCCGGGCGGCACCCTGGTGTTGTCCGCCGACGACTCCGGCGCGGGCACCCTGCGCGAGCGGCTCGCGGATTCGCTGCCGGAGCTGCGCGTGGTCACCGTCGGCGAGCACGAGGACGCGGACCTGCGCCTGGTCGAGATCGAGTCGCTCGGTCTGGGCAGCCGGGTCACGGTGCGCGGCAAGGCCACCGGCGGCGACCTGGTGTTCACCGTCGCGGTTCCCGGTCGGCACAACGCCTCCAACGCGGTGATGGCGCTCGCGGTCGGCCTCGCGCTGGGCGTCGAGGCGCAGCGGATGGCCGAGGGCCTGGGCAAGTACCAGGGGGTCCGCCGCCGGTTCCAGCTCAAGGGCGAGGAGAGCGGCATCCGGGTGATCGACTCGTACGCGCACCACCCCACCGAGATCACCGCCGACCTGGCCACCGCGCGCGGTGCGGTGGGCGCGGGCCGGGTGATCGCGGTGTACCAGCCGCACCTGTTCAGCCGAACCCAGCAGTTGGGCGTGGAGATGGGCCGCGCGCTGGCCGCCGCCGACATCGCGGTTGTGATGGACATCTACGCCGCTCGCGAGGACCCGCAGCCGGGCGTGACCAGCAACATCATCGCGCACGCCGCGCTGGACAACGGCGGCCTGGTGCGCACCGAGCACAGCTGGTCCGACGTCGCCGGTTCGGTGGCCGCACTGGCCCGGCCCGGCGACCTGGTCCTGACCATGGGCGCGGGCGACGTCACCCTGCTCGGCCCGGAGATCCTGGACGCGATCCGCGACCGCGCCAACGCCCCGCGCTGAGCGCCGGTCGGCCCGGCCGACCACTCTGCGGTGCCGCGACGTCCCCGGGGGAACGTCGCGGCACCGTTGCGTGTTGGATGTGAACATGGCCTACGAAATCGAGAAGACCGACGACCAGTGGCGGGCCGAGTTGTCCCCCGAGGAGTTCCGGGTGCTGCGCCGGGCCGGCACCGAGCGCGCCTGGACGGGCGAGTACACCGAGACCAAGACGACCGGCGTCTACCGCTGTCGGGCGTGCAGCGCCGAGCTGTTCCGCTCGGACACCAAGTTCGACAGCCACTGCGGCTGGCCTTCCTTCTACGCACCGCTGGCCGAGGACCGGGTCGAGTACATCGAGGACTCGTCGATGGGGATGACCCGGGTCGAGGTGCGCTGCAAGAACTGCGGCTCGCACCTGGGTCACGTCTTCGAGGGCGAGGGCTACGGGACGCCGACCGACCAGCGCTACTGCATCAACTCCATCTCGCTGACCCTGGAACCCGACCCGCAGGGCTGACCGCGCACCCGCCAAACCTGCTCCGCGGCGGTGCGGCAAACCTCACATCAGGTCACGGGGGCGGTGTTCGTCCGCTATCCCTGATGTCCATGAATCCGTGGCTGCCACCCCTCGCGTACTCGGTCTGGACGGCGCTCGTGCTCGGCGTCGCCATCGGGTCCGCCCGGCGGGGCGGCAGCCGGGCGGACCGGCTGCACCCGGTGGAACTGGGCCCGGCCGAGTACGCGTTCGTGTCCGGCGGCGCGGCGCGCGCGGCGGACGTGTGCATCCTGCGCCTGATCGGCACGGGCTGCCTGCACGTGAGCCGGGACGGCCAGGTGGTCGGCGCCCGCACACCCGAGCCGGACACGGCGGCGGACGTGCCGCTGCGGGTGCTCGACGAGGAGTACGGCGGGCTGCCGCTGCGCGACCTGCGCACCCGGGTGGCCGCGTCGCCGGAGATCCAGCGGATCGGCACGGCGCTGCTCGCGGCCGGTCTGGTCGCCCGGCCGGACACGGGACCGCGCCGGGTGCCGCGCTGGGCGCTGTTCGCGACCATCCCACTGGGCGTGGCCACCGCCGTGGCGGGCTTCGTGACCGCCGACGACAAGGCGGCGAGCGCGCTGCCGTGGGTGGGTCTGCTGCTCGCGGTGATCGGCATCCAGGCGTGTGTCGCGGGCCTGCTGCTGCTCGGCGTGTTCGGCGAGCGGGTGGTGCCGACCGCGCCGATGATGCGCCGGCTGATCCGGCTGCGCCGCGACGAGGCGGCGGTGGCCGCGTTGGGCGCCGACGGGGTGGGCGCCGTCGCGCTGTGGGGCCTGGACCGCTTCCCCGACCCGGTGGTCAAGGAGATCTTCCGCCGCAACGCCCCCGCCCCGGGCAGCCGCGACCCGCGGTCCCCGTGGTGCGGCAGCACGTCCTGCGCGTCGCCCCAGGGTGCCCGAGCGGGCTCCTGCGGCGGCACGGCGGACGGCTGCGGCGGGTAGGTCCCGGGCCCGGTTGGGCGGATCCCGGTGGGCGGCGGACGAACCGAGGGAACTCCGCCTGTTTCGGTGGGGGTCGGGCCCGCCATGCTTGGCATATGCGGACAGCGGTGGGAATCGGATGGCGGCCGGAGATCGACCTGACGATCGAGCGCCTGGCCGGCGTCGACTTCGTCGAGGTGATCGCCGAGAACGTGTGCGTGGAGCACCTCCCGGAGTCGTTGCGCGTGCTGCGCGCGCGGGGCGTGCAGGTGATCCCGCACGGCGTGAGCCTCGGGCTCGCGGGCGCGGATCGGCCCGACCCGGCGCGCCTGGCCCGGCTGGCGGAAGTGGCCGACGCGCTGGGGTCGCCGCTGGTCAGCGAGCACCTCGCGTTCGTCCGGGCGGGCGGCATGGAGGCCGGCCACCTGCTGCCCGCGCCGATGACCCGGGACGCGCTCGAAGTGGTCGTGGAGAACGTACGGATCGCGCAGGAGTCGCTGCCGGTCCCGCTCGCCCTGGAGAACCCGGCGACGCTGCTGTCCTGGCCCGGCAACGAGATGAGCGAGGCGCGGTTCCTGACCGAGTTGGTGGAGCGCACCGGCGTCCGGCTGCTGATCGACGTGGCCAATCTGCACACCGAGCGGGTCAACCACGGCCTGGACCCGGCCGCCGCACTGGCCGAACTGCCCCTGGAGGCGGTCGAGTACGTGCACGTCGCCGGCGGCGTCGAGCGCGACGGCCTGTGGCACGACACGCACGCGCACCCGGTGACCGCGCCGGTCCTGGAGGTGCTGGAGATGTTGTGCGCGCTGCGCCGCCCGCCGCGGGTGCTGCTGGAGCGCGACACCGACTTCCCGTCCGCCGGCGAGATGGCCGCCGAACTGGCCGCGATCCGCGCGGTGGTCACCCGCACGGCGGTGCGCTCGTGAGCGCGCGCGAGCGGCTGGCCCGGCAGCAGGGCGAGTTGCTCGCGGCGCTGGTGGCGGGCGGGCCGACGCCGCCCGGTTTCGACCCGGCGCGAGTGCGCGTCCAGGCCCGGGCGCTGGCCGCCAAGCGGCGGGACTCGGCGCTGCGCGCGGTGCCCGAGCTGGCGACGGCCCTGGGGCCGCGCTGGCCGGGCGAGTTCATGACGTGGGCCCTGGTGCACCCGAAGCCGGCGGACGGTGGCACCCGTGCGGACGTGCACGCCTTCGCGGCCCATCTGTGGGAGCGCGACGCGCTGCCGGCCGAGCTGGCCGAGGTGTTCATGCCGCGCGAGCCGTCCTGGTGGGGGCGGTTGCGGGCGCGGCTCGGGCGTCGCCCGTGGACGCGCGACCGGTAGGTACGGGCAGGGGATCACACACAGGGGGTGGGTGGCATGACCTGGTTCATGGTGGTTCCGTTGGTCATCGCGGGAGCGGGCGCGCTGGTGGGGAGCCTGAGCGTCCGGGCGACCCGACGGCGGATGCGGCGCACGTTCGGCCGGCCGTACGGGCCCGGCGGATGGCCGCCCGGCGGCCCGCCGTTCGGCCCCACCCCGGGCTCCGGCCCGCCTTCCGACCAGTGGCTGCCGGGCACGCCCCCGTTCGACGGATACGGCCCGCACCACACGCACGGACACCACTCGCCCGGCCCCGACTGGCAGGGGCACCACGGCCACCACGCCTCGTGCGGCGGCAACTCCTCGTGCGGCGGTGGCGGGGGCTCGTCCTGTTCGAGCGGTTCCTCGTGTTCGAGCGGCTCGTCCTGTTCGAGCGGCTCCTCGTGTTCCAGCGGCTCGTCCTGTTCGAGCAGCTCGTCCTAGAAGGTGCGGGCCCGGGTTCCGGCGCCCCGAGGCGGTCGGCCCGATCGTGGTCCGACCGCCTCGCGGGGACGACTCAGACCAGCCCGGCCAGCAGCTCGCCGACCGGACGCCGGCGACCGGTGTAGAACGGCACTTCCTCACGCACGTGCCGGCGGGTCTCCGAGCCGCGCAGGTGCCGCATCAGGTCGACGATGCGGTGCAGCTCGTCGGCCTCGAAGGCGAGGATCCACTCGTAGTCGCCGAGCGCGAACGAGGGCACCGTGTTCGCCCGCACGTCCGGGAAGCCGCGCGCCATCCTGCCGTGCTCGGCGAGCAGCCGCCGACGCTCGGCGTCGTCGAGCAGGTACCACTCGAACGAGCGCACGAAGGGGTAGACCGCGACGTAGTCGCGCGGGGTCTCCTCGGCCAGGAACGCGGGGATGTGGCTCTTGTTGAACTCCGCCGGGCGATGCAGCGCCATGTTCGACCACACCGGCTCCAGCAGTCGGCCCAGGCCGGTGCGGCGGAAGCGGTTGTACGCCTCCTGGAGCGCGTCCGAGTCCTCGGCGTGCCACCAGATCATGATGTCCGCGTCGGCCCGCAGCCCCGAGACGTCGTAGGTGCCGCGCACCACGACGTCCTCGTCCAGCAGCTGCTCGAACAATTGCTCGACCTCGCCCGCCAGGCCGGCCCGCTCACCGGGCAGCGGTTCACGGAGCCGGAAGACCGACCACATCGTGTACCTGATCACCTGGTTGAGGTCGCGAGCCTTGGGGCGCGCCGGCGTAGGTCGGCCTTCGGTCCCCGGGACGTCCTCGTCGAGAGCGTTGTCGATCACGGCTGCTGCGGCGTCGACCGGATCCGGGGTGTTCTCCGCGGTGCTTTGCGTCATGGGTCGATTCTCCCTCCCCCCTCCCCGCCGTCAGCGCACGGGGCGCGCAAGCGGGTCGGCGAGCTGCGCCAACACGTCCGCCGCCGCGCTCGTCGCGCTCGCCACGCACGCCGGGATGCCGACTCCCTCGTAGACCGCGCCGCACACCGCCAGCCGGGGCAGCCGCTCGATCGCGTCGCGCACACAGGCGATCCGGCCCGGATGGCCGACCGCGTACTGCGGCAGCCCGCCACCCCAACGGGTGACCCTCGTGTCGATCGGCTCGGCGCTCAACCCGACCGCGTCCCTCAGGTCGGCGAGCGAGTCGGCGACCAGGTCCGCGTCCTCGCGCTGCAACACCGCCTCCTCGCCGGCGCGCCCGAGCGAGGTGCGCAGCACGAACGTGTCCGGGTCGGCGTCGGCGAGCCAGCCCCACTTGTTGGACGCGAACGTGCTCGCCTTGATCCGCCGGCCGTCGATCGGCGGCACCAGGAACCCGCTGCCGGCGGGCACCCGTGCCAGGTCGGCGCGGCGGAACGCGAGGGTGACCAGGGCCATTCCCGCGTACTCGATCGAGGACAGTTCGACCGCGGCGACCGTGGAGTGCGGGCGCAGCAACCGGGCTGCGGGCGCCGCCGGTACCGCGAGCACCACCGCGTCCGCCTCGATCGGGGACGGCGCGTTCGTCGGTCCGGTGACCAGCCGCCAGCCGGTGGGCGTGCGCTCCAGTTCGCGCACCGTGCTCCGGGTCCTGATCTCGCCGCGCCCGGTCGCCACCACCGCGCCCGCGACGGCGAGCGGCAGCCGCCCGACCCCGCCGCGGATGCCCATGAACACCGGCCCGCCCGGCCGCTCGGCGGCCCGCTCCAGCAGTTTGCGCACGCCCGCGACCAGCGACCCGCCGGCGCGCGCGATCGGCAGCAGCTGCGGGACCGCCGCGGCGAGCGAGATGTCGTAGGCGTTGCCCGCGTACACCCCGCCCAGCAGTGGCTCGACCAGCCGGTCGACCACCTCGTGGCCGACCCGCTCGGCGACATAGCGGCCCACCGACACGTCGTCGGCGTAGCGGTGCGGCGCGAGCGCGTGGTCCAGCGGGATCCGGGCCAGGCCCGCCGCCGACAACACCCCGCTCGCCGCGAGCGGTTCCAGGTCGCCGGGCACGCCCATGACGTGGCCGCGCGGCATCGGCCGCAGCGCACCGCGGGTCCACAACGACGCGCTCGCGGTGGTCGGCGGCTGGAGGTCCGCGGCCAAGCCGACCTCGCGCGCGAGGTCGATCGACTCGCTGCGCCGGGCAAGCATCGACTCGGCGCCCTCGTCGACCGCGACGCCCGCGATCGTGCCGGCGTGCAGCTTGCCGCCGATCCGGGCGGAGCCTTCGAGCACCGTGACGGTGAGCCGCGGATCGCCGTCCCGAAGCAGGATCCAGGCGGCCGTGAGACCGGCGATTCCGCCGCCTACGACGACGACATGACGACCTTTTTCCACCGGCGAACTGTCCACACCGCACCTTCTCACGAGCACCACCCGCGGATCGGAACCGGCCACGCGCCGGCGCCGTCCCATCATCGACTTCGAGGGGGGAACGAAATGGGCGCACGACACGCGAGACGACGTACGAGCCTGACACTCGCGACCGCCGTGGCCGCGGTGCTCGCGGTGGGCGGGTGCAGCGGCGACGGCTCGGGCGACAAGGATCGATCCGGATCCGGAGCGAACCCGGCGGCCGCCGCACCCGCGGCCCCCGCGACACCCGGCACCAAGACCGGCCCGAGCGCGGCCGTGGACCCGGCCGCCGGACAGCGCAAGGTGGTGCTGACCGGCGAACTGCGCGTACGGGTGCCCGACCTCGACCGCGCCACCGGCGACGCGCAGGGCGTGGCCCGGGCACGCGGCGGACTGGTCACCGACGAACGCACCACCCGCTCGACCGAGCAGGAGGCGAACCGGGCGGGCGCCGCGACCACCACACTCACCCTCAAGGTCCCGCCGACCGAGTTCGACCGGGCGTTGGACGAGTTGAGCCGGATCGGCAGGGTGCTCAACCGACAGCGCACCGCCAAGGACGTCACCGACGAGGTCGTGGACGTGGACAGCCGGATCGCCTCACAGCGCCGCAGTGTGGAGCGCACCCGGCAACTGATGGACAAGGCCGCGACGATCGCCGACATCGTCACCCTGGAGGGCGAGCTGACCCGCCGCGAGGCGGACCTGGAGTCGCTGCTGAAGCGGCAGCAGGCGCTCACCGCGCAGACCGACCTGTCGACGATCACGATCACGATCACCACCGACCCCGAACGGACGGCGGACCGACACAGGGACGACGACGGTTTCGCCGGCGCCATCGGCGACGCGTGGTCGGCGGGTTGGCACGGCCTCGCCGGCACCGGCCGGGTGATCGCGATCGTACTGGCGGCGATCTTCCCGTTCGCGCTGATCCTGATCCTCGTGTGGCTGATCGACCGCTTCACGGGCCGCCGACTGCGCCGGTTGCGCCGCTCGCGCCCGACGCGCCGCACCCGACCGCCGGTGCCGATCCGGTTCGGCCCGACCGCACCGCACCCGCCGACCGGCGCCACCGAAACCTCGCCGCCGACCGGCACCACCTCGCACGAGCCGCCGAGCCCGCAGCCGTAACCGGCCGCAAGCGCCGGCCGAGCCCGCCCGCGGCCCGGCCGGCGCCCGACGTCGGGGGCTCTATCGCGCGCCGGCCTCGTGCACGTGCGCCACGATCCGGGTGAGCACCTCGGGGTCGGTGTTGGGCAGCACGCCGTGGCCGAGGTTGAAGATGTGCCCCTCGGCGGCGCGACCGGCGGCCAGCACCTCGTCGGTCTTGGCCCGCACCGCCTCCCACGGCGCGAACACCGCGGCCGAGTCCAGGTTGCCCTGGAGCGCCTTGCCCGGCCCCACCCGGGTCGCCGCCACGTCCAGCGGGATCCGCCAGTCGACGCCGACCACGTCCGCGCCGGCCTCGCCGAACATGTGCAGCAGTTCCCCGGTGCCCACGCCGAAGTGGATCCGCGGCACGCCGTAGTGCTCGACCGAGGCCAGCACCTTCGTACTGGCCGGCAGCACCGACGCCCGGTAGTCGGCGGCGGAGAGCGCGCCGGCCCACGAGTCGAACAGCTGGACCGCCGACGCGCCCGCCTCGATCTGCACCTTCAAGAACGCCGAGGTGATCTGCGCGAGCCGGTCCACCAGGTCCGCCCACAGCTGCGGGTCGCCGTACATCAGCGCCTTGGTGCGCTCGTGGTTCTTCGACGGGCCGCCCTCGACCAGGTAGCTCGCCAGGGTGAACGGCGCCCCCGCGAAGCCGATCAGCGGGGTGCCGCCGAGCTCGCGGACGAGGAGGCCGACCGCCTCGGTGATGTAGGGGACGTCCTCCGGCGTCAGATCGCGCAGCTGGGCGAGGTCGGCACGCGAGCGGATCGGGTTCGCCACCACCGGGCCGACCCCGGGCTTGATGTCCAGGTCGATGCCGATCGCCTTGAGCGGGACGACGATGTCGCTGAAGAAGATGGCCGCGTCCACGCCGTGCCGGCGCACGGGCTGGAGGGTGATCTCGGTGACCAGATCCGGCCGCATGCACGATTCGAGCATCGCGGTGCCCTCGCGCAGCTTGCGGTATTCGGGCAGCGAACGACCCGCCTGGCGCATGAACCACACCGGGGTGTGCGGTACGGGTTCACGTCGGCAGGCCCGCAGGAAGGCCGAGTCTCGGACGGTGGCGTGCGGAAGGCTCGTTTCGGTCACATCCGCCATGGTCCCAGACGCACCCGGACGGCCCAGACCGAGCACCCCCGTCCGGCGCGTCGCCCGGGCCTGGCGACCCCGGCGCGGCCTAGGCTGCCAGGCATGGCAGCAGTCGGCGAGACCGAGGAGCCCGAGGAGTTCCGGCAGGCGCTGGCCGGATGGCGGGCCGCGATCCTGCGCCCGGAGATCGTGCTGGAGGAGATGTCCCGACCACGCGGCCTGGCCCCCTTCTCGGCAGCGTTCGCGGCCGAGGTGGCCCTGGGCGAGGACGAGGACGAACTGGCGGGCGGCCGGATCGTGCTGCTGCACGACCCGGCGGGCCACGAGGCCTGGGAGGGGACGTTTCGCGTGGTGACCATGACGCGCGCCGAACTCGAACCCGAACTGGCGATGGACCCGCTGCTGCCCGAGGTCGGTTGGACCTGGCTGACCGAGTCGCTGCACGCGGTCGGCGCCGCCTATCGGGCGCCCAGCGGCACCGTCAGCCGCAGTACCTCGCAGGGTTTCGGCGGACTCTCCGGGCAGATCGCCCGGACCGAGATCGAGGTCCGGGCATCGTGGACGCCGGCCGACGACGAGTTGCTCCCGCATCTGCTGGCATGGACCGAACTCATGTGCACATGCGCGGGTTTGCCGCCGGTGGTCTCCGGCGAAGGGGTCGTCGCCATACCGCGTCGGCCCTCGCGACCCGGCTCCTGACACGCCGGGTCGGCGCTGCGAGACGTCACGGTCACACACCCGGGTCAAACTCGCATAACGGATTTGGATCTTCCTCTAAAGGCCGGCGCCATATGTGCCGAAGGACAGGGTGACCACCCCGAAGGAGTAGCTGGTCGGGCCGCTTCTTCGGGAATCGCGATCACTGCGCAGGAGGCCCGGTGTCGGTACTTCTCGATCACCCTGCAAACCTGCTTGCCTACCGTCCTTCCAAGCCCACGGCAATGGTTGTCGTCGCGGACCCCCGGGTTCGCGACGCGGTCATCCGCCACCTGTGGGCCCTCGGTGTGCGCGACGTCGTCGGGGCGTCGACCATCGCCGAGGCTCGATCCCGTGCCGGCACGCCGCGCGACCTCTGTGTCGCCGACGTGCACCTGCCGGACGGCTCCGGACTCACGCTTCTCACCGAGATGCGCGCGTCCGGTTGGCCGAACGGCTTGGCACTCTCCGCAGCCGACGACATCGGTGCCGTTCGTTCCGCGCTTGCCGCGGGCGTTCGAGGCTATGTCGTGACCGGCGCGCGAGCGGGACTGAACCCTGGACACGCACGGCAAGCGGGAATGCACCACGGGATGCCCCAGGCAAACCGCATGCGTCCGTCGGAACAGCGCGGGACGGAGCCCGGCTCCGGCGTCCGGGAGCTTTCGGCGCGCGAGATCGAGGTCCTGCGCCTCGTCGCGGAGGGCCGGTCCAACAAGGCGATCGGCCAGGCGATGGGCCTGTCGGCGCTGACCGTCAAGAGCCATCTCGCCCGCATCGCCCGCAAGATGGGCACGGGCGACCGTGCCGGCATGGTGGCCCTCGCATTGCGGGCAGGCATCATCAGCTGACGCAGGTCGGCTGGGCATCAGGACACCTCATCAGGTAGAGCCGAATCCCGGCGGGTGGACCCACCCGCCGGGATTCGGCATGTCCGGACCCGGTTCGGCGCGGGTCGGGTCCGCGGCGGAGCGAGGCGGCACGAGGGCGGGGGCGGCGGATGTCGAGCCGGCCGACATCGGTCCGCTCGGCCTCGGGCGCGTCGACTCGGAACACTCGGCGTCGGCCCACCGGGGCATCGGGGCGTCGCGTCGCCGGCCAGCGGAACGCTCGGCGTCGGCCCACTCGACGTCGCTGCACTCGACATCGGGTCGGCCGTCCGGAGCGCTTCGCGCCCCTCGGTGTCCCTCCTCGGCCGGCCGAATCCGGCGCCCCGGCACGTCCCGGATATTTCGCGCCGGCTGATTTTGTACGGTTTCCGACCGCCGTACACCGCCCGTGGCGCGCCCACCTTGGCGGGGACCTGCCCGATCGGGTGGACGGGCGGGTTATTTTGGTGGGGTGACCGACGCCTCCTTCGAAACCTCATCCGAACTTCCGGCGCCGGTCCCCCCGGCGCCGGTCCCTCTCCTGGCACCTCGCGAGGGCGTACCGCCGGTCGTGGCGGATTCGCGAACGCTCGCCGAGACCATCGCCGCCTTCGCCGCCGGAGCGGGACCGGTCGCCGTCGACGCCGAGCGGGCGTCCGGCTATCGCTACGGGCAACGCGCCTATCTGATCCAGCTGCGTCGGGCCGGCGCGGGCAGCGCCCTGGTCGACCCCGCGGCGTGTCCGGACCTGTCCGAGCTCGGTGCGGCGATCGTCGACGCCGAATGGGTCCTGCACGCCGCCTCCCAGGACCTGCCGTGTCTGGCCGAGGTCGGCATGGTGCCGCGGCGCATCTTCGACACCGAGCTGGCCGGCCGACTCGCCGCCTTCCCCCGGGTGGGGCTGGGTGCGATGGTCGAGACCGTGCTCGGCTTCTCGCTGGAGAAGGGGCACTCGGCGGTGGACTGGTCCACCCGCCCCCTGCCCGAGCCGTGGCTGCGCTACGCCGCGCTGGACGTGGAGGTGCTGATCGAGCTGCGCGACGAGCTGGAGGCCATCCTGACCGAGCAGGGCAAGCTCGACTGGGCCCTGCAGGAGTTCGCCGCGATCGCCGCCGCGCCGCCGCCCGCCCCGCGGGTCGACCCGTGGCGGCGCACCTCCGGGCTGCACCGGGTGCGGCGCCGTCGGCAGTTGGCGATCGTGCGCTCGTTGTGGCTGGCCCGCGACGCCATCGCGCGCCAGAAGGATGTCTCGCCGGGGCGGGTCATCCCGGACAGCGCGATCGTCGAGGCCGCGATCGCCGGGCCCGCGTCGGTGGCCGCCCTGCTCGCGCTGCCCGGCTTCACCGGGCGGGACAGCCGACGCCAGGCCGGCGTGTGGCTGGCCGCGATCGAGCAGGCCCGGGCGCTGCCCGAGGTGGAACTGCCGATGTCCACGCTGCCGCACGAGGGCCCGCCGCCGGCGCGCGCGTGGACGGACAAGGACCCGGCCGCCGCGGAGCGCCTGACCGCGGCCAAGACCGCCGTCGCGGCCATCGCGGACGAGCACACGCTGCCCACCGAGAACCTGCTCGCGCCGGACTACGTGCGCCGGCTCGCCTGGGCTCCGCCCTCGGTGCCCACCGCCGACGCGGTCGGCGACGTGCTGCGCGCCTTCGGCGCACGTCCCTGGCAGATCGACCTGACCGCGCACGCGCTCTCCGGTGCGTTCCTGCGGCTGGCCGCGCACGCCGCCAACGGCACGAGCGCCTGAACCGCACCGGGCACCGGGCGCGTCCCGCCCGGTGCACCGGGTTCGACCCGCGGTCCGCGGATCCCGGCGCGGCCGCGGGGCCTCGTTGCCTTACCCGAGCTTTGCTTTGTCCACATTGACGCCGGATCCCGCCGGATGGTTTGGTTAGCCTCGCCTAATTCTCATTCTGCAATGTTTGTTCGAGTCGGTGGGGTGGCCTGTGTTCGCCAACTATCTGATTGGCCTGCGCGAGGGCCTGGAAGCGGCTCTGGTGGTCAGCATCCTGATCGCCTATCTCGTCAAGAGCGGGCGTCGGGACGCGTTGCCGGCGGTGTGGGCCGGGGTCGCCGCCGCGGTGGCGCTGAGCGTCGCGCTGGAGGCGACCCTCGAACTGACCTCCGCCGAGATGACGTTCGAACAGCAGGAACTGTTCGGCGGCTCGCTGTCGATCGTCGCGGTGCTGCTGGTGACCTGGATGATCTTCTGGATGCGCCGGACCTCGCACGCGCTGAAGGCGCAGTTGCAGGGCCGGCTCGACCACGCGCTGGCGATGGGCACCGGCGCGCTGGTGCTCACCGCGTTCCTGGCCGTGGGCCGCGAGGGCCTGGAGACCGCCGTCATCGTCTGGGGCACCGCCCGCTCCACCGGCGAGAACACCGAACCGATGATCGGCGTCGCCCTCGGCCTGGCCACCGCCGTCGTCCTCGGATACCTCTTCTACGCCGGCGCCGTTCGGATCAACCTGGCCAAATTCTTCCTGTGGACCGGCGCCGGCCTGGTCGTCGTCGCCGCCGGCGTCCTCGCCTACGGCATCCACGACCTCCAGGAGGCCGACTTCCTCCCCGGCCTGAACAACCGCGCCTTCGACATCACCGACACCATCCCCCCGGACAGCTGGTACGGCACCCTGCTCAAGGGCATCCTCAACTTCCAACCCGACCCCACGGTCCTGCAGACCACCGTCTGGCTGCTCTACCTCATCCCCGTCATGGCCCTGTTCCTCCTCCTCCCCAAGGGCCGCACCAACACCCCGGCACCGGCATCCCGGGAGACCACGGCCACCGCCTGAGCAGCCGGCACGCATGCGCGAAGGGCCCGATCCGTACCTCGGATCGGGCCCTTCGGGTGTCCACGTATGCGGCGCCGGTCTGTCGCCCCTTCGCGAGCGATCAGGCGAACAGTGCCTTGCCCCAGTAGTCGTCCGCGCCGCGCACCCCGCCGGGGCAGGCGAACAGCGCCGAACCCACGTGCTGGATGTACTCGTTCATCGCGTCCTTGGCGGCCAGCTGCTGCTGAAGCGGGATGAAGCCCTTGCGCGGATCGCGCTGGTAGGCCAGGAAGAACAGGCCCGCCTCCAGCCGGCCGAGCCCGTCCGAGCCGTCCACGAACGAGTAGCCGCGGCGCAGGATGGTCGCACCGTGGTTGGAGTCGGGGTGGGACAACCGCACGTGCGAGTTCTCCGGCAGCGCCTTGAGCGGGACCACGTCGTGCTCGCCGGTGGCGCCGTGCGGCGCGCCGACGCCCTTGGACCGGCCGATCACGTCCTGCTGCTCCTGCAGCGAGGTCCGGTCCCAGGTCTCGATGTGCATCCGGATCCGGCGGGCGACCAGGTACGACCCGCCCGCCATCCACTGCGGGCCCTCACCGGCCGGCACCCACACGTGCTCGCGCAGTCGGTCGGTCTCGGTGCCGGCGATGTTGCGCGTGCCGTCCTTGAACCCGAACAGGTTGCGCGGGGTCATCGCCTCGGGCGTGGTCGAGGAGGTCTTGCCGAAGCCCAGTTGGGACCAGCGCACCGACACCACGCCGAAGCCGATCCTGGCCAGGTTGCGGATCGCGTGCACCGCGACCTGCGGGTCGTCCGAACAGGCCTGGACCGCGATGTCGCCGCCCGAGCGCTGCGGGTCGAGCTTGTCGCCCGGAAACAGGGGCAGTTCGGCGAGCGCCTCGGGCTTCTTCGCGGCGATCTGGAACCGGTCCCTGCCGTCCTTGGTGAACAGCGAGGGGCCGAACCCGACGGTGAGCGTGAGGTTGTTCGGCGGCAGGCCGACCGCCTCGCCGGTGTCGTCCGGCGGCGACTCCGGAACGCCGCTGTCCGCGCCGGTCCCGATCGCCTTGCCGGCGGTCATCGCGGCCGCCGCGGCGGTCCACTGCTGCAGCATGCGGACCAGCTTGGCGCGGTCGTCGGTGATCACGTCGAAGACGCAGAAGTGCAGCCGGTCCTGCACCGGGGTGGCGATGCCGGCCTGGTTGACGCCGTGGAAGTCGACCGCGCCCAGGACCGGCGCGGACGACTTGTCGTCGGTCCCGGTGACCGCGGTGGCCACCCCGCCGGCCGCGGCGGCGCCGACCACGAGCGCGCCGCCGGTCCAGCCCAGCAGGGCCCGCCGACTGACACCGTCGCCCGACGGCTCGACCGTTTCGGTGCCGTGTTCGCTCTCGGTCATGAGGCCCTCCCTATGGACGTTCGGTGCGGCCGGCGACATGCTGCGCCCGGCCCCGGGTGGCGGCCGCTTCGCGGCCCGTAGCGATATGCGGCATGACTAGGCGACGACGCCGGCCAGCTTGGACAGCGGCTCGCCGAGCGCGTTGACCGCGTCCGAGAGTTCCTTGCGCTTGGCGTCGTCGACGGTGTCGTAGGAGACGTAGCCCTCGCCCTGCTTGTACTTGTTCAGCAGGCCCTGGATCTTGGCGAACTCGCCGTCGAGGGTGCCGGCCAGCGCCGCGTCCTTCTCCGCCACGTACGGCTTCAGCAGGTCGAACGCCTTCTTCGCGCCGTCCACGTTGCCCACGAAGTCCCACAGGTCGGTGTGGCTGAACGCCTCTTCCTCACCGGTGACCTTGCCGGTGGCCACCTCGTCGAGGAGTTCCTTGGCACCGTTGGCGATCGAGGTCGGGGTGATCTCGGCCGTGCCCACCTTCGACTGGAGCGTCTTGAGGTCGGCCAGCAGGCGGTCGGCGTAGCCCTTCTCCGCGTCGGTGATCTGCCCGGTCGTCCACAGCGCCTTCTCGATCCGGTGCCAGCCGGACCACTCCTGGCCCGGCTCCAGGTCCGCCTCACGGGCGTCCATCTGCGGGTCGAGGTCGCCGAAGCTCTCCGCGACCGGCTCGATGGTCTCCCAGCCCAGGCGCGACTTGGGGTAGAGGTCCTTGGCCTTGGCCACGTCGCCGGCCTTGACCGCGTTCACGAAGTCGGTGGCGATCGGCAACATCTGGTCGACCGTCGTGGTGGTGAAGGCGCGGTAGTGCGCGACCGCCTGGGCGAGTCGGGGGTCGACCGGCTTCTCGGCGGGGGTGCCGGCGACGGTGATCGTCTGCCGGATGCCGTCGCCCTTCATGCCGGGCTTGCAGGCGACCTCGTACGTGCCGGCCTTGATCTCGAAGTTCAGCGTCGCCGAGGTGCCGGGGCCGATGTTCTCCCGCTCGGTGACGATCCGGTCGCCCTGGGCGTAGACGTACAGCTCGGTGACCTGGTTGCCCTTGTTGGTCACCTTGATGCTGTTCTTGCCGGCCGGCCAGTCCTTCTTGGCGACGTCGCAGGACTTGTCCTTGGCGGTGACCTTGACGGCGTCGCCGGAGGATTCGTCGCTGCTGCTGCACGCGGTGAGTGCCAACGGCAAGGCGAGCAGCAATCCGGTACCCAGCACGCTCACGCGGGCGGCAGGACGGCGACGGACAACAGACATGGACTCTCCCGGGGACGAGAACAAGCGAAGACGGGTCGAGGCCCGGCAGACGAACGAGAGGAACCGGCCGGAACGGCAGGGACCGCAGGACCGGCAGGGACACGCAGGGATACAGAAGTGGGACAAACGGCAATTATTAGGCAAGGCTAACCAAGCCTAGGCTTGGCTTATTTTGTCAGCCGAATGCCCCCACACAGTCAAGCCGAAGTAAAGGCCCGCCTCGCCGCGCGTGGATCGCATCACGTCCGGCCCGGCCCCTGTGGCGCGGCAAAACATGGCAAGCCCGAAAAATGCGTAAGGTCGCGTCAAGTCCGCGCAATCCGGAGTCGTCGTGATCACCTCGGAGCAGCCCACCGCAGCAACCCGCCTGCGGCTCCGTCGCCGACCCGAGCGATCGTGCGCCCGCCGCGGGAAGCCCGATGGCGACGAATCCGGCTTCGCCGCCGAACTCGCCGACCCACCCGGGCGGTCGGCAGGCCCGGACGCACCCCCGAACCACCCGAACGCACCGCCGGCACGCCCGGACGCGTGCCGCGGCGCACCCGTCCACGCGCCTCGCCGGCCCTTCGGTCGCGAACCCGACCCACGGCCTTGGGCTCGATCGCCGCGAAAAGCGCCGGTCACGGGGTCGATCCCGACCACGGACGGCAACGTCCCGGCGGATCGGGGCGAGCGGAGTGGGGCCGAGGGCTAGGACCATTGGTTACTCATGAGTAGCATGGGGCTCGTACCCATCGCAGGAGGAGTGTGCGCTCGTGCCTCGTAACGTCCGGGACGTCGTCTTCGTAGACGGCGTCCGTACCCCCTTCGGCAAGGCCGGCCCCAAGGGCATCTACCACGAGACGCGAGCCGACGACCTCGTCATCGCTTGTATCCGTGAGCTGATGCGCCGCAACCCGTCGCTGCCGCCGGCCCGCGTGGACGAGGTCGCCATCGCGGCCACCACGCAGATCGGCGACCAGGGCCTGACCATCGGCCGCACCGCGGCGCTGCTCGCGGGTCTGCCGCGTGAGGTGCCCGGCTACTCGATCGACCGCATGTGCGCAGGCGCGATGACCGCGGTCACCACGGCCGCCGGCGGCATCGCGTTCGGCGCCTACGACGTCGTGGTCGCCGGCGGTGTCGAGCACATGGGCCGCCACCCCATGGGCGAGGGTGCCGACCCGAACCCGCGGATCATCTCCGAGCAGTTGGTGGACCCGTCCGCACTGGTCATGGGCAACACCGCGGAGAACATCCACGACCGCTTCCCGCAGCTGACCAAGGAGCGCGCCGACAGGTTCGCCGTCGGCAGCCAGGAGAAGGCCGCCAAGGCGTACGCCGACAACCTGATCCAGCCCGACCTGGTGCCGGTCGCGGTTCGCTCGGTCGAGCAGGGCTGGGGCCTGTCCACCGTCGACGAGCCGATGCGCCCGGGCACCACGCTCGAGGGCCTCGGCGCGCTGAAGACCCCGTTCCGTCCGCACGGCCGGGTCACCGCGGGCAACGCGGCCGGCCTCAACGACGGCGCGACCGCGTGTCTGCTCGCCTCCGAGGACGCCGCGCGCGAGCTGGGTCTGCCGATCAAGATGCGGCTCGTGCAGTTCGCCTTCGCGGGCGTGGAGCCCGAGGTGATGGGCATCGGCCCGGTCCCGGCCACCGAGAAGGCCCTGGAGCGCGCCGGCCTCACCATCGAGGACATCGGCCTGTTCGAGCTGAACGAGGCGTTCGCGGTCCAGGTGTTGTCCTTCCTGGACCACTACAAGATCGCCGACGACGACCCGCGCGTGAACAAGTACGGCGGCGCGATCGCCTTCGGTCACCCTCTCGCCTCGTCCGGCGTGCGCCTGATGACGCAGCTCGCGCGGCAGTTCGAGGAGCACCCCGAGGTCCGCTACGGCCTGACCTCGATGTGCATCGGGCTCGGCATGGGCGGGACCGTGATCTGGGAGAACCCGAACTGGACCGCGAACTCCGCGGACGCCGTGAACTCCGAGGGGAACGACAAGTGAGCGACCTGACCCGACTGGCCGCCGAGGTCTTCCCGGACGAGCTGGTCTCGCATTTCCCCGTGCGCGTACTCGATCTCCCGGGCGGCGCGGGCAGGTTCGCGCTGATCACGATCGACAACGGCTTCGACCACACCAAGCCGAACACGTTCGGGCCGGCCGGACTGGGCGAGCTCAACGGCGCCATCGACAAGGTCGAGGCCCTGGCCGCGGCGGGCGACATCGTCGCGGCCGGCGTGACCGGCAAGCCGTTCATCTTCGCGGTCGGCGCCGACCTCAAGGGCGTGGAGAAGGTCGGCCTGCGCGAACACGCGCACGCCATCGGCAAGGCCGGCCACGACACGTTCAAGCGGCTGACCACGCTGTCCGTGCCCACGTTCGCGTTCTACAACGGCGCGGCGATGGGCGGCGGCGTCGAAATCGGCCTGGCCTGCACGTACCGCACCATCTCCACCGCGGTGCCGGCCTTCTCGCTGCCCGAGTGCTTCCTGGGTCTGGTCCCCGGTTGGGGCGGCTGCGTGCTGCTGCCGAACCTGATCGGCCCGGACAACGCGGTCACCGTGATCATCGAGAACGCGCTGAACCAGAACCGGCAGCTCAACGGCCCCAAGGCATTCGAGCTCGGGATCGCGGACGCACTGGTGGAGTCGGCCGACTTCCTGGCCCAGTCGCTGGTGTGGGCGAGCAAGGTCGTCTCCGGCGAGATCGTGGTCGAGCGAGCGGAGATCGACCGCGGCGCCGGCTGGGACGCGGCGATCGAGCGAGGCCGTGCGATCGCCGACTCGAAGGTGCACGGGGCCTCCCCCGCGCCGTACCGCGCGCTGGAGATCATCGACGCGGCACGCTCCGCCCGGTTCGGTGACGTCGCCTCGCTCCAGGCCGGCTTCGACGCCGAGGACGACGCGCTCGCCGACCTGATCATGGGCGACGAACTGCGCGCGGGCCTGTACTCGTTCAACCTGATCCAAAAGCGCGCCAAGCGCCCGGCGGGCGCCCCCGACCGCAAGCTCGCGCGCCCGGTCACCAAGGTCGGCGTGGTCGGCGCCGGGCTGATGGCCTCGCAACTCGCGCTGCTGTTCGCCCGTCGCCTGCGGGTGCCGGTCGTGCTGACCGACATCGACCAGGAGCGGGTGGACAAGGGCGTCGGCTACGTGCACGCCGAGGTCGACAAGCTCCTGCTCAAGAAGCGGATCTCGGCGGACGCCGCGAACCGGCTCAAGGCACTGGTGACCGGCTCGCTGACCAAGGACGCGTTCGCGGACGCCGACTTCGTCATCGAGGCCGTGTTCGAGGAGATGTCGGTCAAACAGCAGGTGTTCGCCGAGGTCGAGGCCGTGGTCTCGCCGACGTGCATCCTGGCCACCAACACCTCGTCGTTGTCGATCACCGAGATGGCCTCGAAGCTGGCACACCCCGAGCGGGTCGTGGGCTTCCACTTCTTCAACCCGGTCGCGGTCCTGCCGCTGTTGGAGATCGTCCGCGCCGAGCAGACCGACGACGGTGCGCTCGCCACCGCCTTCGCCGTCTCCAAGCAGCTCAAGAAGACCTCGGTCCTGGTCAAGGACGCCCCGGCGTTCGTGGTCAACCGCGTCCTCACCCGCTTCCTGGGCGAGGTGCTGGCCGCGGTCGACGAAGGCACCCCGATCGAGATCGCCGACAACGCACTGGCCCCGCTCGGCCTGCCGATGTCCCCGATGGTCCTGCTCGAACTCGTCGGCCCGGCGATCGCCGCACACGTCGGCGAAACCCTGCACACGGCCTTCCCGGACCGCTTCGGCGTCTCGCCCAACCTGGAGCGTGTGGTCAAGGCCGGGAAGCGCTCCTTCCTGACCTGGGCCTCCGGCGCCCAGGAGGTCGACCCCGAGGTCGCCGCCCTCCTGGAGGTGGGCGACTCCCCCTCCACGCAAGAGCAGGTCCGCGACCGCGCCTTGGCCGCCCTGGCCGACGAGATCAACCGCATGCTCGAAGAGGGCGTCGTCGCCGCCCCGCAGGACATCGACCTGTGCATGATCACCGGCGCCGGCTGGCCCTTCCACCTGGGCGGCATCACCCCGTACCTGGACCGCGCGGGCGTCAGCGAGAAGACGCTGGGCAAGCGCTTCCTCCCGGCGGGCGTGGCCTCGGTGCCGCAGTAGTCGACACGACGTCGCGAGCAGGGGTGGCCCGCCACGCGGGCCACCCCTTCGGCGTACTGCCAGGAGCTGGACCCGACCCTCGCAGCTTCGGGTCGTACATCTTGTCGGTCGCCCGCACCACGGCTTCGCGATTCGGTACGTACCGAATCGCCGCGAGAGCGGGGTAGTCGTCGCCCTTGAGCGTGACACGTGGCGGGCTGCCGGGTGGACCCTCGAACCCACTTCTCGTGGAACTCCGAGCATGCCGTGTCGAGATCCCTGTGACCCATGCGCCACACGCACCGTCTCCCGCGCTTCGCGGCGGCGGCCACAATGGTGATCATGAGTGATGTGATCCGTGCCGCCTCGGTGCGTGACCTGGAGCGAATGCGAGAGATCGAGGTCGCCGCCGGGATGTGCTTCGTGGATGTGGGCATGCCGGAGATCGCGGCGGACGAGCCGCTTTCCGTCGAGGAGTTGGCCGCGTATCGGACCGGCGGGCGGTGCCTGGTGGTCGGGGAGCCGGCGGTTGCCTATCTGATCTGGGATCTCGTGGACGGGGCCGCGCACATCGAGCAGGTGTCGGTGCACCCCGACGGGGCGCGGCGCGGGCTCGGGCGGGCGATGATCGATCGAGTGCAGGCGCGGACCGGGCTCGCGTCGACGTTGACCACCTTTCGGGACGTGCCGTGGAACGCTCCGTACTACGCGCGGATCGGCTTCCGGGCGCTCGACGCGGCGGAGGTGACGCCGGGGCTCGCGGCGATCCGGGCGCACGAGGCGGCCATCGGACTGGATCGGTGGCCTCGCGTGTGCATGCGCCGGCCGGCCCCGGATCTCGGACAGGCAGCGAAGTCGATCTCGTCTTCGCACTGATTCTCGGCTTCCCCTGCCCTTGCTGACGGTAGGTCAGCTAGCTTCTGCGCATGACGGATGCGCTGGGTGCGACGGACGAGTCGGCCGAGGTCAGCGAGGCGGAAGAGGACGGCGAGCCGACGCCGACACCCGAGCGCAAGCCTTGGTCACGGCGCCGCAAGGCGGTCGTGGGACTGGTCGCGCTGCTCACCCTGTCGCTGTGCGTGGTCGGCGGATGCGCAGTCTGGGTGGTGTACTCGCTCAACGCCAACATCAAGCGCATCGACGGGGTCTTCGACCGATCGGGCATCCCCGCCGCGGGACCGCGCCCGCCGACCGATCCCGCCGCCGGCCGGGCGTTGAACATCCTGCTCGTGGGCATGGACGCGGCGGCGGCCGGCGCCGACCCCGAGGCGCTGGAGGGCCGGCGCAGCGACACCATGATGATCCTGCACCTGCCCGCTGGTCGGGCCTCGATCTCGGCGATCTCGTTGCCGCGCGACTCGTGGGTGTCGATCCCTGGGCACGGCGAGGCCAAGCTGAACGCGGCCTTCTCGTGGGGCGGGCCCGCGCTGCTCGTGGCCACCATCGAAAACCTGACCGGCGTACGGATCGACCACTACGCGGCGGTGGACTTCGGCGGCTTCAAGGGCATGGTCGACGCGCTCGGCGGGGTGACGGTGGACGCCGACAAGGGCCGCGCCGAGCTGGACGGCAACGAGGCGCTCAAGTTCGTGCGGCAGCGGTACGGGCTCGACCGGGGCGACCTCGATCGGGTGGCGCACCAGCAACAACTGCTGGGTGCGATCGCGGAGAAGGTCACCGCGCAGGGGGTGCTCGGCAGCCCGCTGCGCACCGAGAACCTGTTGCAGTCGCTGACCAAGTCGCTGACCGTCGACGACAACCTCAACTTCAAGGCGCTTCTGGACCTGGCCACCGACCTCAAGGGCATCAGCGAAGCCGACCTGGCGTTTCGCACCGCCCCCGTCGCCGGCTTCGGCGAACGCGGCGGCGGCCAGAGCGTGGTCCTGCTCGACGACAAGCGCTGCAAGGAACTCTTCGCCGCGGTCCGCGCCGACATCCCCTGGCCGGAGCCGGCCCCCGGCGAACTGTGGCGGCCCTGAACGGACTCCCCCGAGCCGGTGACTCCGGAAACCTCAAACGGCGTCATGCCTCGAATGGCGTCAGACCTCGAATGGCGTCAGGCCTCGGATGACGTCGAGCCTCAGATGACGTCCTTGAGCCACGCGAACACCTGGTACAGCACCGCACGATCAGGCTCGTCCGCAAGCAGCGTCAACGGGAAGTGCGGGCGGCGGTGCACGTTGTGCCGCTGGATGTCCAAGCCGGTGATCGCGTTCAGCCGGGTCCGCAGTTCCTCCCGCATCGCTTCCGGCGCGAACCGCGGGTGCCGCGTCAACTCCTGGAACTGCACCTCGATACCGCTGCCCGCGGCCGAAGGAAACACCAGCATCGCACACACGCTCGTGCCGTCCGCGGCATCCCGCACCAGTCTCGCGGTGGGCGTGCCGCCGTCGCCGAACTCCACGTGCCCTCGGCTGATCTCCCAGAATTCCAGCAGTTCCTCGACGATGGCCACTTCCGCCGAGGTGGAACAGGCCACCAACTGTCGGCGAAACCGCTCGCCGGTGTCGAGGTCCTCCGGCTCGGCAACCGTCGCCTTCTCCGCCGAAGGACGGCTTTGCGGCGGGGGTTCGTAGATGAAGGGTTCCGCGTCCGCCGCAACGACAATCGCGTCGTGAGGCGAGGCGGGGAGCACGGCCGGCGCCGCCTCGTCGTCCCGGCCCACGGCCTCCCCGGCGTCCCGGCCCACCGCCTCCTCGGCGCCCGGCAGGCCCAGCATGGCATTGAGCGTGGCCGCCATCAGCCGCCGCCGCTCGGCGAGAAACTCCGGGAACCGTTCCATAGTCCACAACGCCGGATCCATCGGCATCCAGTGCCGAGCAAGGTGTTCGGCTTCCAGCGCGGGCAGGTATTCCGCCGGCGTTCGCGCTCCGATGTAGCGCTTCGTCCGCGCCGAGACGAAGGCGTAGTTGGCCAGGCTGTTGCGCAGTTCCTTCGGGTGCGCCCCGCCGATCGCCGCGTCGGGGAACACGTGGTGGTACTCGATGCGCGCCGACGAATCCTCACGCAGGTCGTCGAGTTGCTCGCCGTCGACCCAGTCGCGCGCCTCCCGCCGTAGCGCGGCGATGTACAGGACGTTGAAGAAGGCGTGCAGATGGGATTTGTGTTCCAGTTCCGACGCCTGCACCGGCGCGTCCAGCGGCCGACTGCCGAACGCGCGGTGCATCAACTCGCCGAACCGCACCCGACCTTCGTCGGCGTCCATCCACCGCACGTCGCTTTCCAACGCGGTGTCGGTGGTCCCGCTGTACCGCATGAACGTCAGGATCGTGTAGATCCACCGGCGCAGCCGCACCGTCTCGTCCGGACCGAGCGTGCCGCCCCGGCGATGGAGCAGGATGGAGGGCGCGACCAGGACGGCCTGCGTCTTGAGCACTGCCGAACGCGGCACCGAGCATTCCTCGCGCAAAAATCGGACCGTCATGCGAACCGCCTCGGCCGTCTTGGCCCAGGCCGCCTTCAGGAC
This sequence comes from Embleya sp. NPDC050493, assembly GCF_044458105.1. Taxonomy (NCBI): domain Bacteria; kingdom Bacillati; phylum Actinomycetota; class Actinomycetes; order Kitasatosporales; family Streptomycetaceae; genus Embleya; species Embleya sp. NPDC050493. Next base: position 116,327 of record NZ_JBITHP010000011.1, read on the forward strand.
CGGCTCCGTGACGGCGGCGTCGAGCAGTTTGATGCTGCGCAGGCCCACTCCCGCGAAGTGACCGAGGATGCGTAGCACCGGGTCCCGGTCGAGGGCGAACCCGTCGCGCGCAAGCTCCGCGTGGAAGGCCTCGATCGTGGCGAGCCCGTCCTCCCAGCGGGCCGCGATCGCGCTGTACACCAGATCGCCCTTGGTCAGCTTGCGACCACCCTTGTTGACCCGCGCGAAGACGTCGGCGACCTCCTCGTAGTCGTCCGAGGCGTAGGTGATCACCGCGATCTCGCGCTTGTGGACGTCGTGCAACTGCTGAAGCCGCTTGTAGTAGGTCTGGAAGACCGGTGTCGCCGGGTCGACGCCGGCCGTGGTGAGGAGCCGGTAGAAGTCCGGCGTGGTGGCCAACACGTCGACCACCGGCACCAGGAGCGGATCATTGCGCTGCTGGGTGCCCACCGGGCTGACGAACTGCTCGTTGGCCAGGTCGAAGCGCAGATCGAGCTTCTTCGCGTCGGCGCGGGACTCGGGTCGATACACCCATGCGAGTGAAATGAGCCGCTGCTGGCCGTCGAGGAGGTAGACGGGCTGCTGTACGCCCTGCGTCTCCTGGCTGACGGCGGCGGTCCGGAACGGGACCGCGATCCTGGTCTTCCACAGCAACACGGACCCGATGGGGTATCCCCGGTACAGGGAGTCGAGCAGGTCTCGGATGTCGGGGGTCTTCCACACATAGTCCCGCTGGATCGACGGGATGACGATGCGCCCGGCAAGCAGGTCCTCGACCTGCGTGATGATGTTCTCGTTCGCCAATCCCACGCCGGGCTCCCCCTGTTGCGACCCACCCCTTGTGGTGCGCGAGACTACGCGAAACCGCCGACCCGCGGTCAACCGTTCGGTACCGTTCGGTCAGGAAGATGATTCATGACATTGGTCGATCTGTTGCCCGGGCTCTCGACGTTCCCCGAGGAGGAGGTCGGCGCGCGCCTGAACGTGGCGGGCCTGCCCCGGGATTGGTGGCGGACGCTGCCGCCGGCCGACTTCGCGCAGGTCGTGGATGAACCCGGGTTCTGGATCCGCGTGGCCGAACTTGTCGTCGACTACGGTTCCGCGTACCCGCTCACCCGGCTCGCTCCGCTTCTGGCGGATGCGAACTCTGTTCCACACACGGCCCGATGGCCCCGCGCCGTGGTGATCGCCTTACGCCGGGAAAGGCTCGACTGGCGTGGGCTGGTCGCGATGTCGCCCGGCGAACTACTCGCTCGGCCTCGGCTGCGCCGAACCGACGTCGTCGGGATCGTCGCGGGCGCGCTGCGCGAGGCCCACGATCGTGGGGCGCCGGTGGCGTGGACCGCGGACCCGGTGAACCACGGCGCGCCCAAAAGCGAACCGTCGCCCGATCCGGCCCGGACTCCTCCCACCCCCGAACCAGCGTCGACCGAAAGCCGGTTCGACATCGTCGCGTGCGTCACCGCGTTCACCGACACCTGGACGCAGCGCGAAACCCGGGTCGCCGTCGACCGATTGTTCGCCCACCCGCCGGCCACGCTGGAGGCGATCGCGCAGGACATCGGCATCACCCGAGAGGGGGTCCGGCAGATCCAAAAGAAGTGCCGCGCCCGTCTCGAGGACTGGGCCTTCGGCGGCGGCAACCCGCAACTGGCCTCCTACGTGGCCAAGCTCGCCGCCCGACTCGGTCCGATCGCTCGGGTGCGCGACCTGATCGAGGCCGACGAGCGCCACCGCACTCCGATCGACTCACTCCGCGGCATCCCGTTGTGGAGGGTGCCGGCGGCGTTGTTGCCGCACCGGATGACCGACGAATGGTTGACGCACGACACCCTGGCCGACGCCGAGGACGCGACGCGTCGAGCACTGCGCGAGATATGCGCCGACGGTGCCGTCCCGTGGTCCGAAGTCGAGAACGCCACGCGCCGGTGCGGCGTGTACGAGGACGCATTGGCGGATTGGCTCGACCGCCTCCCCCAGATCCGGCGCTTCGACACACAGGGCGTGTGGTGGGGTTCGAGTATCAACGACAAGGCCGAAGCCGTCCTCACGCTGCGAAACGTGCCGCTGACCGCCGAGCAGATCATCGAATTGGTGAACGGCGACTACGCCTTCAGCAGTGTGTGCAACCAACTCCAGGCCGACGAGCGATTCATGCGTACCGACCGTCTGCACTACGGCCTGCGTCGCTGGGATCTCGAGGAGTACCTCGGTATTCGCGAGATGATCGAACGCGAACTCCGCACACGCGGCGGTGCCGCGCGCATCGACGCAGTCGTCGAATCCCTGACGAGTCGTTTCGACATCAGTGAGAACTCCGTCCGCGCCTACGCGACCGGGCCGTCCTTCGACCGGTACCAACCGGGCTGGATACGACTCCCGCGTACGGACGCGTCCACCTCCGCTCCCGCGTACAAGCCGCGCCGGGACGTGTCGACCACCCAGCGCTGTTTCCGCGACCGAGAGCAACGATGGTGGCACCGTATCGACCTCAACGGCGACCACCTGCGCGGATCCGGCTTCCCGGTCCCGACCGGCTTCGCCGCGCACCTGGGTCTCGTCCCCGGTGCTCGCCGCACTCTCACCCATGACGCGGGCGAGGTCACCGTCGTGTGGCGCAATCAACCGTGTTTCGGCTCGATGCGCCCGCTGCTGCTCGACCTGAACGCGGCCGAGGGCGACCATCTGTTCGTCATCCCGAGCGGGGATCGCCTGCTGACCCGCCACATCCGCCCCGTCGAGGACGACCTGCCGCCGCTGCAACGGGCGGTACGCCTGGTCGGCTGGACCACGCGGGTGCCGGACGCGCAGGCGCTGCCGATCATCGCAAGCCGCATCGGCCTGCCCGCCACGACGCCACTCGCCGCGGTCCTGGCCCGGCTGGGCGAGCGCCGGGACAAGGACCTCATCGACCTGTTGACGCCGTCCTGATCGGCGCTGCGGGGCCGTCCTGAGCCGCGAACACGGCCGCGAGTTCGTCGACGGCGGCGAGCAGTTCGACGGGTGATCGATCCGACCCCAGCACATGTCGCTTCCGCTGTGGGCGATGAACTGCGCTCCGTTACCGTACGAGATGACACGGACACACGAAGCATGGTGATCGGTTCGGGAGGACATGTGCCGCAACTCGCGCTCGGGAAGGACTTCCTGGCCGAATACGCCCGCCTGGAGAAGAGCGCACAGCGGGGAGTGCGCGAGGCGATCGCGAAGTTCCAGAGCCTGACCCTGGTCGAACTCCTGGCCGACAAGGGGCTGCACCTGGAAAAGCTCGACCGGGCCCGGGACGCGCGGATCCGGACGATTCGGGTCGGCGGATTCCGGCGCGGCGTGGTACTCGCGCCGGACAGCGGCGAGACGTTCCTGTTGTTGCGGGTGCTGCCGCACGACGAAGCGATCGCGTGGGCGGTACAGCAGCAGGCCGGGGTCAACCGGGCGACGCACGCGCTGGAGATCCAGGACGTGGTGGCGCAGCAGCGGGCCACCCCCGCACTGGAGCACCTCGCGGCGGGATCGGGCAACCGGCTCCTGGCCGGTGTCTCGGATGCCGACCTGACCCGGTTGGGGCTGGACGCCAACGTGCTGCGCATCGCGCGACTGCTCACCGAGCGCGGGCAGTTGGAGGCGCTGGAGGCGCTGCTTCCGCAGGACCAGTACGAGGTGCTGTTCTATCTCGCCGAGGGGTACTCGCCGGAGGAGGTGTGGCGGGACGTGGTGAGTGCGCGCCGCCCGGCGCCGGCCCCGGCGGACGCGCTGCCCGACCCCGAGGACCTGGTCACGGCGATGGGGCACGCCCAGGGACGGGTGGCTCTCGTGGAGGGCCCCGACGAACTGCTCGACATCCTCTCCCGGCCGTTCGACGCCTGGCGGGTCTTCCTGCACCCGTCCCAGTACCGGACGGCGTATCGCGAGTCGTACGCCGGGCCCGCCCAGGTGAACGGCGGTCCCGGGACGGGCAAGACGGTGGTGGCCCTGCACCGCGTGAAGCACCTCGCCGGGCGCCTCGCGGCGGGCGAGCGCATCCTGCTGACGACGTACACGACGACGCTGGCCCGGAGCCTGCAGGAGAACCTGGCCATGCTGTTGGCGCCCGAACTGCTCGAGCGGGTCGATGTGACCACGGTGGACGCGGCGGCCAATCGACTGCTTCGGCAGGAACTCGGCGGCGCGGCACTGGCGATCGCGCACGACGAGAAGGAACGCTGGGCAACGATCATCGAGGCGCTGCAGCTGCCGTGGACGGTGCCGTTCCTGGTCCAGGAGTACCGCAACGTGATCGTCGCCCATGACATCGGCAGCCTGGAGTCGTACCTCAAGGCGTCACGGACCGGCCGGGGCACCCCGCTGGGGCCCCTGCAGCGGGCCAAGGTCTGGCGTGCGGTCGAGGAGTTCGTGGCCGGGCTGCGCGCGGAGGGTCGCCGAACCTGGCTCCAGGTGTGCGACGAGACCGCGCTGTTGCTGGCGGAGCGGGCGGAGCGGCCGTATCGTCACGTGGTCGTCGACGAGGCCCAGGACCTGCACCCGGCACAGTGGCGGGCGTTGCGGGCGATGGTCGCGACGGGCCCGGACGACATGTTCATCGCGGGCGATCCGAACCAGCGGATCTACGACAGCAGGGTGTCGCTGGGCAAGCTGGGGATCCGGGTGGTCGGCCGGTCGAGCCGGCTGCGCGTGAACTACCGGACGACGGCGGAGATTCTCGGGTGGTGTACCTCGATCCTGTCCGGTCGGCCGGTCGAGGGCCTGGACGGGGAGCATGCGGACTCGGTGCAGGATTGCCGCAGTTCGCTGCACGGCGCGAAGCCGGATCTGGTGGCGCTCACCGGAACGGAGGCCGAGTTGGCCGCACTCGTCGCACGGGTCCGGGGCTGGCTGGACGCGGGTGTGCGGCCCGAGGAGATCGGGATCGCGGCGCGCTTCGTCGGGTACGGCCGCAAGGCGGCGGAGGCACTCACGCGCGAGGGCGTACCGGCCGTGCTGCTCAAGGACCGGCCCGGGGCCGCCGCGGCGGGAGTTCGGATCGGCACGATGCACGCGATGAAGGGACTCGAGTTCCGCTGCATGGCGGTGGCGGACGTGAGTGATTCGACGGTGCCCTACATGGGCCATGTGACCGGGCGCGAGGTGGATCGGCTCCAGCACGAGGCCGACCTTTTGGCGGAGCGATGTCTGTTGTTCGTGGCCTGCACGCGGGCTCGGGAGGCGCTGCACGTGTCGTGGACGGGCGCGCCGAGCGTCTTCTTGAGTCAGGCGGCGGGGGTGTAGGCGGGGTGGGTGGGGTGGGTGGGGTGGGGGTCGCACGGGTGATGTGCGGTGGGGCACGGGTGCGCGTCGGCACGGGCGGTGCGCGGTGGGGGGTGCGCGTCGGTACAGGAGATGCGCGGCGCGCCTCGGGTGCGCGGCGGCACAGGTGATCTGCGGTGCGGCACGGGTGCGCGGCGGCACGGGCGGGCGCGGCGCGCCTCGGACGCCCGTCGGCACAGGTGATGCACGGTGCGCCTCGGATGCCCGTCGGCACGGGGCCTCGGGTGTCCGTCAGCACAGTCGATGTAGAGCCCGGCGGGCGGCGCGGGCCACCTTGGGGTCGGGGTGCGTGGTCTCGGCGAAGCGCAGCACGTCCTCGGCGCAGGGGTGGCCCATCGTCGCGAGTTCGCCGAAGACCACGTCGGCGCCCGGACCCTGACTGCCGGTCACCTCGGTGAGCAGGCCCAGTACGGCCGCCTCGTGCCGGCCGAGCAGCGCAGCGGCGGCGTTGTCGGCGGTGAGCCAGGCCAGCGTGCGCAGGGTCGCCGGGGGCACGTCGTGGTCGTGGGTGAGGCGCCAGTTCCATACGTGCGGGGCAAGGGTGGGGTCCGCGGCGGCCTCGTCGAGGGCGTGTTCGACGGCGGCCTCGGGGAGGCCCGCGTCACCCACGTGGGCGAAGAGCATGAGCCGCTCGGTGGGTCCGGCCGCGCCCGCGACCGCACACAGTTCGGACAGCGCGGCGTCGACCGGCCGACAGGCGATCCAGCTCGCGAACGTACGGGTCGCGATCGGTCGCGGCCACGCCCCCATCGCGCCGAGGAGACGGGCGCCCGAGGCCGCGGTGTAGTCGTCGACGGTGGCGACCGGCAGCCCCTGCTCGCGGAACATCCGGTGTACGAGGGTGCCGCCCAGACCGGTCAGCGTGATGCCCTCGGCGGTGCGCCGGACGATGCCGAGGGCCGCCAGCCGATCGGCGAGCAGGACCACCCCGGCGCGAACCCGGGTCAGCGCTTCGGTCGGTGTCCGCGCCGGGAACGACGGGGAAGACGGCGGGAACGACAGGCTCGGCGTGGTGGGGTCGCACAGTCGGCCCATTTCCCGGACCAGGTCGGGCGCGTCCAGGATCCGGCCGAGTGCGAACGCCTCGTCCTCGGCCGGCGGCTCGGTGGGCAGCGTGCGAACCACGTGATCGAGGTCGCGGCGCACCGCCAGGCCCACGAACAGCGACACCGGGAGCGGGCCGCCGAGTTGGACCAGGCCGGTGAACAGCGACGCCGCGAGCCCCTCCGGGACGTCCCACCGCTGCTCGTGTGCCTCGCCGAAGGTCGCGTTGTCCTCGGCCACCACGACCATCGCCCGCGCGGCGAGCGCAATCAGCTCGCGGTCACCACCCTCGCGCCACACCCGCAGGCCGTCCGCGACGTGCACCGCGCCGTTGCGCAGAACCAGCAGACCGGTGCCCAACGCGAGTGTCCAGCGCCGGTGCAGGGCGTGCTCGCCCCGAGCGGTGCGGGGCGGATCGGCGGCGGGGCGGCGGGGCTGCTCGGGGATGCCGAGGTCGACCATGGCCCGCCGCGCGACGTCGTCCGCCAGTACCTCCTCCCGGGTGACCGGCAGCGGCCCGTGCTCCTCCACGTACTCCGCGAGCGCAGCCGCCTGCGCCAGCAGCGGCGACATCCGAGCGGCCAGCGCGCACTCGGAGGTGGGCGGCACGTACAGCGGCGGCAACGCGGGCTCGCTCGGGCCGCCACCCGGGCCGGTGAGCGGAGCGGGAACACCCAGTTCGAGGAAGCGGGTACGCAACCCGTACAGCCCCAACGGGGTCAGCCGCACCGCCATGAACGGCGCGCCGCCGCCGACCAGTTCACGTATCTCCAGGACACCGAACGCACGCAGGTCGTCCATCTGGTGGGCCAGGGTCAACCCGGTGAACAACGCCGGGTCGGCGACCGAGGGCGACCTCGGCCGGCCGTCGGGCGTGTACGAGAGCAACTCGAACAGTCCGCCCATCGGCACCCAGCGACCCGCGTGGTCGTACAGCTCGCGCAACAGCTCGCGAATCACGTCCCCGCCGCGCAGCACATACCCGGCGCGACGCACCGCCGGACGTCCCGTGGCCTCGCCGACCGCGACGCCCTCCCACAGGCTCGACCACACGCGCAGCACGTCGCAGGGTCGGCCGACCGCCAGCGCCCGGGCAAGCGCACCTGCGGTCGCAACGGTGCGGCCGACCTCGACCAGGCCCGCCGCACACGCGATCGACCACACATGGTGCAGCGGCTCGACGTCGCGCGCGCTGCGGACGCCCGCGACCGGCGCCTCGATGCCCAGCAACGACGCGGCCTCGGCCGCCGGTGCACGGCGCAGGACACCGGTCGCGGTCACCGGACGGCCGCGCCCGACCCAGCGGGCCAGGGTGAGCGCAGCGGCGAACGACGGCGCCGCCGACGCGGCCCGAGCCAACTCGCGCTCGTCCGGCAACCGAACCGCCGGCAGCGCCCTGCCCCGTCCGGGGCCGGTCGCATAGCCCGCCACGAACAACTTCTTCGCCGACCCCCAGCAGGTCGAATCCGCCATCCGGGCCGGAAGCTCACCCTCGTGTCGGTCCAGCACCGCGAGCAGCGGGTCGAGGCGATCGCTGTCCGGATGCAGGGGCCCACGCTCACGCAGGAACTCCAGGAACAACCGAAGCGCGGGCACCACCAGACCCACCGTGTCCTCACGGGGCAGCGCGACGTGCGCGGGCACCAACGTCTCCAGCAACGAATTCAGATCGCCGGCACGCCAGCGCGTGTGGTCGTCGAGTCGCAGGCAGGCAACGCGCAAATCGAGCAACGTGCCCAGGACATCGATCATCCGCTCGGCGTCCGGGGCCGGCCGGCCCGCTCGCGCGAGCCACGTGCCGAAGTCGGCCACGATGCCGCAGGAATCGGGAGATAGCGCCACGTCGCAGAGCGTAGTGAGCACCGCATCCGCTGCGCATGGATTTCGGACAATCCATGCGAACCGACAACGGGGCCACTCGGCGCACGGCCGAGGGGCCCCCGGGCACACACATCCCCCTACCGCGGCCCACGCGCGCCCGCAGCGCCGCACACCACCACACGCACCCGCAGATACCCGCGCGTGCGCGGGCGCCGGCGGCCCCTGCGACCGAATCCGCCGACATCGACGCTCGCACCCGCAACCACCTCAACCTGCGCCCGCGCCTGCGCCGGCAACCATGACCACGTCCAAATTCGCCAACATCGCCACCTACACCCGCCCCCCGACGCCTGCGGCACGCACCCGCAGGCGCATCCCCGACACCCGCAAGCACGCTCAGGCTCACGCTCGCCGGCGCCGACGCCCGCACTCTTCGATGACTGCACCCACACCCGCAGCCGACTCAGCCTGCAGCCCCTCCCCGTCACAACCGCCGGACAACCGCATGCGCCCGCAGCCGTCGGCGTCTGCGCCCGCACCAGCGGACGTCGACGCCCGCACCTGCCGACGACTGCACCCACACCCGCAGGCGACTCAGCCTGCAACCCCTCCCCGTCACTAAAGCCCTACAGCTCCACCACAACCGCCGGACAACCACATGCGCCCACAGCCATCGGCGTCTGCGCCCGCACCCGCGGACGTCGACGCCCGCACCCGCCGACGACTGCACCCACACCCGCAGGCAACCCCGCCCGCAGTCCCGCTCCCACTCACCAAAGCCCGACGCCTCCACCACAACCGCCGAACAAGCGCACGCACCCGCAATCACCGGCACATGCGCCAACACCCGCATCCGTACTCCCTGGGCAACTACGACTCTCGGCCTCGACACCCACACCCACAGGCGTCGACATCGATACCCGCGCCCACAGCCGCCGGCGCGGGGCACCCGCCCGCACCCGCGATCACGCGCAACTGCCCGCGCCGGTACCTGCAAGACCGACCGCCCGCACCCACGACCGGCCTTGCGACGACTACCGCCATCCGCGCCCGCACCCCCAACCGGGATCACGCCCTCGGCCGCCTCCACCCGCAAGCGCACCCGTACGTCAGGCCCTCGCCGGCACCCACCACCCCAGCCGGCACCTGCACCCGCACTCGCCCCCGCGTCCGCGTCCGCACTTGTCCGCGCCCACGCGCGCCCGCGCACCCGCGCACGCAAGAAAGACACGCCGTCTCCCCCGCCCACCCTCCCGCCACAGAGAGACAGCCCCACGCCCGCCGCACCACCACCCCACCGCCGTCAGGCGCGGCCGCACCGAGCGGTGATGTCCGCCACTCTTGCTGACTGAGCGTCAGTTCACCTGCGGACCTGCGTGAACGCCGGCGCACCGAGTCGGAAAAAGACAGCTGTCTCCCTTCAGGTGACGGGTCGTCAGGTGGCATGGTGACCCCAGCGCAGAGCACGGCCCGCGACGGCGGCCCCGCGCCGAGGCGACAACGTACGCGATCCACAGTGAGGTGCCCCGTGCTGCTCGACCCTTCCGCCGCCCTGCTCACCGATCGCATCGCCGTGGTCACCGGCGCCGCCCGGGGAATCGGCGCGGCGACGGCCGTCGCACTGGCCCGGTTCGGCGCGGACGTCGCCATCTGCGACCGCGAGCCGATCGGCCTTCAGGAGACCGCGAAGGCGATCGAGGCGACCGGCCGCCGTGCGCTCGCGGTCGAACTCGACGTCCGCGACGGCGACGGCGTCGAGCGTTTCCTACGCGAGGCGCACAGCACGCTCGGCGGACTCGACATCCTCGTCAACAACGCCGGCGGCGGCTTCTGGTCTCCGTTCATGGAGGTCCGCCCCAAGGGCCAGACCGCACTGGTCGACGAGAACTTCACCTCCGTCACACACGTGATCCGACACGGCGTCCCGCTCATGCGCGAGGGCGGCTCGATCGTCAACGTGACCAGCATCGAGGCGTTCCGCGCCGCGCCCGGCTTCGCGGTGTACGCCGCGATGAAGGCCGCGGTCGAACAACTCACCAAGTCACTCGCCCTCGAACTCTCGGATCGCCGCATCCGGGTCAACTGCGTTGCCCCCGACGCGATCCCCACCCCCGGCGACGCCGGCCTCGCGGAGACGTTCGAGACCGACGAGGGCGCCTACGACTACGCCGCCAAGGTCCCCCTCGGCCTGGGCACACCGGACGACTGCGCCGCCCCGATCGTCTTCCTCGCCGGCGACCTGGCCCGCTTCGTCACCGGCACCACCCTGCACGTCGACGGCGGCACGATGGCCGCCTCCGGCTGGGTCCGCCGCCCGGACGGCACCTTCACCCCCTGACCCGAAGCGCCGGCGGGCCCGCACCCGCCGGGCCCCGCCGGCGCCCCCGAAGCTCCCGAACGGGCGACCGAACGCACCCGAACCCACCGACCGACCTGCTGACCTACTGACCTACCGACCGACCGGCTGACCGACCGACCACCCCGCCCCGACCAGACCGCGGAACTGGGAGTGCAATGGAATTCGGCATCTTTCTTCAGGGCTACAACCCGTCGTTCCGGCGCGAGGGAAACCCCAACGCCGAACACGAAGCCCTGATGAACGACATGGACTTCGCCATCGCCGCCGATCGGGCCGGCTTCAAGTACGTCTGGCTGAGCGAACACCACTTCCTCGACGAGTACTCGCACCTGTCCGCCAACGACGTCATGTGCGGCTACCTCGCCCACGCCACCGAGCGCATCCACATCGGCTCCGGCATCTTCAACCCGCTCCCTCAGGTCAACCACCCGGCCAAGGTCGCCGAACGGGTTGCGATGCTCGACCACCTCACCAAGGGCCGCTTCGAGTTCGGCACCGGCCGGGGCGCCGGCAGCCACGAGATTCTCGGTTTCCTGCCCGGCATCGAGGACATGTCCGAGACGAAGGCGATCTGGGAGGACGTGATCCGCGAGTTCCCGAAGATGTTCCTCCAGGACACCTACGAGGGCTACAACGGCACCTACTGGCAGCTCCCGCCGCGCAAGATCCTGCCCAAGCCGTACGGCAAGTCGCACCCCGCCATGTGGTACGCCGCCGGCAGCCCGCCCTCGTACGCGATGGCCGCCCGGATGGGCCTGGGCGTACTCGGCTTCTCCATCGGCGACCCGGCGAGCGCCGAGAAACTGGTGGCCGGATACAAGCGCGAGGTCGGCAACGCCGAACCGATCGCCGACTTCGTCAACGACAACGTGCTCGCGGTGAGCACCGGCTTCGTCGCCGAGACCAGGGAACAGGCGGTCGCCAACGCGGTCGCGGCCCGGCCGATGTACCTCACCAGCAACGTCTTCCGCTACCACGACACGTTCCCGCACCCCGAGGGCATCCCGTACTGGCCCGAGCTGATGCCCGACCTGACCCCCGAACTGGTCGAGTTCGCCGCCGACGCCGGTGCCCTGATCTGCGGCGCGCCCGATGGTGTGCTGGACGCGGTCAAAGCCTACGAGGCGGTCGGCGTGGACCAGCTCGTCCTCGGCCTGGGCTGCGACAACCGCGAGAACACGCTCAAGACCATCGAACTGTTCGGCAAGCACATCATCCCCAAGCTCGACACCGAGCCGGAGCACCGCACCACACGATTTCGCCGACAGGCCTGACCGCCCCCACCCGACCACCCCACCCGGCCGGCGTCCCCGGCCGGGTCCGTCCCCCCGACACGTGTCACCGCACGACCCGAAAGGCAGTCATGAGCTTCAAGGAATACCCGATCCGGGTGGGCAGCATGCTGTTCACCGCCGTGGACCCCGAGCGCGGCCACGAGGTGAGCTACAACCGCTGGTACGAGCGCGACCACTACTACGCCGGCTGCATGATCGGCCCCGGCATGCTCGCGGGCAGCCGCTGGGTGGCCACCGCCGACCTCAAGGCGCTGCGCTTCCCGGCCGACACCGACGTGGTCCCGGACATCGAGGCGGGTTCCTACGTCGCGATCTACTGGATCAACGACGGCCAGTTCGACGAGTGGAACGCGTGGGCGGTCGACCAGGTCAACTGGCTCTACGGCAACGACCGCGGCTTCCAGCACCGGATCCACGCGCACACCGGCATGTACCTGCACGACAGCCGCTGGTACCGCGACGAGGACCCGGTCCCGCTGGAGCTCGCCCTCGACCGCAACTACCAGGGCCTGGTCTCGCTCACCGTGCAGCGCGCCGAGGGCACCACGCAGGAGGACCTGGAGGCGTGGTTCTCCGCGCAGTTGCCGGACTTCCTCAAGGGCTCGCCGATCGCGTCGGTGGCCGCGTGGACCGCGGTCCCGCTCAAGGACGACGCTCCCGCGTTCGTCCCGCGCGACCCGAACGCGGCAACCCGCAGCATGCAGCTGTACTTCCTCGAGGGCGACCCGCGCGAGAGCTGGGACACGTTCAAGGAATGGGCCGAGCGGATCGACGCCTCCGGCATCGGCCGGGTCAGCTTCTGCGCCCCGTGGATTCCCACCGTGGTCGGCACCGACAAGTACACGGACGAGCTCTGGGGCTGATCCCCCGCCGTCATGCGATTTGTGCGCGGGCCCGGGTCGATTCGACCCGGACCCGCGCACGTCATCTGACCACCGTCACCGAACAACCCTCATCGAACAACCGTCGCCGTCACCGCAGTCGACTGTGCTGCCGCCCGTAGAAGAAGTAGACGGCGAAGCCGGCCACCATCCACACCAGGAACCGCAGCCACGTCTCACTGCTGAGATTGATCATCAGCCACAGCGTGGCCAGTATGGACAGAATCGGCAACCACGGCACGAACGGCACCCGGAACGCGCGCGGCAACTCCGGTCGGGTCCGGCGCAGGATCAGCACGCTCGCGGCAACCACCAAGAACGCGAACAGTGTGCCGATGTTGACCATGACGTCGATCTCGTGGATCGGAGTGAACCCGGCGATCGCCGCCACCACCACCGCGATCAGTATCGTGCTCATGTGCGGCGTGCCGTACTTGGGATGCACCTTCGCGAACAACGGCGGCAGCAGCCCGTCCCGGCTCATCGCGAAGAAGACCCGGCTCTGCCCCATCATCAAGATCATGCACACGGTGGTAAGACCGGCCACCGCGCCGACGCTGATGATGGTCGCGATCCAGCCCTTGCCGACCGACCGGAATGCCTCGGCCAACGGCGCGGAGGACGAGAGCATGTCGTAGCGCTGCATACCGACCACGACCAGGGCCACCGAGACGTACAGGATCGTGCAGATCACCAGGGAACCGAGGATTCCGATCGGCATGTCGCGCTGCGGCTTGCGGGTCTCCTCGGCGGCGGTGGCGACCACATCGAATCCGATGTAGGCGAAGAACACGAGCGCGGCACCGGAGAAGATCCCCATCACACCGTAGATCTGCGGCTCGAACCCGAACAGGGTCTGCACGAGCGGCGCCTTGAGCCCGCCGTTCCCGGATGCGGGCGGCTGCGAATCGGGCACGAAGGGGTTGTAGTTGCCCGTCTTGACGAAGAACAGGCCGGCAAAGATCACCAACAGCACGATCGCGAGCTTGACGGTGACCATGATGAGGTTGAACCGTGCCGAGAGCTTGATCCCGAACACCAGGATCGTCGCGACCCCGAGCACGAGCAGCAGCGCCGGCAGGTTGACCTTCCCACCGTCGCCCGGCGCAGCCGTGATCGCCTGCGGCAGGTCGATGTTCGCCTGCGAGAGCAGCGAGGTCAGATATCCCGACCACCCGATCGAGACCACCCCGACGCCGAGCGCGAGTTCCAGAATCAGGTCCCAGCCGATGATCCACGCGGGCAGTTCGCCGAGCGTGGTGTACGAGAACGTGTACGCGGAACCCGCCACCGGAACCGTGGACGCGAACTCGGCGTAGCACAGCGCGGCGAGCCCGCAGACGATCCCCGCCAGCACGAACGACAACGCGACGGCGGGGCCCGCGTAGTCCTTCGCCGCCGTACCGGTCAGCACGAAGATGCCCGTGCCCACCACCACGCCGACGCCGAAAACCATCAGGTCGAGTGCGGACAACTCCCGGCGTAAGCCGTGCCCTTCGGAGACATCGGTGTCCTGGATGGACTGCTCGATGTTCTTGGTGCGAAACAACGCGTTGGCCATGGCAACACCTCCTGGTGGCGGAGACCGTTGCCATGATCGAGGCTTTCACTCCTGTTTTCGGGTGACCGATCCTCGGCGCGTCAGGGTGATCTTCGAGCCCACCCCGGAAATCGACGCCGAGCACCCACAAAGCCGAAGCCCAAAACCCCCAAAGCCCCCGAAACAGCCGCGAAGCCGCGAAGCGCAAAACGATCCCGGGCTCCTGGAGCAAGAGCCCGTGGCTTCTCGCTCCCGACCCCGGGATCGTCGCAATGCGCGCGGCGGCCCTCGATCAGGCCGTCGTCTCGTGCTGCTCGGCGTCGGCGTCCACGGTCTTGGACGCGATCTCCTCGACCACCTGGCGGGAGATGTCCTGGGCGTTCAGGCCGATCCGAACCAGGATGTCCGAACGCTCCGCGTGGTCGAGGAACTCTTGCGGAATACCGAAGTCGCGCAGCGGTACGTCCACCCGCGCGTCCCGCAACGACTGCGCGATCGCCGATCCGACGCCACCGGCCCGGCCGTTGTCCTCGATCGTGACCACGAGCCGGTGCCGGGCCGCCAACGGCGCGATCCCGGCCGGAACCGGCTTGATCCAGCGCGGGTCGACCACGGTCGCCGCGATGCCCTGGTCGGCGAGCCGATCGGCGACCTCGACCCCGATCTCGGCCATCTGCCCCACGGTCACGATCAGCACGTCGCCGCGCTCACCGCCGCCGTTGCGCTCGGGGCCGGTGCGGCGCAGCACGTCCATCCCGTCGATCCGGCCGATCGCCTCGATGTCGGCGCCCACCGCGCCCTTGCCGAAGCGCACGACGGTCGGCGCGTCGTCGACCTCCATCGCCTCGCGCAACTGCGCGCGCACCTGCGTGGCATCGCGCGGCGCGGCGAGCCGCAGACCCGGCACGACCTGGAGGATCGACATGTCCCACATGCCGTTGTGGCTGGCCCCGTCCGGCCCAGTCACACCGGCCCGGTCGAGGACGAAGGTCACGCCGCACTTGTGCAGCGCGACGTCCATCAGCACCTGGTCGAACGCGCGATTGAGGAAGGTCGCGTACACCGCGACCACCGGGTGCAGCCCGCCGGTGGCCAGGCCCGCCGCCGAGGTCACCGCGTGCTGCTCGGCGATCCCGACGTCGAACACCCGGTCCGGGTGCTTGGCGGCGAACTTGTGCAGTCCGACCGGGATCAGCATCGCCGCGGTGATGCCGACGACGTCCTCCCGCTCGTCCGCGATGGCAACCATCTCGTCGGCGAACACCGACGTCCACGACGCGCCCGACTTCTTGACCGGCAGGCCGGTCTCGGGGTTGATCACGCCCACCGCGTGGAACTGGTCCGCCGCGTCGTTGACCGCGTGCGCGTAGCCCCTGCCCTTCTGGGTGATCGCGTGCACGATCACCGGGCCGCCGAAGCCGCGAGCCCGGCGCAGCGCGTTCTCCACCGCCTCGACGTCGTGCCCGTCGATCGGGCCGACGTACTTCAGGCCCAGGTCCTCGAACAGACCCTGCGGCGCGACCGCGTCCTTGAGGCCCTTCTTGGCGCCGTGCAGCATGTCGTAGACCGGACCGCCGACCACCGGGGTGCGGCCCAGCACGCCCTTGCCCCACTCCAGGAAACGCTCGTAGCCGCGCGTGGTGCGCAGCGTGGCGAGGTGGTCGGCGAGTCCGCCCTGGGTCGGGCCGTACGAGCGCTCGTTGTCGTTGACCACGATGATCACCGGGCGATCCTTGGCCGCCGCGATGTTGTTCAGTGCCTCCCAGGCCATACCGCCGGTCAGCGCGCCGTCGCCGATCACCGCGACCACGTGCCGATCGGTTTGACCGCGCACCTGGTACGCCTTGGCCAGGCCGTCAGCCCAGGACAACACCGTGGACGCGTGCGAATTCTCGATCACGTCGTGCTCGGACTCGGCCCGGCTGGGATAGCCGGACAGACCGTCGGCCTGACGCAGCTGCCCGAAGCCGTCCTTGCGACCGGTCACGATCTTGTGCACGTAGCTCTGGTGCCCGGTGTCGAAGAGAATCTTGTCGCGCGGCGACTCGAACACGCGGTGCATCGCGATGGTCAGCTCGACCACACCGAGGTTGGGACCCAGGTGACCACCGGTCTTGGAGACGGACTCCACCAGGAAGGTGCGGATCTCGTCCGCGAGCTGCGCGAGCTGCTCGGGCGAGAGGGCCTTGAGATCACGGGGTCCTCGAATGCTGTCCAGCAGGGCCACCCGTTCCTCCTTCGTCAGATCCGTCACCGCCCCCACGGGTCTGCGTGCAGGAGAGGCGTCCATCGAGTCTAGACGCGGCGATGCGGCCGGATGGTTCGCATCGGGGTACACCGATGAGCCATCCGTGCGCGCCGACTCACGTCGAGGCGCCCGCGACCAGCACCTGGGGCGTGCGTTCGACGGCGAAGGGGGTCATCTCGCTCATCACCATCGCCATCGCGCCGAGCACCTCGGCACGCTCGCCGAGCGACCCGGTGACCACGGTCAACCGGCGTGACGCGCTGGGAATGGCGTACCGCCCGACCGACTCGACGATCGGCGCGATCAGCAGGTCACCGGCGCCCGCGAGGTCGCCGCCGAGGATGATTCGCTGCGGATTGAGCAGATTCGTCAGGCTCGCCACGCCCACGCCCACGTGCCTGCCGGCGTCCGCCACCACCCGCCGGCAGCCCGCGTCGCCGGCCTTGGCGAGTTCGATCATCCGCTGGATGGTCAGGTCGGTGCCGTGGCTGCCGCGCAGCAGGTCGAGCAGGTAGGAGGCGTTGGTGAAGGTCTCCAGGCAGCCCCGGTTGCCACACCTGCACACCGGCCCGGACTCGTCCAGCGTTATGTGACCGATCTCGCCTGCGGTGCCGCCCGGACCCCGGTACAACCGGCCGCCGATCACCAGGCCCGCGCCGACGCCGCCGGACACCTTGAGGTAGGCCATCTCGGTGCAACCCACGCCCGCGCCCCAGACGAGTTCGCCCAGCGCGCCGAGGTTGGCGTCGTTGTCCACCAGGACCGGCAGGCCCAGCCGGGCCTGCATCGCCTCGCGCGGGTGACAGCCCACCCAGCCCGGCAGGATCGTCGTCGAGCCGAGCGCGCCGGTGTCGATGTCGATCGGGCCGGGCACCCCGAGCCCGACCCCGGTGACCTCGCTTCGGACCGCGCCGGCGCGCTCCAGCAGCACGCCCAGCAGTCGATCCGCGAGCGCGAAGCCCTCGTCGGCGGAGGAGTCGACGTCGATCGGGACATGCTCCTCGGCGAGCACCCGGTGGGCGAAGTCACCGATGGCCACGCGCAGGTGGCGATGGCCGAAGTCGATGCCGACGACCACACCCGAGGCGCGGCTGAGCGAGACGTTGCGGGCCCGCCTGCCGCCGGAGGACGTGGGGGTCACCTCGACCATGTCGAGGACCTTCAACTCCCGTACGATGTTCGACACCGTCGCGGCGGACAGCCCGGTGCTCCTGGCGATCTCGGCCTGGGTGAGCGCACCCGCCATGCGGACCGCGTGCAGGACCCGATCGAGGTTGGCCCGGTGCAGCGAGGACTGCGACCCGGACGAGTGCGACCCCGGCGACTGGGCCTGCGGAAAGCGGGACCCCGTCGTGCCGTCGGACATCTGCGATCCCCTCGCCCCGGTGCGATTGACGTACTTCTTGTGTGCAAGTCCTGAACTCTATTGCCCCCTCTGTTCGGGCAGAAGAGTCAAACCTGAACGCAGGCGTCACGATCGGGCCTCTATTCACTCCCGCAGCGCCGGTGCGCGCATGGAACGTTACAAACACCCCTTTCGCCCCCGGTCGCCGCGTCCCCATCGCCGTCCGGGCAGGGCCGGAGCAGGGTCGGAGCTGTCCACGACGTCGCGCACGTCACAGTCGGGGCTCCCAGCGCTCGCCCGCGAGAGCCTTTTCGACCAGCCGAACCGCACGCTCGGTGGCCGCCGCGCGCGAGCCCTCGTACTCGTACATGCGCAGCGCCGCCTCCACCGCCTGCACGGGCACCCGCTCGGCAAGCTCGCCGCGCGCCGTGCCGTAGCCGTGTCGGGCCGCGGCGAGCGCGGCGGCCACGTGCTGGCGGGCCATCCGGGCCAGGATCAACGGGTGTTTGCGCAGGACGTCGTGGCTTCGGTAGCCCGGCGGGCACAGGTCGAACAGCCAGGCGACGGCCGTGTCCTCCCAACCCGCCACACCGGGCGGCCGAACGCCCCTCGGCCATCCCGTCGGCGCGATCCCGTCCCTGCCTCGGGGCTTGGATTTCGCCCCGTCCCCGGTTTTGGCATGGGCAAAGCGACCCGGCTGCTCCCAGGCCGGGGTGTCGCGATCGCCATTGCCGTACATATGTTCGATTATGCGCGGTGGCAGACCGAGAATGCACACGTGGATCATGGAGGGGGAGCATCCGTACCCGCGTTCGACTCCCACGTCGTCACGCCTGCGCCCGCCGTACCCCGCTGCACCTCTGCGCCCGACCTCGTTCGACTCTCGTACGACCTCAGGAGGACCCGTGATCCAGGCCGACCGCGCCGGTGACGAGGCCGCGTTCGCTCACATACCGCTGGTCGGCGTGTGGCGGAACGGCTTCCTGGAATCGATCCACCACGGCACGGCCGTACTCACCGGCACCGACGGCTCGGTGGTCGAAGGACACGGGGCCGTGGACGCGCCGATGTTCCCGCGCTCGGCCAACAAGCCGTTCCAGGGCCTGGCGATGGTGCGCAGCGGGCTGGACCTGGACGGCGAACTGCTCGCACTCGCCTGCGCCAGCCACTCCGGCGAGACGTTCCACCTGGAGGGGACCCGGCGAATCCTGTCCCGCGCGAGGTTGCCGGAGAGCGCGCTGCGCTGCGTACCGGACCTGCCGCTGGGCACCGCGCAGCGCGATGCGTGGCTGGCGGCCGGCAAAGGGCCCGAGCGGATCGCGATGAACTGTTCGGGCAAGCACGCCGCGATGCTGCTCACCTGCGTGCACAACGGCTGGCCGACCGAGGACTACCTGGAACTCGGGCACCCGTTGCAGCAGGCCGTCCGCCGAGCGGTCGAGGACGTCGCCGGCGAGCCGGTCGCGGCGGTCGGCGTGGACGGGTGCGGGGCGCCGCTGTTCGCCATCTCGCTCGCGGGCCTGGCCCGGTCGTACGGCCGCTTCGCGGGCGCCGCCGAGGGTACCCCCGAGCGTCGGATCGCGGATGCGATGCGGGCCCACCCGGAGTGGGTCGCGGGCACCGGTCGCGACGTGACGGGGCTGATGCGGGCGATCCCGGGACTGCTCGCCAAGGACGGCGCCGAGGCGGTGTACGCGGTGGGCCTGCCGGACGGGCGGGGCGCCGCGGTCAAGATCGCGGACGGGGCGACGCGGGCCCACATCGTCGCCATGGCGGCGCTGCTGTGGCGCATGGGCGCGGACGAACAGAGCCTCGCCCCGTTCGCCCAGGCGCCCGTGTACGGCGCCGGCGAGGTGGTCGGCGCGGTCCGCGCATTCCCCCTTTTGGGTGAACCGGCGCCCTAGCCCTGTCGCCCGCATGGGCCGAGCGCCAAACTGACGCTGCGGCCAGTTGGGAAACCAACCGGCCGCGCCAATTCCGGCATCTCCGATGCGCCCGCAGGCGCAGACGGTCCCACTTGCGGGCGCACGCGCCCTGCCCGCAGCCGCCCGGCTCACCGATCGAGCCCGGGACGGTGCACCGAACGGCACCGGGCCGGGCCCCGAAGGAGCCCGACCCGGTGCGGCGATGCCGTACGACGACCTGGCGTCGCGGTGCGGCGGTCAGCCCTTGTTCACCAGCGAACGCAGCACGTACTGCATGATGCCGCCGTTGCGGTAGTAGTCCGCCTCGCCGGGGGTGTCGATGCGCACGACCGCGTCGAACTCGACGCCGGTGTCCGTGGTGACCTTGACCGTCTTGGGGGTGCGACCCTCGTTCAGCGCGGTGATGCCCTCGAACGCGAAGGTCTCCTCGCCGGTGAGGCCCAGCGTGGTGGCGCTGTGGCCGGCCGGGAACTGCAGCGGGATGACGCCCATGCCGATCAGGTTCGAGCGGTGGATGCGCTCGTAGGACTCGGCGATCACCGCACGCACACCCAGCAGCGAGGTGCCCTTGGCCGCCCAGTCGCGCGACGAGCCCGAGCCGTACTCCTTGCCCGCCAGCACCACCAGCGGGATACCGGCGGCCTGGTAGTTCACCGACGCGTCGTAGATCGTCGACACCGGGGCGTCGGCCTGCGTGAAGTCACGCGTGAAGCCGCCCTCGGTGCCCGGCGCGATCTGGTTGCGCAGGCGAATGTTCGCGAACGTGCCGCGGATCATCACCTCGTGGTTGCCCCGGCGCGAGCCGTACGAGTTGAAGTCCTTGCGCTCGACACCGTTCTCGGCCAGGTACTTGCCCGCCGGGCTGTCGCCCTTGATCGAGCCCGCCGGCGAGATGTGGTCGGTGGTGACCGAGTCGCCGAGCTTGGCCAGCACGCGGGCGCCCGCGATGTCCACAACCGGGGCCGGCTGCATCTGCATGCCCTCGAAGTACGGAGGCTTGCGCACGTAGGTCGACTGCGGGTCCCACTCGAACGTCGCGCCCGTCGGGATCTCCAGCGACTGCCAGCGCGAGTCACCCGCGAAGACGTCGGCGTAGCGGTCGATGAACATGTCCTGGTCGATCGAGGAGGCCACCACCTCGGCGATCTCCTCGTCGCTCGGCCAGATGTCGGCGAGGTAGACCGGCTTGCCCTCGGGGTCCAGGCCCAGCGGCTCGGTGGTGATGTCGATGTCCATCGATCCCGCGAGCGCGTACGCGATCACCAGCGGCGGCGAGGCCAGGTAGTTCATCTTGACGTCGGGGTTGATCCGGCCCTCGAAGTTGCGGTTGCCCGAGAGCACCGAGACGACCGCGAGGTCGGCGTCGTTGACCGCCTTGGAGACCTCCTCCGGCAGCGGGCCGGAGTTGCCGATGCAGGTCACGCAGCCGTAGCCGACCAGGGCGAAACCGACCTTGTCCAGGTACGGGATCAGACCGGCCTTCTCGTAGTAGTCCATGACGACCTTGGACCCGGGCGCGAGCGTGGTCTTGACCCACGGCTTGCGGGTGAGGCCCTTCTCGACGGCCTTCTTCGCGAGCAGCGCCGCGCCGAGCATGACCGAGGGGTTCGAGGTGTTGGTGCACGAGGTGATCGAGGCGATCACGACCGCGCCGTGGTCGATCTCGTACTCCACGCCGTCGTCGCCGACCACCTTCGTCGGGTTGTGCACGCGACCGTTCGAGCCGGTCGGTGCGTCCGAGGCCGGGAAGGACTCCTTGCCGGACTCGTCGCCGTTGGTGACGTAGTCCGCCAGCGCGCTGCGGAAGCGGGACTTGGCCTCGGCCAGCACGACCCGGTCCTGCGGGCGCTTGGGACCGGAGATCGAGGGCACCACGGTGGAAAGGTCGAGCTCGATGTACTCCGAGTACTCCGGCTCGTGGCTCGGGTCGTGCCACAGGCCCTGGGCCTTCGCGTACGCCTCCACCAGCGCGAGCTGCTTGTCGTCCCGGCCGGTCAGTCGCAGGTAGGTAATCGTCTCGGCGTCGATCGGGAAGATCGCGCAGGTCGAGCCGAACTCCGGCGACATGTTGCCGATGGTGGCGCGGTTGGCCAGCGGCACCGCGCCGACGCCCTCGCCGTAGAACTCGACGAACTTGCCCACCACACCGTGCTTGCGCAGCATGTCGGTGATGGTCAGCACCACGTCGGTAGCGGTGACGCCCGGCTGCGCCTTGCCGGAGAGCTTGAAGCCGACCACACGCGGGATCAGCATGCTGACCGGCTGGCCGAGCATCGCGGCCTCGGCCTCGATGCCGCCGACGCCCCAGCCGAGCACGCCCAGGCCGTTGACCATCGTGGTGTGCGAGTCGGTGCCGACACAGGTGTCGGGGTATGCCTGTCCGTTGCGCACCATGACGGTGCGAGCCAGGTGCTCGATGTTGACCTGGTGCACGATGCCGGTGCCGGGCGGTACGACCTTGAACTCGTCGAACGCGGTCTGGCCCCAGCGCAGGAACTGGTAGCGCTCCTTGTTGCGGCCGTATTCGATGTCGGTGTTGATCTCGAACGCGTCCGGACGGTTGAACACGTCGGCGATGACCGAGTGGTCGATGACCATCTCGGCGGGCGCGAGCGGGTTGATCCGGGAGGCGTCGCCGCCGAGGGCCTTCACGGCCTCGCGCATCGTGGCGAGGTCCACGACACACGGCACGCCGGTGAAGTCCTGCATGATCACGCGCGCCGGCGTGAACTGGATCTCTTCGCTCGGCTCGGCCTTCGCGTCCCAGCCGCCCAGGGCACGGATG
This sequence comes from Embleya sp. NPDC050493, assembly GCF_044458105.1. Classification (NCBI taxonomy): domain Bacteria; kingdom Bacillati; phylum Actinomycetota; class Actinomycetes; order Kitasatosporales; family Streptomycetaceae; genus Embleya; species Embleya sp. NPDC050493. The sequence continues at coordinate 138,871 of NZ_JBITHP010000011.1, forward strand.
TGATCGGCGGTGATGTTCGCGCCGTCCTCCGTGCGGAGCAGGTTCTCCAGCAGGACCTTCAGGCTGTAGGGAAGGCGCTTGCTGCCCTCCACCTTGTCCAGCCGGAAGATTTCGTACGACTCGTCACCCACGTTCAGGGTGGAGCGAGCGTCGAAGCTGTTCGCGGACACGACGGTCTCCCTTGATCTTGTGCGTTTCTCCCGCATCCTGCCGACACCCACTCGACGTACGCCAAGCAAGGTGACCCTAACCAGGGATGCCGGGGTCTGCGCCCCGCAGATATCTTGATGTCAAGACAAGTCTAGTCTAGGCCCCGCCTCGTCCGTGCGGGTACCCGCCACACACCGGCCGACCCGTCGGTCGCGGATTCCTCGGGGCGATCTCCCCCACACGCGCGCGTGCGCCCCTAACATGCGGGAAAGCGAGTCCGGTACGACCCACCGAGTGGGTCCGGAGAGTGGTCCGGGGCAGGCGTTCGGCATATGAGCGCGTCGGGTGGGATGGCGACGAGGGGGATGACGCCATGAAGCGGATCCGGATCGGCGTATTGGGCGCGGCTCGCATCGCACCGGCCGCGCTGGTCAAGCCCGCGCGGCTGATCCCCGAGGTGCAGGTCGCCGCGATCGCCGCCCGCGACGCGGTGCGCGCGGACGCCTTCGCCCGGCGCCAGGGCATCCCACGCGTGCACGCGCACTACGCCGCCCTGATCGAGGACCCGGAGCTGGACGCGGTGTACATCCCGCTGCCCAACGGGCTGCACGCGCACTGGACGATCCGGGCGCTGGAAGCCGGCAAGCACGTGTTGTGCGAGAAACCGATGGCGGCCAACGAGGCAGAGGCGCAGCAAATCGCGGACGCCGCGGCACGAGCGGACCTGATCGCGATGGAGGCCTTCCACTACCGATATCACCCGCTCGCGAGCCGCATGCGCGAGATCCTGGACGACGGCGAGTTGGGCGAGATCCGCCGCATCAGCACGTCGATGTGCTTCCCGTTGCCACTGCTCGGCGACATCCGCTACCGCTACGACCTCGCGGGCGGGGCGCTGATGGACGGCGGCTGCTACGCCGTACACCTGATGCGGCTGCTCGCGGGCGACGACAAGGCCGACCCGATCGAGGTATTGGACGCCCACGCCCTGACGATCCGCAAGGACCGGCGGGTGGACCGCGCGATGTCGGCCCGCCTGCGACTGCCGGGCGGCGCGGCGGGCACCGTGCACGCGTCGATGTTGTCCCGACGCGTGCTGGACATGCACGCACACGTCGTGGGCAGCCGTGGCGAGATGCGGGTGATGAACTATCTGATGCCGCACCTGCCCCATCGATTCACCGTGCACACGGGCAAGCTCAAGCGGCGCGAACACCTGGGCGAGGCGGCACGGACGCCGACGTACCGCCTGCAGCTGCAGGCGTTCGCGGACGCGATCCGCTTCGGCCAGCCGACGCTGACGCCCGCGGTCGATGCGGTGCCGACGCTGCGCGTGATGGACGCGATCTACCGCGCGGCGGGACTGCCGCTGCGCGGACAGACCCCGGCCACTCGCTGAGCCCGGGAGCGCCGAAGCCACGCTCGGGACACCCGAGTTGCCGAGGAGCCCTCGCGCAGCCTGCGACCCACCTGCTCAGCGCATGATGTAGTGCAGGATCACGTCATGGACGTGGCGACCCTTGTCGTCACTGCGGAACTCCACGCTGTAGGTCTGCGTGCCGACGTGGATCGCTATTTCGCTGGAGCTCAGGTAGGAGCCGGTGAAGCTCTTGTTGGAGACCATGCTCACGCTGCTGATCTTCGAATAGGGCAAGGAGGTGATCGCGATCTTCTTACCGACGAAACTGTTGTCCTGGATGATCGCGCGCCGGTCGGTCAGACCGATGAAGCCGGTGCCGACGCCCTTCGCGTCGTAGACCGCGATGATCTGCTCGCCCGGCAGCAGCCCGCTCTGGATCTTCTCCAGTTGCTCGCGCTTGTCGAAGACGACGTTTCCCGCTCCACTCATCCCGTGCTCCTCCTCGTCGACCTGCGGTACCCAGCCTACGGCTGCTCGATCAGTGCCATTCGCTCGTCGCGTGGAAGTGTCGCAGCGTGTCTTCGTACGCCCCCAGGTCCAGGTTCTGCCCCGCGAGCCACTCGTCCGAGTAGTACGAATGCGCGTAGCGCTCTCCGCCGTCGCACAGCAGCGTCACCACCGAACCGGTCCGGCCCGCGGCACGCATCTCGGCCACCAGGCGCAGGGCGCCCCACAGGTTGGTGCCGGTCGAGCCGCCGGCCTTGTGCCCGGTACGCCGGTGCAGGTCGCGCATCGCCGCCACCGACGCGGCGTCGGGGACCTTGATCATCCGGTCGACGATGTTCGGCATGAAACTGGCCTCGACCCGAGGTCGACCGATGCCCTCGATCCGCGACGAACACGCCTCGGCATACGCCGGATCGTGAGTGCGCCACCCTTCGAAGAAGGCCGAGTTCTCCGGATCCACGACACAGATCTTGGAGTGGTGTCGGCGGTAGCGGACGTAGCGGCCCATGGTCGCGCTGGTGCCACCGGTACCGGCGCCGACCACGATCCACTCGGGGATCGGATGCCGCTCCTGCGACATCTGCTCGAACACCGACTCGGCGATGTTGTTGTTGCCCCGCCAGTCGGTGGCGCGCTCGGCATAGGTGAACTGGTCCATGAAGTGCCCGCCCGTCTCCGTCGCGAGGGCGCGCGAGACCTCGTACACCGTGGCGGCGTCCTGGACCAAGTGACATCGACCGCCGTGGAACTCGATCAGCTCGATCTTCTCCGGGCTGGTGGTGGCGGGCATGACCGCGACGAACGGCAGACCGATCTGGTTGGCGAAGTACGCCTCCGAGACGGCCGTCGAACCCGAGGACGCCTCGATCACGGTGGTGCCCTCCTCGATCCACCCGTTGCACAGGGCGTACAGGAAGAGCGAGCGTGCCAGGCGGTGTTTGAGCGAGCCGGTGGGGTGGGTGGACTCGTCCTTGAGGTAGAGGTCGATGCCCCACTCCGCGGGCAGCGGGTAGGCGAGCAGGTGGGTGTCGGCGGAACGGTTGGCGTCGGCACTCACCTTGCGGATGGCCTCGTCCACCCAGTCGCGGGTCTTCGCGCTGAAACGGTCCACATCGTTGTCCACCGACGTCACGTCGACTCCCCTGGCTTGTTCGTGTCCCGTGCCGGGTTCCGGATCGCGGGGGTGCGGGATCGATGGTGATCGACCCCGGCCCAGGCTACGGGCCGACGCGCGGATCCCTTGGTCAACCCCTCGAATGGCCTATGAGCTGCACATACGTATTCTCGGCCGGAAGTTGTGACGTGTCGGGGGGTCCGCCGCGTCTATGGGGTGGGTACGCGCGAGGGCGCGTAGGGACGAGGAGGGTCTATGGCGGGCTTCGACGCTGAGCCGGCCGATTTCCTGGAGTTCGCCAACGCGTGCAGCGGTCGGCTGTTCCGGACGGCGTGGCTCCTGTGTGGCGATTGGCATCTCGCCGAGGACCTCGTGCAGACGACGCTGGGCAAGTTGTACCGGGCCTGGAAGCGGGTCAGTCGGGCCGACAGCCCGGAGGCGTACGCGCGCACCGTGCTGACGCGCACCTATCTGTCCCACCGACGCAGGTTGAGCAGCACCGAGCAGCCCTACGCCGACCTGCCGGAAGGCTCCGGTCCCGAGGAGGACCAGGCGTTGCGGTTGACGCTCCTGAAGAGTCTGGCCGAACTGCCGCCCAAGGACCGGGCGGTGTTGGTCCTGCGCTACTGGGAGGACCTGAGCGTGGAGCAGACGGCGCGACAGATGGGCGTGTCCGAGGGGGCCGTGCGGAGCAGATCGATGCGAGCCCTGGAGAAGTTGCGGAGCGTGCTCGGAAGCGAATCCGGCTGGCTCTCCGCCGCATGAGGCGTTACTGAGACACCGCCGGTACGGCCGTACGGCTGGTGAGCAGTGCGACCTGCGTTCACACGGATGGCGAGGAGACGGTACGTCTATGGGGTCTGACGAAAAGGAACTGGCGGCCGCGATGCGGACGTCGGCGTCGGGGCTGGTCCCCCCGGCGGGATTGGTCTCGGGTGGTATCGCCCGAGGCAGACGGATGAAGCTGGTGCGGCGCGTGCAGATGGGCGTGTCGACCGCGGCTGTGGTCGCCGTGGCGGGAACGGCCCTGCTCGTCGTCCCGGACCGAACCGACGGCGCCCCCGGACGGGTGGCGGGGCCGGCGAGTTCGACGGCGGAGGTGTCCGCACCGCCCACCACCACCCCAGTGGGGCCCAAGTCTCGGCCGACGCTGTCCGCCCCACCCGGGATGACGCCCGTGCTGCCACCGCTGCTGCTGCATTCGCTTCTGGCACTGTTGCCGCAGGGCCTTCCACCCAGCGGGATCACCGGGTCGGACAACACCCACACGACGACCGCGGGCGTGCACAGCATCGGCGCCTCGGTGTCGTTGGTCCTGGAGGACTCCGCCGGGCCCAGCCTGCTCTCGCTGTCGGTGGAGCAAAGCGCGGAGCAGGCCGACGACACGGGGTGTCCGCACCCGGAGGGCAGCACCGAGGCCAAGTGCCTGGACTACCGGACCTCGGACGGCAGTCGGGTGGTGGAGCGGCAGGATTGGGTCTACCCCGCGACGCCGGACACGCCGGAGAACCGCGCCGATGGCAAGGCAGGTCCTTCGGGAAGGGGGCCCAAGGACTGGTCCGTTCGAGTCGTCCGTCGCGACGGTGTCGTGATCACGCTCAACGAGGTCGCCTCTCGGGAGGAGAAGGGGGACATCGCCCGCGATACGCCGCTCCTGTCGATGGACCGCCTGCGCGCCATCGCCCTCGCGCAGGTCTGGCGTGTGTGGGTGAGCGCGGACGCCAACAAAGCGACGACAACCACCCCACCGACCTTCGCCTACCGGTCCTCGTCTCGCCAGGAGGGGGAACTCCCGCCAACGTCGACAGCCGTGCCGCCGCCGCGGACCCCGGGGGGAACACAACCGGCAACCGGGACCGGCTCGATCGCCCGATCGGACGTCCCCAGCGCGTCGGTTCCCGGAGGCGGGACGGGGTTCTGAGCATCCACAACGACTGCCGGGCATGAGCGGGCGTCGGCCGGGCAGGCGCCGGGTGTCGAGCCCCCGGGCGCCTCTGACTCCCCCCTCACGCTCCGGGGGCTCGATGCCGCGCCGGCCCTTCCGTCTGGGATCCTGACGCGGGGCCCGATCGGCCCCGCGGAGACTTCGAGGGAGGCGGTCGCAATGGCCGAGGGCATAGGGATCGGTCTGGGCGGCGTGGGGTTCGAGGGCGGCTACGCGCAGTACGGCCCGGCGGACCCCGAGGATCGTGCCCGGCACATCCTGGAGGTCTTCGAACGAGCCTTCGGGACCCTGATCGATGGCGACGCTGCCGCGTTCCGGGTGAAGTTCCGCAAGATGGCGTCCTCGGCCTTCGCGTTCTACCGGGGCACGGCCTGCCTGTTCTACGCCGACCTCGACGGCCGTGAAGATCCCTTCCTGGACGAGCGCACCTCGCGGGTGTGGATCCACGGCGATCTGCACGCGGAGAACTTCGGCACGTACATGAACGCCGACGGCAAGCTCGTGTTCAACGTCAACGACTTCGACGAGGCGTACGTCGGCCCCTGGACATGGGACGTCAAGCGATTCGCGGCAAGCCTGGCACTGATCGGGTACGGCAAGGCCCTCAGCGACGACACGATCGCGACCCTCGTCACCGGCTACGGCGCGGCCTACCTGGACCAACTTCGGCTGCTGACCGACAAGACCACACCGCAGGACGCCGCGCTGACACTGGCGACGACCCAGGGACCGCTGCTCGAGGTGCTGCGGCAGGCCCGGTTGCAGACCCGCATCGGATTGCTCCGCTCGCAGACGGTCGTGGCCGACCACGAACGGCGCTTCGCCCTGTCCGGCGGCGCGTTCGAGTTGCCGGACGACGTCAAGGCGACCGTGCTGGAGGCCTTCCGGCGATACCTCGACACCCTGCCTCCCGCGACTCGGCAACGGCCGGACACCTACGACATCAAGGACGTCGTGGGTCGGCGCGGAGTCGGCATCGGCAGCGCCGGGCTGCCCTCGTACAACCTGCTGATCGAGGGCAACACGGAGGCGCTGGAAAACGACGTGATCCTGTACATGAAGCAGGGTCAAACACCGTCGGTGAGCCACCACGTCACCGATCCCCAGGTGCGCTCCTACTTCGAACACGAAGGTCACCGCACCGTCATCTCGCAGCGGGCCTTGCAGGCGCACGCGGACCCGTGGCTCGGTTACACCGACATCGACGGGGTCGGGCAGCTGGTCGCCGAGGTGTCGCCGTACGCGAACGACCTGGACTGGTCGGACCTGAACGAGGTGAACACGATCGCCGAAGTGGTGGAATACCTGGGCCGCGCCACCGCGACGATGCACGCGGTCGCGGACGAGGAAAGCGGTCACACGCTGGTCCCCTTCTCGACCAAGAACGCGATCCTGGAGGCCATCGAGCGGGACGAGGAGGGCTTCAAGACCTCACTCGTGGACTTCGCGCACGCATACGGAGCCCGTGCCCGCGCCGACCATGCCATCTTCGTCGACCTCTTCCGCAACGGGCTGATTCGGGGGTTGTAGGCACGACTCGCGACTCCGAGGCGGTGCCACGGTGCTGTCCGATTCCCGCCGGCCACTCCTGCGGGAACGGGTGACACTTGTCGACGTGATGGACGACGAGCAGTGCTACCGAGCGTGCAGCAGCCGGGACAGTCGGTTCGACGGCTGGTTCTACATGGCGGTCACGAGCACCGACATCTACTGCCGGCCGAGTTGCCCGGCCGTCAAGCCGAAGCGGGAGAACGCGCGGTTCTACCCGTCCGCGGCGGCCGCGCAGGCGGCGGGGTTCCGGGCTTGCAAGCGCTGCCGCCCGGACACCTCGCCGGGCTCGCCGGAGTGGGACGTGCGCGCCGACGTGGTCGGGCGAGCCATGCGCCTGATCGCGGACGGGGTCGTGGATCGCGAAGGCGTCGGCGGCCTCGCGGGTCGGCTCGGATACAGCGATCGCCAGTTGAACCGCCTGTTGATGGCCGAGGTCGGCGCGGGCCCTCTCGCACTCGCCCGCGCCCGACGGGCACAGACGGCCAGGGTCCTGCTGGAGACTTCCGATCTGCAGATCGCGCAGGTCGCGTTCGCAGCCGGATTCGCAAGCGTGCGGCAGTTCAACGACACCGTTCGTGAGGTGTTCGGCCGCACCCCCACCGAGGTGCGCGGACGGGCGGGCGTCCGGAGCGTCGAACCGGGCGAAATCCGGCTGCGACTGCCCTACCGGGAGCCGATCGCGCTCGCTCACGCGTTGGACTTCCTGGGGCTGCGGGCAGTGCCGGGCGTGGAGGAGTACGTGGACGGCGTCTACCGCCGGGTCCTGTCGCTCCCGCACGGCACGGGCGTGGTCGAGCTCTCGCCCGGGCCCTCGTGGGTGTGGTGCCGCCTCGTCCTCGCCGACCTGCGCGACCTGGGCGCCGCCGTCCAGCGCTGTCGCCGGTTGCTCGACCTGGACGCGGATCCGCTCGCCGTGGACGAGGCGCTCGGCAGCGTCGAGTTCGACGACGGCGGGCTGGGAGCACTGGTGCGCGCCACGCCCGGCCTGCGTTCACCGGGCCATGTGGACCCCGACGAACTCGCCGTGCGAGCCGTGCTCGGCCAGCAGGTGTCGGTCGCGGGCGCCCGCACCGTCGCGGGTCGGCTGACCCGCCTGTACGGCAAGCCGCTGGCCGCACCACAGGGCGGGCTCACTCACGCGTTCCCGACCGCGGCCGCGTTGGCGGACGCGGATCCGGCGGACTTGCCGATGCCCACGGCACGCAAGAAGGCGATCTTCGCCCTCACCGAGGCGCTCGCGTCCGGAGCGGTCCGCCTCGACCCGGGTGTGGACCGTCGGGCGGCGGAGGCGGGCCTTGTGGCCCTGCCGGGTATCGGCCCCTGGACGGCGTCGTACATTCGACTGCGGGCCCTCGGCGACCCGGACGTGTTCCTGCCGACCGATCTGGGCGTCAAGCACGCGCTCGCGCGCTGGGGGCTTCCGGTCTCGGCCGCGCAGTCGTGGTCCCCGTGGCGGTCGTACGCGTTGCACCACCTGTGGGCGAGCCTGTCCGCAGCATCCACCGTCTCGGTGAAGGAAGTCGCATGAACCAGGACGCCCTGTTCGAGGCCGTCGAAACGCCCGACCCGAACGTGCCCCCGGCCGTGTTCAACGCCCCCCTCGACGGCCCCCGCCGATACGCGACGCTGGATTCCACGGTCGGCGAATTGCTCATGATCGGTGACGGGCAGTCGCTCACCGCCCTCTACATGGCGGCCACGCCGGGCGCGGATTGGGTACACGACCCCGGTGCGTTCACTCAGACGAAGGCGCAGTTGAGCGCTTACTTCGCCGGCGAACTGCGCGAGTTCGACCTGCCGTTGGCGCCGGCCGGCACGGCCTTCCAGCTCAAGGTCTGGTCCGCCCTGACCACCATCCCGTTCGGACACACGATGTCCTACGGGGCTCTGGCCACCAGGTTCCTCGGGCAGCCGACGGCGTCCCGAGCGGTCGGACTCGCCAACGGTCGCAACCCGATCGGCATCATCATCCCGTGTCACCGGGTAATCGGCGCCGACGGCACGTTGACCGGCTACGCAGGCGGGTTGCCGCGCAAGCAGCGCCTGTTGGCGCTGGAGAAGGTCCGCGTCACCGGTTAGTCGGGCCGCTTCCGAGTGCACCGGCACGGTCGCGGGGCTCACGACTGGAACGCCCGCCGCACGAGCCCCGCGACCCGCCCCCGCCGGAGCGTGTCGTACCAGGTGAAGCGCAGGACGAGCGCGCCCACCAGGGCCAGCTCGTTGGCCCGCGACCGGTCGCGGAACAGCGCGTCGGGCCGCGAATGCACGTCCACTCCGTCCGCCTCCGCGAAGATCGGCCGCAGCCCGGTCAGCCACGCGAGATCCACGCGGGCCAGGCCGCCGCCGGGCAGCGCGACCTCGTGCTGCAACTCGTCCGGTGCGACTCCGCCCCGCACGCAGTCGAGTCGCACTCGCGACTCCAACGGGCTTTCGGCCCGTGCGTCCGCGATCTCCAGCAGCGGCCGCACCTGTCCCGCCCCGGGCCGGCCCGCCGCCGCCCGCTCGACCGCCTCCAACTGCGCCGGCTCGACCAGGCCCAGATGCAGCGCCGAATCGAGGACCGCCAATCCGTCCTCGGGCGGGAGCCTGGGCAGCAGGTCGGCGAGCGTCCGCACCGGCGTCGTCACCGGGAAGCCGTCCACCATCACGATCTCGTCCGCTCGCAACCGTCGCCGATAGGCCACGATGCCGGGCCCACCACGACGTGACGCGGTGGCGGGCGTCGCGATGTGCACAGATTCCGCGCGTGGCACGCCACGCATCCCGTGCACGTGGGCCGCACTGTGCAATACGGCCACGGCTCGCTCGCCATAGGCCGCGAGCCCGGCGCGCAACAGTCCGCGCGAGGTGAGCGCACATCGATCGGCATCGACGAGCCCCACGCCGCGCGCGAGTTCGCGCACCTTCCCATCGTTCACGAGCCTGCGCCACAGCCGCCCGGATACTCCGGCGGACAGCGCCTGTTCCCGTGTTACCACTCCGTCGTGCTGCCATGCCAACCCCCGCAAGACTCGTACGGCCTCTTCCATCCCCGGATACTGGTCTGCACGGCCTGCCGCGGGGTGGGGGTGGATGTCATCTGTGGACAACTCGACCCTTGTGGACGGCTTGAGGCTCGCTTTGCCGGATTCGTGGACAATCTTCAGCCGTTCGACACCTTCATGATCATTGCGGGCTGCCGGGCGGTTGGGACCAACCGGTGTGATGGGTGGGTCCCCATACCCCCTCCGTCCCGAGGATCGCCATGCCCGACTTCCGCAAACACCGGCGCGTCGCGGCCGTGTGCGCCGCGCTCGCCCTGACGGCAGGCGCAGGCGCCGCCTACGCCGAGAGCCGCCCCGCCGCGTCCCGCGCCTCCGCCCCGGTGAACGCAGCCCCCGCCTCCGCGCCCGCCAAGGTGTCCTTCAACGTCATCAGTGACGTGCAGGGAGATCTCGCGGACTTCGGCCGCGCGCTCGACCAGATGAAGGTGATCAACCCGAACAGCGGCGCGCTCGTCGTCAACGGCGACATCACCCCGCGCGGCTACAAGTCCGAGTACGACCAGGTAAAGCAGGTCCTGAACACGCGTCCGCACCCGGCGAACACGTTCTTCACGATCGGGAACCACGAGTTCTACGTGCCCAAGTACTGCAATCCGGACAAGCTGTGTCAGGAGACCTGGCCGAACGGCACCACCGAGCAGTCGCTCTTCCAGAACTTCTACGACTTCACCGGTCTCGACAAGGTCTACTACGAGCGCGTCGTCGACGGTGTCCCGATGCTGTTCCTCGGCACCGAGAAGTACATGAAGTACACCGACCCCACCAAATGGGACGAGGTGTGGTTCAGCGACGAGCAGCTGACCTGGCTCGAGCAGCGGATGAACTACTGGGAGGCGCAGGGCAAGCCGACGTTCGTGTTCTCGCACCACGTGCTGCCGGACACGGTCTCGGGCACGCGCAACAAGCTCTACAAGTCGGACTACCTCCAGGCCGACCGGATCATGAACATCCTGGGCGCCCACAAGGACGCCGTGCTGTTCACCTCGCACACGCACTGGGACCTGAACCTGTCCGACTGGGCCGTGCGCAAGGTCGTGCCGGGCACCGGAAACCTCGAAGGCTTCACTGTCGTCAACACGGGCGCCGTTCAGACTCAGTGGACCGACAACGGCTCGGGCGGCGAGAGCGCGCTGAGCGGATTGGAGAACAGCGGGCTCCAGGTCGAGGTCGCCAACGACCGGGTGACGATCAAGGCCCGCGACTTCCGGCGCAACCAGTGGGTCAAGGAGATGAACGTACCGCTGCACACCAAGTGCGCTGCGGCCAAGCCGTGGACCGAGTCGATGACGTACACGAACGGTGACACCGTCGTGTGGAACAACCACACGTGGCGTGCCAAGTGGTGGACGCGCGGCGAGGCACCGGGCACGACCGGCCAGTGGGGCGTGTGGGAGGACCAGGGCGCCTGCTGATCGCCTGCGACAAGAACGGAAGGGGTGGGACCGTCGGCGGCCGGCCCCACCCCTTCGGTGACCCGGCCGCGCTCTCACGGGCGCTCGGTGCTCGCCGTCGGAGACGAGAACGCGCGCGGATGGCTTCGCGCGGGATTCTGCTCCCCGCCCCCGTCCCCAGGCGTTCGCGCCGGACCGATCATCGGATCGATGCGCACGAGCGTGAGGTCTCCCTTGTCGAGGATGCCCGCCCGCCGTCGCGCGGCTGCCCACCGGGCGAGTTCGCGCGGACTACCAGCCGCGGGCTCACGGAGTTCCTCCCAGGGGCGCCCTCCTGCCAGCGCGGTGCGCAGGAACCACGCGCCGGCGGTGTCGTTGGCGACGTACAGCAGGTCGCGATCGGTCCAGGTACCGCGCGCGCAGCGCACCCGCCGTGCCACCGCCGCGGGGTCCGCGCCGTTGCTGGTCGCGACGTCGGGTCGGCGGGAGGTGGGAAACACCCGCCAGAGCCGGTCGCCGCGGACCTGGAAGAGATAGGCGTCGCCGAGCACCGCGGCCGCCCATTGGCCCCGGCCGGAGAGCCACGGATGCGGCGCGAGGTGCGCGGCGAGTACCGCCGAGGCATGGGCTCCGCGCTTCAACTTGCGCAGTTCGTACGGCTGTACGGGCATCCCGCGCCGATCCCGCTCGACCAGGTACCGCTTGGTCAGTTCCGGCCACCGGTCCGCGGCGCGCCCCAATACGTCGGCGAAGCCAGTACCCCCGCACAGGAGCGGAGTGGGCGCCGCGCCGCAGGCCCGCACCAGGAGTTCGGCCCAGCGCCGCGCGAGCAGGCTTTCCGCGGCGCCGTCCGCGAGAGCGACCCGAAGCGCGCCCGGCCGGTCCACTCGAGCGCGCCTGCACGCGGGTCCGGCCGGCGGCAGGAACCCGCGTCCGGCCCCGTCACCGATCCAGACCGCGTCCTCGTACTCCAGGGGTTCGCCTTCGTACCGGTGCAGCGCCAGGACCGTGACGTTCGCGCGCACCGTGCCGTCTCCTCTGTGGTGGTACGAGAACCGCTCAGCCGCGCACGTCCGCAATCGGGTTGGGGATGTCGACGTAGACGGACTGGGTCTCCAACGGGACTTCGAGTTCGTCGAGACCCGCGACGCGGGTGAGCAGATTGGCCTTGCACCGCAGTGTGGCACCGTCGAGGAGGCGGTCCATGAGCGGGCGTCCGGCGGGGTGATCCGCGCGCGTGCGGACGAGCCGGTCGCGGAAGATCGCGATCAACGCCTTTTCGTCGGCCAGCCCTTGCGCGCCCATCGCTCCGACAAGGCCCAAGACGTTGTTGATCGCGAGGTAGTAGCCGAGCCGTTCGTCGATCACGTGGTCCGGGCACCACGTGCCCAGGTCCCGACCCGCGCCGGGGAGCCAACGGGCCAGCCGCGCACCGCGTTCGGCCGAGAAGTAGTAGCCCTGATTGCCGCGGTAGCGCCCGCCGATCGGACGGCCGTCCGTGTCCAGCACGACCAGGGTGTTCTGTTGATGCGCCTCGAGCCCCAGGCCATATTCGCCGTGCAGCCACAGAATCGGTGCGACCAGCACGTCGAGGTAGCGACGGAACCACGATTCGGCGGTCTCCCGCAGCGGCGTCGCGGTGCGCGCGGCGAGCGTGTACAACACCTCGGCGAGCATCGACCTCCCCCGCGGCAGGTCCGGGCGCGGCGCCGCCAGCCCGGCGATGCAGTGCACGCGATCTCGCGGGCCGAACGGGTTGTCCCGCACGACGAGTTCGAGCCCCGACTCGCCACGACCACCGGGGATGTCGACGGCGATCCAACCGAGATCGCGCAGCACGTCGAAGCCGGGGTGGGCGGAGTGCATGACGCGTTTGAGGCCGGCGTCGAGCATGCGGTGCACGGCCAGACCCCGGCGCAGTTCGCTGCGGTGGTTCTCCCGGCGGGAGTTGGTGATCTCCACGCCGAGCGAGGTCTTGAGCATGACGGGTGCCCCGGTGCGGTACACGGTGCGCAGCGAGGAGGTCGCGGACCACGCGGGCCCACCCGGGCCGAGGTCGCGAAGCAGACCCCGCTCCAGGAGGGCGGCGACACCCGGCCTGCCCAACACGTCGCGGGCCTGCCACGGGTGCGCCGGAAGCGCGACCATGCCCGGTGGCAGGCTCACGTCACCTTCGGCAAGCCCGGCGAGCACGACGGGTACTGGACGACCCAGGTCGCCGTCGTGAACCGCGACGGAGGGGTCGACGGCGAACCAGTGCAGTGGGAACGAACCGCGCAGTTCCGGCGAGTAGCGCGGCGACGAGGGTCCGTACATGCCTTGGCGGGACGCCGGCGAGGGGTGCATCGGGTGGCCGAGCACGATCGACTGTTCGGTGCACAGGAACGGCGTCGTTCCGGGAGTGTCCTCGGGCGATTTGCGGCGCTCGGCGACGTGGTGTGCGATCCGCCGGGTCGAGTCGATCACCCGGTCGGTCATGTCGGCGATCGCGGTGATCGAGCCGACCCGCCCGTGCGCCGCCTCGATCGCAAGCAGCACGGCCAGCGTGGTTGCGTCGAGTGCGACGCCGCTGCTCAGTCGGACCGGCCCGAAGCGGTGCATGCCCGTCTCCGAGCGGTACAGGATCGGCGCGACGACGGTGCTGGCGGTCGCCGGCAGCGGAAGCCGTAAAGGACCGCCCGCCGGTACGGCCGTGCCGCTTTCGCGGATGCGGCAACGCAGCAGATTCTCGATGGCCGCGTGGTCGGCGGCACGGGCGGGCACGGGGTCGAGCAGTGGATCGCTCGGTGCCGGCTCGCCGGGGCCGATGTGTCGCGCGGCGCCGAGTACCGCGCCGTGGCGCGGGTGTTCGGGTTCGAGATGGGTCGGATGGGCTCGCGGCGGCGAAGGTTCGTCCCCGGCCGGGCCCGGAGTGGGCTTTCGAGGGCTGCCCGGTCGCGCCGGCTCCGGAAGCGCCTCCGCGGATGTCGACATGTGCGGTACGTACCTCCCCTGGTCTGCACGGCCGTGGGTCGGGCTACGGGTTCGAATCGTGGACGCGGCCCATTCACCGCCGCTCCGAGGGACGTTCACCGTACGGCAATCCGCCGGTTATCAGAATCATGTCCCGCATCGGGCTCCCGTGTGCGGGCTTTGCGTGATGGCCACCCCTTCTCATGATCCGAGATGTTGGCGGTCTCCAACGCGTCTGCAAAATCGCCCCGTTGCCGCGATGTCGTCGCCGAGCCGCCGTGGGCGCCCGTCACCACGGTACGAACGCCTCCATAAGAGCGATGTCAGGGACCGGACACGGCGGTTCCGGTGCGGTTTCGCGTTCCCCGGATGAGGACGCGCGGTCGTGACGAGCAGACCGTGACGGGTCCGTCGGCCGGCGGTGGTCGTCGATGCGGCGATCGAGATTGGGCAGGGTGTGCATCCCGCGCCCACAAGGAGTTTGCGCCATTTTTGATGGATCGGGGTACCGGTGCCGAATATGGGCGCCGTAATCCCCCCGTTCCGCTGATCGTCGGCACGGTCCGTCCGGCTGCGGTTACGATACGGACGCCCCGAGGTCGTAGGTATCGAGGGTTGCACCGTTCGAGGTCTCGCCTCCGGTCACGCGCTCGACCACGGGTTGTTCGGCGGATGAAGCGAGGTTCTTGCGCTGCCCGAACGTCGATCCACAGGACCCCTCGCACGTGCGTTCCACTCTCGTACAGGCCGCGGTTGTCGATGCCGCACGCGGGCGTGCGCGGCGGCGCACCCCGGGCTCCCGGAACGTGCCAGGGCGGCTCGTCGGTGAACCGAGGTCGATGACGAACCGACAGCGTGCCCCCAGATTCGCCGGGCCTTCAATCGAGAAGGCGACGGAGTACGAAGCGGGGATCTATCGGGAAGCCATGAGCGGGGCGGAGTTCAGGCGACGGGCCACGGCAGGATCACCCACAGGGTCTTGCCGTCGGGGTGCGCCTCGATGTGGATCTGGCCGCCGAGTTCGGTGACGACGTTGCGCACGATCAGCAGGCCTCGGCCGGAGGTGTCGTCGACCGTTTCCAACAGGGCGACCGGACGGTAGGGGTGGCGGTCGCGTACTCCCAACCACAGCCAGCCGTCGTGCACCGTACAGGTCACCGAGACCTCCGGCGAGAGTACGGCCGCGTGTTCGACGGAGTTGGTGATCAATTCGGAGGCGACCAGCTTGAGGGCGTAGCCCAGGTCGTGCCCGTAGGGCAGTCCCCAGTAGGTCAGATGGTCCGCGAGAGCCCGTCGGGCCTGGGCGACCGAGGCCGGTTGGGCGGGCAGGGTGAACCAGCAGGATCGCTCGTATCCCGTTCCCATGTCACCCCTTTCGGCACCGCGCCTCAGCGTACTGACCGGCGCGCTTGCGGGCGCACGGTTGACGATTCGTCATATCGCTACGATTCGATGATCGGTCGCGTGTGTGAGCGAAGGTCGACATGGGCAAGACCATCGCAGTCCACGTCCCTCCCGGCGTGTGATTGTGAGCGCCGAACAGCGGCATTCCTCTGCGAATGACCGGATTGTGCACGGTGCGGATTCCAGAAGGGTGACTACCTGTGGTGGAAGATCTCGATGCCGTCGAACAGGCCATGTTGGCCAACCTTCTCGACGGTCGGCGGCCTCGTCGGCGCAGCTCGGAGACGCCGTCCCGGTCCAATCGACAACACCAGCCCCCGCAGCAGCAGCGCCGTCAGGCGCAGTCGGTGCCGCGTGCGGTCATCCCGGCGCCGGCCCCCACGGCGGCACCCAATCGAGACGCTACGCGCGTTCTCGACATCGGTCGGGTAATCAAGCAGATCGACCCCCGGACCACGCCCGAGCAGCGGCATGCGATGGCGACGAGTTGGACCCAGTTGGACATGACGGCAGCTCAGGTGTTGGCCTGGCTGACCGCCGGCATCCTGCCCACCGAGTACAAGCTGGCGGCCATGTGCCTGGAGCGGGGGCTGACCCCGCAGGACATGAAGACCCGCCTCGATGGCGTACGCGTGGTCGAGCGGCTGCGCAGCGAGGGCGTGGACGGCGTGGTGGCGCAGCTGCGCAGCGGTGCCGCGTAGGCGGGCCGCGCCGAGGAGCATCGCAGGCCCGGCCGGTTGATGATCATTGACATGATTCATTACCAAGCCTAGCTTTTAGCGATGTGAAGGATTCGGGGGCGGGTTCCGCCGCCCCACATACTCTGACGCACCGCCAGATCTTGCTGGTCTTCTGCGGGTTGATGCTCGGCGTCATGCTGGCATCGCTCGACGCGACCATCGTCTCGACGGCGATGCCGACGATCGTTGCCGACCTCGGCGGGCTCGAACACCTGGCGTGGGTAACCACCGCGTACACCCTCGCCACGGCCGTCTCGATCCCGCTGTACGGAAAGCTCGGCGACGTGCACGGCCGCAAGCGGCTGTTCCAGTTCGCCATCGTGGTGTTCCTCGCAGGCTCGATGTTGTGCGGCACCGCGCAGTCGATGGGCGCGCTGATTGCCTTCCGGGTGGTCCAGGGGCTCGGCGCGGGCGGGCTCATGAGCAACGCGCAGGCGATCATCGGCGACTTGGTGCCGCCCGCCGAACGTGGTCGCTACCAGGGCTTCATCGCGTCCACGGTCGCGTTCTCGACCGTGTGCGGGCCGCTGATCGGCGGCTTCTTCACGGAGGCGCTGTCGTGGCGATGGGTGTTCTACGTGAACATCCCCCTGGGTGCGGTGGCGCTGATGGTCACCTCCGTGGTGCTCAGACTGCCGCGCAAGGCCTACGTCAAGCGTCCGTTCGACGGCTCCGGTCTCGCTCTGCTCACCTGCGGGACCAGTGCCCTGATCCTGTTCACGAGTTGGGGCGGGACACAGTTCGCCTGGATCTCCGCACCGAGCCTGGTGCTGGCGGTGACGGCGATCGGCATGCTCGCCGGTTTCGTATGGGTCGAACGGCGTGCAGCCGACCCGTTGATTCCCTTGCGGCTGCTCTCGCGCAACACAATCGTGCGGGTGGCGTGTCCGCTGACGATGGTCACCGGCTGTCTGACTCTCGGGATGAGCACGTTCCTGCCGATCTACCAACAGATCGTGCACGGTCACGGTCCGACCGAATCGGGGTTGCTGCTTGCGCCGATGATGCTCTCGATGATGGTGTGCTCGACGCTGTCGGGTCGGTTGATCTCGCGGATCGGCAAGTACAAGCGCTTTCCCGTGATCGGCACGCTGCTCGCCGCGGCCGGGCTCGTGGTGTTGTCCCTGCTGGGCACGGACAGCCCGTACTGGCATCTGCTGATCGGGCTGATGGTGCTGGGCTTCGGGCTCGGCACGATCGGACCGGTGACCACACTCGCGGTGCAGAATTCGGTCGAACAGTCGGACATCGGCGTGGCGACCGGCCTGAATTCGTTCGCCCGCTCGATCGGTTCGGCCCTGGGCGCGGCCGTGCTCGGTGCGGTGTTCGCACACGGGCTGGCCGACGGAGCCGGGAGCGGCGGTGCCGGCGAGACCGGCATGGGGGTCACCCGGAAGGCGATCGACGCATTGCCGCCGGCGCAACGGGAGGCCACGTTGGTCGGATTCGCCGACGCGCTCGACGCGGTGTTCCTGGCGGCCGTCCCGATCGCGGTTCTCGGCTTCGTGCTCGCGTTGATGTTGCGGGAGATCCCGTTGCGTCGGGGGCCGAAGCACCTCACGGCGGGATCAGCGGGCACCGAACGCAAGCTGTCCGAGGCCGGCTGACAGGTCGCGCAGGTCTTCCGCCGCATCCCAGGCCCAGTGGTTGGGATTGCCGGCGAGCCCTTCGTCGGTTTCCAGTCGGCGCAACGCGAGCCCTGCCAGGTCGAGGACCAGGTCGTGCTCGCCCTGGCCGTTGAGTCGGTTCAGGACGACCACGACGTCGCAAACGCGCCGGGTGAGGCTGCGTTCGGGAATGCCTTCGATCAACCGGGCGAGGCCGTAGCCGGCCATCAGGCCCAGGATCATGCCGCGTATGGCCGACAGATCGCGCCGTTCCCTGGCCGGTTCGAAGCGGCGCCACCAGCGCACCCACGCCTCGGGCTCGGTGCTCGCGCGAGCCTCGATCGCGGTCCGGCGCGGCGGCGCGAATGCCGACCGCACGGATCCGGCGAGCATCAGCCGTTCCAGGGCCGCGTCCACCGCGACCTCCAACTCGGGGCGCGCCGTCGATCGCGCGGAGATTCGGGTCTGTTCGGCGGCGGTCGATGTCATCGTCGTCATGCGATGTATTGGAGCGGAGTGTTACGTTGCCCCGCCCAGCGATCACTCGAACGAGGGACACTGTCTCGCATGAACGAGTGGGAGCTGTGGCGTCAGGACGACAACGGCGCTCGTTTCCGGATCCGAGGCTATGCCGATCGTATGGCTGCAATCGCCGGCCGCTTGGTGATAGAGGCCGGAATGCCGCACAAGCAGCTGTACTGGGTGGCGGGGCCGTCTACCCCGACCTGTCCGACACCGGGCGCCGCGGCAGAACGGATCCAAGCCCTGTCGGCGGACCGTGAGCCGACGGCCGCCGCGTTCCTCGCGGCCTTCCGGTACATGGGGGCATCGCTGCGCGACGACCGCCGCCTCGAACCCGCCACGGTCGCGGCTTTGTTCCAGGTCGCGTGGGAGCACGCCGAGACCGGACCGGCGCGCGGAAGCGCATCCGATCCCGCGTGCGCACCCGAGGGCGAAGGGGAGCCGGTGCAGGCACCGGCGCTCGACCGCGCACGGGACCATCTCGTCCACGCGGCGGCGTTTTTGCGGGCTTGGGACCCGAACGCCGATCTGCGCCGGCAGGATCTGCTCGACCTCGTGACGCGCGTACCGCACTGACGGCGGTCCGGCGCCCGGGGGCGTGGGCACTCATCGACTCAGGGGGAATCGATGCGCGAGCTTCAGTCAGGGGACCCGACTCGAATCGGGCCGTACTCGATCCACGGTCGGCTCGGCGCCGGCGGCATGGGGCGCGTCTACCTCGGCCGTTCGCCCGGCGGGCGGCCGGTCGCGGTCAAGGTCATTCATGCCGAACTGGCCCAGAACCCCGACTTCCGGGCCAGGTTCCGGCGCGAGATCGACGTCGCCAGGCGGGTGCAGGGCTTCTTCACCGCGCCGGTCCTGGACGCCGATGCGGACGCGGACGAGCCGTGGCTGTCCACCGCCTACATACCCGGGCCGTCGCTGCACGCCGCGGTCGCCGAGCAGGGTCCGCTGCCCGCCGAGGCCGTGCGCGTGCTGGCCGGGGGCCTTGCCGAGGCTCTGGCCGCGCTCCACACCGCCGGGGTCGTGCACCGCGATCTGAAGCCCTCCAACGTGCTGCTGGCCCAGGACGGTCCGCGCGTGATCGATTTCGGCATCTCGCGGATGGGTGAGCAAACCGCGCTGACCCGCACCGGCAGCACCATCGGCTCTCCCGGCTACCTCGCCCCCGAGCAGGCCCTCGACGGGGAAGTGGGACCGGCCGGCGACGTGTTCGCGCTCGGCGGCGTGCTGGTCCACGCGTCGACGGGTCGCCCACCGTTCGGCGGCGGCCGGGTGGAGGCGGTCGTGTATCGCGTGGTTCACGGCGAGCCGGATCTGGACGGCGTCCCGCGCGAGTTGCGCGGTCTGATCCAGTCCTGTCTGGCCAAGGATCCTGCGGACCGCCCGCCCGCCGCACAGGTGTTGACCTACCTCCAGGAACTCGGCGTCGACGCGCACGCGGCCCCGAATGCCTGGCTCCCGGAAGCCGTCACCACGATGCTCCCGGCGCATCAGGCCCCCATCGATGGCGCAACCGAGGGGACGCCCGCGTCGGCCCGCCCGCCCGCCTCCCCACCGTCGCCGGGGCCGCTCGCCGATCCCCCGCCGCTGTCGTCCACGCGTGCGCAATCCGTGCACACGTTGCACGCGACGCCTCCGCCGTCGTTACCACCCCCGGCTCATCCTTCGGCGCACCTCCCTCCCGCCCTACCGCCCCCGTCCGAGCCCCGCCGTCGCGGTCGTGCCGGGCCGATCACCGCAGCCGCGGCGGCCTGCCTGCTGGCCGTCGGTACTGCGGTGGCGGTGCCGAATCTGGTCCACGACGACGCACCGGCCACTGCCCGCAGGACGGATGTGCCGACCGCCAAGACCGCCGAGAGCGGCACCACCGTCTCGAATGCCGCCTCCCCCGCAGGCGCCGCACCGGCAGGCGCCACACCTCCTGCCTCGGCCTCGCCCACGACCCCCGGGGCGCGCCCTCCGGCGGTACCTCCGAGTGCGGCCGGTGAGACCCGGCGCAGCCTCCAGGGCATCACGTTCGTCGTGCCCGCGGGCTGGACGGTCGAGCAGGGCGCGGATGGCCCCCACGTGATGTGTGTGCTGCCGCCCGCCACGCTCCTGGGCCGCGCCGGCGACGGCTGCGCGGTGGACGGCGTGGAGATCCGCCTGCCCGATCCGCCCGGTGACGAGTGGGGACGGGCGCTGGATCTCGAATCCGGATCCGGCTGGGTCTGGCAGGGCGACGCCTGGTGCCGCGGGGCGATACCCCGCGGCACCGCGATGACCACGTCCTCGACGATCGTCGAACGCGGGTTCCGCCCGGTCGGGCCCAAGACCGCCGACTACCGGCGCTGGTCGGCCGGTTGCGACAACGGCTCGACGTACCACCCTCGGGTGTGGTGGCTGCCGGTCACGAAGGTCTCCATCGAGACCTTCGCGATGCTGCCGAGTCTGGACGCGACGGTCGACCGGATCGTCGCCTCCTTCGATTTCTCGGGCTATACGGGAGCCCAGAGATGACGATGCTCTGCCCTCACCCCCGTCACGGCTTCTCCCAGATCTGGAAGGCCCGCACCGTGAAGGGGACGTCGGGCACGAAGACTCCCTCGCCCGGATATGTGCTGAAGTCCCCTTCCGTGGCGCACTCCCTGCTCTGATACATCGTCACGTAGCGATCCATGCGGTTCGCGAAGGACAGAGCGTCGACCCCATCGGGCAGTGACACGCACTGCTCGACGTTGGCGCCGCTCAGTTCGAAGGTCGCCGCCGGCGCACCCGCAAAGCCCGGCTCGGTCCAGAAGCACACCTGCCCGGGGGCGCACGAGGCTGCCACAGCCGATCCGGCGGAGGCGCTCGGTGCCCCCACAGCGGTCAACAGGCTCGTGGTCAGGGCCAGCGCGCAGACAAGGCGACGTCGCATGCGATTCATGAGAACTTCCCCGTTCGTCGAATCCGTGCCCCGGTTCCGACGTGTGTCCAGGGTTGCTCACGAAGGGGCGAAGTGCGGGCGAATGGGCGTGGATTTACCTCGAAAGAGTGCATTGAAGATCGACATCGCCCATCTCGGAACCAGAGTGCGAAACGTTTCGTCGCTGTATATATCGGCTCATTCGGAGGCTGTCATGGCTGTTGTATCCGTCCCCCGTCGCCATCTCGTCCGCTCCGCACTCGGCGTCGCCGCCGTCGTCGGCATCGCCGCCACCACCGTGTTGTCGGGCACCGCCCAGGCCGCGGGCACCACGTACCTGACCAACATCCGCACCGGGCAACACGCGACTTTCGACCGTGTGGTCCTCGACTTCTCCGCCGGCGTGCCCGCCTACGGCGTCACCGGCACCAGCAGCCTGGAACAGTGCGCCAGCGGGAAGCCGGTCAGCTTCCCGAACAGCGCCGAGTACGTCGAGTTGGACATCGCGAGCGCGGCTCACGACGACAACGGCAACGCGACCTACACCGGCCCGCGCACCGTGGTGACCAACATGCCCTCGCTCACCGGGTACGCCGTCACGTGCGACTTCGAAGGCAAGCTCAAGGTCGGCATCGGCTACAAGAGCAACGTCCAGCAGGTGGTCACGTCGGTTCTGACCAATCCGAGCCGGATCGTGATCGACGTCAAGCGCTGACCGACGGCCGGGCCGGGGTACGCCGCGGCCCGGCCCGTACCGGATCGTCGGTCTACGCCATCCGTTGTTCGACCGCCGCCAATTCGGCGGCGGTCAGCACGTTCGGCGTACCCACGGCGAGTGAGCGCACGTAGACCTCGCACAGCCACTCCAGGATCCTGGTGCGGTCGTACGCCTCGATCAGGTCCCGCCCCAGGGTCACGCCCCCGTGGTTGGCCAGCAGCGCCCCGCTTCGCCCACCCGAGAGCGCCGCCCGCACCGAGTCCGCCAGCTCCGGGGTGCCATAGGTCGCGTACGGGGCGACCCGCACATCGTGGCCGCCGAGCAGCAGCACGTTGTAGTGGATCGCCGGCAACACCGGCAGGGTCGTCGCCACCACCGCGCCGAACACCGCGTGTGTGTGCACCACAGCCCCGGCGTGCGGGTCGCTCTCGTACAGCGCCAGGTGCATCGGCGTCTCGGAGGACGGCGCCCGCGTGCCCTCCACCACCGTCCCCGACAGGTCCATCACCGCGCACTCCGCCGGCGTGATGCGCTCCAGCGGGGCGCCGGAGGGGGTGATCGCGATCAGCCGGCCGCGGCGCACGCTCAGGTTGCCCGAGGCACCGACCACCAGGCCGGACTCGACGATCCGGCGTCCGAACTCGCACAGTTCGCGACGCTCGTCCTCCAACAGCACCGAGGCCTCCCGACCGGGATGCGCCCGGATTCGCCGACACCAACACGACCGATCGGGCCGACATCGCCCGAACGGATCCAATCAGATCGGCGCGCTCAGATCCCACCGTGGTGTCGGTGGAAGGCCTCCGCCTCGACGTCCTCGCCCTCGTCCCCCACGGCCGTACGCACCGCCTCCGACAATCCGCGCGCCCGCATGCGCCTCGGTCCCGCCGCGACCATCGGGTCGCTGTTCAGGTCCTTCAGCAGGGCCACGCACAGTGCGAGCATCACCAGCACGAACGGCAACGCCACCAGGATGGTCGCCTGTTGCAGCGATTCGAGGCCGCCGGCGACCAGGAGGACGGCCGCGACCGCGCCGATCAGAGCGCCCCACCCGACCACCAGCCAACGCGCCGGTTTGAGTGATCCCCGACTGGTCAGCGAACCGAGCACGAGCGAGGCGGAGTCGGCTCCGGTGACGAAGTACAGCGCGACCAGCACCATCGCCACCGTCGCGGTGACGGCGTACAGGGGCAGCGCGTCGAGCATCGCGAACAGGCCGGACTCCGGTCCCTCGGCGACCTTGGCGACCAGGTCGGCCGCGCCGGTCTGTTGCAGGCGCAGCGCGGTTCCGCCCATCACCGCGAACCAGACCGTGCTCGCCGCGCTCGGCACCAGCAGCACGCCGATCACGAATTGACGAACCGTGCGCCCCCGCGAGATGCGTGCGATGAACGTGCCCACGAACGGGGCCCAGGACAGCCACCAGGCCCAGTAGAAGATCGTCCACGTGCCCATCCACGCGTCGCCGCCGAAGGTGCCGGTACGAGTCGCGAGGGTCAGCAGGTCGTTGAGGTAGCTGCCGACCGATGCGGGCAGCACACCGAGCACGTACACCGTCGGCCCGACCACGAACACGAACAGCATGAGCACCAGCGCGAGCAGCACGTTCGCGGTACTGAGCCACTTGACGCCGCGATGGATCCCGCTGAAGGCGGACACCACGAAGGCGGCCGTGAGCGCGATGATGATCACCACGTGCAGCGTCGAGGTGTCCTTGATGTCGGTGGTCAGGTCCAGGCCCTTGCCAACCTGGAGAGCACCGAGCCCCAGGCTCGTGGCCGAGCCGAACACGGTCGCGAAGATGGCGAGCAGGTCGATGGCCCGCCCGGGCGCGCCGTCCGCGTGCCGGCCCAGAAGCGGTACGAACGCGGCGCTGACCCGGTTTCCGCGACCGCGCCGAAACGTCGCGTAAGCGAGGGCGAGGCCGGCGATCGCGTAGATCGCCCACGGGTGCAGCGTCCAGTGGAACAGCGTCCATTCGAGCGCGGCGCCGGCCGCACGCGGGGTCTGTGGGACGGCGCCCGAGGCCGGCGGCGGAGTGGCGAAGTGCTGGATGGGTTCGGCGACCGCGTAGAACATCAAGCCGATGCCCATGCCGGCGCTGAACATCATCGCGACCCAGGCGCCGGTGCCGAACTCCGGTTCGTCGTCGTCCTTGCCCAACCTGATCCGGCCGTACTTCGACGCGGCGATGAACACTGCGAGCACGACGAAAGCGTCGGCGGCGACGACGAACAACCAGCCGAAGTTGCGGATGGTCCAATCGAGTCCGGTCGACGCCGCGGTCTCGAGCGAACCCTTGGCGAAGACGCCCCACAGGACGACGGCGAGTACGGCGGCGAAGCCGATGCCGGCGACGACCGGGTCCACCCGAGGCGCGGCAGCGGCGTCCCGGCTCGATCCGCTCACTCAATCGTCCTTTTCGTCCGGTCATATGCCACACGACATGGTGCGGCCTCGCGGATCGGGAAATGCGGGGCGCGCCGGGCTCCGCCCCCGCGTCACTCCTTTGTCGCAGCCATCCCCGTGGCGCGTGCCGCGGACCGGTACAGCGCCACGATCTGCCGGATCTGCCGGTCGGGGTCCCGGATCCAGTCCCCACTCCACAGGCGGTACACGACCCACCCCCGCTCCTCCAGACGGGCCGGCCGCAACCATTCGCGCTCGCGCACGGACGGCTCCGCACGGTAGGCCGCGCTGCGATCGGTCTCGATCGCAACCACCATCCGCCTCGGCGGACCCGCACCTGCGGGTGCGGTTGCGAGTGCGGTTGCGGGCGCGTCTGCGACCTCGCCGTCGCAGGCGCCTGCGCCTGCGACGGCGTGCGTGCCCGGGTGGCCTGCGATCGCGACCGCGGTCTCGTCCGAATCCGCGCCTGTGGCGTCGACCGGGTATCGGCATGCGGTGGCTCGGGCCCGCAAGCCGTCGACGGAGCGTGCGCCTGCGCGTTCGCCCGCACCCGCGACCGTACCCGGATCCGCCGGAAGTCCCGGCAGCGCGATTGCCACGCCCGCCCGCCCTCCGAACTCATGGATCGGTTCGAGACCGGCCGCCCGCAACCGATCGAGCACATCGGCGTGGAACGCGTCCGGGGCTCCGGTCGCTCCCGCGCCCGCGCCGACCCTGGTGCCGCGCGCGCCTGCGCCCGCAGCCGCGGTCTCACCCACCACCGCTCCGCGCCCGCCGGTTGCCGCGTGCCGCAGCACCGTTCGCAACAGCCGAGCCCCCGGCGCCCGCAGCCGTGCGGAATCGAGTTCGGCCACCTCGAACGTGGTCATCACGACCAGTCGCCGGCGTGCCCGTGAGACCGCCGAGGCCACGAGTGCGTCCCCGCCGGGCATGGTGGCCGCACCGAATCGGTGGATCAGACGTCCTTCGGCGTCCCGTTTCGCCCCGACGCTGAGGAGCACCGTGTCCCATTCGCCCCCGTGCAGGACCGCCGCCCGCTCCACCGCGAACTCCTCGTCGGCGCGCCCCGTCGACAGTGCGGACCGAATGCGTCGCGCCTGCGACCCACCCAGGGTGACGATCGCAAGGGTTTCCTCGGGATACCGCGCCCGGTACGACCGGGCCGTGGCGACCACTTCCGCCAGGTCGTGGGCGCCGGTCACGATGTGCCGTACCGCCGCCTCCTCGCCCCGCACGCCCGGAAGCCGCGCCGCCGGCAGCACGCCAGGTATTGCGAGGCGTTCATCGAGAGGGCGGTGTGTGTATGCGATCCGCACCGGCTCGACGAACCGGCTCACCGACGCGAGTGCAGAGCGCAGGTCGCCTTCGGAGCCGGGATCACCGGGCTCGCCCGGCCCGTCGGGATCACCGAGTCCCGGCCCCGTCGGGTCCCCGAACAACACGACGCGCCCCGCCCGCAACAAAGCCGGGATCACGTCGCGTTCGCTCACGAGCCCGGCGTCGTCGATCACCACCAGGTCGAAGTACGCCGTGTCCGGCAATCGCCGAACATCGCGAGGCGACATCACCCTCACGTTTGCGTCCGCCGACACATCCGACGGGCGCCTCCGCGTCCCTGGGCCCGGTCCCGGCCCGGCGGCAGCGGCCGCAGTCGCAGCCGCCCGCGTCCGATACCGATGCGCGTGCGCCTGCAGGCCCACCACTCCGCCGGGCTCGCCGCCGGTGCAGGCGTGGGCCAGCGACGTGTACAGGAATCGCTCGTACTCGTCCGCGACCCGCCCCGGCGACACGCCGCGCGCCGTCAGATCCGCCACCAGGGGCCCGAGGCCGGCGGTCGCGAGATCGCGGTACGACCGACAGCGATCCGCGAGCCGCTCCCAGGACGCCCCGTCCGCCGAGATTGATTCGGCCAGCCGATCGAGGCGCGCGCCGATCTCGGGCAGCGAGGTGTCCACCGGCAGGTTCAGGATCGGGAACAACGATGTGGCGTAGCCCGCCAGCGCCTGCCGTTCGCGTTCCGAATCGGCCCACGCCAGGACCATCCCCCGCAGGAACGCCGCTTCCGGCACCCCACCGGACTGCGCTCGGAAGAGCCGGTGCAGGGTCCGCGCCTCGACCAGGGTGAGCCGCATGGCGGCCCTGTCGGCCGGGAAGCGGGTGCGGTCGCGCAGATAGCGGCGCGCCGCGGGTCGGCCGTACCAGTGGGTGGCCGCGAGCAGCTGTCGCATCGAGTACGGCCCCGCGAGGATTTCCGGGTCGACGGCGATCGAGAACTGGCGCAGCCGCTTGACGAGCACCAGGCCCGCGGTCCACTCGGTGAGGTCGCGCGGTTCGGGCCGATCGGCGTGCAGCCGCGCCCCGGCCGCGCCGGCTCGGATCTCCCGAAAGCGGGAGCGCAGTTCGGCGATCTCGCCGACGGTGGTCCGGGCCTGCTCGGGTGTGTCGATCCGAACACCGTGCCAGGCCGCATCGCGCAGCCCACCCGCGTGTGCGAACCGTTCGAGTTCGCGACCGAGCCGACGGGCCTCGTCCGGGTTGAGCACGGACGCAGCCTGCCGATCGAGCACCGGCCCGGTCCAGGGAGGCCGTCCGATGAGGTGATCCTGAATCCCGCCCAGGGTCGATCCCCAGGCCCCGTACGGCTCGACCATCGAACGTAGATGCCGGTCCAACAACGGCCCGTCCGCGTCACCATCCGACCCGGCGCCGAGCCCGTCCCCCGCACCCGCACCCGCCGCCACACCCGCACGGGTCGCATCGCCACCGCCCGCACCCGCACCCGTACCCGCAAGGCCATTCGTCACCCCGGCCCGCGCGAGTTCCGCCCACAACCGCCGCGCCCCGTACCGCTGCCGTGTCACGACCAACACGCGTCCGCCTGCGTCCTGCTCGCGCCGGATCACCATCGCGGCGGTCCTGGTCTTGCCGGTGCCGGCCGCCCCCTCCACGACCAGGGCGGGAGGACGGGCAGACGCGGCGGCGAGTACCCGTATCTGGTCCGGGTCGGCGTCGCCCACCCACCCGGCCACCGCCGCATCGGGTTCCGCCGCCCGCAGCGTCGTCGCGGCCCCGGCCAAGGCCGCGACGGCGCCCTCGCGAGCGAAGTACCAGCGATGTCCCGGATCGGCCGGCAATGGAAAACGTCCGGCCGCCCACCGCGACAACGCGGCACCGACGACCTCATCCCGACTGCGCGTCATGTCCCGTCCCCCTCGGGAAGACTCTCTCCCGAGACGCCGCCCTCCCGCAGGGGGCAATCCCTCAAACCGGTTGCCCACCGCGACGCCCGGCCCGCGGGTCGTCCACGGCTCGGCGCGGGAGCCCGATCGGATCACGGCCGAAGCCGGCAATCCACCTCCACCGACTACGACCGGCCACCGGCCAACCACCAACGGCTCGATCCCCGGGCCGCCGGCCGGCCCGGGCCACGGCGGCATCAACGATGCCGTCCCCTCATCCCCGGTACAGCCGCGCGACCACCTCCTCGATCGTGGGCTCCCGCACGGACACGTCCCGCAGTCCCCCGTCGCGCGCGATCCTGGCGATCAGCTCCCCCGCCGGCACGCCGTCCAAGGCGAAGGTAATCCGTCTGCCGTCCGCCTCGGTCGCCTCGATCGTGATCCCGGGCGTGTGCACGTCCAGCGCACGCGCCTCGTCCAGGTCGACGACCACTCGCCGGCGCGAGCCGTAGCGTGCGTGCAGGGCCTCCAGCGTCCCGTCGTGCACGACCTGCCCGCGGTCGATCACGATCAGCCGCCGGCACAGGTGCTCGATGTCGGCGAGGTCGTGTGTCGTCAGCACGGTCGTCACGTCCCCGCGCGTGCCGATCTCCGCCAGGAAGGCGCGCAGCGACTGTTTGCTCACCACGTCGAGTCCGATCGTCGGCTCATCCAGGAACAACACGTCCGGGCCGTGCAGGAGCGCGGCCGTGATCTCGCCGCGCATGCGCTGCCCGAGCGAGAGTTGGCGCACGGGCGTGTCCATGAACTCGTCCAGTTCGAGCATCGCCCGACACTGCCGGAGTCGGGCCTGATGCTCGGCGCGCGGCACGGCATAAACGAATCCCAGCAACCGGAACGACTCCCGCAGGGGCAGATCCCACCACAGCTGCGAGCGCTGGCCGAAGACCACCCCGATCCGACGGGCCAGCCGGCGTCGACGGGGCACCGGTTCCAGGCCGCAGACCCGCACGTGTCCGGAGGTAGGCGTCAGGATGCCGGTCATCATCTTGAGCGTGGTCGATTTGCCTGCCCCGTTGGGTCCGATGTAGCCGACCGTCTCGCCTCGCGCGATGCTCAACGCGACACCGTCCACAGCGGCCACCGTGCGGGATTCCCGGCGGATTCGGCCGACCTTGCGCCGCACGGTGAACTCCTTGCGCAGGTCGCGCACTTCGATCATCGTCTCGGTGTCGGTGCCGATCGCGGTCATGGTCTCGGTCGCGGTCACGATCCCGTACTCCTGTAGTGCCGAATCCCCGTCCGCCACATCAGCAGCGCGATCAGCCACGCGCATGCCGCGACGGCCGGGGAAAGCCAGGCGAGCCAGTCCGGCCCGCCGAGTGGATCCGCGTGCCCCGTCAGGAACAACGCGGGGTGATACCCGACCAGCGCGAGGCCGACCCCGTAGCCGAACACCCGGCGCAGCAGCCCCGGGTAGATCGTCGCCGGGTAGCGGGCGAACTCCCTGCCGCCGTACGTGAACGCGTTGGCGATCTCGCCGGATTCGACGAACCAGAACGCGACGCAGGCGCCCAATACGAACACCGCGGCGAACAGCGCACAGCCCGCGACCGGGGTCAGTACGAGCATCAGGACCCGGCCCGGCGTCCAATGCAGATCGGCGTACACGAGGACGACCACGAGCAGCACCCACGACTGCGCAACCCGGCCGATTCGGCGCAACGCGAAGTCGGTGGCGAGCAGTTGCGGCAGTACGCGCAAGGGGCGGACCAGGACCGCGTCGAGCATGCCCTTGCGCACGTACAGCGACAGTCGTTCGACGTTGCCGACGATCAGGTCCGCGAGGTCGAAGGCGAACACCGCGAGCGCGGACATCACGAGCACCTCGCGCAGTCCGAACCCGCCCACCGTCGGCGAGACCCGGAACACCACCAGGACCACCGCGGCCTCGACGAGTGTGCTCAGCGCGGAGGACGCGACATCGACGCAGAACGATGTGCGGTACTGGGTCTGGCTGCGGATCTGGGCCTGCACCAGGCGCACGTACGCCTGGAGCACACTCGGCTCAGCCACCCTGGATCACCAGCTTGTCGGTCGCGGCTCGCTGCACGCGCAGGACGAGGGGCACCAGGATCGCGACCCAGACCAGTTGCAGTACGACACTGCCGATCTGCTGGGCGGGTCCCGGGCGTTCGACCACGACGTCGAGCGGAATCTGGAACAGGCCGGGGAAGGGAGTGCCGAACCACAGCACCGCCTGGGCCCAGTCGGGCAGGAAGCGCAGCGGAAAGAAGGATCCGGCCAGCACGCCGGAGGCCAGCATCCACATGGCACCCAGGCCGCGATCGTCGAGGAGCCAGAAGGCGCCGAGGTTGACGAGATAGCGCAGGGCGAAGCTGAGAATCGTGCCCAGGATCAGCGAGAGCACGAACAGCGGTATCGTGTAGGGGCGTTGTGGGACGTACATGGTGAACATCAGCGCGCCGACGAGCACGGGTACCAGCATTCGGGCGAGCACCGCGTAGGCGGCCCGGCCGAGGTCGGCGGCCAGAAATGCCTCGAACGGGTCGATCGGGCGCAGCAGGTCGCAGGTCACGTCGCCGCTGCGCACGCGGTCGGCGAGTTCGTTCCAGGACCAGGCGTTTACGACGCTGAGAATGCCCTGCCCGACCCAGACGTAGGTGGCGAGTTGGGCGGCGTCGTAGCCGCCGGGCCGGCGTCCGTCCTCGGCGAGGGCGCGCATCAGGGAGTAGATCATCACACCGAAGACGGTGTTGGTGAACAGGCCGGCGAGGGCGGCCTGCCGGTAGGTGGACCAGCGGCGGAACCCCGCGCCGAAGAGCGCGCCGAAGCGGTACAGCCGGGCTCGCCGGTCCGGCGGGTGGTCGACCCGCAGTGGGCGCGCGAAAGCGAACGTCATGGTGAAATCCCTTTCCCCGGGCAGCGTGCGGCGCCGGCGAGGCCGACGGGACACGCGACTCCGGGCATACCGAAGTGACCTCGGTAGGAGGTCTGGGGATGCTCACTCTTGGTTTCGTTGCGCCGAGCCTGATGCGTGTCGAACGCCGGCCCCGGCCCGCAACACCCCGGGCAAGGCGAGCAAGAGTAGCGGACGAGCGGGTACGTTTCACCCCGGTTTTACTGACCCGTACGAGTGGGCACCCGATTTTTTCGCCGCAAAGGATGAACCGATCAGCCCACTCGTGTGACGATCGTGCGCATGGTGCAGCAGTTGGGCAAGGGACAGAACACGCCGGTGGCCGCAGCGAAGGTGCGCGCGGTCTTCGTCTGGCGACCGGGACCGAGTACGCCCGGCCTGGACGCGTCGGCGCTGTTGTTGGGTGCGTCGGGTCGCGTCTCGGGCGACGCGGACTTCGTGTTCTACAACCAGCCGACCCATCCCTCCGGCGCGGTTCGCCACGTCGGCAAGGACGAGGGGACGTGGTCGCGGGACGCGCTGGAGATCGATCTGGGGTCGATTCCGGCAAGCGTGGATCGGGTGGTGCTCGCGGCCTCGGCGCACAGCGGCACCTTCGCGGGTATCCGTGACCTGCACCTGTTGGTGAGCGATCCCGGGGCCGAGGTGGACCTGGTCCGGTTCGACATCGCGGATGCGACGGTGGAGACCGCGATGCTCGCGGGCGAGTTGTATCGCCGTGGTGGGGCCTGGAAGTTCCGAGCCATCGGACAGGGCTACTCGACCGGGCTGGAGGGGCTCGCCACCGACTTCGGCATCTCCGTGACGGCCCCGCCCCCGCCGCCCGCGCCTCCTCGGGTGCAGGCGCCCGCGCCGCCCCCGCCTCCGGCTTCGACCCCGCCGCCGGCGCCTCGGCTGAACGTCCGCAAGCCCGAGCCGGCGCGTCCGCCGGCCACCCCGCCGCCGGCGAGCGCACCGGACAGGCCGCCCGTGCGGTTGAGCAAGGTGACGCTGACCAAGGCCTCACCGATGGTGTCGCTCAGCAAGGAGGGCATCACCGGCAGCCGCATGCGGGTGAACCTGAACTGGGTGCAGGCCGCTCCCGGGCGCGGCATGCTCAAGCGGTTGATGGGGCCGACCGACCTCGACCTGTGCTGCCTGTGGGAGCTGAACGACGGAACCAAGGGCATCGTGCAGGCGCTCGGCAACATGTTCGGTTCGCCGGACAAGCCGCCGTACGTGTTCCTGGACGGCGACGACCGCACCGGCGCGAACACCGCCGGCGAGAACCTGTTCATCAACCTCGACCACAAGAGCAGCTTCAAGCGCCTGCTGATCTTCGCGTTCATCTACAAGGGTGTGACGTTCGACGACGCGCAGGCGGTGGTGACGCTGACCCCGGCGACCGGCCCCGAATTGGAGATCCGGCTCGACGAGACCGGCGGCGCGGCTCGCTCGTGTGCGATCGCGCTCGTCCAGAACCAGGGCGGGGATCTGACCATCCAGCGCGAGGTGCGCTACATCAAGGGGAACCAGCAGAAGGTCGACCAGGCGTACGGCTGGGGCCTGCAGTGGCGAGCGGGCACCAAGGACTGACGAACGCGCCCTGCGCAGGGCCATGACGGGAGTACGAGTGCGGTCGCAGGCGCGGTCGCGCTCGCGCTCGCGACCGCGAACGTGCGCCGGAGGTGGTCGCGGGCGCGTGCCCGGTCGCGGGCGCAAGCGCATGCGCCGACGGTCGCCGGCGCGGGCGTTCGCGGGCCGCGCGTCGTCGTCACGCGTCGTCCGGGTGTGTCCCCTCGGGGCGTACTCCGATGCCGGGCAGGTCGACGTAGCCGCCGGACGTCCATGCTCGGGTGCGCAGCCGGCGTACGCCGTCGATGCCCCAGAACGCGAACGCCTCCAGGATCGACTCGGCCGCCGCGACGGCGTGTTCGGCGCCGGGGCGCAGCCACACCTGGCGGCCGTTGCCGGGCACGTTGCCCAGTTCGAGGCGGTCCTGCCCGACGCGGATCTCGGCCGTGTGCGCGGGTTCGGCGACGTCGCCCAGCACCAGCAGGACCGGTTCCACCCAGCCGACCAGCGGCATGTCCACCACCAGCGAGGACAGTACGCGCGGCAGCGCATCGCGGAAGTCCGCCCAGTCGCGCGGGTCCGGCCCGAACGGCAGGAACAGTTCGGTCAGGCTCATCTCGGGCCGGCTGACACACCAGATGTAGGGCAGTTCGGCCAGTGAACCGGCCCGTTCGAAGCCGCGCCGTTCGAACGCCTCGCCGGCGCGCGTGGGGAACAGTTCCATGACGAGCGCCTCGTTCGCGTCGTCCCGGGAGAGCCGCAGGGTGGTTCGGCGCGATCGCCAGCGCAGCCACGCGGCGGGCCCGCCCCGCCAGGGCGCCGGGCCCAGGGTCGCGGTCAGTGCCGCGCCGAGCCTGGTGTGCGCGGCGTCCAACTCCCGCCCGCGGTCGCGGACATAGGGCACGGTGCCCCAGGCGCCGCCGCCGTAGGGGTACTGGCCGGGCACGGACGGGCCCTGGAACCCGGGCATCGGCGGCGGCGGGTCCGCCCGGACCGGCAGCGGGGCGGTGAAGCGTATACACGGGGCGCCGTCGGTGCGCTCGCCGGAATCCCCCCGGCACAGCAGTCCGGGTATGCCGGTCTCGATCGCCACATACCCGTCCTCGTCCCGGCGAGTCTCCCAGCCGAGCCGCCCGGCGCTCTCCTGCAGGGCTTCGACGGACCAGTCCCCCCACTCGGCGCCGCGGGCGGCGAGCAGCGTTCGGGCGAGTGTGTCGGCGGCAGGCATCACGGAGACGGCCATGCTCGACATGGTCACAGGACACGGGCCGATCGGACCAGACCCTTTGCCGATCCGCGCTCGAAAAGATCGTCGACGAATGCGCGCCCGCAGGTGCGTCCGCCACGATCCGCATCGCCCGCACACCGGTCGACCGGCGTCCGCGACCGAGGACCGCACCCGCACCCGCACCCGCACCCGAGGGCCCATACCCGCCGCCCGCGCTCGCCGCCCCCGTGTGTCGCCCAGTCGTCCCCTACAACAGGCTGGTCTCCGGATACTTGCCGCTCGGCGTGACGATCGTGCCGGCGTTGCCCCGCAGGATCTCGGTGGCCTGGTCGAGCGCGCCGATCGCGGCCATGTCGCCGGTCATCTCGACGAAGCGGCAGATCGCGTCGACCTTGGGGCCCATCGAACCGGCCGGGAAGTCACCGGCGCGCAGTTGCATGGGGGTGGCGTTGGTGATCTCCTGCGCGTCGGGTTGTCCGAATCCGCGCACCACGCGGGGGACGTCCGTGAGCAGCATCAACACGTCCGCGTCCAAGGCCTCGGCCAGCAGCGCCGCGGTCAGGTCCTTGTCCACCACGGCCTCGACGCCGGTGAGTTGGCCGAGTTCGTTGCGGACCACCGGTACACCTCCGCCGCCCGCGCACACCGCGACGGCCCCGGAGGCGAGCAGTTGCCGAATCAGTCGGGTCTCCACCACGCGGGCGGGTTTGGGCGAGGGCACCACCCGGCGCCACCACTTGCCGTCCGGCTTGACGATCCAACCGCGTTCCTCGGCCAGCCGCTTGGCCTCGTCCTCCTCGTAGACCGGCCCGACGAATTTGGTCGGGTTCTGGAATGCGGGGTCGGCGGTGGAGACCAGGGTCTGGTTGATCAGCGAGCACACCTGTCGGCCCGGCAGCGCGTTTTGCAGCGACTGGAGCAGCCAGTAGCCGATCATGCCCTGCGTCATCGCGCCCAGCACGTCGAACGGGTAGGGCTGGCTGAGCGACTGGTCGGCGGCGGACTGGAGGGCGAGCACGCCGACCTGGGGGCCGTTGCCGTGGGTGACCACGAGTTCGTGTTCGCGGGCCAGCGGGGCCAATGATTTGACCGCTTTTTGGATGTTGTGCAGTTGGATGTCGGCGTCGGGCTTGTCCCCGCGCTGAAGCATCGCATTTCCGCCGAGGGCGACGACGACGCGCATGGTGGATCCCTTCGGTCCGGGCGGCGATCGCGAACGGCCGGCGGCCGATCACAACGTCGCGGCAGAGCAGGATGAATGGGGTGTTTCGTAACCACGAGCGGCCCGGGTACCGGTGGTCCGGTGCCCGGGCCGCGCCGGTCCTCGTACCGTGCTCTAGTCGCCGAGCGTGGCGACCATGACCGCCTTGATCGTGTGCAGGCGG
Organism: Embleya sp. NPDC050493; assembly: GCF_044458105.1. Classification (NCBI taxonomy): domain Bacteria; kingdom Bacillati; phylum Actinomycetota; class Actinomycetes; order Kitasatosporales; family Streptomycetaceae; genus Embleya; species Embleya sp. NPDC050493. The sequence continues at coordinate 173,462 of NZ_JBITHP010000011.1, forward strand.
TTCTCGGCCTCGTCGAAGACGATCGAGAAGTGCGATTCGAAGACCTCGTCGGTGACTTCGAGCGCCTCCATGCCGGTCTTCTCGAAGATGTCCTGCCCCACCTTGGTGTTGCGGTCGTGGAATGCCGGGAGACAGTGCATGAACTTGACCTTGGGGTTGCCGGTCGCCTTCACCACGTCCATGTTGACCTGGTACGCCTTGAGTTGCGCGATCCGGGTGTCCCAGACCTCCTTGGGCTCGCCCATGGACACCCACACGTCGGTGTAGAGGAAGTCCACGCCCTTGACGCCCTGCGCGACATCGACGGTGTGGGTGATCCGGGCGCCGGTCGCGACCGCGATCTCCTTGGCCTTGTCGACGATCTCCGGGTCGTTCCACAGCTCCTCGGGCGCGACCATGCGCACGTCCATGCCCAGCATCGCAGCGGTGATCAGCAGCGAGTTGCCCATGTTGTTGCGGGCGTCACCCAGGTAGGCGAACGAGACCTGGTGCAGCGGCTTGTCGGAGTGTTCACGCATGGTGAGCATGTCCGCGAGCATCTGGGTGGGATGCCACTCGTCGGTCAGCCCGTTCCACACCGGCACACCCGCGTACTTGCCGAGTTCCTCGACGTACTCCTGCTTGCTGCCGCGGTACTCGATGCCGTCGTACATCCGTCCGAGCACGCGCGCGGTGTCCTTCATCGACTCCTTGTGCCCGATCTGCGAGCCGCCCGGGTCGAGGTAGGTCACGCCCGCGCCCTGGTCGTACGCGGCGACCTCGAACGCGCACCGGGTGCGGGTGGAGGTCTTCTCGAAGATCAGCGCGATGTTCTTGCCGACGAGGCGCTTTTGCTCGATGCCCGCGTACTTGGCGGCCTTCAGATCCGCGGCGAGGTCGAGCAGGTGATTGAACTCCTTGGGGGTGAAGTCCAATTCCTTGAGGAAGTTGCGGTGACGCAGATTGAAGGCCATGGCTCCAGGCTTCTCTTCGGACGGGATCGAAAAGTCGACGAAACAATCGGGCGAGACGTCGCACGACGAATCACACAACGCATCGGTCGCTGACTCGGACGAGGGGTCGCCCGAATCGGCAAACCGCCAGGTTAGACGGCCTCGCGCTCCACCGGACAGCTCATGCAGCGCGGCCCGCCACGGCCGCGGCCGAGTTCGCTGCCGCGGATGGTGACCACCTCGATGCCGTTCTTGCGCAGGTAGGTGTTCGTGGTCACGTTGCGCTCGTAGGCGAACACCACGCCGGGCTCCACCGCCAGCACGTTGCAGCCGTCGTCCCACTGCTCGCGTTCGGCCGAGCGCACGTCCTGGGTCGCGGTCAGGACCCGGATGTCGGACAGATCCAGCGCGCCGGCGATCGCCTTGTGCATGTCGTGGGCCGGGTGGTCGGTGACCTTGAGCTCCTTCTCGTGCTCTCCCGGCTCGATCGTGTACGAGGGCAGCATGCCCATGCCCGCGTACTTGGTGAACGTCTCGCCGTCGAGCATCGTCATCACCGTGTCGAGGTGCATGAAGGCGCGCTTCTTCGGCATGTTCAGCGCGACCACCTTCGTCGCGGAACCGTGCTTGAACAGCGCGCGGGCCAGCGCCTCGACACCCTGCGGGGTGGTCCGCTCGCTCATCCCGACCAGGACGGCGCCGTTGCCGATGACCAGGACGTCGCCCCCCTCCATCGTCGCCGGAAAGCTGCTCTGGCCCGGGTTCCATACGTTGAAGTCGCCTTTGGCGAAGTTCGGGTGGTAGTTGTAGATCGCCTCGAAGTGCACGGTCTCGCGCCGGCGGGCGGGCATCATCATCGCGTTCACCGCGACGCCGTCGTAGACCCAGCACGAGGTGTCCCGGGTGAAGATGTGGTTGGGCAGCGGCTTGAGCACGAAGTCGTCCACGTCCATGGTGTGGAACGCGACGCTGTGCGGCTCCTGCATGTATTCGAGCACTTCGCGCTTGGTGATGCCGCCGACCAGGTAGCGGACCAGCTCATTGGCGTCGAAGCCCTCGAACAGGCCGCGCAGTTCGTCCACCGCCAACAGGCCGAACTCGCGCTCGTCGAAGACCCGGTCCAGGACCATCTTCTTGGCGGCCGGCTCGCCGGCGAGCGTCTCGCGCAGCAGATCGGTGAACAGGTGCACGCGAATGCCGCGATCACGCAGCGCGTCCGCGAAGCCGTCGTGCTCCTCGCGGGCCCGCTTGACCCACAACACGTCGTCGAACAGGAGCTCGTCCTTGTTCGTCGGGGTCAGCCGCTTCATCTCCAGATCCGGGCGGTGCAGGATCACCTGCTTGAGGCGACCGGTCTCCGACTCGACGTGGAACCCCATGGAATGGTCCTCCTGACCGTTGCGAACTGCGATGTGCTTTTCCGGCCATCGGGACCGGGTCTGGTTTCGGTGGTGGCATCGTCGGATCCGGTGCGGTGGTGCTTCTCGGCTCCCGTCCGGTTCCGGTTCCGCTTCCGCTGCCGTTTCCGTTCTTCTGCTTCCGTCTGCGGATGGTGTTTCCGGTGCCGCGGGGTACGAGGCGCGCCGCGAGCGCACGCCGGGCTACTCACGCATGTCCACGACGACGTCCTCCTCGGCCGCGACGTGGCCGGCCTCCTTCCCGCCGGGGCCGTATTCGCCGCGCGAGGCCTTGACCCAGATGTAGACCGGGATGCCGAGCAGCAGCATGATCAGGCTCTTGAGCACCGCGTCCGAGCCCGCGCCGTAGACCATCCACAGGGTGAACAGGAAGCCCACGCCGGCGATGGTGAGGTCCTTGCCGAGGGCCGCGCGGCTGACCGGGCGCTCGCGGGTGACCAGCCAGAACAACTGCGCCGACGCGGAGAACAGGTAGGGGATCACGGTGGTGACGGTGGCCAACAGCAGGATCGTCTCGAAGGCGTCCTCGGAAAACAGGTAGTTCACCGCGACCACGACCGAGGTCAAGGCCGTGGCGACCAGAATGCCGAAGGCGGGCACGCCCGCCCGATTGACCGCGGCGAACGGTCGCGGGAACATGCCGTCCTTGGCCGCCGCGTAGGGCATCTCCGCGCACAACATGGTCCAGCCGTTGAGCGCGCCGATGCCCGAGACGATTGCCATCGCGGCCATGATGCCGCCCCAGAGGCTGCCGCCGAACATGTTGTTCAGCGCGTCGGAGAACGGGGCGGAGGAGTCGACGAGTTCGGCGTGCGGGACGTTGCCCATCACCGCGATCGTGCTGAGCATGTACACCGCGGCGCAGGCGAGCGTGCCGTAGATCGAGGCCCTGCCGATGTTGCGTTCGGGGTCCTTGACCTTCTCGGCGGCCACCGATGCGGCCTCGATACCCGAGTAGGCGAACACCACCAGTGCCGCGGACACCTGTAGGGCGCCGAGGAAGCTCTTGCCGCTCGCGTTGAACTCGCCGAAGTTGCCGCTCTTGACGAAGAACAGGCCGACGATGGCCACGAACATCAGCGGAACGAACTTGAGCACGGTGGTCACGACCTGGAACAGGCCCATGTTCTTGACCCCGGACAGGTTGATCAGGGCCGGGATCCACAGGCCGACCAGGGCGATCGCGATCTTCCCCGGCTCGGAGTCCCAGTGCAGGAAGTAGTTCACGTAGCCGACCCAGGCCACCGCGATGCCGGCGTTGCCGGCCCAGGCGGTGATCCAGAACGACCACGCGTTCAGGAAGCCGGGGAATTCGCCGAAGGCCTGGCGGGCGTAGGCGTACGGGCCACCGGCCGCCGGGGTGCGTGCGCCCAACCTGCCGAAGATCGCCGCGATCGCCAGGGCGCCGACGGTGACCAGGCCGAAGGCGAGGATGCTGATCGTGCCGTACTTGGCGAGGGTGGCCGGCAAGAGGAAGATCCCGGTGCCCACGACGCCGCCGACCACGAGCGCGGTCGCCTGCGGGAGGCCGAGGGTGCCCCGCGAGACGTCGTCCGTCGCGGGTTCCGCCGCGAGTGACGCCGCCGGCGGGGCCTGGGGATCCACCGCGTGCCTCATCGCTGTTCCTCCGTGTGTCGAGGGGGCCCGGCACCGCGGATCGGCTCCGTTTTCCACCACATGGGGATCCTGCACCCGGGACCGGGCGCGAACCTCCGACACAGGTCACGACCTGCGACGACGCTCGGACCGATCGGCACAGGACCTTCGACCCGCTTCGATCGGCACACGGCACTGCAACGACATACCCGAAAGTTTCCGGCAATCACCCGCGCAAGGGCGGTATCCGCGCCGGCACGGATACCGCCCTTGCTGCGAACAGGTGACGCGGTCTCAGAGCCTGGGGTCCACCGGCTCCGATTCCAGTGCCAGGACGGCGAAAACCGCCTCGTGCACGCGCCACAGCGCCTCGCCGGCCGCCAGCCTGTCCAGCGCCTCGGCGCCCAGCGCATGCTCACGCAGCGCCATCGAGCGCTTGTGGCCCAGACCACGATTGCGCAGCCGCTCCAGGTTCACCGGTTCGGTGTAGTCGGCGCCGTAGATGATCCGCAGGTATTCCGGGCCCCGGCACTTGACCCCCGGTTGCACCCGACGGTTCGTCGCCCGTGCGGCTTCGCCCGCGAGCGGCTTGACCACCATGCCCTCGCCGCCGGCGGCGGTCAGCTCGGTCCACCACTCGACGCCGGCCGTGACCTGCTCGTCGTCGGTGACGTCCACGATCAGCCGGCCGGTCGGTGCGAGCAGCCCCGACGGGTCGGCCGCCACCAGTCGGTCGGCGAGCGCGAGATGCCATGCGTGGTCCCGGCCCAGGTAGGACCCGCCGCGCCCGGCGAGCACCTGGAACGGTGCGAAGCGCAGTCCCTCCAGGCCGTCGGTCTCCCAGCAGTACCGGCCGTACGCGTCGACGAAGGCGTGTGCGTTGGCCTCGCGGCCCCTGATGCGGTCGGCCAACTCGCCGACGTCGATCCCGCGTTCGAGTGCGCGCGCCAGCGCGGCGCCGGCGACCGGCAGCGCGGAGGTCGCAGCCGCACCCACCGAGGCGTACTGCTGCCGCAGCAGTTCCTGCGCTTTGGCCGACCACGGCATCAGCTCGGCGTCGAACAGCAACCAGTCGGTGTCCAGCTCAGCCCACAGTCCCGCGGCGTCGATCGCTCCGCGCAGCCGGTCCAGGAAGCCGTCGGTGGTGGCCCGGTCGGGGAAGAAGCCGCGCCCGGTGCGAGTCCACACCGCGCCTGCGCCCATCCCCTCGTCCACCCCGAACGCCTCGCGCGCGGCGGCCTCGTCCCGGCACACCAGGGCGACCGCCCGCGAGCCCATGTGCTTCTCCTCGCAGATCACCTTGGCGACCCCGTCCGCCCGGAACTGCGCGAACGCCTGCGCCGGATGTTCGAGCAGCCCCGGCAGCGTGCTGGTCGCGCACGGCGCCATCGTCGGCGGCAGGTAGACCAACCAGCGCGGGTCGATGGCGAACCGGCTCATCACCTCCAGCGCCGCCGCCGCGTTCTCCTGGCGTACCGTCACCATGCCCGCGCCGGCCGTCTCGACATGCCGGCGACCGACCCCGCCGGGGCTCAGGTCGAGCACGTCGCCCAGGTCGAGAGTGCGCCCGTCGCGACCACCCGGGGCCTGCGAGGCCATCGGTCGCATCGGCTCGTACCAGACCTGTTCGGCCCGCACCGCGACCAGTTCGCGCTCGGGCCAGCGCAGCGCGGTCAGGTCGCCGCCGAACACCGCGCCGGTGTCCAGGCAGATCGTGTTGTTCACCCACACGGCGCGCGGCGTGGGCGTGTGGCCGTAGACCACGGTCGCCTTGCCCCGGTACTCGTCGGCCCACGGGTAGCGCACCGGCAGGCCGTACTCGTCCGTCTCGCCGGTGGTGTCGCCGTACAGCGCGAAACTGCGCACTCGCCCGGACATCCGACCGTGGTACTTCTCCGGCAGCCCCGCGTGGCACACCACGAGCCTGCCCTCGTCGAGCAGGTAGTGGCTGACCAGGGACTCGCAGAAGTCGACCACCTCCCTGCGAAACTCCTCGCTTTCCGCTGCCAGTTGTTCGAGCGACTCGGCGAGTCCGTGGGTGGCCTTGACCTGTCGGCCCTTGAGCGCGCGCACCAGCTTGTTCTCGTGGTTGCCCGGTACGCACAGCGCGTGCCCCGCGCCGACCATGCCCATCACCAGGCGCAGCACGCCCGGGGTGTCCGGTCCGCGGTCGACCAGGTCGCCGACGAACACGGCGGTCCGGCCCTCGGGGTGTGCGGCGTCGACCGGCCGCCCCGCCTCGTCGCGGGTGATTCCGTAGCCGAGTTCGACCAGCAGCGATTCCAACTCGGCGCGGCAGCCGTGGATGTCGCCGATCACGTCGAACGGGCCGGTCAGGTGCCGCAGGTCGTTGTATCGGCGCTCGTGCACGATCTCGGCGCGTGCCACCTCGTCCACGCCGGAGAGTACGTGCACCTTGCGAAAGCCCTCGCGTTGCAGACCGCGCAACGATCGGCGCAGATCCCGGTGCTGACGCTGGATCACCTGCGGGGGCAGGTGCATCCGGTCCGGGCGCGCGGAGTTGCGCGCCTGGCAATCGGCCTCGGGGATGTCCAGCACGATCGCGACCGGAAACACGTCGTGGTCGCGGGCGACCTTGACCAGTTGCGCGCGGGCCTCGCGCTGCACGTTGGTCGCGTCCACCACGGTCAGCCGGCCGGATGCCAGGCGCATCCGGGCGACATGGTGGAGCAGTTCGAACGCGTCGCCGGAGGCGGACTGGTCGTTCTCGTCGTCGGCGACCAGTCCGCGGAAGTAGTCGGAGGACAGCACCTGGGTGGGCTTGAAGTGGGTGCGGGCGAAGGTCGACTTGCCCGCCCCGGTGGTGCCGATCAGGACCACCAGGCACAGGTCGGGCATGGTCAATGCACGGCGGGTGCTCGCGTCGTGGGTCATGCCGTTGCTCCGGTGCCTTCGTCGTCGGCGGTGGGGAGGGTTGCGGATGCGAATGTGTCGCGGGCGGGCGGGATGCCGGCGTCGTCGGTTTCGGTACGGGTGAACACGACCATCTGGGTCGAGGGGCCGACCTCGGGGTCGACCTCGCCGACCGGTTCGAATCGGGTCGCGTAGCCGTACTTGGCCGCCGCCTGTCCGGCCCACGCGCGGAACGTGGCGCGGTCCCACTCGAAGCGGTGGTCACCGTGCCGCATGGCGCCGGCCGCGAGGCCTTCGCCGCCCACTTCCTCGGGGGCGTAGCGGACGTTGTACTCGACGTTGGGGGTGGTGACCACGACGGTCGCCGGCCGGGCCGAGCCGAGGACGGCGTATTCGAGGGCGGGCAGGCGTGGTTCGTCCACGTGCTCGATCACTTCGCACAGCACGGCCGCGTCGTAGCCGACGAGCCGCTGGTCGGTGTAGGTCAGTGCCCCCTGGATCAGCCGCACCCGATCGCGCTGCCGCTCCGACATCCGCGCGAGCTTGAGCTTGCGCTCGGCGATGGTGAGCGCGCGGGTGGACACGTCGACGCCGACGATCTCGCGAAAACGCGGCTCCCGAAGCAGCGCCCCGATCAACTTGCCGTCGCCACAGCCCAGGTCGAGCACGCGCTCGGCCCCGGCCGCCCGCAGGGCCGCCAGGATCGCGTCCCGCCGCTGCCTGGCGAGCGTCGGCGGCCGCGCGTCCACACCCGCACCTGCGTCCGCACCCGCGATCGCCCCGTCGCCGGTCGCCGGCGCGGTCGCAAGGACCGCGGTCACAGGCTCAGCGCCGTCGACCGCGCTCGCAGCCGCGGGCGCAGGTCCCCCGGTCGCAGCCGCAGGTCCCCCGGTCGCCGGCGCACCCGCAGTCCCGCCAGTCGCAGGCGCGGGCGCGGACGACATACCTTCGGTCGCCACCGCTCCCACCGCACGCCTCGGCGCCGCACCCGCAGGCGCAGCCACACCCGCAGACGTCACCTCCGCACCTGCGTCCGCGCCCACCGGCGTCACGCCTGCGCCTGCGCCCGCACGTGCGCCCGCGACCGCACTCGCGTCCTCGTCCGTCTCCGCGTCCTCGCCGCCGTCGTCCGGTATCGCGTTGTCGAGGTGCTCCGGGGCGGTCTCGTCGATCTCGGCGAGGCGCTCCATCGCGCTGCGGGTGAGGGTGGGGCGACGCGAGAGGTAGCGGCTCGCGATCAGGTCGCGATCCGGGTGCGCGGACAGCCAGCCCTCGCCGGCGCGGAGCAGCTTGTCCACCTCGTCGGGCGCGACCCAGTAGTGCTTCGCGTTGTCCAGGACCGGGAGCAGTACGTACAGCTGCCGCAGCGCGTCCGCGAGCGGCATCGTGCCGGTCAACGCGAGCCGTACGTAGCGCGATTCACCCCACGCCGGGAAGCGCGGGTCCAGCGGAATCGGCTCGATCGTCACCTGCCATCCCAGTGGCTCGAACAGCCGCCGGACCATCTCCTCGCCACCGCGCGCGGGCAGCGCGGGCACCTCGATCTCCAACGGCATCGGCAGCGCGGGAAGTTCGGGGCGCGCGTCGCAGCGGCCCTGCATCGCGGTGCGAAAGACCGTGCCGAGCGCGACCGCGAGCAGCGACGACGCGGCGTAGGGCCGGTCGTTGACGTACTGCGCGAGCGCCAGGTCGGGCGAGCCCTTGGCACCCTTGCCCCGCTTGACCCCGCGCGTGAGCGCGATCGGGTCGACGTCGAGCAGGAGTGCCGCGGTGCAGCGCGCGTCGTCCGCCTCGGGGTAGAAGACGTGTGCCTCGCCGTAGGTCGTGGAGAACCGTTGCGCCTTCCCGGGGTGCTTGTGCAGCAGGAAGCCGAGGTCGGTGGCGGGCTGATGAGTGGTTGCGATGGTCAGGAACACCAGGCCGATTATGTGCCAGGCACACGGTCGCCGACGATCGCTTTTCACCGACGTGCGCCCGCCGACACGCCCGCCGACACGCCCGCAGACACGCCCTCCGACGCGTCCTCCGGTACGCCCGCCGATCCCTCCTCCGGCAAGCCCCCGATACTCCCATGGCGCACCCGCCGGCACGCCCTCCGACGGCGCGCTCGCCGGTGCGCCCACCCGCAAGCCCTCCGGCACGCCGGCCGGTGCACCCTTCGTTGGCGCCCTCACTCGTCGACGTCGACGGACAGTTCCACCACCGTGCGGGTCCCCGTCCCGCTCCCCGGGACCCCCTTTCCGCTCCCGGGGCTACCCTCGACCTCTCGCGGGCAGTGCTGCCGCAGGGTGCCCAGGTCGATCGACAAGTCCCGCTCAGCGGCGGCCCGCACGAGCGCAGCGAACGCCGGATGCACGGCCGTGCCGTCGTCGGGGTCGTCGTCGGTGACCACGTGTTCGGTGGTCAGTTCGCGGCCGGCCGGGCGCGTGCCGGCGATCGTCCGTCGGCCGGGAACGGACCAGCCCTCGGGTACCGGCGCGGCGAGCGGCACGCACAGCCCGACCTCGGCGCCGGCGTCGTCTGCGGGGCGCCCCAGGTCCAGCCAGAACGCTCCGGTGGGCGCGAAGCCATCCGCGTGCAGGCTCGCGTACACGTCGAGGAGGGCGGCCTCGATCGCGACGTCCGCGTCCACGGGGGTACCGTCCGGGTCCGCGATCACCGGGTCCGCGTCCGCAGGCAACACGACGTACTCGATCACGCCGACCCAGGCCCGAGACGGGCTCGTGCGCAGGTGCACGTCGTAGTCGAGACCTGCGCCCGCGAGCACCCGCTCCGCCGTCGCGAGGGCTCGGTCCTCGCGCGCCCGTTCGGTCACGACCGCCTCCCGCCGCGCGCGCAGCGCCTCGTGCGGGGAGCCGCCTTCACGCATCGCGGTGCGGATGGCCGCGAGCGGTACGCCGGCGGTGCGCAGCGCGCGGACCAGGCCCGCCTGTTCGAGTTGGCCGACCGTGTAGCGGCGGTAGCGCGTGTGCGGATCCACGTCCGCGGGCACCAGCACGCCCTGTTCGTCGTACCAGCGCAGCGCCTTGACGGTCAGGCCGGTGGCGCGTGCGAAGTCTCCGATGCCGAGGAACATCCTCATCACCTCCGACCGACCACGGTGCCCCCTCCCGTGACGGGAGAGTCCACTGCGGGGGCGCGCCGCCACGATCGTCGCGATCGCGGCGGGCGCGCGGCCCGGGTCACCAGTCGTCGGGCTCGGTGACGGTCAGCAGGCGGACGAATCTCTCGTAGGACACCTGGCAGCTCTCCAGGCGCTCGTAGGTGCGGGCCGACAACGCGACGGGCGCGCTGGGTTCGAGAGCCACGCTCCAGAACCAGCCCGGCGCGCCCGTGGCCCGTCCGATGACGGGCACGAGGTCGACCACCCGGCGACGCAGCCGGTCCAGCTCGATACGGCAGGCCCCCGCCGTGACATGGCCCCGAGCGGACCGCGCGAGCACGCGGCCGTTCGGGGCGATGAGCCGCCACCGCACGTGCTGTTCGGCGTCCAGGTGGACGTCGTAGCGCGCGTGCCGTTCCGGCGTGCCGTCCGGGGCCCGCGACTCATCCGAAGCGACCGGCGACATAGTCGGCCGTCCGAGGGTCGCGGGGTGCGCCGAAGATCGCGGTGGTGGGTCCGGCCTCGACGATGTGGCCGGGGGTGTTCTCCGCCGCGAGGAAGAACGCACAGTGGTCGGATACGCGTTGGGCCTGCTGCATGTTGTGGGTGACGATGACGATGGTGATGTCGTCGCGCAGTTCGCCGATGGTGTCCTCGATCCGCCGCGTGGAGGTGGGGTCGAGCGCCGAGCACGGCTCGTCCATGAGCAGCACGTCCGGGTCGACCGCCAGTGAGCGGGCGATGCAGAGACGTTGCTGCTGGCCTCCGGAGAGCGCGCCACCGGGTTGCCTGAGCCTGTTTCTCACCTCCATCCACAAGCCGGCCCGCACCAGCGAGGACTCCACGACGGCGTCCTTGTCGGCGTTGCGCACGCCGGTCAGCTTCAGGCCGGCGACCACGTTGTCGTAGATGGACATCGCCGGGAACGGGTTGGGCTTTTGGAAGACCATCCCCACCCGTCGCCGGGTCTCGATCGGGCGGCGGGTGGAGTCGTAGATGTCCTCGCCGTCGAGCAGGACCCGGCCGGCGAGTTGCGCGCTGGGCACGAGTTCGTGCATCCGGTTGAGGATGCGCAGGAAGGTGGACTTGCCGCAGCCGGACGGTCCGATCAGGGCCGTGACGGAGTTGGCCGCCATCACGAGGTCGACGCGTTCGAGCACTTTGTGGGTGCCGAACCAGGCGCTGACGGCCTCCGCGGTGAGCGTCGAGCCACGCCCGCCGACGGATTGAGCCGGTAAGGGCTGGGTCTGGGCTGCGGGGGCGAGAGTCGTCGCACCGCTGTCCGGGCTGGTCACGTGCGGAGCCTCCGGGGTGTGGAGTGGGACGGGAGGAGAACCGGCGTCAGAGCGTCGCCGGGAGTACGCGAGCGGCGGATTCGTACAGTGCCCACACGACGGCGAGCACGACCGGGGTGCCGAGCAGGAGCGTGACTCGGCGATCGGGATGGCGGCGCAGCGCCCAGACCAGGACGACGAGCACGAGCGTGAACGCCTGTGCCCACAGCAGCAGCCGCACGCCGGCGTCCGCGTAGCCGCCGGTGCCCTTCTCGTCCGCGCGTAGACCTTGCGGACGGCGACCCTCCTGGGCCTTGGGGGCGCCCTGCAGTTCGGCGACGACGACGGTGCGTCCGCCGGGGCGGATCCACGAGTCGGCGGTGATCAGTACGAGCCGGTTCTCCCGGCCGGGCGCGAGCACGTCGTCCTTGCCGTTGGCGACGTGCCGGCGCTCGATCACCTTGTAGGTGAACTCGCCCTGTTGGGTGGTGGCTTCGATGCGTTGGCCGACGCGCAGCTCGGCGAGGTCCCGGAACGGGCCGCCGAAGGTATGCGAGCGGCCCATGATCACGCTGTGCCCGCCCTGGCCGGGCAGGCCGCTGGTGCGCAGGTGTCCGGGTCCCTTGGCGAGCGAGTCCGCGGTGGTGCCCTCGACCACGACCTGGCGCACGCCGATCGCGGGGATGCGCAGCATCGCGACCGGGTTGCCCTTGTCGATGTTGCCGCCGAGCGGGCCGATGTCGCGGTAGAGCTCGTCGGAGAGCCGGTCGGCCAGGATGCTCTGGTCGCGGGCCTGTTGGATGTCGGAGACGACGTACAGGTAGCCGACGAAGCCCGCGATGAGCAGGGCGAGCAGGGCGACCGAGGCGCCGGCGATCGTGTACGGGTCCGCGCGCCCCGTGCGGGGCTTGCCCGCGGTCGCCGGCGGTTGCCCGCCGGCGCCTGCGGGCGCGCTCGCGGGCGCCTGTTCGGTCGCGGGTGCGGGCGCCGGCACGGTCGCGGGCACCTTGGCGACGGTGTCGGCGGTCATGCGGCGGCCCCCTGGCGATTGATCAGGCGCAGGACGGCGGCCACCGGTGGTGGCCATCCGCCGGTGCGGCGCTTGTGTCCGAGCGAGAGCAGTACCGGGCACGCGATCAGCGCGGCGCCGCTGACGCACATCAGCACCAGCAGTACGACCGCGGACGGGTCGCCGTCGAGTGCGTCCTTGATCAGGTTGGCGACCGGGGGGAACGGGCCCTTGTCGGCGGGCGGGGCGGCTGCGCCGACGGGGGCGGTGGAGGGCGAGGCCGAGGGCGCCGCGGTCGGGGCGCCGGTGGGGTCGGCCGGGCTCGGGGTATTCGGGCCGCTGTTGTTCCCGGTGCCGGTCCCCGCCGAACCGGCGGCGTTGTTGCCCTGGTCGACCGGTGCGGTGGTGGGCGGTGGTGTCTCGCCGGTCCACTTGGGCGCGTCGGCGATCTTCTTGCGGGCGTCGGTGATCTGCCGCTTCTGCGCGTCGCCAAGTGGGACGTAGCCGGGCGGGAGTGCACCGGGCTGGAAGGTGCCGGTCTGCACCTGACCGGCGGTTGCCGCGTAGGCGAGGAAGGCGTCGATCTTGCCTGCCTTGGCGGCGGTGAGCTTGTCGGTGGAGACCATCGCCACGTTGGTGATGGTGAGCGGATAGGCGTTGGCCACGGTGCTGCGGTAGTCGTTGGTGAGCGTGACCCCGTCCGGCCCGGGTTTGGCGGCGGCGAGGCCGGAGCGGACGGTCGCGGGGTCGGTCGGGTCGACGAAGTTGCCCGCCGCGTTGCGGAGTTTGGCCACCGGAGTGCCCATGCGGGCGGCCGCCTCGACCGAGGTGATCGCCATGACGTTGTGGTAGCCGTACTTGTCCTGGCCGATGTCCTTGGGGCCGGTCTCGGTCATGGTGCGGTTGGTCGGGATCGAGTTGCCGAGCCGGTTGACGATGTCCTCGTACACGGTCTGCGGCACGTTCGTGTTGGTGAGCATCTCCAGCCGGTTGGTGTACACCGCCAGCGGGTAGTTCGCCTTGCCGATCCGCCAGTCCGGCGGGCACACGACGCCGTTGGCGTCGGGTGTGCCGGAGAGCCAGGTAACGGTCTCCGGATCGGACGCGAGCCACGACGTCAGGGCCCAGATCGTGTCGTCCTGGACGCCGCGCAGGATCGGCGTGCGCAGGTCCAGGGGCCAGTTGCGGGCCTCGTTGATGGCCTTGAATTCGGGGTCGTTGGCCAGATACACGATCGCGTTCGGCCCGTGCGGCGCGGCCTGGTAGGCGCCGGTGATCAGCTTCGCGATCAGTCGAGGGGTGAGGTTCATCGACGTGATCGGTAGCCGCGTTCGGGTGTCGTCGATGTTGAACGAGAAGGCCAACGCGCCGTTGGTCAAGGGCGCGTACACGGTCTTGGCCTTGTCCCGGATGCCCGCCAGCGCCACCGGTCTGGCCTGATCCAGCGCGCCGCCGATGGGCTGCTGGGTGACCCCGATGTCGACTCCGTCGCTGAGGAAGACCTCACGACCGCTGGGTCCGGAGCCGGCGCTCACCGTCATGTTCACGGTGTTCGTTCGGGCGGTGCACAGCCCGAACACCCAGGAGGCGCCCGCCTGGGTGAACTCGCCGGCACCGTTGACCGACAGGTCCGGGTGCTCCATGCCGGGGCAGACGTCGGGCGCGGGTACGAACGACAGTGGCGTCACCGCGGCCTGTCCGGCGGCGAACGCCAGATCCATGTCGGTGTCCAAAGGCCCGAAGCCTTCGCCCAGAAGAATGTTCGCCTTCGGCCGGAACGCGGAGACGGTGCTTCCGTCGGCGGGCATCACGAACGCCACGACCGAGCACAGTTGCCGGTCGGTGCAGCCCAGTTCGGTCAACCGCAGGGCCGGCCGCACCTGGAGCCACACCTGCCCGGACCCGTCTGCGGCGGTGGGCAGTCCGGTCTGTTTGGTGGCCGCTCCCGGCGAGGACCCGTCGGGCTGACCGATCTCCTCACCGTTGCGCGTCCAGCGCGGAGCCCAGCAGTCCCGGGGCTTGGGCGCGGTGCCCTTGCACTGCATCACGACCACGGCGTTGGTGTCGGCGGCCAGGGTGAATCCGGTCCACTTGACCAGGATTCGCTGGTTCACCAGGTTCGTGCTCTGCGACACGGTCACGGTCGGGCGGCCCGGTTCGGCCGCGGCGGCCGAACCGGCGGCGACCACGCTCAGCCATCCCGAGAGCAGCGCGACGCACAACGCGAGGACGCCGGCGACGGTCAGCGCCCGGCCTTGCGAAGTGGTGGATCGTTCGATGCCGCTCACGGCAACTCCACTTCTCTCACTCGCATTCGGGTTCGTCTCCCGGCGCGGACGACCCGCGCCGATCCTCGCGCGGCGCGGCGGTGCCGGGGGAGCCGAAACCGGCACGATGTTCGAAAGTTCGTCTGCGGCGCACGGACCGGACATCTCCCGGCCACCCGACTCAACCGACATCGGGCCCACCACGCCCTCGGCCGAGGCGGCTGTACAGGAACGGCGCACCGAACACCGCCGCGGCCAGGCAGACCAGGGTGAGTGCGTAGAACCACACCGGTGGCAGCGGTGGCGAGTCGCCGGCCTCCACCGACCCTGCGCTGACCGGCCCGGCGGAGCCGGACTTGTCGCCGCCGGCCAAGACTTCGCCGGTGCCCTGGTCGGTGGTGGCGCCGCCCGTACCGTCCTGGCCTTGACCACCGGGGGTGGCCGCACCGGGCGTGTCACCGGGCTTGGGGGTGTTCGCGTCCCCGTTCGCGTCCCCGTTTGCGTTGCCGTTCCCGTTGTTCTGGTTGTTCCCCCCGCCGGCGGGGTTCTGCTGTTGCTGTTGCTGCTGGTTCTTCTGGTCCGGCGGCACCCAGGCCGGGTCGAAGGTCGGGTTCGGGCAGGCGTCGTATTCCGCCTTGGTCGGCTTGTTCAGGTTCGCCGGCAGCGCGCCCGGGTCCGGCGCGCCGGGGATCGATTTGATGGCGTCGTAGCCGAAGCTCACCAGTTTGGGCGGCAGCGGTGAGTAGCCCAGTCGTGGTGCCTGCCCCTGCCCGGCGCACAGGAAGTACTTGATGAACCTGCCGAGTGTTTCGCCCTTGGACTCGTCGAAGGAGAACTGCTTGGCGGCCGGCACGATCATGTAGCTGTAGCTGGAGATCGGGTAGGCGCGCCGATCCGGGTTGGTGTAGACGTCGTCCAGGATCTGCGTACTGTCCGGGTTCAACCGGGCCTTGGTGAGTGCGATCGACACCGCGTCCGAGGTGGGTTGGGTGTAGACGCCGGCGGCGTTCTTGATCGAGGCCACCGGGAATTGACGCTGGATGGCGTAGGCGGTCTCGACGTAGGTGATCGCGCCTTCGCCGTACCCCGCCGCCACGTAGTTGGCCACGCCTTCGGAACCGGCCTGTGCCTTGGTCGCGCCCTTGACCGGGAACTCCGAGGTCATTCCGCCGGGGAAGAACGGTCGCCAGACGTCGTTGACCTGGTTGGTCAAGAACGCGGTGAACTGGGCGCTGGTGCCGGAGCCGTCGGATCGCACGACCGGGGTGATCGGGGTCGCCGGCAGTGACAGCGCCGGGTTGTCGGCCTTGATCGCCTGGTCGTTCCACACCCTGATGCGATTGGTGAAGATTCCGGCGATGGTGCGCGGGGACAGCTGGAGATTGCGGACCTGCTGACCGCGGATCTTCAGGTTGTACATGAACGAGGTGCCGCCGGCGACGATCGGCAGGTACTTGAACTTGGTGTTCGAGTTGGCCAGGGCCGCGAGTTCGTTGGTGGCCGCGCCGGTGCGGTCGACGTAGTTCCCCTGGAACGGGATCTCGGAGACCGCGAAGTCCACCAGGTGGTTCATGAAGTCGGTGCGGCCGGCGGTGGACCCGTTGGGCGTGTAGTCGACCGCGAGGCCGCGGGCGGCGACGTCGGCCGCCCACTGCATGGTCGCGGGCGAGCTCCAGGTGGAGCCGCTGCCGTGGATACCGGTGGCGGCGGCCGAGGCGGTGCCGGTCGGCAGGGCGAGCAGGGGGACGGCAAGCGCGGACACGATCGCCAGCCGTAGCAGGCGCCCGGGCAGGCGCGTGATCCTGGTCATGAAGTGGGCTCCGGGGTGAGGGACTTGGCGACGGCGGTGGAGCGCCGCCGCTTGCGACGACCGGACTCGCCGGGGGCGCGACCGCCGATCAGGCGCGCGAGCGAGAACAACACGAGGACGATGAGGAGCAAGGTCACGCCGGCTCCCCAGGCGAGGGAGTTGAGCTCGTCGCTGGGCGACTTGTAGTTCACCCAGATGAAGTACGGCAGCGAGGTCTGCACACCGCTGAAGGGGTTCCAGTTCATCCCCGCGCCGCCGCCCGCGACCAGCAGTACGGGCGCGGTCTCGCCGACCACGCGGGCGCAGCCGAGGATGACGGCGGTGACCAGGCCGCTGCGGGCGGTGGGCAGTACGACGTTCCACAGTGTGCGGAACTCCCCCGCGCCCAGTGCCAACGACGCCTCGCG
This sequence comes from Embleya sp. NPDC050493, assembly GCF_044458105.1. Lineage (NCBI taxonomy): Bacteria > Bacillati > Actinomycetota > Actinomycetes > Kitasatosporales > Streptomycetaceae > Embleya > Embleya sp. NPDC050493. The sequence goes on from NZ_JBITHP010000011.1 coordinate 190,152, forward strand.
CAGCCCGTTGGGCACCAGGCGCAACACCACCTCGGTGGCGCGCGTGACCACCGGCATCATTTCCACCGACAGTGCCAGGCCGGCGGCGAGGCCGCAGAAGCCCTGGCCGAGCGAGATGACGAAGAAGGCGTAGACGAACAGGCCCGCGACCACCGAGGGAATCGCGGTCATCGCCTCCACGACCACCCGCACCACCACGGCGAACCGGCCGCCGACCTCGTTCATGTAGATGGCGGCGATCACCCCGAGCGGAACGCTCAGCACGATCGCGATGCCCATTTGTTCGAACGTGCCGACGATGGCGTGCGCGGCGCCGACCGCGACCCCGTCGGCGCTGAGCGCACTGAAGTGCCGCTGGGTGGCGGTGAAGAAGTCGGCGTGCAGGATCCGGCCGAAGCCCTTGACGAAGACGTAGCCGATGACGGTGACCACCGTGCCGACCATCAGGGCCGCGCCGGTGGAGATCACCGCGCCGGCCACCCGGTCACTGGCGGCCACTTTGTCCAGGCGCATGCGGGTGGCGATCGCGTACAGCAGCAGGAAGCTCGCGTAGGCGGTGATCAGGTAGCCCTGCCAGCCGGCGACCGGCAGGATCCGCCCGTACAGCACCCACGCGAGGCTCGCGCCGGCGACCGCGGCGCCGAGTGCGACGCCGATGTCGTCGGGGGCCACGCGGCGCAGTGCCACGCGGGTTTCCTCCGGTGGTCGCGGCGCGGGCGCGGGCGGCGGCGCGTCGGGTCCGGGCCGAACGATCGGCTCGGTGACGGTCATCGTCGTGGATCCCCTCGGTGGTGGGTCTGGTGGGGCCGGGGCCGCTGTGCGTCGTTGTTCAGATCTCGGTGGACTTGCCGCTGCGCGAGCGGGCGACAAGGACGCCGGCGACCGTGTTGACGGCGAGGGTGAGGACGAAGAGCGCGAGGCCGGCGGCCATCAGCGCGGAGATCGACTCGGTGTCGGCCTCGCCGTATTTCAGGACGATCAACGAGGAGATCGTCGAACCCTGGCCGTCGAGGATGCGGAAGGAGAAGTCGGTGTTGAACGAGATGATCATCGCGACGGCGATGGTCTCGCCCAGGGCTCGGCCCAGGCCGAGCATGACGCCGCCGATCATGCCGCCGCGTCCGAACGGCAGGACCACCGCGCGGATCACCCCCCAGCGGGTGGCGCCGAGCGCGAGCGCGCCCTCCTTCTCACCGGGCGGCGCCTGGCCGAAGACCTCGCGGCTGACCGAGCAGCAGATCGGGATGACCATGGTGGACACCACGACGCCGGAGATGAACAGCGAGGAGCTGAACTGGCTGTCCACGAAGCGGGCCTTCACGTCGATCGTGCGGATCTCGAAGATCGGCAGGAAGTCCAGGTTGGTGGCCAACCACCGGCTGACCGGGATCAGTTGGGGTTGCAGCACGAAGAAGCCGAAGATGCCGTAGATGATGCTCGGCACCGCGGCCATCAGGTCGACGATCGAGGTGAGCACCCCGCGTAGACGCCGGGGGGCGAACTCGGTGATGTACAGGGCGGCGGTGAGTGCGATCGGCACCGCGACGACGAGCGCGACGATGGCCACGAGGACCGTGCCGGTGAGCAGGCCGCGCACGCCGAAGGTGCCGCTCTTGGGTTCCCACACGTCCTCGGTGAGGAATCCCCAGCCGGCCCGGTCGAGCGCGCTGCTGCCCTGGTAGAGCAGGTAGCCACCGATCGCGGCGAGCAACCCCAGGACCAGGATCGCCACGCCGCGCGTGGTCCAGCGGAACGCGTGATCGGCCCTGGTCCGACGTACCGCGATCCGCCGGGGCGAATCGATGAGTTCCGGCGACTCGGGTGCGAACACGGGCGGGTGTGCCATGGCTTTCGGCTCCTGGAAGCGGGTGGCGAACCGACCTGACCGTTCGTCATGTCGCCCGGCGATCAAGCCGGATGCCCCTCGCCTGGAGACAACCAGAGCGCAGCGCCTCGGCAACTGTCCGCTACGGAAACAACCGGTGCCGAGGGTGTACGGCAGGCGTCGTATCCGTGCCGCAGAGGTTCCGGTGTGTCCGGTTTCCGTTACAGGCGCGGTCCGTTCGCGTCGACGCCTCGCGCAGCCCGATCCCGTTTCCCTGCCGGACATCCCACGACGATCAAGCCGCCGGCAGCGTTGTCGGCGTCGGCCACTGCGGTCGATGGCCAGCAAATGCCAAGAGAGAGTTGAGACTTCGAATGTCCAGCGTCTTCAGCATGCGCAAGACCGCCACCGTACTGGGCACCGCGACCGCCGCCATGGCGCTCGTCGTCGGCGCCAACGCCTCGGCGAACGCGGCCACGTACGTCAACGCCGGTTCGGACACGCTGCAGAACGTCACCGCGGCGCTCACCTCGGACTATGCCGCCAACGTCGACCCGGGTGGCAACAACTGGATAACCGTCAACGCCGGCGTCCCCGCCGGTGGCCAGGCGACCGGCAAGGCCGCCTGTGACACCCAGTACGGTGCCGGCAAGAACCCGTGGCCGAACGGCTCGGGCGCCGGCATCAACGCGCTGCTGGCCGAGCGCGCCGGCACCAGTGCCAACTGCCTGAGCTTCGTCCGCTCCTCGCGTGGCCCGAAGGCCGGCACCCCCGAGACCACGCTGACCTTCACCCGGGTCGCCGGCGACGCCGTCACCTGGGCGACCAAGAAGGTCGGCGCGCCCGCCGGCCTGACCTCGGCGCAGCTGCACGGCATCTACGACTGCTCGATCACCAACTGGAGCCAGATCAACCCGAGCCTGTCGGGTGCGATCCAAAAGCACATCCCGCAGGCCGGTTCCGGTACCCGCCAGGAGTTCATCGACAAGGTGCTCGGTGGCTTCGACCCGACCTCGGCGGCCAACGGTGCCTGCGCCGCGACCGTGATCCAGACCGCGCAGGAGAACCGCGGCGACGCGCCGCAGATCACCTCGACCGACGCGATCATCCCGTTCTCGCAGGCCGCGTACGGCGAGCAGACCAACCCCGCGTCGGGCGTGACCAACCACACCAACGGCTTCACCCCGCGCAGCATCGACGGCAAGGCGCCGAACGCGAGCGGCTTCGTCGGCAACCGCAACGTGTACTTCGTCTACGACCCGGCCGACACCGAGAGCGACACGGACACCATCGCGTTCATCAACTGGGCCAAGGCCCCGGCGCAGCAGGCGATCTGGACCACCTTCGGTTTCGTCGTCTGACCCACGCCCGACCTGCCCAAAATCACGTGATCGGTGGCGGGCCGTCTCGGGTCGGGGGACCCGGGACGGCTTGTCCCCGCACGATTCCGGCGTGACCGCCGGTGGTTTCGACCCCGGCAAGTCGGCGCGTCATGGCGCACACGGCCCGGGAGCACTGCGTGGCCTCGCGGCATGGGCGGTGTCGATCCGACTGCGCCGATCAACGGCTCATCTGGCCACACCGTGTATCGCGTTCACGACTGCGGCGACGGCGACGATCACGTCACTGTTGCCGACTTCATCGCCTGGGCCGCGGCTGCGGAACAGCGAGCGATCGAAAGCACTTTCGGCTTCGCTCCCCGATCGATGCCTCACGAACCGGATCCGCGACCGTACGACGCGGAGCCGAGTTCGTGATCGGTCTCTCGACTTCACTTCCGACTTCACGTCCGAAGTCCCCGCGCCTCGTGTTCACCCTCCGGTGACGGATCGCTCATCCGTCCGCCATCGCGAGCCCCTGACGTTTCCCCGGCGGATGCCCAGCAGGCCGCCGCGTGCTGTTTTGCTCGAACCCACTGACCCCGGAAGGGCATTTCATGAAGCTCCGTCGTCTGCTCGCGCTCACGGTCGCGGTTCCGGCCGCGCTCGCGATCGCCTCCGTGCCGGCCATCGCCACGGATGCCGCTCCCTCCTCGTCCGCGACCGCCGAGCAGGGCACCGTCAAGGTGAGCCCGCTGTACGGCCCGGCCGACGCGACCGGCAAGGCGACCGTCCGCGCGAGCGTTCCGTGTGGTCCCGACGCGACCGCGTTCCGGTTCGTCGTGCGTTCGCCCAACGCCAACGAGCGCGTCTTCGGTGGCTCGTTCCTGGGCACCCCGCTGCCGGCCGACAAGGTCGCGGACACCGCGGTCGTCGGCCTGCGGGCGCTGTTCCCGCTCGGCTCCGCCACGCAGGAAGGCGTCGCGCACAAGCTCGTCGCCCAGTGCTACACGACGAGCGCCGACGGTGTGCTGACCATCACCGAGCCCGCGTCGGTCGACCTGAGGGTCAACGGCGGTGTGTGGAGCTCGCTTTCGCCCGAGGCCCGCGCGCTGCCGAGCAAGCTCGGCGCGCTGCGCTTCGGTCTGGTCCTGTTCCGCGGCTTCGCGCCCGGTGAGCACGTGGACGGCGCCGTGCGCACCGGCGACGGCGTCTCCGTCCCGGTCTCGCTGCAGCCGCAGATCGCGCCCGACGGCACCTGGGGCGGCGCGCTGCTGACGCTTCCGGCGACCGTGACCGACGGTTCCTACACGCTCGTGCTCTCCGGCACGGACTCGAAGGCGACCACCTCGGTCGCGATCACCCTCGACTCGTCCCGCCTGTGGTGGTGACGCGGCGTCGGTGACAACGCCTTGGGCCGCCGGGATTCGTCCCGGTGGCCCACGTGCGATCCGTCCCCGTTTTCCTTTCTTCTCAACGGAGTTGACCAGATGAGCCTAAGACTCGCGCGCGTGCTGGCGTCGTGCGGAGCCGGGCTGCTCGTAATGTCGGCGATGCCGACGCTCGCGGCGGCGGCCGACCCGGGCTCCCCGACACCGACGATCATCGTCGCTCCGGGCACCGGAAAGATCGACACCAAGGTCACGATGAAGGCGAATGTGCCGTGTGCGGCACCGGCCACCAACTTCCGGTGGACGGTCTCCGGAGGCACTCTGGCCACGCCCCGTCTGATCGGCGGTGAAACCGGTGATCCGCTGCCCGCCGACCGGATCCCCGACCGCCCCTTGCCGATCCGGTTGTTCCTGGCGGGAACCGACCTCACCGGCACCTTCAAGTTGACCGCACAGTGCGTGGACGACATCGGCACCTTGCTGAGCGAACCGGCCTCGGTCGACATCACGACCGCCGACGGAGCGGATGGCAAGACGTGGAGCGTGGCCGCGCCGCCCACCACCACGCCTCCGACCACCACTCCGCCGACCACGACCCCGCCGACCGACAGCGACGTCCTCACGATCAGTCCGGGCACGGGCGACCTTTCGCAGAAGGTGACCATCACCTCGGCGAAGGCATGCCCCGTCGGGGCGACCAAGGCCCTCTTCTGGCGGACCCTGCCCGGTGGGGGCAACGTCCGGCTGGGCTCGTTCAGCCCCATCACGCTGCCCGAGGACCGAAAGCCGGTGCTCTCCCCGCCGGCCCAGCTCATCGTCAACGCACTCCCGGGCGACCACCGCGTCCGCGTGCAATGCCTCGACGACAACTCGGCCGTTGTGGTGGACGATCTCGCGCACGCGGACGTGCGGATGACGGGCAACACGTGGAGCGTCGTCGCCACGGTTTCCCCGAGTGTGGTCTTCGACGCGGGGATTCGCATCCCGGATGCGACCGGCGTCGTAGTGAACTACAGCCTGTCGCTGACGAACTTCCCCCCGAACACGCCGTTCAAGGCCGTGATCACCAGGAAGAACGACACGTCCTTCGGCCCGGTCGAGTTGCGATCGGACACGACGGATGCCCATGGGTTGTTCTCGGCCACCCTCGCCATCTTCCCTCGGGACGCGGCCCCCTGGACCGACGGCGACTACGTCCTGACGGTCACCACCTCCGAGACCGGGCCCAAGGTCGAACTCCCCTTCAAAATCGAACTCGCGCACGCCGGGGCCACCAACGGCTCGACGGCCGGCACCACCACGGGCACCACGACCGGTACGACGACGGGCACCACCACCGGAACGACGTCCGGAACCACCACCGGCACCACGGCCGGAACCACCGCCGGTGACACTGCCGGTGACACTGCCGGAAGCACGACCGGCACCACCGCCGGCGACACCGCCGGAACCACCACCGGTACGACCACGGGCACCACGGCCGGCACCGGTTCCGGGACTTCCGCCGGAAGCGGTAACGGCGGTGGCGGCGGTGCTCTCGCGCACACCGGGGCCCTGCTGGACCCGCGGCTGCTGGGCACCGCCGGTGGCACGCTCCTGATGGTCGGCGGCGTCATGTGGTACCGCGCACGTGGCACCCGCAGCGCGCTGCTTGCCGGCAGCGGCACCTTCGGCAAGGACGACGGGGACACGCCCGCGACCGTCTGACGACGAGGGAACACACCAAGCGACCGCCCGCAATGGCCACCCGGGCGGTGGGGTGAGAGAGGGGCTCTGTCGCAGCGCACGGGCTGCGACAGGGCCCTTTCCCCCTGCCCGGACGGCTCCGGGCCGGTCGGCCCGTGGGCTCAGCCGAGTTGGGGCATCACCTCCGAGGCGATCAGCTCCAGGTGGTCCAGGTCGTGCAGGTCGAGGATCTGGAAGTAGATCCGGGTCGAACCGATCTCGGCGAACCGGCCGATCTTGTCGACCACTTCGGCGGGCGAGCCGGCCAGGCCGTTCTCCTTGAGTTCGGCGGTTTCGCGGCCGATCACCGCGGCGCGCCGGGCCACCTCGGCGTCGTCCTTGCCCACGCAGGCCACGAGCGCGTTCGAGAAGACCATGTCCTCGGCCTTGCGGCCGTGCTCGACGAGCGCGTCGCGCACCCGGCCGAACTGCTGCGCGCTCGTCTGCGCCGATCCGAACGGGATGTTGAACTCGTTCGCGAAGCGCGCGGCCAGCGCCGGCGTGCGCTTGGCGCCGAAGCCGCCGATCAGGATCGGCGGGTGCGGGTGCTGGGCGGGCTTGGGCAGCGCGGGCGAGTCGGCCAGCGAGTAGTAGCGCCCGGCGTAGTCGAAGGTGTCGCCGACCGGGGTGTCCCAAAGCCCGGTCAGGATCTGCAGCTGCTCCTCCAGCCGGCCGAACTTCTCGCGCGGGAACGGGATCCCGTATGCGGTGTGCTCCTGCTCGAACCAGCCGGCGCCGAGGCCCAGTTCGACCCGACCGCCGGACATCGCGTCGACCTGCGCGACCTGGATCGCGAGCACGCCGGGCAGGCGGAACGTCGCCGCCGTCATCAGTGTGCCCAGCCGGATGCGCTTGGTCTCCCGGGCCAATCCGGCCAGGGTGATCCACGCGTCGGTGGGACCGGGTAGGCCCTCGCCGCTCATGTGCAGATAGTGGTCCGAGCGGAAGAAGGCCCCGAAGCCGAGGTCTTCGGTGGCCCTGGCCACGCTCAGGAGCGTGTCGTAGGTCGCGCCCTGCTGGGGTTCGGTGAAAATACGAAGATCCATGTGCCCATCCTCTCTTGAGGACGCGCACCACGCCGGACCCGATCGCCTGCGCCACGCGGGAGTCGATCATGCGAGCCGCGCCGGAAACGGCAGCACGTGTGCCGTGCCGCGTCGCCGGCGCGGCGGGATCGCGGGGGCGTGCCGATGCGGTCGACCCGACCAGGTCGCGGTCTCCTCGGCCGCACGCAGCCGAACCAGGTTGCGGAAGACGATCGCCCACGCGGCCGCACAGGCCCGGCGCTGGGCGGGCGCCAACCGCGCCCAGTCCCCGCAGGGGTTGTCCGCCACCCCCTGCCGGGCCAGCAGGGTGAGCACCTTGGCCACTCTCCCGAGCACCCGGGCGGCGCCCGCGATCGGCACACCCGCCGGATCCCCGCCCGGCAGCGGAACGACGGTGTCGGCGTCGGGGCCCACGATCCGGCCGATGATCTCCCGGGCGTCCCCGAGTTCGTCGGCGACCCGACACAGGCAGCCGCCCCGGTCCGGCTCGCCGCTCCACGCGTGCACCACTTCCTGCACGGTGTGCAGCGCGAGTGCGACGGCGGCCAGCGCGCGTGGCGTGGAATCGACGGTGGCCAGCTCGTCGTCCAGTTCGGCGAAGGTCTCGATGGTGTGCATGGTCGCTCCCTCGTGTGGTGCTTGTCCGGCTCGCCCGGAGTGCCGTCCGGTGTGTTCACGACGTGTCCAGGTTGCGCCCGAGCGGCGGACGAATCGCCCACCATCGAACAATCTGTGGACAACCAAGCGGATTTTTGCGGGGTTTCACTCTTCGGGGTGATGTGGCTCCGGGTTGTCCACAGGGAGCCGGCACACAGGGTGACCGTGTGCCAACCTGATCGTTTCCCGAGAGGGCGCCTCGATCGACTCCCGAACGAGCGTCGCTTTCCCGCCGGCCCGGCCACCCGAGGGCCACCGGCAACCAGGCGCCCAGGCACACCGGAACACACGCACGAGCAGGCAGCAGGCAGCAGGCAGCAGGCAGCAGGCAGCACGAGCACAGGGCTCAAGCACACATCAGGGGGTGGTGGCATGTCCCGCACCGACGGCGAAGGCACGACGGGCTACACGGTCGATACCGGCGAACTGCACGGACTCGTCCGGCGCTTGCACAACATCGGCACCGACTACCTGGCGCGCGGCTGCTTCGCCGAGCCCGCCCGGGTCGCGGCCGACACCGCGCTGGGCACCGACGCCCTGGGCGCGCTCCCGGGCGCCGCCGAGTTGACCGACCGGCACCGCCGCGCGTCGGCCCGAATGGTCGAGCTCCTGGCGCAGATCCGCGCCGAGTTGGCCACCACCCGCACCGAACTCGGCCGCACCGCCGACCGGTTCACCGCCACCGAGACCGAGGTGGGCACCCTGCTGCGTACGGCGGCCCCGCGATGAGCGCCCCCGACGCCGTGGACGCCTACGCGGCGATCCACGCGGCCCGGCCCGGCGAGGTCGGCGCGGCGGCCGACGGCTGGCGGCTGGCCGCCGCCCGGCTGGGCGAGTTGCGCGACGCGCTCGCCGAGACCGGCCGGCGCGGCGCGCAGATCTGGACCGGTGGCGGCGCCGAGCGCTTCACCGCACGCTGTCAGGCGCTGGCCGACGCCGCCGATCGGCTCGCCGCCCAGGGCGCCGCGCTGCACGAGCACCTCGACGAGGCGGCCCGCGCCCTGCGCCAGGCCCAGGAGCGCGCCACCGACCCCACGGCCGCCCAGGCCGCCGCCGCGCGCCTGGAGGGCGTATATCGCGACCTCGGCGAGCGGCTGTCCGGCCGGCCCCTGCCGGCGCGCGCCGACGCCGCGTCGGGAGCGACGCAACCGGCCACGACCGGCGGCATCCCGAACCCGACCCACCCGTGCACCGCGGCCACCGCCTCGACGACCGAGCCCGCCGGTCCGGCCGGCCCCGTCGATCCCCTCAATCCCGTCGATCGGGCCTCCCCCGAAGTCGTCCCCACGGCGACGGACACGCCGAACCGACCCTCGCCGCCGTCGAACGCCACCTCGCCGGAGTCCTGCGAACCACCCGAAACCCCGGCGCTCCCGGCACCTCCGGCACCCGCGGCACCTGCCGTATCCCCGGCATCCGACGTGCTCGCCGTACCCGAAGTGCCCGCGCCACCGCCTCCGTCCGCTCCGGTGGCCACCTGCGTGGCCGCCACCCCGCCGGCCCCGCTCCCACCCGATCCCCCGGCCGCCCCGGCGGCAACGGCTCTCCTCCCGCCGCCTGCGGTCGCCTGCGCGCCCTCGCCCGCGCCGCCGGCACCCGCAGTCGTGGGCACCCCGCTGTCCCGCGAACCGCGCCGGGTGCAGCCGGCCGGGATCGGCCCTCGCGTACGCCGCCCGGCTCCACCGCCCTCGGCCCCGATCGCCCCGGTGACCGGCATTCGGGTCGCCCCCGGCCTACGCGGCGACAGCGGTATCGGCGATCACCCGGCGGCCACCCACGACGCCGCGCACGCCTCGCACGCCGCCGGACCCGTCTCCGACCTCCTCGGCGGCACCGCCCGGGACGGCGCCTCCCTCACCCCCATGTCACCCACGTGGGTGACCGCCCCCACCACGTCCACCACGTCCACCACGTCCACCACCCCCACCACCGGCGGCGCCCCCACCACCCCATCCACATCGACCCGCCCACGCCCCCGCCCCCGCCCCGGCAGCCGCTACGCCACCCACCCGGCCGAAGCCTGGTGGACCGACCCACAAACACCCCCGCACCCGACGTGACCGGTACCGCGCCCGAGCACCTCGACACCCACGCCCCGAGCGCGTGCCCCTGCGCCGCCACCATGGAGCCACCAGGGCACCCGGGCACCCGGTCCGGACAGCCGGACCCGGTCCGACGCACCGTCCGACATCACGCCCCGGCTCCAAGTCCCTTCCGGCGCACAGGTGTTGCACACCCGGTGCGCGCATGGGTCCGCCCGCGGGCCGGTGCTACCGGCGTATCCGTTCAAAATGCCGATCCCCGCTCGTACCCGCCCCCGGGCGGCCGAGTCGAGTCCGCCGACATCCTCGCGCCGGCCACCGACCGCCGCCCGGTTCAACCCGTCCCCGACCGGCTACCCATCGGCCCGCACCCGGGACGGCGCAGTATGGGCGGCCGCGGGTCCGATCGCGACCGCATGCCTGGTACCGATCCCGGCCCACACCGGATCGGTCGGCGAATCGGCCGTGTTCGGCACGACCACTCGCAACACGCAACGGCCGCCCCGACCTTGATCGGGGCGGCCGCTTCGAGCGCCGACCACGCGCCACACGCACCAGGGCGCCCATGCACCGCGCGAACCCTCAGCGCAACGCACGCAACGCGACACACACAACGGTCTCCGGATACTCAACGGGCTCAGCGCGCTAGACGCGCTAGACGCGTCAACGCACCGCCCGCCCCCTCGACACCGCTACCCGCTACCCCCGGCCCCCGGCCTCCGGCCCCCGACACCGCTACCACTACCGCTACCGCTACCGCCGAGGTCGCGCCGCCCGAGGCGCCGGCTCCAGGATCGCCACCGACTCCACGTGATGCGTGTTCGGGAACAGGTCGAACGACCGCACCGACCGCAGCTTGAACCCGAAGCCCGCGAAATACGCCACGTCCCGCGCCAGCGCCGCCGGGTCGCACGCCACGTACGCGACCCGACGCGGGGTCAGTCGCGCGATCCGCTCGACGACCGCCTTGCCCGCACCCGCGCGCGGCGGGTCGAGCACCACGATGTCGGCGCGGCGCAGGAAACCGGCCCTGCTCAACACCTTCTCCACCGTGCCGGTCTCGAAGCGCGCGCCCGGCACGTCCCGAAGGTTGTGGATCGCGTCCTCGACCGCCTGCTTGGAGCTCTCGATCCCGATGATCGTGTCGCTGTCCGCCAGCCGCTCGGAGATCGCGCCCGCGAACAGCCCGACCCCGCAGTACAGGTCGAGCGCCAGGTCGCCCGGTCGCGGCTCCAGCCCTTCCACGACGGCCTGCACGAGCACGTCGGCCGCGGCCGGGTGCACCTGCCAGAAGCCGCCCGCCGAGACCTTCCAGGTGCGTCCCGCGGCCACCTCGCGCACCGCCGGTCGGCCGTGCACCTTGCGGACCCGGCCCTTGTCGTCGGCCCGGAACACCGACACCGCGCGGTTCAGCTCGACGATCGGCATCCGACCGTCCGCGCCCTCGGCGGGCACCACGGTGACCGCGCGGTCCAGCGAGCCGGTCGCGGAGACCGCCTCGACCGAGGCCACGCCGGGCCACTCGTGCGCCTCGATGCCCAGTTCCTCGACGCCGGGCGCCGCGATCGGGCAGGAGTCGATCGGCTGCACGTCGTGCGAGCGGTGCTTGCGCAGCCCCGCGCGGCCGGTGGCCGGGTCCACGGTGAACTGCACGCGGGTGCGCCAGCCGAGGCCCTCGGCCATCCCGGGCGGGCTGTCCACGGCCTCGACCTCGACGTGCACGTCGACCTTGCCGAGCCGCAACAACTGCTCGGCCACCACGTCCGCCTTGAGCCGGCGCTGCGCCGCGGGCGTGGCGTGCTGCCAGTCGCAGCCACCGCACATGCCGGGCCCGGCCACCGGGCACGCGGGGGTGATCCGGTCCGGGGAAGCGGCCAGCACCTCGACCACGTCGCCGCGCAGGAAGCGCGAGGTGGGCCCACCGTCGGTGATCTGCACGACGGCCCGCTCGCCCGGGAGCCCGTGCCGGACGAAGATGACGCGGCCCTCGTGGCGGGCCACGCAGTGCCCGCCGTGAGCGACCGGGCCGATCTCGACCTCGTACCGCTCACCCCGCAGGGACTGGTCCGATTCGGGGGTGGTCGATCCGACAGGCACGGCACTCCTCGTACAGCTCGTACAACATCGACAGGTTTCGGTGGTCCCTCGGCCGGCGGCGCCCGACGGCGACGCCCGGGGACGACACGGCGACACAAAGAAAGCGCCTCACGGAGGTGGGCGCGCATCCAGGGTAGTCCCTACCCGAAGAAGCCGCGCCCACCGTCGTGACACGCCGTCCACACACCCGCCGCCGCGCACTGCCGCGCACCGCCGATCAACCGATACCGCCCGCCCACCGGATGGCACCAGCCGCTCAACGCACCCGCACGCTCACGACTGCCCACCCGATCGATTCTCCGGCCGACTCTCCGGCCGCTCCCCCGCCCCCCGCTTGCCGTCCCCACCCCGCGGCGTCCGCGCCGGCCCGCGGCGCACCGACCCGGGCGCGATCCACGCCTTGGGCTCCTTGAGCCGCTCGGACGACTCCAGCTGCCACGGCACCGAGGTGACCATGACACCCGGCGTGAACAACAGCCGACCCTTGAGCCGCAGCGCACTCTGGTTGTGCAGGATCTGCTCGTACCAGCGCCCGACCACGTACTCGGGGATGTACACGTTCACCACGTCGCGCGGGCTGGACCGGCGCACCGACTTCACGTACTCGATCACCGGTCGGGTGATCTCGCGGTACGGCGAATCGAGCACCTTGAGCGGCACCTCTATGCCGCGCTCGTCCCACTCCCGGCGCAGCGCCTCGGTCTCGGCCGGGTCGACGTTGACGGTGACCGCCTCGACCACGTTGGGCCGCGAGTACCGCGCGTACGCCAGTGCCCGCAGGGACGGCTTGTGCAGCTTGGACACCAGCACGATCGCGTGCACGCGCGAGGGCAGCTTGGTGTCGTCGATCTCGACCGCGGCCAGCTCGGCGGCGACCCGGTCGTAGTGCCGGCGGATCTGCTTCATCAGCAGGAACAGCACGGCCATCGCCGCTATCGCGATCCAGGCGCCCTGGGCGAACTTGGTCACCAGCACGATCACGAGCACCGTGCCGGTCATGAACAGGCCGAACGCGTTGATCACCCGGCTGCGCATCATCCGGCCGCGGGCGGCCGGGTCGGTCTCGGTCTTCAGGTGCCGGGTCCAGTGCCGGATCATGCCCGCCTGGCTCATCGTGAAGGACACGAAGACGCCGACGACGTAGAGCTGGATCAGCTTGGTGGGTTCGGCGTCGAACGCGATGATCAGCACGATCGCGAACGCGGCCAGCATGATGATGCCGTTGCTGAACGCGAGCCGGTCGCCGCGCGTGTGCAGTTGCCGGGGCAGGTAGCGGTCCTGGGCCAGGATCGAGCCGAGCACCGGGAAGCCGTTGAACGCGGTGTTGGCGGCCAGGATCAGGATCAGGCCGGTGACCGCGAGCACCAGGTAGAACAGCGGCGACGCGAACGTACCGCCGAAGACCGCGTCGGCGACCTGCGCCACCACGGTCTTTTGTTCGTAGTCGGCGGGTGCTCCCTGGATCTGACTGGCCGGGTTCTCCGCGAATCGCACCTTCGTCATGTTGGCCAGCGCCAGCATGCCCATCAGCATGGTCACCGAGATGGTGCCCATCAGCAGCAGCGTGGAGGCGGCGTTCTTGCTCTTGGGCTTGCGAAACGCCGGGACGCCGTTGCTGATCGCCTCGACACCGGTGAGCGCCGCACAACCGGAGGAGAAGGTGCGCAGCAGCAGGAACACGAGCGCGAAACCGCTGAAGCTGTCCTCGGCCTCGATGTGGAATCCGGCGCTCTCGGCCTCCATGTTCGCGCCGGCGGCGCCGCGGATCAGACCGAACAGCGTCATCCCCAGGATGGCCGCCATGAACGCGTAGGTGGGAACCGCGAAGAGCTTGCCCGACTCGCGGACACCGCGCAGGTTCATCGCCATCAACAACAGCACCAGGCCGACGGCCAACAGCACCTTGTGCGATTGCAGCGCGGGCACCGCGGAGGCCATGTTGGCCACCCCCGAGGAGACCGACACCGCCACGGTCAGCACGTAGTCGACCAGCAGCGCGCTACCGACCGTCAAACCGGCGTTGGGCCCAAGGTTGACGCTCGCGACCTCGTAGTCACCGCCGCCGCTGGGGTAGGCGTGCACGTTCTGGCGGTAGGAGGCCACGACGGTCAGCATGACCACGACGACGGCCAGACCGACCTTCCACGAGAAGTGGTAGGTCGCCATTCCCGCCATGGAAAGGGTGAGCAGGATCTCGTCCGGCGCGTACGCGACGGAGGACAGTGCGTCGGAGGCGAAAATGGGCAGCGCGATGCGCTTCGGCAGGAGCGTCTCGGACAGCTTGTCGCTGCGCAGGGCTCGGCCGACAAGGATGCGTTTGGACAGATCGGTCAGTCTTGACACGCAGGTGATCGTAAGCCCAACGACTTTCCCCGGGTCGGGGGCATGCCGTATGGCGCCCACGTGTAACGTCTCGGCGAGGTCTGCCACCCTGGTAACACCACAAACGAGCATCAGACCGGGCACAACGGACCAAATCCGGAAGGACGGCCGTGCACATCGTCATCATGGGCTGCGGGCGCGTGGGTTCCACGCTGGCCCAGACGCTCGAGGAACTGGGGCATTCGGTGGCGGTCATCGACCGCGATCCGTCCGCGTTCCGCCGGTTGGGGTCGCACTTCTCCGGCCGCCGGATCAAGGGCATCGGCTTCGACCAGGACACCCTGCGCGAGGCCGGCATAGAAGAGGCCGGCGCATTCGCGGCGGTCAGCAGCGGCGACAACTCCAACATCATCGCGGCGCGGGTGGCCCGTGAGACCTTCGGCGTGGAGAACGTCGCCGCGCGGATCTACGACCCGCGGCGGGCCGAGGTCTACGAACGCCTGGGCATCCCGACGGTGGCCACCGTGCGCTGGACCGCGGACCAGATGTTGCGCCGGCTGCTGCCCAGTGGCGCGGAGCCGCTGTGGCGCGACCCGTCCGGGAGCGTGCAGCTGGCCGAGGTACACGTGAACTCGGCGTGGGTGGGCCACCGGGTCACCCGGCTCGAACAGGCATCCGGCGCCCGCGTCGCCTTCATCACCCGTTTGGGCGAAGGCATCCTGCCCACCTCCGAGACCGTGATCCAGGAGGGCGACCTCGTGCATGTGGTCATGCACCAGGCGGATGTGGCCGCCGTCGAGGCGGCCTTCGAAAAAGCGCCGGAGGAGAGCTGATGCGGGTCGCAATCGCGGGCGCGGGTGCGGTGGGTCGCTCCATCGCGGCCGAGTTGTTGGAGAACGGCCACGAGGTCCTGCTCGTCGACAAGGCACCGGACGCCATCAAGGTGGACAGCGTGCCGCAGGCCGAGTGGCTGCTCGCCGACGCGTGTGAGATCTCCTCGCTCGACGAGGCCGCGCTGCAGCGCTGCAACGTGGTGATCGCGGCCACCGGTGACGACAAGGTCAACCTGGTCGTCTCGCTGCTGGCCAAGACCGAGTACGGGGTGCCGCGTGTGGTCGCCCGGGTGAACAACCCGAAGAACGAGTGGCTGTTCAACGAGGCGTGGGGCGTGGACGTCGCGGTGTCCACGCCGCGACTGATGTCGGCACTGGTGGAGGAGGCGGTCAGCGTCGGCGACCTGGTCCGCCTGATGCGGTTCAGCCAGGGCGACGCCAACCTGGTCGAGTTGACCCTCCCGGGCGACGCCGCCCTCGTCGGCACGCGCGTCGGTGACGTGGCGTGGCCCGAGGACACGGCGCTCGTGACGATCATCCGCGAGGGCCGGGTGCTGGTTCCCGGCAAGGACGACTCGCTCGAGGCCGGCGACGAACTGCTGTTCGTCGCGGCGCCGCATCGCGAAGAGGAACTGGAAGAGCTGCTGTCGGCCTGACCGACGACGGGGCCGAAGGCCCGATCGACGACGGGACCGGAAGAGACGACGGGACCGCACGAGACGACGACGCGACCGCGAGAGCCGGCGTCGGGTCGACCGGCGGCTCCGGTGGAGCGAACGCTCAGGCGGCGGCCAGGTCACCCATGACCTGGTCCGCCTCCTCGTTGAATGCGCGCGCGATCGGCTCCTTGTCGTAGGGGCGCAGCCGCCTGCGGAAGTCCGCGAGGAAGTCGTCGCACTGGGCGGACGAGAGGTTGCCCGCGATCCGCAGCGCCTCGGTGGCCTTGCCGCAGGCCGCGTCCAGGTCGCCCTGGGCCAGGTGGGCCGCGGCCATGAAGGTGGTGTCCTGCGCACACCGGCGGGACGCGCCGGCCCGGCGCAGTTTGATCGACTCGCCCGCGAAGTCGTGGATCTTGTCCGGCAGGCCGAGGTCGCGATGGCTGTGCGCGAACTCGTGTTGCAGCTCGGATTCGTCGAAGTAGTTGCACCAGGACGGCTCGTCCTCGATCGTTCCGGCTGCGTCCAGGTGCCGTTCGGCGATTCCCATCGCCCGTTCGCACGCGCGTCGATCGCCCAGCGCCGCATGCCCGCGCGCCTCCATCGCGGCCACGATCGCCCGCGCCCGCGGGCCCAGCCTGGCGCCGGCGCCCTGTTCGGCGGCCCGGGCCAGTTGCACCGCCTCCCAGCCGTGCCCCAGGTACACCGACTGGCAGGCCATGTTGGCCATCACGTACGCCCCGTACGCCGGGTCGTCGGCCGCCTGGGCCAGCCGCAGCGCCTGGATGTGGTAGCGCTGGGCGAGCGCGTGCCGGCCGGAATCGAAGGACAACCAGCCCGCCAGTTCGGTGAGTTCGGCGACCGCGCGGAACAGTCGGCGCCCCACCTCCTCCCCGTAGGAGCCGGCCAGCTTGGTGCGGGCGACGCCGTTGAGGTGGTTGACGACGGTGTCCCGCAGATCCCCGCCGCCCTGTGCCCGGTCGAGCCGGCGAAAGGCCAGGACGGTCTGGTGGATGCGTAGGACGTCCGCGTCGCGCACGGTGGTGGGGCCGCGCGAGGCGAGCTTCTCGGGCTCACCCTCGGCCCGGGACGCGGTCGACCAGAACAGCGCGGGAGCGGCGAACGCCCCCACGCCGAAGGCCGTGTTGGCCAGGAAGGTACGGCGGTTCATGTCTCTCTCCGACAATTCGGCCACGGCGTGTCTGACTTCGGCCGCGGTCCGGGCGACTTTCAGCCCGTCGAAGGGGTCGGGGTTCGGTGGCCGCCGGTCGTGCAGCCCCAGGTCCGCGACCGTGAGTTCGCTTCCCAGGCGCCGGCCGAGAGCCTCGGCCAACAGCTCCGGAATCGGCCAGCGCGGCTGCGCACCTTCCAGCCAACGGGCCACCGAGGTGTGACTGCACCCGAGGTGCAGCCCGCGTCGCTCGGCGACCGCGTTGACCCAACGGGCCAGTTCACGCCGGGAGAGACCGGCTTCCGCTACCAATGCGATGAGGTCACCGTTTCCGGCCACCGTCCCCGCCTCCTTCGTCCACTGGAGGTCTAACGGGGACGCTAATCGCACGGTTACGGGATCATGCGGGAATAGCCGATTGGACCGCACATGGCCCAAATTCTCCGGAATCGACTGTGGCGAGTCACCCGGATGATCACTTGGTGGTCACTCGGCTGATCGTCTCGAAACCCCGCAACCGCCGGGGACGGTACGGCAAAAATCGTCTGCCATCGCCCGACGACGCGAACCACGCGGCCGGCGGATCACCCCAAGGCGAGCCGGGGCACGCACCGCCCGGCCCGCCCGCATCGATCGCCACCACTGCCGGCCCGATCCCGCCGAAGCCGTCCCGGCCCCGCGTCGAGCCGGCCCGTCACTCAATCCGCGACGCGGTCTTCCCGTCGCTCGTCCCGCGGCTCGACCACCGGCGCACCCTCGCCCTCCGCCGAGCCGGCCGTGGCATCCTCGTCGTCCTCGTCGTCCGCCTTCACCGGCGGCGGCGCCTTGGACATGATCAGCCAGGTGATGTAGCAGACCACCAGGAACGGCGGCACGCCCAGGGCGACTTTCGCGATGCCCAGAGCGGTGACGTTGCCGGTCCAGTAGATCGGGATCTGGATCACGATCCGCAACACGAACATGACGAACCAGACCCAGGTGGCCTTGCGGTACGCCGCGTACCGGGCGGGGTTCTGTCGCCACGTGAAGTTCTCGCCCAGCGCCGGGCCGAGCACGACACCGATGATCGGCCAGCGCACCAGGATCGAGATCAGGTAGGCGAGCGCGTACCCGCCGGAGAGGAACATCCCGAACGCGTAGAAGTTCTCGGCCTTGCCGGACTTGACCGCGATCCAGCCGGCCAGCGCGACGCCCAGGAAGCCGCCGAGCGCGTGTTGCAGGGTCTCCCGGCGCGCGATCCGCACGATGGCGAACGCCAGCGCGACGCCGCCGGCGGTCATCGCCGAGGTCCAGGTGGAGTGGCTGATCGTGAAGGCGATCACGAAGACCAGCCCCGGCACGGTCATGTCGATCATGCCGCGCACACCGCCGAAGGCGGCGATCATCGAGGCCGCGCTGTCGGTGGGGGCCGGCTGCTCGCCGGCCGCATCGGACGCGGGTTTTTCCATGTGGGCGGTCACTCGTTCACTCTCGGCCGACGGGGCGCAGCTCGTACCTGGGGTTGAACAGGACGGGGCGGCCCGCAGTGGTGCTCACCCGCCCGTGGGCGACCAATTGCCGCCCCGGCTCGATCCCGGCTATCCGCCGTCGACCGAGCCAGACCACCGACAGCGCGGCCGATCCGTCGTACAGCTCGGCCTCGAGCGCGGGCACCCCCGCCCGCGGCCGGAAGGTCACCGTCCGCAGCGTGCCCCCGACCGTGATCAGGTCGCGCTCGACCACGTCCACGATCTTGGTGCAGCCGAGCCGCTGGGTGTCGTGCAGCAGCTCCTCGGCGTGCAATTCCTCATGCGTGGACGTCCACCGATCCAGCATCCGCCGCAATCGCCCGGACCGACGCTCCACCCCGGCTGCGCTACCACTCATGCCGGCAAGGGTACCGCCTATCCGAGGGCCCTCCGCTGCCCGAAAGCGCCCGGTCGGGCGGGCCGTCGCCGGACCGGGCGGGGCCGCGCACTATCCCTCGAAGCGATAACCCATCCCCGGCTCGGTCAGCAGATGCCGAGGGTGCGAGGGGTCGTGCTCCAGCTTGCGACGCAACTGGGCCATGTAGACGCGCAGGTAGTTCGTCTCCGTCCCGTACTGCGGTCCCCACACCTCCTGCAACAGCGCGCGCTGGCTGACCAGCCGACCGGCGTGCCGCACCAGCACCTCCAACAGGTGCCACTCGGTCGGGGTGAGCCGCACGTCGGCGCCGTCCCGGGAGACCCGTTTGGCCGCGAGATCCACCGTGAACGACTCGGTGACCACGACCGGCGCCTCCTCCTCGGGCACCGCGCGCCGCACCGCCGCCCGCAGCCGGGCGAGCAACTCGTCCATCCCGAACGGCTTGGTCACGTAGTCGTCCGCGCCCGCGTCCAGCGCCGCGACCTTCTCCGCCGACGCGTGCCGCGCGGACAACACGATGATCGGGATCCTGGTCCAGCCGCGCAGTCCCTTGATCACCTCGACCCCGTCGATGTCCGGCAGACCCAGGTCGAGCAGCACCACGTCCGGATGCCGATCGGCGGCGGCGGTCAGCGCGGCGGTGCCGTCCCCCGCGGTGTCCACGTCATAGCCTCGGGCCTTGAGGTTGATGGCCAGGGCCCGCACGATCTGTGGCTCGTCGTCGACGACCAGGACCCGTGTCATCGCTGTTCCTCCCAAGTGGTCCGCTCCTCGCCCGCGGGGGTTCGCCCCTCGGCTTCGCCCGTGCCCGCGAGCCCGGCCGTCCGCAACGCCAGCACCATCGTCAGTCCTCCGCCGGGGGTGTCCTCGGCCGTCAGCGAGCCGTCCATGGCTTCGGCGAAGCCGCGCGCGACCGCCAGCCCAAGTCCCACCCCATTGCCCTTCGGGGCGTCGCCCAAGCGCTGGAACGGCTCGAAGATCCGCTCCTTGGACTCGTCCGGCACGCCGGGCCCGCGGTCGGCCACCCGCAGCTCGACCCGATCCCTCAGCGCGCCCGCCGACACGTGCACCCGGCGGCCCGGCGGGTTGTGCTTGACCGCGTTCTCGATCACGTTGGCGAGCACCCGCTCCAGCAAACCCGCGTCCGCGCACACCGCGGGCAGCGTCTCGGGGATGTCCAGCGCCACCCGGTCCTCGGCGACGCCGGCCAACGCACCCGGCACCACCTCGTCCAGGCCGATGTCGCCCATCAGCGGGGTCACCGTCCCGGTCTGCAACCGGCTCATGTCCAGCAGGTTCCCGATCAGCGTGTCCAGCCGGTCCGCGCCGAACTCGATCGCCGCCAACAACTCGGCCTCGTCCTCCTCCGACCAACTCACGTCCTCCGCCCGCAGGCTGGACACGCTCGCCTTGATCGTGGCCAGCGGCGTGCGCAGGTCGTGCGAGACCGCGGCCAGCAGCGCGGTCCTGATCCGGTTGCCCTCCTTGAGCCGGCGCGCCTGGGACGCCTCGGCCAGCAACTGCCGGCGCTCCAGCACCACCGCGGCCTGCGCGGCGAACGCCCCGAGCACCCGGCGGTCCTCGGCGGGCAGCACCCGCCCCGACAACGCCAGTGCCAACGAGTCGGACACCGGCACGTCCACGTCGGCGTCCTCGGGCCGAACCGCCGGATGCGGCCCCACGCTGCCCACGCACAACCACGGGCTGTGGTGCTCCTCGCGCTGGAGCAGCGCCACCGACTCCATCCCGAACGTCTCGCGCACCCGGTCGAGCAGCGCCGGCAGCGCCTGCTCGCCGCGCAGCACACTGCCCGCCAGGAAGCTCAGCGTCTGCGCCTCGGCCTGACTTCGCGCGGCCTGATGCGTACGTCTGGCCGCCAGGTCCACCACCGAAGCCACCGACAGCGCGACCAGCACGAAGATGCCCAGCGCGAGCATGTTCTCCGGGTCGTCGATGGTCAGGTTGTGCAGCGGCGGGGTGAAGTAGTAGTTCAGCAGGAACGAGGACACCACGGCGGTGAGCACCGACGCCCACAACCCGCCGAGCAGCGCGACCGCGACGGTGACCGTCAGGAACAACAACATCTCGGTGGACAGGCCGTGGCTGTCGCGGGTCGCGTCCAGCGTGTAGGTGAGCGCGACCGGGCCGATCACGGTCACCGCCCACGACGCGATCCGCCGGCCGCGCCCGAGCGGGGAGCGTGTCGGGCGCAGCACCCGTCCCACGCCCGCGTGCTCGTGGGTGACGATGTGCGTGTCGATGTCGCCGGACTGCGCGGCGACGGTGGCGCCCACACCCGGGCCGAACAGGTACTGCCAGGGCTTGCGCCGGCTGCTGCCGAGCACTATCTGCGTCGCGTTCACCCCGCGCGCGAAGGACAGCAGCGCGGTGGGCACGTTCTCGCCGACCACCGAGTGGAAGGTGCCGCCGAGCGACTCGACCAGCGCGCGCTGCCTGGCCAGCGACTCCGGGGAGGCGCCGGTGAGGCCGTCGCTGCGCGAGACGTAGACCGCGAGCAGTTCGCCGCCGGAGCCGCGAGTCGCTATCCGAGCGGCTCGACGCAGGAGCGTTTCCCCCTCCGGGCCGCCGGTGAGCCCGACCACGATCCGCTCCCGGGCCGGCCAGGTGGCGTCGATCCGGTGCTCGCTGCGGTACTGCTGGAGGTATTCGTCCACCCGGTCCGCGGTCCACAGCAGCGCGAGTTCGCGCAGTGCGGTCAGGTTGCCGACCCGGAAGTAGTTGGACAGGGCCGCGTCGACCTTTTCCGGCGCGTACACGTTGCCGTGCGCCATCCGCCGGCGCAGCGCCTCCGGGGCCATGTCGACCAGTTCGATCTGGTCGGCCCGGCGGGCCACCTCGTCGGGCACGGTCTCGCGCTGTGGAACGCCGGTGATCGACTCGACCACGTCGTTGAGCGATTCGAGGTGTTGCACGTTCACCGTCGAGATCACGTCGATCCCGGCATCGAGGAGTTCCTCGATGTCCTGCCAGCGCTTCTCGTTGCGCGAACCGGGCACATTGGTGTGCGCGAGTTCGTCCACGAGGGCGATTCTGGGCCGCCGGGCGAGCACGGCGTCCACGTCCATCTCGGTGAACGAGCCGCCTCGGTGGATCATGTCCCGCCGGGGGACGACCTCCAGACCTTCAAGTGCTTCCTCGGTGGTGGGGCGGCCGTGGCACTCCACGAAACCGACCACGACGTCGCTGCCGCGCCTGCGCCGACGTTGCCCCTCGCCCAACATCGCGTAGGTCTTGCCGACGCCGGGCGCCGCACCGAGATAGATCCGGAGCTTGCCGCGTGCCATGTCACCCATTCTCTGCCTCGGGCCGGGGAGTACCGACACCGGCACTCCCCGCCCCGTGCCCACCACGACCGCCGGGGTCAGCCGGCGAGCTTGGCGAGCGCGATGTTGAGTTTCAGCACGTTCACGCGCTCCTGGCCGAGGAACCCGGCGTTGGGAGCGTCCACGTGCTTGTCCACCAGCGCGCGCACCTCGGCCACGTTCAGACCGCCGCGCTCCTTGGCCACCCGCTCCACCTGGAGCAGTGCGTAGGCCTTGGAGATGTGCGGGTCCAGGCCGGATCCGCTCGCGGTGACCGCGTCCACCGGGACCCGGTCCTCGCCCACTCCGTTGAACTTGGCGACCTGCGCCTTGCGGTCGCCGATGAGCTTGACGAAGTCCGGGTTCTCGGGGCCGTAGTTGGACGCCCCCGAGGCGAGGCCGTCGTAGTCGGCGGCCGACGGACGCGGTTGGAACCACTTGGGGTCCGGCTGCGTGCCGACGCCTGCGGCCTGCTCGGCGGTGAGCGCGCCGCCTCCTTGGAGGTAGGTGTAGCCCTCACCGTCCGCCGTGGCGATCACCTCGCGGCCGTCGGCGTCGAACTTGCGCGGGTTGCCCTGCGCGTCGACCAGGTCGAAGGACTGGCCGACCAGGCTGGAGCCGACGTCCTTGCCGTCGACGCTGACCATCGAGCCGTCGGCGTTGTCCTTGAAGAACGCCTGCGCAACCCCGGTCATGGACAGCGGGTAGAGGATGCCCAGGAGCACGGTGAGCACGAGGAAGGCCCTCAGGGCCGCGCCCAGGACACGGATACGGGTACCGAAGTTGGTTGCCATCTGAATCAGCCGATTCCGGGGATGAGCGAGACGAGCAGGTCGATGAGCTTGATCCCGACGAACGGGGCGATCAGGCCGCCGAGACCGTAGATCCGCAGGTTGCGACCGAGCAGCTTGTCGGCCGACATCGGCCGGTACCGCACGCCGCGCAGGGCCAGCGGGATCAGCGCGACGATGATCAGGGCGTTGAAGATGACCGCCGAGATGATCGCCGACTCGGGGGTGGCCAGGTGCATGATGTTGAGCTTGTCCAGCGGGGCGAGTGCCTCGGCGCCCTTGATGCTCGCGAACATCGCCGGGATGATCGCGAAGTACTTCGCGACGTCGTTGGCGATCGAGAACGTGGTGAGCGCGCCGCGGGTGATCAGGAGCTGCTTGCCGATCTCGACGATCTCGATCAGCTTGGTCGGGTCGGAGTCGAGGTCGACCATGTTCCCGGCCTCTTTGGCCGCCGAGGTGCCGGTGTTCATCGCCACGCCCACGTCGGCCTGGGCCAGTGCGGGTGCGTCGTTGGTGCCGTCGCCGGTCATCGCGACCAGCTTGCCGCCCGCCTGCTCGCGCTTGATCAGCGCGAGCTTGTCCTCGGGGGTGGCCTCGGCGAGGAAGTCGTCGACGCCGGCCTCGTCCGCGATCGCCTTGGCGGTCAGCGGGTTGTCACCGGTGATCATCACCGTGCGGATGCCCATCCGGCGCAGCTCGTCGAACCGCTCCCGCATGCCCTCCTTGACCACGTCCTTGAGGTGGATCACGCCCAGGATCCGGGCGCCGTCCACGTCCTCGACCGCGACCAGCAGCGGCGTACCACCGGCGGCGGAGATGCCGTCGACCAGTTCGCCGGACCGGGCCGGGACGGCGCCGCCGCGCTCGCACACCCACGCGTTGATCGCGGAGGCGGCGCCCTTGCGCACCATCCGCGCGCCCTTGTCGTCACTCAGGTCCACGCCCGACATCCGGGTCTGCGCGGTGAACGCGATCCACTCGGCGTGCGTGAGTTCGCCCTGGGTCCGCTCGCGCAGCCCGTACCGTTCCTTGGCCAGCACCACGATCGAGCGGCCCTCGGGCGTCTCGTCCGCGAGCGAGGACAACTGCGCGGCGTCGGCCAGCTCGGCCTCGCTCACCCCGTCCACCGGGACGAACTCGCTCGCCTGCCGGTTGCCCAGGGTGATCGTGCCCGTCTTGTCCAGCAGCAGAGTCGACACGTCGCCCGCCGCCTCGACCGCGCGCCCCGACATGGCCAGCACGTTGCGCTGCACCAGTCGGTCCATGCCGGCGATGCCGATCGCCGACAACAGCGCCCCGATCGTGGTGGGGATCAGGCAGACCAGCAGCGCGACCAGGATGATCATCGACTGCTCGGCGTGTGCGTACATCGCGATCGGCTGCAGCGTGACGACCGCGAACAGGAAGACGATGGTCAGCGACGCGAGCAGGATGTTGAGCGCGATCTCGTTCGGCGTCTTCTGCCGGGCGGCGCCTTCGACCAGGGCGATCATCCGGTCGATGAAGGTCTTGCCGGGCTCGGTGGTGATCTTGACGACGATCCGGTCGGACAACACCTTCGTACCGCCGGTCACCGCCGACCGGTCGCCGCCCGACTCGCGGATCACCGGCGCGGACTCGCCGGTGATCGCCGACTCGTCCACGCTGGCCACGCCGTCGACGACGTCGCCGTCACCGGGGATGATGTCGCCGGCTTCGCACACCACGAGGTCGCCGATGGCCAGCTCGGTGGCCGCGACCCGCTCTTCCCTGCCGCCGACCATGCGCCGGGCGACCGTGTCGGTCTTGGCCTTGCGCAGCGTGTCCGCCTGCGCCTTGCCGCGCCCTTCGGCGACGGCCTCGGCCAGGTTGGCGAACACCACGGTCAGCCAGAGCCAGACGGTGACCACCCAGGCGAACACGCTCGGGTCCTTGATCGCCATGACGGTCGTGATGACCGACCCGATCTCGACCACGAACATGACCGGGGTGCGGACCATGACGCGGGGGTCGAGCTTGAGCAGGGCTCCGGGCAGCGACTTGAGCAGCTGACGGGGTTCGAACAGGCCGGCCGAGACCCGGCCGGGGCCGGTGGATGACTCGACGTGTTCTTCGGTGGGGCGTATCGCGGTGTCTGTCATGCCAATCCCTCGGCAAGCGGCCCGAGAGCCAGGGCGGGGAAGAAGGTCAGGCCGGTGATGATCAGGATCACGCCGACGAGTTGACCCACGAACAGGGGCTTGTGCGTCTGCAGGGTGCCCGCGGTGTCGGGGATGCTCTTTTGCTCGGCCAGTCGACCGGCGAGGGCGAGCACGAGGCAGATCGGCACGAATCGGCCGATCAGCATGGCCAACCCGATCATCGTGTTGTAGAACTCGGTGTTCGCACCGAGCCCGGCGAACGCGCTGCCGTTGTTGTTGGCGCCCGAGGTGAACGCGTAGAGCACTTCGGAGATGCCGTGCGGCGAATCGGAGTTGAGGATCGCGGCCTGTTCACCGGGCAGCGCGATGGCGATACCGGTGAAGGTCAGGATGGTCGCGGGCACCACCAGGATGTACATCGCGACCAGCTTCATCTCGCCGGCGCCGATCTTCTTGCCCAGGTACTCGGGCGTGCGACCGACCATCAGACCGGCCACGAACACCGCCAGGATCGCCATGATCAGGATCCCGTACAGGCCCGAGCCGACCCCGCCCGGCGTGATCTCGCCGAGCATCATGCCCAGCAGGGTGATGCCGCCGCCCAGTCCGGTGAAGGACGAGTGGAACGAGTTGACCGCGCCGGTGGAGGTCATCGTGGTGGAGACCGCGAAGACGGACGAGCCGGGGATACCGAACCGCTGCTCCTTGCCCTCCATCGCGCCGCCCGCCAGTTCCGGGGCCGTGCCGTTGCCGTGCGCCTCGGTCCACCACATCAGCAGGACGGCGACGAACCAGATCACGAACATCGCGGCGAGGATCGCGTAGCCCTGCTTGAGGTTGCCGACCAGGCGGCCGAAGGTGCGCGGCATCGAGAACGGGATCACCAGGATCAGGAAGATCTCGAACAGGTTCGTGAACGCGTTGGGGTTCTCGAACGGGTGCGCCGAGTTGGCGTTGAAGAAGCCGCCGCCGTTGGTACCGAGCTCCTTGATCACCTCCTGCGAGGCCACCGGACCACCGGGGATGGTCTGCGAGCCGCCCGAGAGCGTCCGCACGGTCTGCGGGTCGGCCAGGTTCTGGATCGTGCCGGAGGCGACCAGCACGATCGTGCCGATGATCGCGATCGGCAGCAGGATGCGCACCGAACCGCGGATCAGGTCCACCCAGAAGTTGCCGATCTCGCCCGAGCGGACCCGGACGAACCCGCGCACCAGCGCGATCGCCACCGCCATGCCCACCGCGGCCGACACGAAATTCTGCACGGTCAGACCGACCATCTGAACCGTGTGGCCCATCGCGGTCTCGCCGGAGTACGACTGCCAGTTCGTATTCGCCGTGAACGACGCGGCGGTGTTGAACGCCTGGTCCGGCGTGATCGGCTTCATCCCGAGATCGAACGGGAGGTGGTCCTGGAACCGCTGCAGGGCGTACAGGCCCAGCACCGAGAACATCGAGAACCCGAGCACGCTGCGCAGGTAGACGGTCCAGCGCTGCTCGGCGTTCGGATCGGCGCCGATCAGCTTGTACAGGACGCGCTCACCGCGCATGTGCTTGTCACCGGCGTACACGCGGGCCATG
The DNA here is from genome assembly GCF_044458105.1 of Embleya sp. NPDC050493. NCBI lineage: Bacteria > Bacillati > Actinomycetota > Actinomycetes > Kitasatosporales > Streptomycetaceae > Embleya > Embleya sp. NPDC050493. The sequence continues at coordinate 216,938 of NZ_JBITHP010000011.1, forward strand.
TAGTCGCCGAACGGGCGATGGACCGCGGCCAGGACGGCTATCAGCAGGGACAGCTGAAGTATCCCCGCGAGCGTGACGCTCACCTAGAACCTCTCGGGGAAGATCAGGGCCAGGACCAGGTAGCCGAGCAGGGCGATGGCAACGCTCAGGCCGACGATGCCGTCTGCGTTCACAGCTTCGCCACCCCCTTGGCGATCAAGACGACCAGCGCGAAGAACGCGATCGTCAGGAATACGAAGGCCAGATCAGCCATCGCGGATGCTCCTTGGGACGGACAGGCGCTTGATCGCCCGTAGCGAGGACATTGATAGCACTTCCAAGCTGTCAAAAATCCCCATAAACCGGGCAAAACCGAAAGCGTTGGCGGCGCCCTAACGCACCCATATGCCTTCTTGATGCGCCCTTGACATCAAGATTCGAAGCACCCCGGAATCGGACCCGCGCACGGGCCGGTGCCGCCCGCCTCCCACGCCCCCGCGAAATGCGGTGCGGACACGCACGAAGCCCGGTCCCGCCTTTCGGCGAAACCGGGCTTCGGTGTTCCGGGGTACTTCGCTGTTACCGGACCTCGGTGATCTCCGGGCCGCGCTGGAACGGGTCCAGGTCGCCCGCGAAGCGGTCCTCCTCGGCGCCCTGCGGCGGCACCGCGAGCCCGCTGTTCGGGTCGACCTGGGCGTTCTCCGGCAGGCGCAGCAGGATCGGGTCGCGCGGCGCCATCGGCTCGTTGCCGCGCACCACGACGGTGTCGCGGAACATGGTCTCCAGGTCGGCGCCCACGGTGGGGTCCACCGCGGCTCGACCGGAGATCACTCCGCGCAGGAACCAGCGCGGCCCGTCGCAGCCGACGAAGCGCACCAGCTGGTGGCCCTGCGTGCCGTCCGGAAGCTGCACCGGAACCTGGGCCCGCAGTTCCCAGCCGAGGCCGGCGTCCTGCTCGTCCACGATGCCACCCTGCTGGGTGATCCCGGAGGCGATCTCGGCGCGCACCTCGTGCCAGATGCTCTCGTTGCGCGGGGCGGCGAACGCCTGCAGTTGCAGACCGCTGTCCTCGAGCACCACGGTGGCGGCGATGATCAGGTCGTTGGAGACCTCGACCCGCAACTCCATCCGGGGGTCGCTCGGGATGAGCATCCCGCCGAGGTCGATGCGGTCCTCGTGCGGGTCCTCGAGCTCGTCGAAGTCCCACGGACCGTCCGGCCGGGGCGCGGGCGGGATCGGTCGGCTCAGCTCGTCGAGGTCCGAGTCGTCGGAGCCCGTCGCGGCCCCGTCGCTCGACGCCTCGTCGGCATCGCCCTCGTCCTCGATGATGCCGTCGAGGTCTTCGTGCTCCTCGACGGGCAGATCATCCTTTTCGCTGCGTCGGCGACGACCGAACACGTCACAGTCCTTCCCTGTCGGAAGCCGAGTCTTGCACGATGCCCGCGCTGCCCGCCGCCACGGCGCTCGAAACGCCGATCGCGGCGTGCCCGCCGGTGGATCCGAAGCCGCCTTCGCCGCGCCCGGAACCGGGCAACTCGGCGACCTCGTGGAACCCCGCTCGCTCGACCCGTTGGATCACGAGTTGGGCGATTCGGTCGCCGCGACGAAAAACGACCGGCGTACGCAGGTCGTGGTTGACCACGACAACCTTGATTTCGCCACGGTATCCCGCATCGACGGTGCCTGGGGCGTTCACCAGGGATACTCCGCACCGCGCGGCGAGTCCGGAGCGCGGATGCACGAACGCGGCATAGCCGTCCGGGAGCGCGATCGCGATGCCCGTGGGCAGCACCATGCGCTCACCTGGGGCGATCTCGGCGTCCTGCGCGGTCACCAGGTCCGCGCCGGCGTCGCCCGGGTGCTCGTATGCGGGCAGCGGAAGTTCCGGGTCGAGCCGGCGCACCAGGATGTCCACACTCGTGCTCACGGGTTCACCTCGAACGCTCGGGCCGCCTTCATCAGGTCGGGATTGTCCATGACGCGTTGTACGTCTTCCGCACGTCCATTGTCGACGAAGTGCTCGAGTCCCACGCTCACGAACAGCGCCGCCGCCTCGACCGCGATCGGACCGTCCGGGGCGTCGAGCCGGCCCACCGCGCGCGAGTAGATCTTGCGGCCGGCCACCGCCTCGCACCACGCGTGGATGTACAGCGTGGACCCCACCGGGACCGGGCGGCGGAAGTTCGTCTCCAGGTGCCCGGTCACCGCCGTGGTGTGCAGCATGTACCCGATCGCGCCGAGCGCCTCGTCGAACGCGCAGGTCAGCAGCCCGCCGTGGGCCAGGCCCGGGGCTCCTTGGTGCAGCGTGGTGACGCTGAACTCGGCGTCCACGGACACGCCCTCGCCGGCGCGCGCGCGAATGCGCAGCCCGCCGGGGGCGGCCTCGCCGCAGCCGAAGCAGTCGCTGTAGTGCTCGCCCAGCTCGGTACCGGGAGAAGGCGCGTCCGGGTGGGGCTGGGGCACCACCGCTTCCGGAGGCGGGGTCAGGGATGTTGGTCGACTCACGCCGAAGGACACTACCGTCGTTCCGACCGACACCCGCGCAGCGGCTTGGGAGCCGCCGGCGCCGCGGCCCGAAAGGGGCGCGGGACGGAAGGAAGCGCATGACCAAGAGCGTGGTCGTCACCGGGGCGACCGGTGGGATCGGCCTTGCCATCGCCCTGGAGCTGGCGGGATCCGGCTTCGACGTGATCGGCACGGCCAGGACCCGGGAGCGGGCCGAGCGCCTGCGCGAAGCCGCCGAGCGCGCCGAGGTGGGCGTGCGCACGGTCCTGCTCGACGTCGCCGACGCCACGTCGACGGTGCGGGCCTTCACCGAGATCGCCCAGATGACCGCCGGCGGCCCGTGGGCCGTGGTCAACAACGCCGGGATCGCGCAGCCGGGCGCGATCGAGGACGTGGACGACGAGCAGATCCGCGCCCAGTTGGAGACCAACCTGATCGCGCCCGCGCGCATCGCCCGCCTGGTGCTGCCGCAGATGCGCCGGCGCCGGGACGGGCGGATCGTCAACATCTCCTCCCTCTCCGGCCGGGTCTCGAACCCGTTCCTGGGCTGGTACTGCGCGAGCAAGCACGGGCTGGCCGCGATCACCGACGCGCTGCGGATCGAGACCGCCGGGTTCGGCGTCAAGGTCGTGCTGATCGAGCCCGGCAGCTTCGGTACGGACATCCGGGAGCGCGGCATGTCCCGGCTGCCACCGCGCAAGACGTCGGCCTACAACGACTCCTACGACCTCGCCGACGACCTGGTGCGCCGGGCCAAGGCGCTGCCCGGGCCGGCGCCGGTCGCGCACGCGGTGCGCGTCGCGCTGAGCGTGCCGCGACCGCGACCGCGGTATCTGGTGGGCAACGACGCCCGGGCCGGTGCGCTGCTCGATCTGGTGGCGCCCACCGCTCTCGCGGATTACGCCAAAGGGGTCGCGACCGGGCTGCGTACGCCTCCGGAGCGGGTCACCCGCACCCTGGCCCGATTGACCCGGCGACACGGCCCGCGCTGACCCGCGTCGGCCGCGCATGACAGGCTGGTGCCATGCAGGCGTACAGCGAACGACTCGGCGTGCCGGCCTCCTGGTGGGCCCTGACCGTCCTGATGGCCGTCTCGGGCGGGCTGGTGGGCCTGGCCTTCGGGATCGCGGCGACCTTCGTGCTCGCACTGGCCCTGGGCGCCCTGACGGCGTGGGGCACCGCCGCCTACGGCGCGGCACGGATCACCGTGACCGAGACCGAGTTGTCGGCGGGTCGGGCCACGATTCCGCTGACCGCGCTCGGTGCGGGCGTCGCGCTCGACCCCGAGCAGGCCCGCTCGCTGCGGATGGAGAACGCGGATCCGCGCGCGTTCATGCTGCTGCGCGCGTACATCCCGGGGGCGGCGAGGATCGAGGTCACCGATCCGGCCGACCCCACGCCCTATCTCTATCTGTCCTCGCGCAACCCGCAACGTCTGGTCGACGTCGTGGCCGCGCTGCGCGCCCGCGCCTGACCGCGTCGCGGACGGGCTCGATCCCGGCTCGCGCGAGCCGGGGGTGAGTCGATCGTCCGGCGCCGAACCGGCCACCGGACAGTCAAGAACGCCCGCCGGTGCGTCGGCGGACGTTCGACTTCGTACGTCATGCGTGCGGCTTCATCACTTCCCACGCCTTCGTATCGTGTTCTCGCGTTCAAGGACGCTCGGCGAACGTCGACGGTCCAACTCCTGCCGATACCCGTATGGCGTGTGCAGGGTTGCCGTTCATCGCCGGTCGTCCTCGACCGCACACGATCAGGCGCAGTCGCTGCAGATCGCCTGGCCGTCCTTCTCCTTGGCCAGCTGGCTGCGGTGGTGCACCAGGAAGCAGCTGGAGCACGTGAATTCGTCGGCCTGCTTCGGGACGACCCGGACGGACAGCTCCTCATTGGAGAGGTCCGCACCGGGAAGCTCGAGAGACTCGGCCTGCTCGAACTCGTCGACGTCGACCGAACCGGCCGACTTGTCCACGCGCCGAGCCTTCAGCTCCTCGATGCTGTCTTCGTTGATGTCGTCATCGGTCTTACGCGGGGTGTCGTAGTCGGTTGCCATGTACCTCTCCCCCTCCGGGTGGATCTGCGGTGCTCAATCGTGCGACATCGCCCGAGGACCTTCGTGGACGATGCCTTCAGCGCACGTAACGCGCGAGGGGCCGGAGTTGTGCCCGACCCGAAGCGCAGATTTTGCCTTACATCAAGGCTCGTTACGCAATCGACACCCAACCGAACCCCCAAAGAGGTGACTTGGTTGGATGGGGGGCCACTGTAACCCCGTACCGCCCTGCACAACCAGGAGGAATCGTGACGGTCTACGCGCTGGGTGATCAAATACCCAAGGTGCACCCCGATGCTTATGTGCACCCGGATGCGGTCGTGATCGGCAGCGTGGAGATCGGCGCGGATTCTACGGTGTGGCCGGGGGCCGTACTGCGCGCCGATCACGGCCGGATCGTGATCGGCGAGCGCACGTCGGTCCAGGACGGGTGTGTACTGCATACGACGGCGCCGTGGCCGACGGTAGTGGGCGACGAGTGCGTGATCGGTCACATTGTGCATTTGGAGGGCTGCGTGATCGAGGATCGTTGCCTGGTCGGCAACGGCGCAGTGGTCATGCATCAGGCCGTGGTGCGCACAGGTGCCCTGGTGGGAGCGGGTGCGGTGGTCGGAAATCGGATCGAGGTGCCGTCCTACGCGATGGCGCTGGGGGTGCCGGCGAAGATTCGCGAGAACGCCGTTCCGCCGGGCGCGTTCGCGGAGGCGGTGCGCAGTTACGTCGAGAACGGTCGCCGTTTCCGTCGGGATCTGCGGCGGATCGACTGACCGGCGCGTGGTCCCGGGGCCGGCGGGGTGTGTCGGATCGCACACGTCCGCTTCGGTTTGAAGGCCCCGTTCGGCCCCGTATATAAGTGCGACACGGGGGCTGGGAATCACACGGGGAGTGTTGTGCTCGAGTTGGTCGGCCTGGACAAACGGTTCGGTGAAAAGGTCGTCCTCGACGACCTCTCGCTGACCGTACAACCGGGCCAAATGTTTGGTTTTGTCGGCACCAACGGGGCCGGCAAGACCACGACCATGCGCATCGCGCTGGGCGTGTTGGCGCCGGACGCGGGCGAGATCCGCTGGCGCGGTGCGCCGGTGGACCGCGGCGTGCGGCGACGCTGGGGCTACATGCCCGAGGAGCGTGGCCTGTATCCGAAGATGCGCATCCGGGATCAGCTGGTCTACCTGGCCGAGCTGCACGGGATGACCCGCGTCCGGGCGCACGAGTCGGCCGAGCGCTGGCTGGACCGGCTCCAGGTCGCGGGCGGGCCCGCGGACCGGCTGGAGACCCTCTCGTTGGGCAACCAGCAGCGGGTCCAGCTGGCCGCCGCGCTCGTGCACGAGCCGGAGCTGCTGGTCCTGGACGAGCCGTTCTCCGGCCTCGACCCGGTCGGCGTGGACGTGATGGCCGGCGTGCTGCGCGAGCGCACCGCCGCGGGTGCCTCGGTGGTCTTCTCCAGCCATCAGCTGGAACTGGTCGAGTCGCTGTGCGACGCGGTGGGGATCATCAACAACGGACGCATGCACGCCGTCGGCACCGTCGCCGAGCTGCGCGGGGACGACCGCGCGGTGCGCTACCGGGTGCGGCTCGCCCAGGCGCCGACGGGCTGGGCGGAGGAGGTCGCCGGGCTGAAGGTGCTCTCCGCGCAGGACGACACGGTGCTGGTCGAACTGCTTGCCGGGACGAGCGAGCAGGTGCTGCTCGACGCGGCCCGGGCGGCGGGCCGGGTGCTGGCCTTCGCGCCCGCGACCCCCTCGCTCGCCGAACTCTTCCGCGAGGTCGTTAACGGGACGGAGGTCGGCGCGTGAGCACCGGCGGCAGCACGTTTTGGTCCGCCGTGCGCCTGGTCGCGCGCCGCGAGTTCACCGAGCGCATCCGGGACCGGGGCTTTCAGATCTCGGTCGGGGTGATGTTGGCGATCCTGCTCGCGTCGGTGGCCATCCCGGCCGCACTCGGCGGCGGCTCGGACAAGTACGACGTGGCCTTCCTCGGCCCGCAGCAGACGCAACTGGCGCAGACCGCGCAGCGGCAGGCGACGCTGCTGGACGTGGACGTGCGGGTCGGCTCCGTCGCCGACCGCGCGGCGGCCGAGAAGGCGCTCGCGGACGGGAAGCTGGACGCGGTCGTGGACGACGGCCGGATCCTGGTGGACAGCGAGCTGGCCGACCCGCTGGCGGCCGTCCTGCAGAGCTCGTGGGCCACCGTGGAGCGGGACCTGCGCCTGCACGCGGCGGGCATCGACCCGGGCGCGGTGAACCAGGCCTCGGCGATCGCGCCGATGCCCAGGACCACCCTGGATCCGGACGCCGACCAGCGCGACGCGCGCAAGGGCATCGCCTTCGTCGGCACGCTCGTGCTCTACGGCATGCTCATGCTGTTCTGCATGTGGGTGGCGAGCGGTGTGGTCGAGGAGAAGTCCAGCCGGATCGTGGAGATTCTGCTCGCGACCGTGCCCGCCCGCGCGCTGCTGACCGGCAAGATCCTCGGGATCGGCCTGCTGGGCCTGCTCCAGATGCTGGTCACCGCGGTGGTCGGGCTGGTCGCCGCGTCCGCGCTGGGCACGATCGAGTTGACCGGCGACATGGTCTATCCGGTGGCGCTGGTGCTGCTGTGGTTCGTGGTGGGCTACGCGATCTACGCGTGCATGTTCGCCGCCGCCGCGGCCCGGGTCTCGCGCCAGGAGGACCTGCAGAACGTCATCACGCCGATGACCTCGCTGCTGATCGCCTCGTTCCTGGCCGCCGTCTTCCTCGGCCAGAAGGGCGGCACGCTCGCCCAGGTGCTGGCGTATGTGCCGCCGTTCTCGGCGATGCTGCAACCGGTCCTGACCGCGGCGGACGAGGTCTCCGTGGCGGAGAACCTGGCCGCCCTCGCGATCGCGCTGCTCGCACTGGTGGGCCTGGTCCGGCTCGCGGCCCGGATGTACGAGGGCGCGGTGTTGCGGATGGGCGGCAAGGTCGGCTTCCGGGAGTCGCTCGGCGGGTCCGCCCGCAGGCGCTGAGCCGGCGCGCCCGGGCCCGGGCCCGCCGTCCCCGAGGGGGCGGCGGGCCCGGGCAGGTTTCGGGCGGGGGTCCCGCTCAGCGGCGGTTGGCCGCCTTGCGGGCCTCCAGGGCGAGCCGGCGCTCCTCGAAGCGCACCACCTGGGAGTCCAGGCCGCCGAGGAACAGCGCGAGCTCCTCACGGGCCTTCTCGCCCTCCGGGCCCAGGTCCGTGCGCTCCATGATCTTGAGGTTGCGCAGCACCGGCAGGATCACGTCGTTCTGGTGGATCGGCAGGTTGTACACGCCGCCCACGGCGAGCTTGGCCGCCGCGCGCTCGAAGCCGCTGATCCCGTGCCCGGGCATCCGGAAGTCGGTGACCATCTCGGTGACCGCGCGCATCGCCTGGTCCGGGGCGATCTCGAAGGCCGCCTTGAGCAGATTGCGGTAGAAGACCATGTGCAGGTTCTCGTCCGTGGCCACCTTCGCGAGCAGCTGCTCGGCGATCGGGTCGCCACACGTGCGGCCCGAGTTGCGGTGCGAGACCCGGGTGGCCAGCTCCTGGAAGGTCACGTAGGCGATCACGTGCAGCGGATTGTCCATGTGGTCGCCCTGATAGCCGGCCTCCATGTGTTCCATCCGCGAGCGCTCCAGCGCGACCGGGTCCACCGCGCGGGCGGCCATCAGGTAGTCGCGGATCGCGATGCCGTGCCGGCCCTCCTCCGCGGTCCAGCGGTGCACCCAGGTGCCCCACGCGCCGTCGCGGCCGAACATCGCCGCGATCTCGTAGTGGTAGCTGGGCAGGTTGTCCTCGGTCAACAGGTTCAGCGTCAGCGCTATCCGGCCGACGTCGGTGAGGCCGGACTCCTCCGGGCTCCACGCCTCACCGCCGAGCACGCCGTCGAAGTCGCGACCGGCGCTCCACGGCACGTACTCGTGCGGGAACCACTCCTTGGCCACCGAGAGGTGGCGGTCCAGCTCGACGGCGACGACCTGCTCCAACTCGCGAAGCAGGTGCTCACCGGTCGGGGCGGGGGCGAGAAGATTCATCGGCTCTCCAGGGCATAGGCAGACAACGTCGTACAGCGGCAGACACGGAGGACAACGCTGTGCATCGCCCGCACTACGCGTCCCTACGATTCCGTAACTTACGACAGCGTAGGTTGGTTCCACCCCAAGACGGAAATGTGATCCACGACTCTCGTACGTACGTACGACGAAATCGGGCCGCGGCGGCCGTCCGCACCGGGCCGGCCGCCGCCGTCGATCAGCCCGCCGGGAAGCCGATCCGCATCATCAGGCCTCCCTCTTCGTGCGGCTCGACCTCGATCCAGCCGCCGTGCGCGCGCACGATCGAGCGCACGATGGACAACCCGAGCCCCACGCCCTTGTCGCTGGCGATCCGCTCCGTGCGCAGCCGCCGGAACGGCTCGAACATGTTGTCCACCTCGTAGCCGGGCACCACCGGCCCGGTGTTGACCACGGTGAGCACCGCGACGCCCGCGGTGGACTCGGTGGAGATGTCGACCGTGCCGTCGGGCCGGTTGTAGCGCACCGCGTTCTGGATCAGGTTCATCGCGACCCGCTCCAACAGCACTCCGTTGCCCTGGAGCACGGCGGGACCGAGCTCGTCGTGCAGGGTCACCTTGCGCTCGGCCGCCTCCGCGCCGGTCTGGTCCACCGCGCGCCGGGCCACCTCGGCCAGATCCACCGGCTTGCGCTCGGTCAGCTCGTTGTCGCTGCGGGCCAGCAGCAGCAGGCCCTCGATCAGGCCCTCGCTGCGCTCGTTGGTGGCCAACAGGGTCTTGCCGAGCTGCTTGAGCTCGACGGACGCCTCCGGATCGCCGAGCGCGACCTCCAGCAGGGTGCGGTTGATCGCCAGCGGCGTGCGCAACTCGTGCGACGCGTTGGCGACGAACTTGCGTTGCGACTCCAGCGAACGATCCAGCCGGTCGAGCATGTCGTCGAAGGTGTCCGCGAGCTCCTTGAACTCGTCGTCCGGCCCGTCCAGGTCGATCCGCCGGTGCAGGTTGGATCCGGCCACCTCGCGGGCGATCGAGGTGATCCGCTCCAGCGGACGCAACACCCGGCCCGCCATCACGTACCCGAACCCGAAGGCGATCACCGACAGCAGCAGCAGCGCCAGCAGCGACTGCTGGAGCAGCGAGTTCAGCGCGGCGTCGCGCTGGTGGATCTGCTGGATGGTCTGCCACTGCTCGAACTGCTCGGGCGTCATCGGCACGCCGTTGATGGTCATCAACGTGTTCGGCGCCAGGCTGAGATTCAGCCGGCCCTCGGTCAGGCTCTGCCGTACGAGCAGGTAGACGGTGCCGAGCAGCAGCACCCCGGCGATCAGGAACATTCCGCCGTACAGCGCGGTCAGTCGCATCTTGATGGTGGAGCGCAGCAGCGCGGGCAGCTGCGAGGGGGCCATCCGCGACAGCCGGGACATCTCCGCCGCGTCGTCGGCGTCCCGGCCCAGGATCAGTCGCCGGCCGCCGGCGGTCGGGCGCTGCGGGTCGCGGACGAGGTCGCGGGCGGGCTCGCGATTGGGCTTGGGCGGTGCGCCCGGCGGCCCACTGGGACGCGGCGGCTGGGGCGGCCGGCCCGGGCGTGGCGGTGGACCGGGCTTGGGCGCCGGGCCCGGCTTCGCGGGGGCCGCGGCAGGCTTCCCCGGCGCCGGGGCGGGCGTCGCGGGTGCCGGACCCGGCCCGGCCGGCGCCGGGGCCGGCTTCGCAGGTGCCGGACCCGGCTTCGCGGGCGCGGTCGAGGCGCCCGCGGCCGGCTTCGCGGAGCCGGCTGCGGTACTTCCGGCTTCCGCCGGGACGGCCCGAGAGCTGTCGTTCATGGCGGTCCTCAAATGCGGTATCCGGCGCCGGGCACCGTCAGGATGACGGGCGGCTCGCCGAGCTTGCGGCGCAGCGTCATGACGGTGACCCGGACGACGTTGGTGAACGGATCGGTGTTCTCGTCCCAGGCCTTCTCGAGCAGTTGCTCGGCCGAGACCACGGCCCCGTCGGCGCGCATCAGCACGTCCAGCACCGCGAACTCCTTGGGCGAAAGGTGCACCGGGACGCCCTCGCGCAGCACCTCGCGCCGGTTCGGGTCGAGCCGGATGCCGGCCCGCTCCAGCACCGGCGGCAGCGGGGAGACGGCCCGCCGGCCGAGCGCGCGCACCCGGGCGATCAGCTCGCTGAAGGCGAACGGCTTGGGCAGATAGTCGTCCGCCCCCAACTCCAGACCCTCGACTCGATCGCTGACGTCGCCGGCCGCGGTGAGCATCAGCACCCGCATCGGAATACCGGTCTCCACCACCGCCCGGCACACGTCGTCGCCGTGCACGATCGGCAGATCCCGGTCGAGCACCACCACGTCGTAGTCGTTGACGGCGATCCGCTCCAGCGCCGCCTCCCCGTCGTACACGACGTCGACGGCCATCGCTTCCCGGCGCAACCCGGTCGCGACCGCGTCCGCCAGGAGCTGCTCGTCCTCGACTACGAGAACCCGCACCGGCTGTGCCTCCTGCTCGAAGAAAGGGGATGCATCCGTTGTCCATCTTCCCCCGCACCCCGGTAAAGCCCCGGTAAGCCGACCGGTGGCCCGGGCGGGCGGGACGGGGCCGTCGAGTCGGTCGGGTCTGGGACGTTACGGCACCCCCCGAGGGAGGGAAGGATTCCGGTACGCCCCGGAAAGTCCGACACTGCGCCGTTGGGCAGGACAAGTCCCCTGGTCAGACCCCTGGATCGGGCGTCGCCAAAGGCCGGGATCGGTGGTTTCCCCGGCGACGCACGGGGGGTAGGACATCCGAAACCGGCGACGACGAGTGACATTGGGGCGGCCTTATGGACGAATTCACGGCCGGCGTACTGCGACGCATACGTGAGACCGAACAGGCACTGAAGCAGGCGTGCGACACCGGCGACGATTTCCTCGTCGAGGTCGAACAGTCCGAGTTGGACGACCTCCTGCGGATGGCATCGGAGCACGGCGTGCGGGTGCTTCCCGAGAGCGCCTGACCCACCGCGACACCACCCGAACCACAGGCGCACCGGTTTCTTTCCCCCGGCGAGGTCCCCGAGCGGACGCCGGGGGTTCGGCTGTCGGGGCGAGGGTCACGAGGCCCGGATCGAAGGATCCGGGCCTCGCGCATGCTCCGGATCTACGCGTGCAGAGCGGCCAGGGCGGCCTCGAACTCGGCGCGCAGCCCGGCGGGCGCGGCCAGGCACAGGCTCGACCCGTCGGGCTCGGGCCACAGGTCCTCGATCACCTCGGCGCCGGCCTCGCGGGCGATCAGCGCGCCCGCCGCGACGTCCCAGGGGTTCAGGCCGCGCTCGTAGTAGGCGTCCACCCGGCCCGCGGCCACCGAGCACAGGTCGATCGCGGCCGAACCGCCCCGGCGCACATCGCGCACGCGCGGCAGCAGCGCGCCGATCACCGCGGCCTGCCGGGTGCGCCGCTCGACGGTGTACCCGAATCCGGTCGCCACCAGCGCCCGGGCCGAGGGTGTCGCGGGGCGGCAGTGGATCGGCTTGCCGTTGCGGTGGGCGCCGCCGCCGCGCACGGCGTGGAAGGTCTCGCCGACCACCGGCACCTCGACCACCCCCAGCAGGGTGCCCTCCACCGTCTCGGCGGCGATCGACACGCACCAGCCGGGCAGGTCGTACAGGTAGTTCACGGTGCCGTCGATCGGGTCGATCACCCAGCGCACGCCGCTGCTGCCCGCACTCGCGTCGCCCTCCTCGCCGAGGAAGCCGTCGTCCGGTCGGTGTGCGCGGATGCGTTCGATGATCAGCTTCTCCGCGGCCGTGTCCATCTCGGTGACCACGTCGGTGGGGCTGCTCTTGGTCGCCGCGACGCCGAGGTCGGCGGGACGCTCGTGCAACAGGAAGCCGCCGGTGTGCCGGGCCGCATCGCGAGCGATGGCCAGGAGTTCCGCGGTGTCGATCGTCATGGGTCCATCCTGCCGGCGGAACTACCCCAGCAGGGCCGCCCCGCGGGGCGCCCGGGCGGCCGCCTCCGGGTCCGCGCGCAGCGCCCGCGGGTCGGGGCAACAACCGACCGGGCACACGTCGTGCGCGGCGCCGAGCGCGCCGAGCGCACAGCGCGCGGGCGTCTCGCCGCGCACCGCGGCGGCGCGTTCCAGCACCAGTTCGCGCACCGCGCCGGCGAACCTGGGGTCGGCGCCGGTGGTCGCGGCCCGGCTCACCGGCAGCCCGATCCGCGCGGCGGTCGCGGCGGCCTCCACGTCCAGGTCGTAGACCACCTCCATGTGGTCGGACAGGAACCCGATCGGCACCAGCACCACCGCCGGCACCTCGTCGTTGCCGCCCAGTTCCACGAGGTGGTCGTTGACGTCCGGCTCCAGCCACGGCACCTGCGGCGGGCCGCTGCGGCTGGAGTACACCAGGTCCCAGTCGTGCTCGCGCCCGAGCACCCGCGCGACGCCCTCGGCGACCAGGCGGGCGGTCTCCCGGTGTTGCGCGACGTAGCCGCCGCCGGCCGGGCCCGCGGTGCGTGCGGTGACCGTGGGGATCGAGTGGGTGACCATCACCAGTCGGGCGCCGTCCCGTACCGGCTCGGGCAGTTCGGCCAGCGCCGCCACCACGTGGTCCACGAGCGGCTCGACGAAGCCGGGGTGGTTGAAGAAGTGCCGCAGCTTGTCGAACCAGGGGGCGTGATCGCCGACTTCGGCTCGGGCCTCGAGCAGGTTCTCGTGATACTGCGCGCACCCCGAGTAGGACGCGTAGGCGCTGGTCACCAGGACCGCGGCGCGGCGGATCCCGTCGTCGGCCATCCGCCGCACGGTGTCCGCCAGATACGGGCGCCAGTTGCGGTTGCCCCAGTACACCGGCAGCCGCACCTCGTGCGCGGCGAAGTCGGCCTCGACCGCGGCGATCAGGGCGCGGTTGTGCGCGTTGATCGGGCTGGCCCCGCCGAAGTGCGCGTAGTGGCCGGCGGCCTCTTGGAGGCGTTCGCGGGGCACCCCGCGTCCCGCGGTCACGTTCTCCAGGAACGGGAGCACCTCGTCGGGGGCCTCCGGGCCGCCGAAGGAGAGCACCAGGAGGGCGTCGAACGGAGTGGGGTCGAGGGCCCGGGTCGCGTGCATGCCTGTGATCCTCGCATCGCCGACCCCGCGGTGCCCGACACCCCCGCCCGCACGGCGTGAGTTGCGGCGCAACCGTGCGCGACCCCTTCCCGGTCCGATGACCGGCGAGTAATGTCCGGCTGATCCCACGGCGACCCCAGGAGGAACCCGTTGAGCAGCGCCACCCCCGCCGTCTCCAAGACGCCCCCCGCCTGGCGGAACTGGGCCGGGAACCAGTCCGCCCGGCCGCACTCGGTGCTGACCCCGAGGTCCGCCGAGGAGATCTCGGCCGCCGTGCGGCGGGCCGCGGGGCAGGGTCTCGCGGTCAAGGCCGTCGGCGCGGGGCACTCCTTCACGTCGGTCGCGGTCACCGACGGGGTGCAGATCCGGCCGGAGGGGCTGACCGAGGTGCACGCGCTCGACCGTGCGGCGGGCACCGTCACGGTCGGGTCCGGGATGCGGCTGAGCGACTTCAACACGCTGCTCAGCGGCTACGGCCTGGCGCTCGCCAACATGGGCGACATCGCGGTGCAGAGTCTGGCGGGCGCCACCTCGACCGGCACGCACGGCACCGGGCGGGCGTCCGGCTCGCTGGCCGCGCAGATCCGGGGCATGGAGATCGTGCTGGCGGACGGTGAGATCACCACGTGCTCGCCGACCGAGAACGCGGAACTGTTCGCGGGCGCCCGGGTGGGCCTGGGCGCGCTGGGCATCGTGACCGCGCTGACGTTCGCGGTGGAGCCGAGCTTCCTGTTGGAGGCGCGCGAGGAGCCGATGAAGTTCGACGCGGTGCTGGCGGACTTCGATGAGCTGTGCGCCGACAACGAGCATTTCGAGTTCTATTGGTTTCCGCACACGGACAACTGCAACGTGAAGCGCAACAACCGGATCGAGGGACCGGCGAAGCCGCTTTCGAAGGCACGTTTCCTGCTGGACGACGAGTTGTTGTCCAACGGCGTGTTCTCGCTCGCCTGCCGGGTGGGCAGGCGGGTGCCCGGGACGGTGCCCTCGATCGCGCGGCTGTCCAGCCGCGCGTTGTCGGCGCGGACCTACTCGGACACCTCGCACAAGGTGTTCACCAGTCCGCGCCGGGTGCGCTTCATCGAGATGGAGTACGCCCTGCCGCGCGAGGCGGCGACGTCGGCGCTGGCCGAGGTGCGCGCGTTCGTCGAGGCCGCCGGTCTGCCGATCAGTTTCCCGGTCGAGGTGCGGGTGGCTCCGGCGGACGATCTGTGGATGTCCACGGCGTACGGCCGCGACACCGCCTACATCGCGGTGCACATGTACAAGGGCACGCCGCACGAGCGGTACTTCACCGAGGTCGAGAAGATCATGGTCGGGCACGGCGGGCGCCCGCACTGGGGCAAGATGCACACCCGCGACGCGGACTACTTCGCCAAGCTCTACCCGAGGTTCGCCGACTTCACGGCGCTCCGGAACCGGGTGGATCCGGAGCGCCGCTTCGGCAACGACTATCTGCGTCGGGTGCTGGGCGACTGAGCCGCGACACCGGCCGACCGCGTTACGACCCGGAGCCGGTGTTCGACTTCGGGTCGGACTTCGCCGCGCCCTGACCGGTGCCGCCGGCGTCGTTGCCCGCCGCCGCTCCGCCGTTGCCCGCTCCGCCGGGCGGCGTGGTCGTGGGCGGGGCCGTGGCCGGCGGCCGGGAGCCGGTCGGGTCGGGGGTGGGGGTGTCGCTCGGGCGGGTGGTCGGGGTGGTCGAGGGCACCGAGGTCGCGCCGTCGCCGCCGTGCTCGCCCGACGTGCCCTTGTCCCCGGTGTCCGGGCCGCGGGTGGGCGTCGATGTAGCGGTGCCGGTCGGGTTCGGGGTCGACCCGGTCGGGGGCTTGGGCGGGTCGTGCCGGGCGGGCCGGTCGTCGACGATCCGCGAGATGGTCGAGCCGCCGCCGTCGCCGTGACCGAACAGGCTCGCGAACGAGCGCCCGATCGCGGTCTCGGCGAGCGTCACGACGCCCATCGCCACGACGAACACGAGCACGGCTCCCACCAGCGATCGGCCGAGCCACACCCGCCGGTCGCCGACGTCGCCGGGCGGGGCCTGGGTCCGGGCGGCGTCGGCCCGGGACGCTCCGCCCGGCGCACCCGCGTCCGGGTCGAGGCGCTCGTAGTCGCCGACCGGCAGCAGCACCGTCTCGTCGAACGCCTGCCGTCGTTCGGCCACGCCGGTGGGCCGATTCGGCACCGCGGCGGGGTCCGGGCTCGGCCCGCCCTCGTGCGGCGGGCTCAGCGTCGCCCGCACGTCGCGCAGTTGCTCGCCGGTGCGCCGGAACAGGTGCACGTAGACCGCGCTCCCGACCGTGGCGACCACACTCGCGAGCGCGGCGCCGATCACGGTCCCGGCGACGCCGAGCGTGGAGAGCAGGAACGCCGAGGAGATGGCCGCCAGGGCACTGCCCACGACCTGCACCGCGTTGACATCGATCCGGCGACGTTCATTCTCGGCCCTTTCCGGCATCACTTTCCTTGCCCGTCCGCACTCGGACGGTGGTTAATCATGAAAAACAGGACTTCACCCTGGTTACGACCGAACAGCCCATCCACATCGTTCCGATCGGCCCAATCTTGTGATCGACATCACCCCGGACGGCCGAAAACGACTCGTCCGAACGGGACGCGCCGATGCGGCGCGGTGTGTCCCGGTAGAGCCCCCGAATGGAGTACTGTTCACGCGAGGTTCCGGAAAGACCTGTGCGCGAAGTGGGGAGGCGACCGACCGCAGAGGTCAGGGTGGGGCGCCGCCCCGGTATCGACCCGAAATGGTGTAACCAAGGCAATTCGGCCAGTCAGGTAATAAATCCGACACGCCGGACAACTCGGTCAGGTTGTGGCCATGCCGAGGCTGGGCAGGTCACACTCGTAGCGGGAGCAACGACGCAGGTGACGTCGGCAGGCACCACCCGGGAGGTCCCCATGCCCGAACTGCGTGTCGTGGCCGTCAGCAACGACGGCACACGGTTGGTGCTGAAGGCTGCCGACGGCACTGAGTACATGTTGCCCATCGACGAGCGGCTCCGTGCCGCCGTCAGGGGCGACCGCGCCAGGCTCGGCCAGATCGAGATCGAAGTCGAAAGCCAACTGCGTCCGCGTGACATCCAGGCCCGGATAAGGGCCGGTGCCACCGCGGAGGAGGTCGCACAACTCGCCGGCATCCCGGTCGACCGCGTGCGGCGTTTCGAGGGTCCGGTGCTCGCCGAACGCGCCTTCATGGCCGAGCGCGCCCGCAAGACGCCCATCCGTCGCCAGGGTGAGACCACCGGTCCGCTGCTCGGCGAGATCGTCACCGAACGCCTGCACCTGCGCGGCGCGGACTCCGAGTCCGTGCAGTGGGATTCGTGGCGACGTGACGACGGCAGCTGGGAGATCCTGCTGCTCTACCGCGCCGACGGCGAGATGCGCTCCGCGAGTTGGAGCTTCGATCCGCCCCGGCGGCTGGTCACCACGAACGACGACGAGGCCCGTTCGCTGATCGGCGAACACCCGGCGGCGTCCGAGACCCCGTTCCCGTTTCGGCCGCGCCTGGCCACCATCCCGCGCGAGAGCGACGACGACGCGATCACCAGCCTGCTGGACGCGGTCCCGGGGCTGCGCGGCGAACCGCAGACCCAGTCGGTCTCCCCCGGTCCGATGCGCATCGACGTGACCGCGCTGGCCGAGCGCCCGCGGGTGGGCAGCATCGAGCGATCCGAGCGCGCCGAACGCCCGGAGCGGATCGAACGCGTCGAACGCGGCGAGCGGATCGAACGCGTGGAGCGGGCGGAGCGCCCGGAGCGCGCCGAACCGATCGAGGAAGAGGAGACCCAGGCCCCCGCCGCGGCGGCGGGCGCGGGCAGCGCGTACGAGAACGTCCTGGTGCCGCGCGGCGTGGTCGGCCCGCACCGCGAGCGCCTGGTCGGCAGCACCGACCGGCAGGCCGAGGCGGACGGCGTGCGTCCGGGCCGCCGGGCGACCGTGCCCAGTTGGGACGAGATCGTGTTCGGCAGCAGGCGCAAACGCCGCGAGTGATCGACGAATACGGATACGCGAAGAGCCGAGGGCCCCAACGGGACCCTCGGCTCTTTCGTTGCCGGCCACGAACGGGCGCGGGACCCGCTACTCGCCGGTGGCCACCGGGCGGTCCGGATCCGTGATCCAGTCGCTCCAGGATCCGGCGTACAGCGCGGCGGGGACGCCGGCCAGGGACAGCGCGAGCACCTCGTGCGCGGCGGTCGCGCCGGAGCCGCAGTACGCGGCGACCCGCGCACCGTGCACCGCGCCCCGAGCGGCGAAGTACTCCTTGAGCTCGGCGGGTTCGCGGAACCGGCCGTCGGCGTGCGTGTACTCGGTCGCGGGCGCGCTGATCGCGCCGGGGATGTGCCCGGCCTTGGCGTCGATCGGCTCGGTCTCGCCGCGGAAGCGCTCACCGGCGCGCGCGTCCAGCAACACGCCGCCGGCGGCCACCAGCGCCGCGGTCTCGTCCGCGTCCAGCCGCGACATCCCACCCGGACGCGGGACGAACGTGCCGGGCTCGGCGGGCCCCGGCACCACGTCGGTGACCGGCAGGTTCGCGGCCGTCCAGGCCCCGAAGCCGCCGTCGAGCACCCGCACCCGGTCGTGGCCGAAGTAGCGCAGCAGCCACCACGCACGCGCCGCGGCGACACTCTGGCCCGCGTCGTAGACGACCACGTCGGTCTCCGGGGAGACGCCCAGGCGGCGCATCGCCGTGCCGAACGCGGCCGGCTCCGGCATCGGATGCCGGCCCCCGGCGCCGGTGGGGGTGTGCGGCCCGGACAACTCCGTGGCGAGGTCGACGAAGCGGGCGCCGGGTACGTGGGCGATCCGGTAGGAGTCGATTCCGGGCGGACCGCCGAGCTGCCAGGTGACGTCGAGCACCAGCGGCGGCGACGAACTCTCCAGGGCGGCGGCCAGGTCGGCCGCCTTGATCAGGGAACTCATACCCGCATCCTGCCTCGTGCGGCGGTCACCGACGAGCACATGTCCGACCCTGGTGGCAGCATCGGTTTCGGATCGTCCCGAATTGTCGGCATCTGCCCGAGGAGGCAGTGATGAGCGAGTGGACCTCGCGGTATCCCACCGGCGTGCCGTGCTGGGTGGACCTGGGCGTGCCCGACGTCGAGGCCGGACTGGCCTTCTATCGTGGCCTGTTCGGCTGGGAGGGGGAGATCGGGCCGGCCGACGTGGGCCACTACACGACCTGCACGCTCGGCGGTCGCCCGGTCGCCGGCCTGATGGGGCGCATGCCCGGACAGGAGGGACCCGTCGCGTGGACCACCTACCTGGCGGCGGACGACGCGGATGCGGTGATCGACCGGGTCCGCGCGGCCGGCGGCACGGTGCTCGTGCCGCCGACGGACGTGCTGACGTTCGGCCGGATGGCGGTGGCCGCCGACTCGACCGGCGGCGTGTTCGGCGTGTGGCAGGCGGGCGACCACAAGGGTGCGGGTGTGGTCAACGAGCCCGGCGCGGTGGTGTGGAACGAGCTGTACACGCCGGAGAGCGCGCGGGCCAAGGAGTTCTACACGGCGGTGTTCGACTTCACCTACGAGGACATGTCCGACGCCGACTTCGACTACGCGACGTTCCATGTCGGCGGCGAGCTGCGCGGCGGCGTGGCGGGCGTGCGGAACGGCCCGCCGCCGCACTGGGCGACGTACTTCGCGGTGCGCGACGCGGACGAGACCGTGGACCGGGTGGACGCCCTGGGCGGCAAGGTGCTGCGCGGCCCGGAGGAGTCGCCGTACGGCCGGGTGGCCGCGGTGCGGGATGCGCAGGGCGCGGTGTTCAACGTGATCGCGGTGGCGTCGAATCCGAATGATCCGCAATAGCCCGCCTGGTGCGAATCCGCGGCCGGCGCCCCTCGCAGGGCCCGCCACTCCGACCGGAAACCACTCCACGCTTGAGCCAAACGGGTGACGTAGAGTCGAGCTTGACGGGCTCCCGTCCGGCAACGGGGTCCGGGATCGGCGGGTTCCCGTGCGCCTACGTACACACGGGGCGCGTCGCCCGCGACCTTCCCGGTCGGGAGACGCATCTTCGTTCGACCATCGAGGGGGTCCTTTTCCATGGGCAAGCTGTTCAAGATCGTCCTGCTGCTCGCCGCCGCCGCGGGCGTTGCCACGCTCGTGGCGTCCAAGAAGCGCAACCAGGCCTGAACCGGCCTCTGTTCACGCCGAAGGGACGGTCTCCGTGCGGAGACCGTCCCTTCGGCGTGAACGGGATCGCCCGCCGCGACCGGAGGTGTTCACCGGTCCTGGGCGCACGCTTCAGCCGCGAACCTCGAGGAGCGGAATCAGCTGTTCCGCCGAGGTCATCGACCCGTGCACGCCGGTGAGTCGCGATTCGCCCGGTTCGCGACGCGAGGCCACCACCGCGATGTCGCCGAAGGCCGCCGCGACGATGTCGCCGATGCGCGCCCGCACCCGGTCCTCGACGACCGGCCCGAACCAGCCCGCCTCGATCGCCTCGTCGCGGGTGAGCACCCACATCTGGTCACCGAGCATGTCGTCCCAGATCGCGTGCACGTCCTTGGTCGCGCCCGGACGGGTATAGACGTGCCGCGCCCGGGACTCGCCGCCGAGGAGGGCGACGCCGGCGGACAGACCGGGGTCGCCGTCCACGTCGACGCGCTGCTCGGGAGCCACGTCGACCATGCCGTGGTCGGCGGTCACGTACAGGACCGAATCCGCGGGCAGGCCCTCGGCCATCGCCCGCACGACGCCGTCGATCCGCCGCAGTTCGGCGCGCCACTCGGGCGAGTCGACGCCCATGCCGTGGCCGCAGCGGTCGAGTTCGCTGGCGTAGGTGTACACGAGCACGGGGCCCGGTCGGGCGAGTTGCCGGTGCACGCCCTTGACCCTGGGCTCGCCGAACTCGGCGCCCACGTAGCGACCGCCGCCGAGCACCGCCTTGGTCAGCGGGGTGTGCTCGAAGATGACGTCGTTGACCTGCGCGACGGTGATCCCGGCGGCGGCGGCCCGCTCCAGCAGGCTCGGGTACGGCTGCCAGTCCCGCGGGCGGATGTCGTCGGCCCAGCGCAGCTGGTTCATCAGGCGGTTCTCGCCCGGCACCGCCACGGCGTAGCCGACCAGTCCGTGCACGCCGGGGGTGAGCCCGGTGCCGAACGACGCGAGGCTGGTCGCGGTGGTCGCCGGGAAGCCGGCCGTCAGCGGCCTGCCGCTGCCCGCGAACGAGGTGCCCAGGAGCGAGTGCAGATACGGCGCCTCCACCGGGTGTGCCCGCAGCAGGTCCCAGCCCAGGCCGTCGATCAGGAACACGCACGCGGCGCGCGCGGGCGCGAGACCGAGTGTGTTCGCCTCCCCCGGCATGCCGAGGGAGGCGGCTATCGAGGGCAACAGGTCGGACAGCGCCCCGGTCCCGTAGCGAGGCAGCGGGACCGGGGGTTGTTCGTCGAACCAGACGGAAGCACTCACTGGTTGATGCCGGCCACTGCCTCGGACAGCGCACGGGCGAAGGTCAGGGTGCGCTCGACCGCTTCGGGGCCGTCGGCGGCTTCACTGACCCGCAGCGAGAGGTCGTCGGCGGTCAGCGAACCGGTGTAGCCGTGGTCGACCTCACAGTTCGGGTCGGCGCAACCGGCCGGTTCGAGGTCGATCCGACCGACCGCACCCCAGCCGATGGTGAGCACGGCTTCGCGCGGCGGGGCTCCCGGGACGTACTCGGCGGGGTTGCCCACGACGCGACTGACCACGACCGACTCCAGGCGGTCGATCCGCACCGTCTCGGTGGACGTCGTCGCGTACGGAGTGGGCGAGGTGTCGTCCGGTGCGTGTTCATCGGTGTGGCTGACCAGAAAACGGCCTGGTGTGAGCACCAGAACGGTGATGTGGCGGCGGACCTCATTGGAATCGAACGTGGTCTCCTGGTGCACCAGGAAAGCGTCGACCGGCTCGGTGCCGATCGTGGACTCGACCGCGTCGGCAACGAGGCTCGGGTAGTAACCGCTGCGCTCGATGGCCGTGCGCAGCCCCTGGGTCGAGGTGGTGGTCTTAGCCATACCCCCATCCTGGCACCTCCGAGGGCACACGTGCGCCATCCGCCCCGTGCGAAGGTCGGGTTGCGCACCTGCCGTTGCCAAATGGTGACGGTTTGTCGACGTAATGACAGGACCGAAAGGGTGAGGTGGATGCGCACTGTTGGTGCGTCCTCTACGGATCGCCACCGTGCGCCTTCCGTGCGCCCTCCCGGTGAACGGCTCGGCGGGGTTGACTGATCCCTCGAGAGGCCCGACCGGGGCAACAGGGACGCGCCGTCGACACGGTGGCACCGGTGGATCTCTCGCGACACTCGTGCCCCCGGGCGGGGGAACGAGTGACACCGCCTCACCGCCGGGGACACTCGGGGAAACGACCGGCGCGGGGCGGCTCGGTCCGGAAAGCGTCGAACGGCATGAAATGCGCAGCCATGTGGAGGGTAGGCGCGGAGGGGCATGCCGCGGAGCGGATCCGGCCTGGAGCCGCCGCCGTACGTAGGTGCCACAGCTCGGGGTGGCATGTGAGTACGGCGGCGGTTCCGCATGTGTGTACGGGCACGGCGCCGGCGCGCACCGCGGCGGATTCCCCCGCACTCGGGCGGTCCGGCGCGATCACCGGCTACGGGCGCGACAGTGACCTGGGGCCCAGGTCGGTGCGGGCCGGCGGGCGGGACAGGCGGATCTGCGCGCCCAGTACGTGTGCGCCCTCGGCCGCCACCACCACCGGGTTCAGCGCGATGGACGTCACCTGCGGCAGGTCGTCGGCCAGCCGGGACAGCCGCAGCAGGATGTCCTCCAGCGCGGGCACGTCCACGGGCCGTGCGCCGCGGTAGCCGAACAACATCGGCGCCGCCCGGACCTCGCGAACCAGGTCCGCCACGTCCTGGTCGGTGGCCGGCACCAACCGGTGGGCCACGTCGCCCAGGAGTTCGGTGGCGGGGCCGGCCAGCCCGAACGAGAGCACCGCACCGAAGGATTCGTCGTAGGTCAGCCCGAGCACGGTCGCGATCCCGTGCGGCGCCATCGGCTGCACCACCAGTCGGGCCTGGTCCGGGCCGCCCAGTCGGGTGGTCATCTCCCGGAACACCCGGCGCAGTCCGGCCTCGGCGCCGATGTCCAGCCGCACTCCGTCCACGTCCACCCGGTGTCGCAGATGTTCGGCGATCGTCTTGAGCGCGACCGGGTAGCCCAGTTCGGTCGCCGCGCGGATGGCCGCGTCCTCGCTGTCCACCCGCACCGCGGGCAGCAGCCTGATGCCGTAGCAGTCCAGCAGCTCGGCGGCGTCCGCCGGGGACAGGCCCACCGCGTCCGCCGCGCCGAGCCGGGCCCGGACCAGTGCGCGGGCCTGATCGGTGCGCACCTCGGGATGTTCGGGCACCGAGCCGGTGGGCCGCCGGCGCCACGCGGCGTAGCGCACCACCTCGGCGAGCGCGCGGACCGCGTTCTCCGGGGCCGGGTAGGAGGGCACCGAGCCGAGCGCCGGCACGCCGTCCGCGTCCAGTCGGCGCAGTTGGGTGGGCAGCCCCTCGTGCGCGAGGTAGGTGGTCAGCAGCGGCTTGCCGATCCGTGCCGCGTGCCCGGCCATCTCCGCGATCGCGCTCGCCACCTCGTCGCCCGACGTGGTCAGCGGTGGGATGAACACGGTGATCACCGCGTCCGTCTCGGCGGAGGCCAAAGCCTCGGCGAGCGCGTCGCGGAAGTCGTCGGCGGTCGCGGACGTGGTCAGGTCGACCGGGCGCCGCGGCTTCAGGCCCGCACTGGCGCACGCGTCCTGGGTGAGCAGGCCCAGCGAGTCGGAGTTGCCGATGATCGCGATCCGGTCGCCGGCGGGCAGCGGTTGGTAGGCGAGCAGTTGGCCCACGTCGAACAGCTCGGCGACGGTGGGCACCCGGATCACGCCCGCCTGCCGGAACAGTGCGTCGACCGCCGAGTCGGGCAGGGTCAGGGTGCGGGTGACGTGCCCGAGCGGCACGCCCTGGGTGTGTCGTCCGGACTTGACCGCGACCACCGGCTTGGCCCGGGAGACCCGTCGGGCGAGCCGGGTGAACTTGCGCGGGTTGCCGATCGACTCCAGGTGCAGCAACACCACGTCGGTGGCCGGGTCGTCCTCCCAGTACTGCAACAGGTCGTTGCCGGAGACGTCGGCGCGGTTGCCCGCGGACACGAACGTGGAGAGCCCGATCCCCCGGCTCACGGTGGACTCCAGGATGGCGATGCCCAGCGCGCCCGACTGGGCGAACATGCCCACCCGGCCGCGGCGTGGCATCCGGGGCGACAGGCTGGCGTTGACCAGCAGGTCCGGGTCGGTGTTGAGCACGCCCAGGCAGTTCGGTCCGATCACCCGCATGCCGCGCCGGCGCGCGGCGCGGACCAGGCGCCGCTGCCGTTCGCGGCCCTCGGGACCGGTCTCGGCGAAGCCGGAGGACACCACGACCAGGCCGTGCACACCCTTGCGCCCGCACTGTTCGACCACTTGGCGCACCGCGTCCGCGGGGACCGCCACCAGCGCCAGGTCCACTCCCCCGGGGATGTCCAGCACCGAGGCATAGGTCGGCACGCCGTCGATCGGCTCGCTGCCGGCGCTCGGGTTGACCGCGTACAGGTCGCCGGTGAACTCGCCCGCACGCAGGTTGGCCAGGAGCGTGTTGCCGACCGTGCCCTCGTGCCGGCTCGCGCCGATCACCGCGACCGAGCGCGGGGTGAGCAGCCGGGCGATCGAGCGCGACTCGGCCCGGTGTTCGCGCCCGAGCATGACGCCGAGCGAGGTCTCGGTGGGCGCGAGTTCCAGGGTGAGCCGGACCACGCCGTCCTCGAACGCGGACTGCTGGGTGTAGCCGGCCTCGGTGAACACCGTGACCATCCGGCGGTTCGAGGGCAGTACGTCGGCCACGAAGCGGCGGATGCCGCGCTCGCGGGCGACCGCGGCGATGTGTTCGAGCAGGACCGACGCGACGCCGCGGCCCTGTTGGTCGTCCTGGACCAGGAAGGCCACCTCGGCGGTGGAGGAGCGGCCCTGCGGGCCGGTGCGCACCGCGCGCCCGTCCGGGCCGATCCGGTCGTAGCGCACGATCGCGACCATCTCGTCGCCGACGAACAGGCCCAGGCCGACCCGGTCCACCCAGTCGTGCGTGGTGAAGTGGCGCACGTCGCGGTCGGACAGTCGGGGGTAGGGCGTGAAGAAGCGCAGATACTTCGACTCGGCCGAGACGCGCGCGTAGAACTCGACGAGGCGGCCGGCGTCGTCCGGGCCGACCGGGCGGACGTGGGCGGTGGCGCCGTCGCGCAGCACGACGTCGGCCTCCCAGTGTTCGGGGGGCTTCGGTGGCACGTCTGCCGTGTCGGTGGGCTCCACGTTTGCGAGGCTAACCCCTGAGGCGCATCACCGGTGCTTTCCGGCCGCCCCGATTCGGTGGGTGTCCGCCGCACCTGATAGACCATCAGATACCGTGCCCGGTCTCGTCGCAGGAGGTAACCCATGTCCGCTCAGGGCCTGTCCGCCGCTTTCCCCGTCGCCGACATGGCCGCGGCGGTGCGGTTCATGACCGCGGTACTCGGCGCGGAACCGACCTTCGTCGACGGTGAGCGCTGGGCCCAGTTCGACGTGAACGGCGGCCGGCTGGCGCTGGCCGGCACCGACCGCGAGGGCGAGGCGGCCTCGGTGATGGTCAAGGTCGCCGACCTCGACGCGGCCCTGGTGCCGCTGCGCGAGAGCGGGTTCGGTGTGGGCGAGCCGGTCGAGGGGCCGCACGAGGTGCGGGTCCGGGTGACCGGGCCGGACGGCTGGGCCGCCGTGCTGTATCAGCCGCGGCGCTGACCGCGGGTCGCGACGGGACGGCGGATTGCCATGATCATCGGAGTATCCGAGCGCCGAGGCGAGGCCGAACCGCCGCGTCCCGGCGCATATGCCGTACCACTGCCGCCCGCGCCCGGTAGCGTCCTACCGGTGAACGGCTTGCGGATCCTGCCGGAGGTCGCGGACGCGCTCGCCGCGGGCCGACCGGTGGTCGCCCTGGAGAGCACGATCATCGCGCACGGGCTGCCGCGCCCGGACAACCTGCGGATCGCGCGCGAGATCGAGGGCCGGGTCCGGGCCGCGGGCGCGGTCCCGGCGACGATCGCGGTCGTGCACGGCCGTCCGTCGATCGGGCTGGACGCCGAGACGCTCGAATTCGTCGCCACGTGTCCGGACGTGCTCAAGGCGGGCATGCGGGATCTGGCCCTGGTCGCCGCACGGGGCGGGCACGCCGCGACCACCGTGGGGGCGACCGCGCACCTGGCCCACCAGGCGGGCATCCGGGTGTTCGCCACCGGCGGTCTGGGCGGGGTGCATCGGCAGGCCCGGGAGAGCTGGGACGAATCGGCCGACCTGGTCGCGCTGACCCGGTGCGGCCTCGTCGTGGTGTGCTCGGGGGTCAAGTCGATCCTGGACGTCGGCGCGACGCTGGAGCGCCTGGAATCGCTCAACGTGCCGGTGGTGGGTTTCGGCACCCACACGTTCCCGGGGTTCTACCTGGTCGACTCCGGCCATCGGCTGGAGTGGCGGGTGGACACCGCGGACGAGGTGGCCGACGTCGTGCGGGCGCACGAGGCGCTCGGGCTGGGCCGCAACGCCCTCGTGGTGGCCAACCCGGTGCCGCGGGCCGACCAGTTGGACCCGCGGTTGCACGACCGGGTGCTGAACGGGGCACTGGCCGCGCTGACCGACGAGGGCATCGGCGGCAAGGCGGTCACCCCGTTCCTCCTCGACTTCTTCCACCGCGAAACCGCCGGCGCAAGCCTGACCGCCAACATCGCCCTCATCCTGAACAACGCCGCCCTGGCCGCCCGCATCGCCCAGGCCCTGACCATCACCTGAGCATCGACAAACCGAGCCGGTCACTCCACTGCGCACAGCGTGTTCGCACCGTCGTCCTTCACCGATCCCGCACGATCTCCCGGATCGCGATCGCCGTCGGCGCGGTCGCCTGGACGGTGGCACTCATCCGCAGGTGCAACACGCACGCCACCGCCGCGTGCGCGTCCCCGACCAGCCCGCCCTTCGCCGCGAACGGCAACCCGTCGTGCGACCCGCCGACCAGCCGACCGGCCACCACCAGCGGCTGCACCTCGGTCTCCACCGCGAGCCCGTCCGCACCGAGCGCGGTGCACACCGCACCCGCGATGTCCCCGCCCGTCGCGTACACCCCCGCGAACGGCGCGGCCGCCAGGGCACGTTTGACCACCTCGCCGAGCAGCACCGGCAGCCGCGCGGCGCGCATCGGGTCGATCCGATCCGGGATCCGGGTGCGGATTCCGGTCAGGGCCGCGCCGGTGCGGGCCAGCGCCACCAGGTCGGCGGCGACCCGAACCGGATCGGGCGCATCGCCCACGTCCAGCCAGCGCGCGCCCAGTCGGCGCTGGGTCTCGGCGATCTGATCCCGGCTGAGCCTGCTGAGACTGCCCGCGACGCCGAGCACGGGCGCACCGGTGGGCACCGCGCCCAACGCGCCGACCAGCGCCGCGCCGAACGGCCCGGGATCCACCGGCAACCAGCGCACTTCGCCGCCCAGCGCGGCGGCTGCGGCGGTCAGCGCGAGCGTCTCCACGTCCGCCTCGGTGACCGCGTCGCAGACCAGCACCCGGGCACCCGGGTCGCCCAGCGCCCGCGCCAGGCCGGACGCATCGCCGCGCACCACGTCCAGCGGGACGTGCACGATCGGCCGCTCGATCACGCCGAAGGCCTCGATCACGCACGAGGACGTCACCGGGCACAACGGGTCGCGGCCGACCTCGCCGGCCGCGATCGGCACGCCGTGCACGAGCTGGATGCCACCCTCGGTGGTGCCGCCCGCCTCGGGATGGGCCGGCACCACGAGTGCGCGCACCGGCGGCCCCGGGCGGGCGTCCAGCACGTGCAGCAGCGCGGCGGTCTCCGCGCCCGGGTTGCCGCGCAGGGTGCTGTCCACCCGCTTGGTCACCAGCGGCGCGTCCGGGAACACCGAGGCGCCCGCGACCACCCGGCGGGCGGCCTGCTCGGCGGGCAGGTGGCGGGTGGCCAGGTCCAGCACGAGTACGTCCGGCGCACTGACGCAGGCCCGCGGCGGCCCACCGGTGACCAGCGTGCGCATCCCGCGCCGGGCGAAGCGCACCGCGGTGGCGTTGGCGCCGGTGAGGTCGTCGGCAAGGACGAGCACCCGCGGGTCGGATCGCCCCGTACTGTCTGTCAATTACGGTCCCGAATGTCGGATCAAGATCAACTTTGGTGGCTTTTGTGCTGGCCCCGGGAGTCTTGCCGCCCGGCGCGGCGACGGTCAATGCGCGGAGCCCGCGCGCGGTCGTTGACCGCTCGAACGGGTGATGCGAGGGTGCGTTCCGGTACCGACGACGCGATGCTGCGGTACGGCGATCCGCACGACAGACGGAGGAATTCGGCGATGACGACGGGTGCGACCGAGGCTTTTCGCGCTGCGCGCGACTTCCTGCTCGAACACCGCGAGGACCAGCCCACCGCGTGCCGGGACTTCCCGCGCCCCGAACCCACCGAATTCAACTGGGCACTCGACTGGTTCGACGTGATCGCCCGCGGCAACGACACGACCGCGCTGTGGATCGTGGCCGAGGACGGCACCGACACCGAGTTCTCCTTCGACGAACTGGCCCGGCGCTCCGACCGGGTCGCCGGTTGGTTGCGCGCGCAGGGCGTGCGCCGCGGCGACCGGGTCCTGCTCGTGCTCGGCAATCGGGTCGAGTTGTGGGAGGCGATGCTGGCCGCGATGAAGCTCGGCGCGGTGATCATCCCGGCCACCACGATGCTCGCGCCCGCCGACCTGACCGACCGGGTCACCCGGGGCGACGTCGCGCACGTGATCGCCGAGTCGGCGGTGACCCCGGGTTTCGCCGAGGTGCCGGGCGCGTGGACCCGGATCGTGGTGGGCGAACCGACCCCGGGCTGGCTCTCGTTCGCCGACGCGCACGACGGTCCCGACGACGCGCACGCGGCGTTCGTACCGGACGGCCCGACCGCCGCGACCGACCCGCTGCTGCTGTACTTCACCTCCGGCACCACCGCGCAGCCCAAGCTGGTGGGCCACACCCAGGCGAGCTATCCGATCGGGCACCTGTCCACGATGTACTGGCTGGGCCTGCGTCCGGGCGACGTGCACCTGAACATCTCCTCACCCGGCTGGGCCAAGCACGCCTGGAGCAACTTCTTCGCTCCCTGGAACGCCGGGGCCACGATCTTGATCGTGCGTCAGGAGCGGTTCGCCGCACGTCCGTTGTTGGACACGATGGTGCGCTGTGGGGCGACCTCGTTCTGCGCGCCGCCGACCGTGTGGCGGATGCTGGTCCAGGAGGACCTGGGCGCGTGGCGGACCGCGCTGCGCGAGGTGATCGGCGCGGGCGAGCCGCTCAATCCGGAGGTCATCGAACAGGTACGGGCCGCCTGGGGGTTGACCATCCGGGACGGCTTCGGGCAGACCGAGACCACGGCGCAGATCGGCAACGCACCCGGGCAGGAGGTCCGGCCCGGCTCGATGGGCCGGCCGCTGCCCGGCTACACGGTGGCTCTGGTCGACCCGATCTCCGGCGAGGTGGTCACCGACACCGACGCCGAGGGCGAGATCTGCCTCGACCTCGCCGCCCGCCCGCTGGGCCTGATGACCGGATACCTCGACGACCCGGAGCGCACGGCCGAGTCGATGCGCGACGGCTTCTACCACACCGGCGACGTCGGCACCCGGGACGCGGATGGCTACATCACCTATGTGGGCCGCTCCGACGACGTGTTCAAGGCGTCCGACTACCGCATCTCGCCGTTCGAGCTGGAGAGCGTGCTGATCGAGCACGACGCGGTGGCCGAGGCCGCGGTGGTGCCGTCGCCGGACCCGGTGCGACTGGCCGTGCCGAAGGCGTACGTGGTGCTCGCGCCCGGGCACGAGCCGACCCGGGAGATCGCGCTGTCCATCCTGCGGCACGCCCGCGCCGTGCTCTCACCGTACAAGCGGGTCCGCCGGATCGAGTTCGCGGAGTTGCCCAAGACCATCTCGGGCAAGATCCGCCGGGTCGAACTGCGGGGTCGGGAGCGCGAATTGCATGACGGCGACCCGGCCGGGCGGGGCGCCCTGGAGTGGTTCGAGGAGGACTTCCCGGAACTCAAGGGCAACTGAGCGCGGACCCCGGGCCCGGGCGCCGAGAGCCGAGGAGTCGAGCGCCGAGGAGTCGGGCCGGGCCCGGGGCCGAGCCGATACCGGCTCGGCCCCGGGCGGCGGGTCAGATCTTGTCGGCGATCAGCTTGGCGATCGCGATGTGCTGCCCGCGCGGCAGGTCCTTCGCGGCGGGTGCCAGGCTCACGTGCATGTCGACGATCAGGTCGCCGTGCGTCTTGGCGAAGTAGATCTCGGGGACACTGGGCGCCGGGTAGCTGCCGGTGCCCGGCACGTACAGCGTGGGGAACGCACCGAGGTCGGTGATCGGCTTGCCGTACTTCGACATTTCGTTCTTGGCCACGACGCTCTCCGGCGTGTCACCGGCCCTGCTGCTGCGGGTGAAGTACTGGAGGGTCACCACCGGCGAGTCGCCCGGTCCGTAGTAGCGGCAGGTGCGCAGCGTGTCGTCGTTCTTGGTGCGGGTGACCTCGCTGCCCAGCACACCCTTGAGTTCGGCGGGCGTGAGCAGGTTGCAGAAGGCCTTGGGGTCGAGGTTGCCCGTACCGCCGGGCTTGTCCGTGGCCGGCGTCGTGGCGGGCGCGGTGCCCTTGCCCCCGCCGGGCTGCGTGGCCGGCGCGCCGGTCGCCCCGCCGGTCGATCCACCCGCCTGGGGCGCGGCCGTGGCCGGGTCCTTCTTCTTGTCGTCGTCGCCCTTGACCTTGTCGACCAGGCCGCATCCGCTGGAGAGCGCGATGACGGAAGCGGCGATCAACAGTCCCGGAAGGGCAGGCTTGCGCAGGTACAACGTGGTTCTCCATCCCCGTGGCGCGACCGGACGCCGCCACCCCCCTGGATGCGTGACGGGTCGTCACGATGGCGCCGATCCCGCGATGTCGCCGGTGCGTGTGTACGGCAGAGCGAGGCTAATGCACGAAATTGCCGGCCGCTGAAGTGCCGCGGGGACGATACCGTGACGGATGTGACGCGCACGCTACGTGATCCCCAGGGCCTCATCCGCACGGCGACCTTCGGCTGGGCCGGTGCCCGGGCCGTGCTGGGCGTGGTCGCGCTGCTCGACCCGCCGCGGGTCTCCCGACCGTGGATCGGCGACGACGCGGACCGCACCGGGGCCCTCGTGTTCGCCCGCGCGCTCGGCGGGCGCGACCTCGCACTCGGCGCCGGCGCGATGTTCGCGGCCGCCCGCGGCGAGCCGATCCGCACCTGGGCGCTGGCGGCCTCGGCGGCCGATCTCGGCGACACCCTCATCACGTACCGGCATCGCGAGCAACTGCCCCGCGGCCGGAGGGCCTTCATCGCCGGCCTGGCCGGGGGCTCGGCACTGATCGGCGTGGGCCTGGCCCTGGCGGAGCGGCGCCGAGCCGGCGGGTAGCGGCGGAGGCCGCCGGGCCGGAGCGGGGCGCCCCGACGTGACGTGACGCCGATCTCCGCACCGAATCGCAACGGGTGGGCCGGGTCGGCGCGACAACCGCCGACCCGGCCCACCCGCCACCGCCGCGAGCGCCCATGCCCCGACAACCGTCGGGGCCATCCGGCCGGCAGCCAGGCCGTGTCCGGCGGATCCTGGTGGGGCCTAGGCCGCGACCTCGCTCGCCAGTCGCCGCTTGTTCCAATAGGCGACGACCTCCAGCAGGATCCCCGCGACGACCGCAATGCCGACCGCGGTCCACGGCATCTTCGTGCCGACCAGCTTGAGTTCGAAGAAGTCCTGCAACCACGGCACCGAGAGCACCGTGGCGAACCCGGCCCCCATCACCAGCACCAGGCCTATCCGCCACCACGTGTACGGGCGGGCGATGATCGCCAGCACCCACAGGCCGACCAGGAACAGCGTGAGCGTCGCGATCGACGTCTCGGCCGTACGCGTGGCGTCCGTCGCGCCGTAGTCCGCACGGGCCAGCAGATACGCGGTGAAGGTCGCGGTACCGGCGATCACGCCGGAGGGGCCCGAGTAGCGCAGCACCCGCTTGACGAAGCCGGGGCGCGCCCGCTCCTTGTTCGGGGCCAGTGCCAGGAAGAACGCGGGCGTGCCGATGGTGAACCAGGCCAGCAGCGTCAGGTGCCGGGGCAGGAACGGGTAGGGCACGTTGGCGATCACGACCAGGATGGCCAGGAGCACCGAGTAGGCGGTCTTGGTCAGGAACAGGTTGGAGACCCGCTCGATGTTGCCGATCACCCGGCGGCCCTCGCCGACCACCGACGGCAGCGTGGCGAAGCTGTTGTCCAGGAGCACGATCTGCGCGACGCCCTTGGTGGCCTCGCTGCCCGAACCCATCGACACGCCGATGTCGGCGTCCTTGAGCGCGAGTACGTCGTTGACGCCGTCGCCGGTCATCGCCACGTTGTGCCCGCGCGACTGGAGGGCGGCGACCATGTCCCGCTTCTGCTGCGGGGTGACCCGGCCGAAGACCGTGTTGGCCTCCAACACGTCCGCGAGCTCGTTTTGGTCGGTGGGCAGCGTGCGGGCGTCCACCGGGTGTTCGGCGCCCTTGATGCCGAGCTTGGCGGCTACCGCGCCGACCGAGATCGCGTTGTCGCCGGAGATCACCTTGGCCGCCACGCCCTGGTCGGCGAAGTAGTCCAGCGTCGCGCCCGCGTCGTGGCGCAGTCGCTGCTCCAGCACCACCAGCGCGGCGGGCGTCACCTCGGCGCCGTCCGGGCCGCCGACGAGCGCATCGACGGTGTCCGCGAGGGAGGCGTCGGTGCGGACCAGCAGCAGCACCCGCAGGCCCTGGGCGCCCAGTCGCTCGGCGTCGGTGAGCAGGTCGCCGTGCTCCCGCGTGCCCACCAGCACCTCGGGGGCGCCGATCAGCCACGTGGCGCGGGCGCCGGACACCTCGAACGTCGCGCCGCTGTACTTGCGGGCGGAGGAGAACGGCACGCTCTCCACCGACGTCCAGCCGGTCTGCGCCGGGCACTCGTCGATGATCGCGGCCAGGCTCGCGTTCGGCCGGGGCTCGGTGGTGCCGAGCGCGCCGAGCGCGGCGCGCACCGGCAGGCCCTCGGCCAGTTCGCGCACCTCGGCGACGTTCATGCCGCCCTCGGTGAGCGTGCCGGTCTTGTCCAGGCAGACCACGTCGACCCGGGCCAGGCCCTCGATCGCGGGCAGTTCCTGGACCAGGCAGTGCTTGCGACCCAGCCGCACCACACCGACCGCGAAGGCCAGCGAGGTGAGCAGCACCAGACCCTCGGGGACCATCGGCACGATGCCCGCGATCATCCGGGTGACCGCCTCGCGCCAGGTGGTGTCCTCCAGCCGGTACTGGCTGATGATCAGCGCGATCGAGGCCGGGAACAGGATCCAGGTGACGTACTTGAGGATCGTGCTGATGCCGTTGCGCAGTTCGGAGGCCACCAGGGTGAACTTGCTGGCCTCCTCCATCAGCTGCGCGGCGTACGCCTCGCGGCCCACCCGGGTCGCGGTGAAGGCGCCGTTGCCGGCCACCACGAAGCTGCCGGACATCACCGGGTCGCCCGGGCGCTTGATCACCGGGTCGGCCTCGCCGGTGAGCAGCGACTCGTCGATCTCCAGGTTGTCCGCCTCGACGACCACGCCGTCCACGGCGGCCTTGTCGCCCGCGCCCAACTCGATCACGTCGTCGAGCACGAGGTCCGAGGGGGACAGCGCCACCGGCTTCCCGTCCCGGCGCACCACCGGCTTGGACTCGCCGATCACCGCGAGCCGGTCCAGGGTGCGCTTGGCGCGCATCTCCTGGATGATGCCGATCCCGGTGTTGGCGATGATCACGAAGCCGAACAGGCCGTCCTTGACCGACCCGACGGACAGGATGATCAGCCAGAGCACACCGATCACGGCGTTGAACCGGGTGAAGACGTTCGCCTTGACGATCTCGGCCGTCGAGCGGCTCGACCGCACGGGAACGTCGTTGACGTCCCCTCTGGCGACCCGTTCCGCGACGTCCGCGGCGGTCAGTCCGATGCCAAGGGTCACGTCGGGTTCGCTTGCCGTCCCGTCGGGTCTGTCGACCGGCGGGATGGCTGTCGTCTCTCCGGGCCCGGCGCCCGGCAACGGCTGAGTCATGGGTCTACCGTAAGTGCCCCAAGAGATCGTGGTTGGCGGTGGGCCGACCGTTGTCGTCCGCCCACCGCCGGATCACGACTATTCGACGACCGTGACCGGTCCGAGTTCGAGTGCTTCGAGCGGTTCGCGAATCTTGTCCGCGTCGCCCACCAGGACCACCACGAGGTGCTCGGGATCGAACCCCGCGGACACCGCCTCGGCGGCGTCCTTGGTCGCGACTTCGGCCAGCCGCAGGTAGAGCTGCGGCAGGTAGTCGTCCGGCTGCCGCTCGGCGGCCATGTCGGCCAGCGAGTCGCACACCGCGCGCGGCGTCACGTACTTGAGCGGCGCGACGCCCACGATGCTCTGCACCGCCGCGTCCCGCTCGCCGTCCACCAGGCCCTCGGCGGCCAGCGTGCGCAGCACGGTGACCAGGTCCGCGACGGCCGGCCCGGTGACGTCGGTCTCCACCGAACCCTGGATCACCAACAGCGAGCCCTGCGGCAACGATTGGTTCGCCGCGCGCACGCCGTAGGTGTAGCCCTTCTCCTCGCGCAGCACCCGGTCCAGTCGCGAGGTGAGCGTGCCGCCCAGGCAGTACGTGCCGATCGTCAGGGCCGGCCACGCGGCGTCCTCGCGGCCGGGTCCGATCCGCCCGACCAGCAGCTGCGTCTGCACGCTGCCCGGTCGGTGCACGATCAGTACGCGGGCGTGGTCGTCGGCGAGCACGGGTGCTGGCTGCGAGGGCTCGGCGGTCGCCGCGGTCCAGGTGCCGAGCGTGCGCTCCAGCACGTCGGTGACATCCACGCCGGCGAAGTCGCCCACCACGACCAGGGTCGCGGTCTGCGGGCGCACGTGCGTGGTGAAGAAGTCCCACACGGCCGCGCGGTCCACCCGCGCGACGCTCTCCGCGGAGCCGGCCCGCGGTCGGGACAGCCGCATCGAGGCGTCGAACAGCGTGCCGCTGAGCGCGAGCGCGGCGCGCCGGGGCGGGCTGGCCAACTCGTGCACGATCTCGTCCTGCCGCTGGCGCACCAGCCGGTCCACCTCGGCCGCGGGGAAGGCCGGTGCCCGCACCGCGTCCGCGAGCAGCCCCAGCGCCCGTTCCAGACGCGAGGCCGGCACGTCGAGTGCGACCCGCACGCCCGGGTGATCGGCGTCGGTGTCGATCGTCGCGCCGCAGCGCTCGAGTTCGGCGGCGAACTCCTCGGCGCCCATCCTGTCGGTGCCCTCGGTGAACGCGCGCGCCATGATCGTGGCCACGCCCTCGCACTCGGCCGGCTCGGCGGCCAGCGGCGAGTCGAGCACCAACTCGACGGCCACCACCTTCTGACCGGGCCGGTCCACGCGCAGCACCGCGAGGCCGTTGCCGAGCACGAAGCGCTCGGGCGCGGGGAAGGTCCACTCACGGGCCGGGCCCGCGCCGGGGCGCGGGTGGAACACCATCTCGCCGGTCTGGGTCACGCGACCTGCTCCTCGTCCTCGTCCGCGTCGTCGTCGGTCGGCTCGTCCGTCGGTTCGTACACCAGCACCGCGCGGTTGTCCGGCACCAGGCGTTCGGCGGCGACCGCCCGCACCTCCTCGGCGGTGATGTCCAGCAACCGCTCCAGCGCGGTGAACGCCAGGTTCGCGTCCCCGAACAGCGTCGCGTAGCGGCACAGTTCGTCGGCCCGGCTGCCCACCGTTGCCATCGTGTCCAGGTAGGCGCGCTCCAACTGGGCCTGCGCACGCTCGAGTTCGGCCGGGGTCGGCCCCTCGGCGGCGAACCTGGCGAACTCCTCGGTCAACGCCGCGTCGATCGCCTCCACCGCACCCGAACCGGACGCCTTCACGTCCAGCATGCCCACCGACGCGGTTCCGGCCTGGCGCATCAGGCCGACCCCCGCGTAGAGCGCGAGTTCGTCGTGCCGCACCAGGCGGGTGTTCAGCCGCGAACTCTCCCCCTCGCCCAGGACGGTCAGCGCGATCTCCGCGGCGTCCGCCTCCCGGGTGCCGTCGGCCGGCATCCGGTAGGCGGCCATCAGCGCGGGCGAGGGCACGTTCTCGCGTACGACCTCGCGCAGCTCGGCGCCCAGGACCGGGGGCAGCGCGCCGTCCGCGGGCACCGGCTTGCCGTCGTGCGCGGGGATCGTGCCGAAGTACTTCTCCACCCAGGCCAGGGTCTGCTCGGGGTCCACGTCGCCGACGATCGCCAGCACCGCGTTGTTCGGCGCGTAGTAGGTCCGGAAGAACGCCTGGCAGTCCGCGAGCGAGGTGGCGTCCAGGTCGGCCATCGAGCCGATCGGCATGTGGTGGTACGGGTGGCCCTCGGGGTAGGCCATCGCCACCAGGCGCTCCCACGCGGTGCCGTAGGGCACGTTGTCGTAGCGCTGGCGGCGCTCGTTCTTGACCACGTCGCGCTGGTTCTCCAGGCTTTCCTCGGTCAGCGCCCGGAGCAGCCCGCCCATCCGGTCCGCCTCCAGCCACAGCGCGAGTTCCAGCTGGTGCGCGGGCATCGTCTCGAAGTAGTTCGTGCGCTCGAAGCTCGTGGTGCCGTTGAGCGAACCGCCCGCGGACTGCACGAACTCGAAGTGCTCGTTGCCGTGCACGTTGGCCGAGCCCTGGAACATCAGGTGCTCGAAGAGGTGCGCGAGCCCGGTCCGCCCGGGCCGTTCGTGCCGTGAGCCCACGTCGTACCAGAGGCAGACGGCGGCCACGGGGTCGACGTGGTCCTCCGAGAGCACCACGCGGAGCCCGTTGCCGAGGGTGTGCGTGGTCGCGGTGAACCCCAACGATGCAGTCGCCGGTCCTGCCATAAGCCCATCCGTCCTCTCCTGGAGGGTGACCGCCGCGACGGCGGCCACCCTCACCCTAACGACGCGCGGTGCCCGATCGACTCCCGCTCGCGAGGGTGTTCGCGGTGGGCGAAGCGCGCCCGCAGCGCGCCTACTGCTGGTAGCCCTCGACCTCGCGCGCCGGGCGCGCGGCCGCGCTCGCCGGGTCCCCTCCCGCGTCGCGCAAAGCCTGACGCTGCCTCAGCAGGTCCCAACACCGGTCGAGTTCGGCCTCCACCTCGGACAGCCGACGATGCTCCTCGTCACCGGAGATCGTGCCTTGCGCAAGTTGGTCCCGCAGGGCACGCTCCTGCTCGACCATGTCGGTGATGCGTTCGCGAATCTGCTTGTCGTCCATCGCGAAACCCTTCTTTTTTCCTGCTCGGACGGCGGCCGGAGACTGCGGCACAACCGTGGGCCAAAGGGCTGTCCTTCCCTCCTCGCACGGCCCCCAAGCACGGTGTCACCCGGGTCGATGCACTCACATGTCGCAGCGGCGCGTCACAATGGGCACGCCGTGCGGGCCGTCCCCGGCCGCGCCGCCCTCGGGCGGACACGGGAGACACGGCCCGGCGCCGGCCCGAAGAAGCAAAGGAGCAACGCCGCGCATGGCCCGCCGTAGTACGAAAACTTCCGGTCCGCAGCCACCGGACGACTTCGAGGAACGCATCCTCGACATCGATGTCGTCGACGAGATGCAGGGCTCCTTCCTGGAGTACGCCTACTCGGTCATCTACTCGCGGGCACTACCGGACGCCCGCGACGGGCTCAAGCCCGTGCATCGCCGCATCCTGTACCAAGCCGCCGAGATGGGCCTGCGTCCCGACCGGGGGTACGTCAAGTGCGCCCGTGTCGTGGGCGAGGTGATGGGCAAGCTGCACCCGCACGGTGACGGCCCCATCTACGACACCCTCGTGCGGATGGCGCAGCCGTTCTCGATGCGCCTGCCACTGATCGACGGCCACGGGAACTTCGGCTCCCTCGGCGGCGACGACCCGCCCGCCGCGATGCGATACACCGAGTCCCGACTGTCCTCCGCCGCGATGTTGATGGTCGACTCGATCGACGAGGACGTCGTCGACTTCGGCCCCAACTACGACGGCCAGGAACAGGAACCGGGCGTCCTGCCCGCCGCGTTCCCGAACCTGCTCGTCAACGGCGCGTCCGGGATCGCGGTCGGCATGGCGACCAACATGCCGCCGCACAACCTGGTCGAGGTGATCGCCGCCGCGCGCCACCTGATCCGGCACCCCACCGCCACGCTCGAAGACCTGATGCGCCACGTACCCGGCCCCGACCTGCCCACCGGCGGCCGGATCGTCGGCCTCGGCGGCGTCCGGGACGCGTACGAGAAGGGCCGCGGCACCTTCAAGATCCGCGCGACCGCGACGGTCGAGTCGGTCACCGCGCGCCGCAAGGGCATCGTGGTCACCGAACTGCCCTACAACGTCGGCCCGGAGCGGGTGATCGCCAAGATCAAGGAGTTGGTGCAGTCCAAGAAGGTCCAGGGCATCGCGGACCTGAAGGACCTCACCGACCGCTCGCACGGACTGCGCCTGGTCATCGAGATCAAGAACGGCTTCAACCCCGAGGCGATCCTCCAACAGCTCTACAAGCTGACGCCGATGGAGGAGACCTTCGGCATCAACAACGTCGCCCTGGTCGACGGCCAGCCGCTCACGCTGGGCCTGAAGGAACTGCTCCAGGTCTACGTGGACCACCGCTTCGAGGTGATCCGCCGACGCAGCGAGTTCCGCCGCCGCAAGCGCCGGGAGCGCCTGCACCTGGTCGACGGTCTGCTCGTCGCGCTGATCGACATCGACCGGGTGATCGAGCTGATCCGCTCCAGCGACAACTCGGCGCAGGCCAAGGAACGTCTGATGGAGACGTTCTCACTGTCCGACATCCAGGCGTCCTACATCCTGGACACCCCGCTGCGCCGGCTCACCCGGTTCGACCGGATCGAACTGGAGGCCGAGCAGGAGCGGCTGCGCGCCGAGATCGCCGAACTGACCAAGATCCTGGAGGACGACAAGCTGCTCCGAAAGGTGGTCTCGGACGAACTGGCCGCGGTGTCCAAGAAGTACGGCACCCCGCGCCGCACCGTCCTGCTGGAGTCGGCCGACGTGTCCGCCGCGGCGGTCCCGCTCCAGGTCACCGATGCGCCGTGCACGGTCCTGCTGTCCTCGACCGGTCTGCTCGCGCGCACCTCGACCGGCGGCCCGCTGCCGCCCGAGGGGGGCCGAGCCAACCACGACCTGGTGGTGTCCTCGGTCGCGGCCACCGTGCGCGGCGAGGTCGGCGCGGTCACCAGCACCGGCCGGCTGTTGCGGATCAACGTGGTCGACCTGCCCTCGTTGCCGGAGACCGCGACCGCGCCGAACCTGGCCGGCGGCGCGCCGCTGTCCGAGTTCGTCTCGTTGGAATCACACGAACGCCTGGTGTGCCTGACCACGCTCGCCGCCGACTCCCCCGGGCTCGCGCTCGGCACCGCGCAGGGGGTGGTCAAGCGGGTCGTGCCGGACTATCCGGCGAACAAGGACGACCTGGAGGTGATCTCGCTGCGCGACGGCGACGTCATCGTCGGCGCGGTCGAGTTGCGCACCGGCGAGGAGGACCTGGTCTTCGTCACCGACGACGCCCAGCTGCTGCGCTTCCAGGCCGCGATGGTGCGGCCGCAGGGTCGCCCGGCGGGCGGCATGGCCGGCATCAAGCTGGGTGCCGGGCAGTCCGTGCTCTCGTTCACCGCGGTGGATCCGGGCGCGGACGCGGTGGTGGTCACGGTCGCCGCCTACAGCGGCGACGCCCTGTTCGGCTCGGAGCACGGCACCTGCAAGGTCACCCCGTTCGCCGAGTACCCGCGCAAGGGCCGGGCCACCGGCGGCGTGCGCTGCCAACGCTTCCTCAAGGGCGAGAGCACGCTGCGCCTGGCCTGGGCGGGCCCTGCCCCGGCCCGCGCCTCGGACGCCAAGGGCCGGCCGGTCGAGCTGCCCGCCCTGGACCCGCGCCGCGACGGCTCCGGCACGCCGCTGGCCAAGCACGTCGACGCGGTCGGCGGCCCGCCGGGCACCGTCTGAGTCGACCCATCGACGAGGCCCCCGCAGCGTCCCTCGCTGCGGGGGCCTCTCCCGTTCCGTCACCGGGCGTACCGGCGGCGATCGACTCGTCAGCGTGCCGCGAACTCCTCCAGGAGCTCGATCGAGCGCGCGTACTTCCTCCGCAACCGCACCTGCGTCCTGGCGTCGAGCTGGCCGAGCCGGGCCTCGGAGCGGTTGTCCGCGATGTCCGCCCGCTTGACCACGAGCGCGATCGGGTCCGCCGCGGCGCGCGCGATGCTGACCTCCAGCGGTTCGCCGGGCAGCTTGGACAGCGCGATCACCGC
Source organism: Embleya sp. NPDC050493 (assembly GCF_044458105.1). Taxonomy (NCBI): domain Bacteria; kingdom Bacillati; phylum Actinomycetota; class Actinomycetes; order Kitasatosporales; family Streptomycetaceae; genus Embleya; species Embleya sp. NPDC050493. The sequence goes on from NZ_JBITHP010000011.1 coordinate 256,891, forward strand.
CGCCACCACCCGCTCCGGCACACCCGCCTTACGCAGGTCGTCCGCACCCACCGGTGTGTCTTCGATCACGTCGTGCAGCACCGCCGCCATCTGCGTGTAGGTGCCCTCGACCTGTTGCATCACCCGCAGCGGGTGCGTGATGTACGGATGGCCACCCTTGTCCAACTGACCGTCGTGCGCGGCCCTGGCGAGCGCCACCGCGTCGTCCAACGTGAAGCCGGCTATCGCCGCGCTCCCGTCGGTCCGTCCCTGGGGCATGGCCGCCTCCCATCGTTACCGTGTGCAACAACCGTACCGGGATCACCGGATCCGGGCGCTCGGGGCGGCACCGATCGGGCCGGACGGCGGGTAAAGCTATACGGTGCACAGTCGTGGAAACCTGCGTCTTTCTCTCGCACGAACTCGCCGAGCCGATGGCCGGCACCGCTCCGACCACGCGCGGTTGGTTGCTCGTCGAGCACCCCGGGCCGTGGGCCGCCAAGGCCCTGACCGGCAGTCGCGGGCTCGACGACGGGGTGGGCGCGGAGTTGGACGAGCGGGCCGCCCGGGCCGGTTTCCGCGCCGCGCTCATCCGCCGGCCGGACGAGACCGGCCGCCGCATCGACGAGGCGGCGGGCCCCGGGGGCAACGAGAGCGAGCGCGCCTTCGACGCCCCGGGACGCCGCGCCGGCGACGCGGGCGCCGCCCCCGACGGTCCGCGGACCGTCTTCCTGGCCTGGACCGAGCCCGGCGGCACGTGGCTGCGCCGGTTGCGCGTACGCACCGCCGCCGACGTGCTCGCGCTCGACCTGGCCGCGCTGGCCGGACCGATCGAACCCGCGGTGGGCGAGGCGACGGCCGAACCGCTCCTGCTGGTCTGCACGAACGGCAAGCGCGACCGGTGCTGCGCGGTCGCGGGCCGGCCGCTGGCCGGCGCACTCGCCGTGAGCTTCCCCGAGGCCACCTGGGAGGTCACCCACCTGGGCGGGCACCGATTCGCACCGACCGCCCTCGTGCTGCCCCAGGGCTACCTGTACGGGCGCCTGGACCCCACCTCGGCCCGAGCCGTGGTCGCCGCCGCCCGGCGCGGCGAGATGTTGCCGGACCGCTGCCGGGGCCGGGCCACCTACTCCCGGGCCGGGCAGGCCGCCGAACTCGCGGTGCGCGCGGACTGCGGCGAGCGCCTGGCCGACGTGCTGTCGGTCTACGACGAGCGCGCCGAGGACGACGGCGGCTGGACCGTGCGGGTCGACCACCGCGACGGCCGTACCTGGACCGTCGCGGTGGACGCCCGCAAGGAGGCCCCCGCCCGGCCGGAGAGTTGCGGCAAGGGCGAGGGCCTCCCGACGAGCATGCGCGCCCGCCTGTTGTCGCACCGTCAGTAGGCGCCCGCCCCGGTCAGCGAACGGACCTCCATCTCGGCGTACTTGGCGGCGTCCGCCTCCTCGTCCGAGCGCAGCGTGCCGATCCAGCCGCACAGGAAGCCGATCGGGATCGACACGATCCCCGGGTTCTCCAACGGGAACCAGTGGAAGTCGATCCCGGTCACCAGCGGCGTTTTGCCCCCGGAGACCACCGGCGAGAACAGCACGAGCACCAGCGCCGAGCCGAGCCCGCCGTAGATCGCCCAGACCGTGCCGTTGGTGTTGAACCGGCGCCAGAACAGCGTGTACAGCAGCGTGGGCAGATTCGCCGAGGCGGCGACCGCGAAGGCGAGCGCGACCAGGAACGCGACGTTGAGCTTCTGTGCGGACAGGCTCAGCCCGATCGCGATCCCGCCGATCACGATCGCCGAGAGCCGGGCGGCCCGCAGTTCGCTCTTCTCGTCGGTCGCCTCCTTGCGGATCACGTTGGTGTACAGATCGTGTGCGAAGGACGCCGAGGAGGCCAGGGTCAGCCCGGCCACCACCGCCAGAATGGTCGCGAACGCCACCGCCGCGATCACCGCGAGCAGCACCACACCGCCGAACGTGTTCGGACCGCCGCCGAGTTCCTCCGCGAGCAGCGGCAGTGCGGTGTTGCCGGCCGCGTTCGACTTGCGGATCCTGTCCGACCCGAGCACCGCCGCAGCACCGAATCCGAGCACGATGGTGAGCAGGTAGAACGTGCCGATCAGGGCGATCGCCCACATCACCGAGTGCCGCGCGGCCCGCGCGGTGGGCACGGTGTAGAACCGCACCAGGATGTGCGGTAGCCCCGCGGTGCCGAGCACCAGGGCGATCGCCAGGCTGATGAAGTCCAGCCGACTGGTCAGGTTCTTCCCGTACTTCAGCCCCGGTTCGAGGAACTCCTGTCCGTGCCCGCTGGTGTGCGCCGCGGTGTCCAGCAACTCGTCGAGATCGAAGTGGAAGCGCAGCAGGACCAGGATCGTCATCAGGATCGCGCCGCCCAGCAGCAGCACCGCCTTGACGATCTGGATCCAGGTGGTGCCCTTCATCCCGCCGAAGGTCACGTAGACCACCATCAGCGCGCCCACGCCGACGATCGTCCAGGTCTGCGCGGAACCGCCCGGGTCGCCGAGGAGCAGGGCGACCAGTGTGCCCGCGCCGACCATCTGGGCGATCAGGTAGAAGATCGAGACCACGATCGTCGCGGCTCCCGCCGCCGTCCGCACCGGCTTGCGACTCATCCGGAACGCGACCACGTCGGCCATCGTGAACCGCCCGCAGTTGCGCACGAGTTCGGCCACGAGCATGAGCACGACCAGCCAGGCGACCAGGAAGCCGATCGAGTACAGGAAGCCGTCGTAGCCGAAGAGCGCGATCAGTCCGGCGATGCCCAGGAAGGACGCCGCGGACATGTAGTCGCCGGCGATGGCCAGCCCGTTCTGCGACGCGGAGAACTCCCGTCCGCCGGCGTAGAAGTCGTTGGTCGTGCGGTTGTTGCGACTGGCCCACACGGTGATGCCGAGGGTGATCAGCACGAAGACCACGAACAGCAGACCGGTCAGACCGCGGTGGCCGCCGGCCGCCGCGAGGTTGGCAGGGTTCACCGGAACATCTCCTGGGTCTCCCACCGCAGGTTGAGCGCGGCCCGGTCGCGCTTGCCTCGCGCGTTGCGGGCGTACGACCACGTGATCAGGAACGTGCTCGCGAACTGGAGCAGGCCGAAGGCGAGCGCGACGTTGAACGCGCCCAGGATCCGGTGTGCCATGAAGCCGCGCGCGAAGGTGGACGCGAATACGTAGAGCAGGTACCACGCGAGGAACGCGAGCGACATCGGGAAGACGAAGTCGCGATAGCGGCGCCGGATCTCCTGGAACTCCGGGCTCGCCTGCACGCGTAGGTAGATGTCCGCGCGCGAATCCGGCTCCGGGTCGCCGAACGGCACACCCTGGGTGGGTGTGGGTCGGTACGAACTGGTCGTCACCGTAGCTCTCCTCGTCGATTGCCGAACCGCGCGGTTCCGTCCGGTCCGAACCCCCGAGACAGGCGTTCGATGGGACTGGTGTTCAGCATGGGCAGCGGGCGCGGGCCGCACGGCCAGGTTCTGCGCGATTCACCTGTACGGATGAACCGCCGGCACGGCCGCACACCTGGCTCCGCCATGCGTCGTGGAATCGTCTGGCCAACGAGGATCCGAGCCCTGCCGATACGGGATGTGTGACGGTCACACGCCAATGAGTGACATTCGTCCTTCTATCCCAGATATGCGGACCATGTGGCCCGGATATGGTGATCATGAAAAAAGCCGGGCCCGAAGGGACGAATCCCTTCGGGCCCGGCGAACGACCGGCGGGTCGGTGTGCTCAGGCGTCGATCCGCGAGCGGTCGAGCAGCGACGCGGAGTTGGTGATGAACTCCTTGCGCGGCGCCACCTCGTTGCCCATCAGCAGGTCGAACACGCGCTCGGCCGCCTCCAGGTCGCCCAGGTTGATCCGGCGCAGCGTGCGGTGCCGGGGATCGACCGTGGTCTCCGCGAGCTGGTCGGCGTCCATCTCACCCAGGCCCTTGTACCGCTGGACCGGCTCCTTCCAGCCGATGCCCTTGCGCTGGTACTCCAGCAGCGTGCGCTTCAGCTCGGCGTCCGAGTACGTGTAGACGTACTTGTCCTGGCCCTTCTTGGGCCGGGACAGCTCGATCCGGTGCAGCGGCGGGACCGCGGCGAAGACCCGGCCGGCCTCGACCATCGGACGCATGTAGCGCTGGAAGAGGGTGAGCAGCAGGCAGCGGATGTGCGAGCCGTCGACGTCGGCGTCCGCCATGAAGATGATCTTGCCGTAGCGGGCCTGGTCGATGTCGAACGTGCGCCCGGAGCCCGCTCCTATCACCTGGATGATCGCGGCGCATTCGGCGTTCTTGAGCATGTCCGAGACGGACGCCTTCTGCACGTTCAGGATCTTGCCCCGAATCGGCAGCAGTGCCTGGAACTCCGAGTTGCGCGCGAGCTTGGCGGTGCCCAGCGCCGAGTCGCCCTCGACGATGAACAGCTCGCTGCGTTCGACGTCGTCGCTGCGGCAGTCGGCCAGCTTGGCCGGCAGCGCCGAGGTCTCCAGGGCCGTCTTGCGCCGCTGGGCCTCCTTGTGCTGACGCGCGGCGATCCGGGTGCGGGCCGCGGAGACGACCTTCTCCAGGACGGCGCGCGACTGCGCCTTGTGATCGCGCCCGGTGGAGGTCAGGAACGCCTTGAGTTCCTTGGACACCACGTTCTGCACGATCCGTGCGGCGGCCGAGGTGCCCAGCACCTCCTTGGTCTGCCCCTCGAACTGCGGCTCGGCCAGCCGCACGGTGACCACGGCGGTCAGGCCCTCGGTCGCGTCGTCCTTGGTGATGTCGTCCTCGGCCACGCGCAGCAGCTTGGTCGAGCGCAGCACGTCGTTGACCGTGCGCCGGAGCGCCTGGTCGAACCCGGCGACGTGGGTGCCGCCCTTGGGCGTGGCGATGATGTTGACGAAGGAGCGCAGGGTCGAGTCGTATCCCGTGCCCCAGCGCAGCGCCACGTCCACGCCCAGCTCGCGCTGGACCTCGGTGGCCACCATGTGCCCCTGCTCGTCGAGCACGGGCACGGTTTCCTTGAAGGTGCCGGAGCCGGTGAAGCGCAGGACGTCGCACAGCGCGCGGTCGGGGGCGAGGTACTCGCAGAACTCGCTGATCCCGCCGGAGTAGTGAAAGACCTGTTCGTCTACTTCGCCCGGATTCGCACCATTACGCTCGTCGCGAACAACGATCGTGAGGCCGGGTACCAGGAACGCGGTCTGCCGGGCCCGCGAGTACAACGATTCCAGGTCGAGCGCGGCGTCCTTGAGGAAGATCTGCCGGTCCGCCCAGTAGCGGACCCGGGTGCCGGACTTGGCCTTGGAGATCTTCTTGATCTTGCGCAGCCCGTTACCGGCACTGAACGGAGCGTCCGCACCGAGCGTGGCGAACTCGCCGGGCACGCCGCGGCGGAACGAGATGGCGTGGGTGTGCCCGCCGCGGTCCACCTCGACGTCGAGTCGGGCGGACAGGGCGTTGACCACGGAGGCGCCGACGCCGTGCAGGCCGCCGGAGGCGGCATAGGATCCGCCGCCGAACTTGCCGCCTGCGTGCAGCTTGGTCATGACGACCTCGACACCGGACAGGCCGGTCTTGGGCTCCACGTCGACGGGGATACCGCGACCGTTGTCCCGAACCTCCACCGAGCCGTCAGCGTGCAGGAGCACCTCGATCCGGTCGCCGAAGCCCCCGAGGGCCTCGTCCACCGAGTTGTCGATGATCTCCCACAGACAGTGCATCAGGCCCCGACTGTCGGTGGAGCCGATGTACATGCCGGGCCGCTTGCGGACCGCGTCAAGACCCTCGAGAACGAGGAGATGCCGCGCGGTGTAGTTCGAGTGGTCGGGCTCGCCCGCCAGGAGCGCGGTGGACTGCGCGGTCGTCTGGGCGGTCACGCGGTGCAACTCCTCGCATGTAGTCGCGTAGTCGAATCGCCGCGAACGCGTCGATCCGTACGGCGCGGCGGCGGCGTCCGAGCCCACGAAATCGGGCCCGGTGATCACCCTCGTCGCGCCGGAGAGCAAGGCTACCGGGGCCGGAAGACAGCCCGGCGACGGCTCGCCGCCGCATCCTAGCCGGCATCCGAACACATCTTCGACCACCCGATCGGGTGGCCGGCATGAACCGTACGCGCACAGGGCACGTCCTATGCACAAGGAATGAGTTGCAGAAGGGGTGTGCCGAGAAGCTGTTGAACATGACACGATCACCCCGGGAACGTTCGAGGCTGATTTGATGTTGGACATCGATGAAGGCTTCGTCGAGTAGAGAAGAGGCGACGTGAATTCGGTTCTGACACCCGCCAGTCCGTTGACGGCCGCCGACCGTTGTGATCGGTGCGGCGCCCAGGCATACCTTCGGGTTGTCCTTTCCAGCGGCGGCGAACTGCTGTTCTGTGCGCACCACGCCCGCAAGTTCGAGCCTGAACTTCGGAAGGTGGCCGTGGAGATACAGGACGAGACCGACCGCCTCACGGCGGTCCCCGTTACCGCACCGGACGACGACAACTGACCAGACAGCCGACCCTCTGAGATCCCGACGAGCAGACATCGCGCCGATGGCGGCCACCGCGAGGTGGCCGCCATCGGCGTCTGTCATGCTCACCCACGGGGGCGGCCGGCGCCCGAAAGGCGCGTGATATCCCTCACAATCCGGCGGCATCCCGGATGTCCCGGGCGAACGCGGCGACCCGGGTGTAGACGCCCGGTTTACCCGGCAGGGCACATCCGTCGCCCCACGAGACGATCCCCGCGACCCGGCCGGCCACCAGGAGCGGTCCGCCGCTGTCCGCACTGCATGCGTCCTTGCCACCCTGCCGCTCACCGGCGCACACCATCGCGGCGGCGTCGTACGTCCCGAGCGGCCCGCCCGGGTACGCGGTCCCGCAGGTCGCATCGGACACCAGTGGCACGGTGACCTGTCGCAGCGTCGAGGAGTAGTCGCCGTTACCCGTGGTGTCACCCCACCCGACCACGGTCGAGGCGGTGCCACTCGCATAGACGCTCGCGCCCTGTTCCACCACCGACGCGACGCCGGTACCGAGCGGCTCGTCCAGGGTGAGCACCGCCCAGTCGCCGGAGATCGAACCCGGATCGAAGGACGGATTCACATACACCTCGCCGACCGCCACCTCCCGGCCCTGCGTGCTGCGCAGGTCGGTCCGGCCCTGGATCACCTTCAGGTCCGGGCGGTCGTCGCGCCTGCCGTACGCGTCGTACATGCAGTGCGCGGCGGTCAGCACCTTGGTGGGTGCGATCAGCGTCCCGCCGCAGAACTGTCCCGATCGTGCGGAGCCGTACTCGGCCCGGCTGGACAGGGCCACCGCCCACGGATAGGTCGCGGTGTCCGCGGGGGTCCCGCCGACCACCACGCGCGGCGGGCCCGAGGGCGTGGCGCCCGTCAGGACTCCCGCGGTCACGACCGCGGCAAGCGCGACCGTCGATCCTCGTCTGTACCGCCGGATATTGCTGCGTCTGTTCCGCTCGGGCGCTCGCACCATCATGGGGAACCTCTCGCCGGCTACCGTCAGGTAGAGGCCGGTGCCCCAGCGTGGCCGTCCGGAACCCTCGCTCTGCGCGAACGGGTGATTTCCTCGCCGAACGCACACACGAAGGCCCCGGATGGTGTATCCGGGGCCGATGTCGTGCGTCGTGCGGTGCGCCGCGGCCCGCCGGGTCCGCGCCGACGCTCAGTCGAGGTAGTCGCGCAGCACCTGGGAGCGGGACGGGTGGCGCAGCTTCGACATGGTCTTCGACTCGATCTGGCGGATCCGCTCGCGGGTGACCCCGTAGACCTTGCCGATCTCGTCGAGCGTCTTGGGCTGACCGTCGGTGAGTCCGAAACGCATCGACACCACGCCCGCCTCGCGCTCGGAGAGCGTGTCGAGCACCGAGTGCAGCTGTTCCTGGAGCAGGGTGAAGCTGACCGCGTCGGCCGGCACGACCGCCTCGGAGTCCTCGATCAGGTCACCGAACTCGCTGTCGCCGTCCTCGCCGAGCGGGGTGTGCAGGGAGATCGGCTCGCGGCCGTACTTCTGCACCTCGATGACCTTCTCCGGGGTCATGTCCAGTTCCTTGGCCAGCTCCTCCGGGGTGGGCTCGCGGCCCAGGTCCTGGAGCATCTGGCGCTGCACGCGGGCCAGCTTGTTGATCACCTCGACCATGTGCACCGGAATGCGGATGGTCCGCGCCTGGTCGGCCATGGCCCGGGTGATCGCCTGACGAATCCACCAGGTGGCGTACGTGGAGAACTTGTAGCCCTTGGTGTAGTCGAACTTCTCGACCGCCCGGATCAGACCCAGGTTGCCCTCCTGGATCAGGTCCAGGAAGAGCATGCCGCGGCCGGTGTAGCGCTTGGCCAGCGAGACCACCAGGCGCAGGTTGGCCTCCAGGAGGTGGTTCTTCGCCCGGCGGCCGTCCTCGGCGATGATCTCCAGCTCCATCCGGAGCTTGGGTTGCAGCTTGTCGCCGGAGCCGAGCTTGTCCTCGGCGAACAGGCCGGCCTCGATCCGCTTGGCGAGGTTGACCTCCTGCTCGGCGTTGAGCAGCGGGACCTTGCCGATCTGCTTGAGGTAGTCCTTGACCGGGTCGGCGGTGGCGCCCGCGGCGGCGACCTGCTGTGCGGGGGCGTCGTCCTCGTCGTCGGAGAGGATGAAGCCCTTGCTCTCCGGCTCGTCGGGCACCGCATCCTCGACGACCGCCTCGGGGTCGTCGGGCAACTCCTCGGCGTCGGCGTCGGGTTCGCCGGCCTTGCCGGCGGTCTTCTTGGCGGCGACCTTCTTCGGCGCGGCCTTCTTGGCGGCGCCCGCGGCCGCGGTCTTCTTCGCGGCGCTCTTGCGCGGTGCGGCGCTCGCCGCGGGCGGGGTGGGCGCGGCCGCGGCGCTCTCGACCACGGCGCCGGCCGGCGCGACGCCGGTGTCGGGCGCCGCCGGTTCGGCCGGTGCCGTCACGGTACCGGCAGTGCCGGGGTTGCCGGGGTTCCCGGCGCGGTTGGAGACGACGGTCTTGGTCGCGGTCCGCTTGGCAGCGCTCTTGGCGGCCACACTCTTCCGGGTGCGCTTGGGCGCCGCCGAGTCCGCGGCACTGACCATGATGGTCACACCCTCCTGGTCGAGGACCTGGTTGAGGCTGCGCAGGACGTTCTTCCACTGAGTGGCCGGAATCTGGTCGGCCTCGAACGCCTGACGCACCTCGTCGCTGGCGATGTACCCCTGGGCCTCACCCCGCTCGATCAACGACTTCACGTTGACGAATTCGGCGATCTCGGGCGGGAGCGAACGGGATGTGCTGGCCGACACAAACAACCTCTCGACGATCTGGACGGCGTCACGGCCTGGTGCACAGGCAGGCGCCGCCAAGCGAACGACACTCGGGCGGACAGCGTGGTTCCGGCAAACCGATTGCGCTCGAATCAGCGCAGCGGCCTGTTTTGCTATTCCCGAACGGCTGCCACCTTCGTACTCATCGGGCCAGGCGAAGAAGTGTTACGCACCCGTTCGGTGGTGCAGCTCACACGATTCCCCCTTGCGGCGCGCGCCACACCCTGTGTGAGGGATCCGACTTACGCGTCACCGGTGATCCGCACCCCCAGGATGGTCACGTCGTCGTCTCGATCCCGGTCCCCGAGCAGCCCTTCCAGGATGTCGGTGAGCAGCGCCTCCAGGCCCTCGTTGGTCCCGCGGGCGATCTCCACGAGGTCGGCCAGGCCCTCGTCGAGACCGCGCCCGCGGGTCTCCACGAGGCCGTCCGAGAAGCCGATCAGGATGTCTCCCGGGTCGAGTCGGATGGTGTGTTGCGTCCGCTGTTCCGCGACTCCCAGGGGCGTCGACTCCTCGCCGATCTCCACGAGTTTGGCCGTTCCGTCGGCCGAGACGAGCACCACGGGCAGGTGGCCGGCGTCGGCGAGGTCGAGCAGGCCGGTCGCGGGATCCACCACGGCGTACACCAGTGTGGTCAGCGACTCGTCGTCCTCGGTCGCGGTGAACAGCCGGTCCAGGCCGGTGAGTACGGCGGCCGGTTCGGGGTCGGTGAAGGCGAGCGCGCGCAGGGCCGAGCGGACCCGGCCCATGCCGGCCGCCGCGGTCAGGCCCTTGCCGATCACGTCGCCGACCACGATCGCCACCCGCCCGTCCGGCAGTTGGAACACGTCGTACCAGTCGCCGCCGACTTCGAAGTCGGGTGCGCCGGGCAGGTAGCGGAAGCCGAACTCGACGCCGCGCACCGCCGGCAGGCGCTCGGGCAGCAGGCTGCGCTGCAGTGCGACGGCGGTGCGGTGCTCGCGCTCGTACAGCCGCGAGCGCTCGATGGCCAGCGCACACTGGCCCGCGAACGCCTCCAGGAAGATCCGGTCGTCCGGGTCGAACACACGGCCGTCGTCGAAGGTGTAGCGCAGCACGCCCAACGGGGCGCCGGAGCCGACCAGCGGCAGGATCACCCGGGACGCGCCCGGGCCGTCGTTCGAGGTGTACCGCGCGATGCCGTCGGTCACCGCGGCCACCAACTCCGCGGACCAGTGCGCGGGCAGGCCGCGGCGGCGGGCGACGGTGCGCTGTGCGGGCACGTTCGGCCACGGGTACACCGGCGCGGTCTCGTCCAACAGGTAGGCCTCCGAGCACACGGCGGCGATGCCGGCGCCCAGGTCGCCGACCGCCTCCTCCACCTCGGGCACGCTGAGCGTGCCGGCGATCCGCGCGGTCATCGCCTGGAGTCTGGCGGTGCGCCACTGGCTGGACCGCAGGAGGTCCTCACAGCGCCGCTGCTCGGTGATGTCGCGCACCACCAGCAGGACGCCGATCACCGGGCCGGCCTCGTCCACCGGGTCGCGCACCGGCAACCACTGGGATTCGTACGCCCGTTCGCGTCCGTCGGGGCAGGCCGCGCCGACCCGGTCGACCGGGTCGCCGCCGTCGTGGGCGTGGCCCGCGTGGGTCTCCACGTGCGGTTCGCCGCGGGTCAGCACGCGGGAGAGGGCCGCCTCGATCCGGCGGGCCCGGGCCGGCGGATGCACCTCGTCGGGACGTCGGCCGAGCAGGTCCTCGGCCGCCCGGCCGGTCAGCCGGGCGAGTGCGCCGCTGACCCGCCGACAGTGCAACTGCCGGTCGTAGAAAGCGAATGCCGTCGATCCCTGGCTGGTCAAGGTTGCCAACAGCGCCGCGTCGATCCCTGCGGGCCGCTCGCATCCGACCTTGTCGTCGTTCATTGCCTCACAACCCCACCTGTTGGCAATTCCGGGCCGGCGAGTCAGATATCGAGAGTACGCACGCGAACCCCCTCACCGTGAGTTTTGGCCCGAACTCTCCGTACATCGGATAAGCGGACGGACTCGGACATACGCGCGCCCCCTCGTCGACCCGTGCGTCGGGTCGGCGAAGGGGCGATGCGTGCGTCCCGCGTGGCGCTGTCCCCGGTTGCGGATCAGCCCTCGCGTGGGGCGGGAAACTGGCGGTCCACTTCGGGGTGTACGGCCAGCAGGGAGCGCATGGCGGCCTCGGCGCTCTCGCCGTCGCCGGCGGCGACCGCGTCGACCAGGCGCGCATGCAGCGCCACCGACGCCTCGGAGAGGTGCTCGCAGCCGGCCACGTGCCCGCCGGACACCTGGAGTGCGGCGGCCAGGATGCTCGCGAGGTGGTCGAGCATCCGGTTGCCCGCGACCTGGAGCAGCAGACCGTGGAACTCCGCGTCGGCGCGGCTGAAGGTCAGCGGGTCGGGCTGGGCGACGGCCCGCTGCATGATCTCCACGACGTCGCCGAGTCGACGGACGATCTCCGGGTGGTTGCGACACGCGGCCATGTGCGCGGCGAGCGGCTCGATGCCCCAGCGCAGTTCGAAGAGTTCACGGCGCTGCGAGTCGCGCTGCGGGCCGCATGCGCGCCACTCGATCACGTCGGGGTCGAGCAGGTTCCAGTCGCTCACCGGGCGCACCCGGGTGCCGACGTTGGGCCGGGCGCTGACCAGGCCCTTGGCCTCCAGGACCCGGAGCGATTCGCGCACCACGGTCCGGGACACCTCGAAGCGCTGGCCGATCTCCTCGGGCACCAGCGGGCGTTCGGCGCCCACCTCGCCCGCGACGATCATCTGGCCGAGCTGCTGGACGAGTTGGCCATGCAGGCCGCGGCCGCGGCCGACGCCGGGTTTGCGCACGGCGCGGGCCGGTTCCAGGTCGGGTCCGTCCCACACGTACGGCCGGCGGGAGATCGGGTCGGTGCCGGCGGCGCCCGGCTCGCCGGCGCGGAACGCGTCGGCCGAGCCGCTCGCCGGGGCGTGGGTCATTGTCTGATGGGCAGCGATACTCACGCTCTCCATCTCGGCCTCGAACGGGCCCGGCTTGAGCGGCAAACCCGCTCTCGGCTGAAAAACACACGAAAGGGTGATCTACCTTGCGGGTCGATCGTCCGAAAGTGTGACGTCCGCCGGCCCGGGCCCCATCCCTCCGGGGTCGGTCCTAAGCCCGTCGGCGGGTGAACGTGATCATCGCGAGGACGGTGAGCACGAGCGTGGTTGCGGCCAGGACCGAGCCGCCGACCATCGGTGACAGGCCGCCGTCGGTGCCGGCGAGCATGCGGTCCGCGGCGCGGAACGGAAGGTAGCGCACGAGGTCCCGATGCGCCGGCGGGACACCGGCCGAAACGGCCGCCGCGATCAGTCGTTCGGCCCCGGCGGGCAGCGCCGCGGCCGCGATCGCGATCAACGGGGCACCGCGGGACAGCGTGCCGATCGCCAGGCCCAGGACGGCGGCGAGCAGCACGTAGGCGACGAATCCGGCCAGGATCCGCGGTGCCGGGGCCTCGATCGCCGCGGTGTCGGGGAAGGTCGGGCCGAATACGGCGCGGGCCGTGCCGACGCTCGCGGCCACCGCCAGGACGGCGACCACGACGGCCGCGAGCGCGGTGCCGACCAGCTTGGCCAGGTACACCCGCCCGCGCCGGGGCAGCGCGAGCAACAGGGTGGGCAGCGCGTCCCGACGCTGCTCGCGCGCACAGGCGAGCGCGGTCGCCAGCATGATCACGGGGATCAATACAGGGGTGCGGCCGGGCCCCGCGGTGACCAGGCGGGCGGCCTCGGCGGAGCCGAGCGGGACGGCGCCGGCCTGGCGGGCCGCCACCCATGTCGCGCCGGCGGCGAGCGCGAGCAGGCCCAGGAGGCCCCACCATGTCGTGCGCAGGCTGCGGGCTCGCACGAGTTCGTACCTGATCGCGCTCATGCGCTTCTCACCTCGTCGGTCTGCTCGGCGCGCTCGGTGGAACGCCAGGTGCGGGCGAATCGGCGCCTCGGCGGCAGTGCGGCGGGCGCCTCGTTCGGTTCCGGCTCGCCGCTCCGGCCGCTGCCGGGGGCGATCTCGTCGATCGGGCGCGTGTGCGGCGCGACCGGCGTCCGGGGGTTCGGGTCGACGGCGGGGGTGATGCCGGGGTCGATGTGCGACTCGATGACCCGAGGGGCCTCGGGTACGACCATCGAGGCGGTGTCGCGGCCGGTGGCAGGAGCGGTTGCCGCGTGCGGCCGGGCGGGATGCGGCTCGGGGTCGGGGCCGGGATCGAACCCCGTCCCGAGCACGGTCGTCGGCGCCGCGCCGGCGAGCGCCGGCCCCGGTGCCGCCGCGCGGGCGAACTCGAATCCGGGTCCGGCGAGTTCCTCGGTGGGCCGGGTCGTCGCGTCGATCCCGCCCGGGTCGCCCCCGGTCGATCGCTCGACGCGGGCATCCTCGTCCCCGGCGAGCTGCGTCCGCTCGCGCCGGCGGGTGATCACATCGGTGAACGCGTCGCCCACCCCGGGCTCGCGTTCGGCCAACTCGTGCAGCAGGATCCCGCCGCGGAAGGCGATCTCGCCGACCCTGGCCCGGTCGGCGCCGGTCACGGTGAGCGTGGTGCCGCCGGAACGGGCGGCGTGCACGCCCTCGGCCTGCAACAGCGCGGACAGCCGGGCCACCTGCGGGGTGCGTACCGAAACGCCGGCCCGTACCCCGCGACGCAGGAAGTCGGCCGCCGATTCGTCCGCGACCAGGCGACCCCGGCTGATCACCAGGACCCGGTCCGCGCAGTGCGCGGTCTCGGCCAGGACGTGCCCGGCGACCAGGACCGTCCGGCCATCGGCCGCGTAGGCGCGCAGGAAGTCGCGCAGCCAGCGCACTCCTTGCGGGTCCAGACCGGTCGCCGGTTCGTCCAGCACCAACGTGCCCGGGTCCCCGAGCAGGGCGCCGGCCAGCCCGAGTCGGCCGAGCGCGCCCGCGGAGAGCACCCGGACCCGGGCGCCCGCCACCGGGGTCAGCCCGACCAGGTCGAGCACCTCGTCCACCCGGCGCGCCGGGATCCGGCCGGCCGCCGCGAGCATCCGCAGGTGCGACCGCACCCGGCGTCCCGGATGTGCGCCCGCGGGGCCCACGCAGGCGCCGACGCGGGCGGCGGGGCGGCGCAGCCGGCGGTAGCGTCGGCCGTCGTACAGCGTCTCGCCTCCGCCGCGCTCCAGGTCGAGCATCAGCCGCAGGGTGGTCGACTTGCCCGCGCCGTTGGGCCCGAGCAGTGCCGTGACCTTGCCGGGGAGCACGTCGAAGGACAGGTCGTCGACGGCCACGATGCCGCCGTATCTCTTGGTCAGCGCACGTGTCTGGATCATCGCCATCGCTCCTCGGCACCCCGAATTCGGGAGATCTGTGGATCTTTGGCAACATACCGGCGAAACCACAATTTTCCCGGCATTTGCCGCCGTATCGGCGAGCTGCGGAAAAGTCCGCCGAACCTGGACAGGCCGCCCGGTCCTGGAGGACCATCGAGAGATCGCCGAGTACCGCCTCTGGAGGTCGGCATGTCTCTTCCCGATCCGGGCGTCCTGGACGCCGTCCGCCGCAGGCGGGGCGACCTCGACGACGCGTTGTTGATCGTCCGTGACGGTCTGGTCGCCGACCCGGCGGGCCCGCGCCGGGTGGCCGCGCTGTGCGCGGGGCTGCGGCAGTTGCGGGCCGACCTGTACGAACATGTCGCCGTCACCGAGGAGCCCGGCGGTCTCTACGACGAGGTGCGCCGCGCGGATCCCAGGTTCGAGCCCGCGGTGTGGCGGCTGCGGGGTGAACACACCCGGCTCGGCCTGCTCTTGGACGACCTCCTGGCGGGCATCGCACACCAACCGCGGGGCGTCGTGGGTTGGCCCACTCTGCGCCCGCGGGTGGTGGAGCTGCTCACGCTGCTGGGTCGCCATCGCAGCCGGGACGCGCAGCTCGCATACGACGCGGGCGGCCTCGATCTGGGCGGCCAGGACTGACCGAACAGCCGCCCGGCACCGACGCGGGGCGGCGATCTCGGAGCGGCGATCCCAGGACGGCGGGCAGCGGGCAACGGCAGCGTCGGCGGCGGTGCGGGCACCGGGAGGCGCCGACGAGCGTGGCCGCGGCCGGCTCGGTCAGGCCTCGGGACGCAACATCGGCGGGTTGAGCTTCTCCGCGGAGCCGCGGCGGAACAGTTGGGCCGGCCGGCCGCCCTGTCGGGTGGTGGTGCCCCCGGTGGGCACCAGGAAGTCGGGCGTGCCGGTGACCTTGCGGTGGAAGTTGCGCGGGTCCAGGGCCACGCCCCACACCGCCTCGTAGACCCGGCGCAGCTCGCCGACGGTGAACTCCTCCGGGCAGAACGCGGCGGCCAGCGAGGAGTATTCGATCTTGGAGCGGGCGCGCTCGACGCCGTCCTCCAGGATCCGCGCGTGGTCGAAGGCCAACCGGCTGCCGTCGCCGAGCAGTTCGCCGACCGAGGACCAGCGGGCCCCGGCCGCGTCGCCGCCGGGGCGCGGGGCGGGCAGATCCGGGGCCAGGACCAGGTAGGCCACGCTGACCACGCGCATCCGGGGATCGCGGCCGGGGTCGCCGAACGTGGCGAGCTGCTCCAGATGCACCGGCAGCCGGTCCAGTCCGGTCTCCTCGGCGAGTTCGCGTGCCGCGGCGGCCTCCAGGCCCTCGCCCTCGCGCACGAAGCCGCCGGGCAGCGCCCATGCGCCCTGGAACGGCGGTTCGCCCCGGCGGATGGTCAAGGCGCTCAGCGCGTGCTCGCGCACCGTGAGGACGACGAGATCCACGGTGACTCCGAAGGGCGGAAAGAGCGAGGTCTCGGAGCGCGGCATGGGGCGATCCTAGTGCCCGGAGGGCACTAGCTGTCTGGCTGACGATAAAACGGATTCCCGATCGCTCGGCATACCCCGCGCATGCGGGTGGTGGCGTCGCGTCACCGGACGGTCGGGTTCAGATCGCCAGTTGCATGCCTTCCGCCGCCTCCTCCACGATCGCCTGCCCCGCCCGATTGACCCGCACCGTGAACGGCGCGCCGGCCACGCACAGGTCGCGCAGTTCGAGTTCGCCGACGTCCAGCGGGCCGGCCGGGCGCACGGTGACCCGGCCGGCCGGGACGTCCGGCCGAATCCCGGCGAAGGCCACCAGCACCGGCAGGATCGCCCCTGCCGCGCGCGCCAGCGGCCGGCATGCCAGGGGGTGGGCCACCGGAGCGTGGCCCTCCGCGCGCTGTTCGCCCGCGTGCATCTCCGGCAATCGGTACTGGAACCACGGTGCGGCGTGCAGCAAACCGGCGAACAGCTGTTGTGCGGCGTCGAGATGGCCCGCGTCGGCGAGTCCGGCCGCGGCCACGCACGTGTCGTGGACGCGCACCACGCCGCCTCGGACGGCGAGCGGGTGGTAGCCGGGCATCCGGGCCGAGGTGCCGCGCAGCCCCCAGCCGCAGTCCAGGTCGGGGGCGGTCAACCGGCGGGCCACCGCGCGATTGCCGGTGTCGTCCAGGATGCCGCTACCGGGCAGGTGCGCCATCGCGGACGAGGCCACGGTGATCGGTCGGCCGGCGGGATCGAGCGCCGCCGCGTAGTACTCCCCCGCCGCGTCCTCGGCCCGAAACGCCCGGCGGAAGGCGACGCCGAGTTGCTCGGCCCGCTCGCGCAGTGCGCCCGCGCCCGGCAGGCCGTGCGCGTCCAGCAGCGCCGCACCGTGCCGCGCGGCCTGGTAGGTCTGCGCCTGGAGCTCGCACGGCGCGGGCCCCCCGGGGCCGAGCCGAACGAAGTCGTCCGGCCGCTCGCCCATCGTGCGGGACAGGTGTCCCAGCGCACGGCCGAGCGCGGGCAGCAGCGCGCCGGCCTCGGCGGCGGGCAGTCCCCAGCGCCAGGCCTCGCCGAACAGCGTGACGAACAGCGCGGTCGAACCGGCGCAGTCGTAGCGGTCCGGTTCGCCGGCCCGGCCCAGGGTGTGCGGGATCCGCCCGGGGTCCTCGCCGCCGCGCGGCTGCGCGCGCACGCCCTGGCGTGCGGCGAGCAACCGCAGCACACCGCCGGCGAATCGGGTGCCCAGCGGCAGCAACATCCGGGCGGTCCACAGCGCGTCGCGCCCGGTGGGGGCCAGTTGCCACGGCGCGCCGGCCACGGGCAGCGGCGCGGTCGGCAGCTCGGGATCGGGGACCACGAGCAGCGCCCGCAGGTCGCGCAGCCCCTGGTCGAGCCAGGCCGCGACCCGCACGTCGTCGCAGCGCACCCGCGGCTGCGCCCACGGCGGCCCGCCGGAGAAGGCGCGCGCTCCGGGTCGGCCGGGAGCCGGTTCGGCGACCACTCGCAGTTCGACCGCCCACGAGCGGGCCGGCTCCAGCTCGACGTCCCAGCGCAGCGTGGCGGTGCCGGCCAGCGCGGTGTCCGGCGCGGGCTCGGCGCTCGCCCGCACGCTCGTCCCGTCCGGTGCGCTCCAGCCCAGACCGGCCGCGGCGACCCGGGCCGGCAGCTCGGGTGGACGGTGTCCGGCCCGCAGCGCGTCGAGCGGGATCAGGTCGGTGCCCAGGGCCAGTTCGACCGGGAAGCGCAACGCCCGGCGCCCGGTGTTGCGCAACACGAGCCGCTCCCGGCCGGCGGCGTAGCGGGTGCGCTCGATCACCAGACCCGGATCGGGCGAGCCGTCCGCGGTGAATCGGCGCATCGCGAGGTAGCGCACGGTGTCGGCCGCGACCACGTGTCCGGACAGCGGTTCGGGCTCGGTGCCGCCGATGGTCAGCACGATCCGCGACAGGATGCGCCGCCCGTCGTGGTAGATGCCCTGCACGCCGTGCCCGCGCAGTTGCCCGTCGAGCCCACTGATCGCCATGCCCGGCGCGTCCACGCAGACGAGCGCGTCGTGCGCGACGGGATGTGGGGTCGTGCTCACGCTCACCGCTCTCGTCTCCCGCTTCCTCGTGGGCCCCGCGCGGGCGGGGCTCGGGCTCTCCCGCGGCAAAGCCTGCCGCGGTCCGCCCCGCCGTCGACCGGTCGGTCGACATGTGGCCCCCGGCCCCCCAACGGTCACGGCGCCCGGTTGGTCACGGCATCGCGGAAGATCCTTCGGCGCACCTCGGCCGCGCTCAGCGGGCTGTTGATCGCCGAGTGCAGCAGCCGCGCCATCGTGTATCCGGCGTCGGCCCGCAACGCCCGGGTCACCGCGACCCGGGCCAACACCCCGTCGCCGATCGTCCACGCGGCCCATGCGGCCAGGGTGAGCGGCGGCGCGGAGGCGGGCGCGAAGGCCCGGCGGGCCAGCGCGGTCCACAGCGCGAGCAGGGCCGGGTCGTCGGCGTCGCCCGGCTGTTCGCCGTGCCAGCCCATCACCTCGTCGCGCACCCGGGAATCGCCCAATCCGAGCACCAGGCGCGCCGCCTCGGCCGGTTCGATCGTGGTGTCGCCGGCCCGGAACCGGGTCCGGTGACCGGCCAGTGCGGTCAGCGTGCGCCGCGCCGCGAACCCTTCGGGTTCGGCCCGCACGCTCTCGTACGCCCGCAGCATCAGCTCGCGCATCGCGTACTCCGGCGGCCGGAAGCGGCGCACCAGATCGGCCAACGACACCGGCTCGGGCAGTCCCGCCCAGACCGCCGTCGCGGCGACCGTCGAGCTGCGCTCGGTGCGCAGCGGGGTGCCCTCGGTCGGACAGCACCGGGCATCCGTACAGCCGTAGGACCACCAGCGCTCGGCGGTCACGCACACCGCCTCGCGCACCTCGATCGCATGCGTGCCACACGCGTGGGCGATCGCCGCGTGCAGCGGCCGCAATCGCTCGACGGCCGCCGCCGACCCGTCCTCGGGCGCCGTGCCTTCCGTGACCGGCGCCGTCGCCTCGGCGCCGTCCGGATACATCGCGACGGCCACGCCGCGCGCGCCGGTGCGCACCAGCAGTCGGGCGAAGTGCCGGGCGGCGGGCTCGAAATCGGCCGGCGGCGGCAGGTCGTGCCGCAACACCGGGCCGACCCGGCTGCGCTCACCGGGCAGGATGCCCAACAGCACCACGCTGTCGGTGGGCCGCACCCCGATCAGATACGGCACCGCCTCCACCAGGTCCGCGGGCGAGCGCACCCGCAGCACGGACTGCGGGGACATCGCCACGAAGGGGGCGCGGTCGAAACCATCGGTGTCGTTCATGCGGCGAGCGTGCGCCCGCCCGCGACCCGAGCCCGGCACGGGCCGACGGCCGGTGCACGACTCGGGCGCTGTGGGCACACAGCTTGACGAACCAGGTCGAACCCACCCGATTTTCCACCCTCGGCGGCCGCACCCGTCGGGCCACCGGCCGGCCCGTGCGCGTCAATGCACCGGCGCGCTCCGCGACTCGTCCCGTGCGCGTGCACGCAGCGCGTCCAGCCCCCGAAGCGGTGCGAAGACCTCCGCCTGTGCCGTCAGCGCCCGGTACTCGTCCTCACCCAGTTCGATCTCCGCCGCCGCCACGTTGTGTTCCAGTTGCTCGATCGTGGACGCCCCGGGAATGGCCACCACCGGCCCCCGGTGCAGGGTCCACGCCAACGCGATCTGGGCGGGCGTCGCGTCGTGTGCGACGGCCACCTCGCGCAACAGCTCCAGGAGCGGGCCGGCCCGGCGCAGATTCTCCGGCTGGAACAGCCTCGTGTGCGCACGGAGCCCGGCCGGCCGGTTGTACTCGTCGTAGCGCGAGCCGAGCAGGCCTCGGGCCAGCGGGCTGTGCGCGATCACCAGGCGTCGATTGTGTTCGGCCCACGGCACCAGATCGCGCAGCGGTCCGGGCGCCGCGAGGCTGAACTCGACCTGGTCGGAGAGCACCCGTCGACCCAGTGCGTGCTCGGCCCGGCGCCATCGGGCGAGGTCGTGGTTGCTCACCCCGACCTCCTCGACGATCTTCTCGTCCTGGAGTTCGCCGAGCGCGTGCATCATCACGTCGATCGGCACCAGCGGATTGGCGACATGGGCCTGGTACAGCGGGATCCGGTCCAGGCCCAGCCGGGCCATGCTGCGATAGGCCCGACCGCGCAGCACGGGGGTGGTCGGCAGCGCCGGCACGAACTTGGTGGCCACCACGACCCGGTCGGCGTCCGCCCCCAGCGCCTCGCCCAGGATGCGTTCACCGCGCCCGAGCCCATAGATCTCGGCCGTGTCGAACAGGGTCACCCCCAGTTCCAACGCCCGGCCGACCAGGGCATGGGCGGTCACCGACGCGTACGCGTCGCCGTAGCCCCACACCCGTGAGCCGAACTGCCACGTGCCCAGTCCGATCCGACCCACCGGGGGAAATCCGTCCACTTCGAGGTAGCGCACGTCGCGCCTCCGTCGCCGTAGGGGTTTCGGTCCCTTCCACCATCGCGCGCCGACCGCCCGCCGGCCAGGGTGTCCCGCATGCCCCGATCCACCCGGGCGGCTCGGGGCGCGGCCGCGCAGCCAACACGTTTCTGCCCAAATCGCCCCGGCCTGCTTTTCGCGATGTCGCCGCCGGCGACTACAAAGGGAGGCATGACCGAGGACCGCTCCACCGCCCCCGACGCCCGCCCCGACCCCGCGACGGACCTGCGCAGCCGCGCCGACGCCGTGTTGCGGGACCTGGCGGGCGGCGACGCACGGCTGCGCGAGGACCAGTGGCGCGCGGTCGAGGCGCTGGTCGCCCACCGTCGCCGGGTCCTGGTGGTGCAGCGCACGGGCTGGGGCAAGTCCGCGGTCTACTTCGTGGCCACCGCGCTGCTGCGCGAGCGCGGCGCGGGCCCCACCGTGATCGTCTCGCCGCTGCTGGCCCTGATGCGCAACCAGGTCGACGCGGCAGCCCGCGCCGGGATTCGGGCCCGCACCATCAACTCGGCCAACGTCGACGACTGGGACGCGGTGCAGGCCGAGGTGGCCGAGGGCGTCGTGGACGTGCTCCTGGTCAGCCCCGAGCGGCTGAACAACCCCGACTTCCGGGACAACGTGCTGCCCAAGCTGGCCGCCACGACCGGCCTGCTCGTGGTCGACGAGGCGCACTGCGTGTCCGACTGGGGACACGACTTCCGTCCCGACTACCGCCGGCTGCGCACCCTGTTGGAGGAGCTGCCGACCGGCGTACCGGTCCTGGCCACCACCGCGACCGCGAACGCGCGGGTGAGCGCCGACGTGGCCGAGCAGCTCGACCCGGCCGGCGACGCGCTCGTGCTGCGCGGCACCCTGGACCGGGAGAGCCTCTCGCTCGGCGTGCTGCGCCTGCCCGACGCGGCCGACCGGCTGGCCTGGCTGGACACCCACCTGCCCGAGCTGCCGGGCTCGGGCATCGTCTACACGCTGACCGTGGCCGCCGCCGAGGAGGTCACCGCGTTCCTGCGCTCGCGCGGGCACGCCGTCGCGTCCTACTCGGGCCGCACCGAGGACGCCGAGCGCCGGGTCGCCGAGGCCGACCTGCTGGCCAACCGGGTCAAGGCGCTCGTGGCCACGTCGGCGCTGGGCATGGGCTTCGACAAGGGCGACCTGGGCTTCGTCGTGCACCTGGGCGCCCCGCAGTCGCCGATCGCCTACTACCAGCAGATCGGCCGGGCCGGGCGCGCGGTGGAGCGGGCCGACGTACTGCTGCTGCCCGGGCGTGAGGACGAGGCGATCTGGCGCTACTTCGGCTCGCTGGGCTTCCCCGCCCGCGAGCAGGTCGAGCGCACGCTGGCCGCCCTGGAGGGTGCCGGTCGCCCGCTGTCCACGCAGGCCCTGGAACCCCTCGTGGACCTGCGCCGCAACCGCCTGGAGCTGATGCTCAAGGTGCTCGACGTGGACGGCGCGGTCCGGCGCGTGCGCGGCGGCTGGACCGCGACCGGCCGTCCCTGGGAGTACGACGCCGAGCGCTACGCGCGAGTGGCCGCGGCCCGCGAGCACGAGCAGCAGTCGATGCGCGACTACCAGGCCGACGGCACCTGCCGGATGGAGTTCCTGCGCCGCTGCCTGGACGATCCGAACGCCGCCCCGTGCGGGCGCTGCGACACGTGCGCGGGGCCGCGCCACGACGCGCGGGTGGATCCGGCCTCCCGGGACGCGGCGCGCGCGGCGCTGGGCCGGCCGGGCGTGGAGGTGGAACCGCGCCGGATGTGGCCCACCGGCATGGCGGTGGCCGGCGTCGAGCTCAAGGGCCGCATCCCGGACCGCGAACAGGCCGCCGCCGGCCGGGCCCTGGGGCGCTCCTCGGACATCGGGTGGGGCAACCGGCTGCGGCCGATCCTGGCTCCCGGCACTCCCGACGGGCCGATCCCGGACGCCGCGTTCGACGCCGTCGTCCAGGTTTTGGCCGCCTGGGGATGGCAGCGCCGACCCGGCGGCGTGGTGACCATCGCCTCGCACACGCGCGGCGCACTGATCGACAGCCTCGGCGAACGGCTCGCCGGCGTCGGCCGACTCCCCTGGCTCGGTCGGGTCGAATACGCACCCGGTGCGGGCGGCCCGGCACCGCGCAGCAACAGCGCGCAGCGCCTGCGTTCGATCGCCGACGCGTTCGTGTTGCCCGAGGCACTCGCCGAACGGGTGGCCGCCCTGGACGCGCCGGTCCTGCTCGTCGACGACCGCACCGACACCGGGTGGACGCTCACCGTGGTGGCTCGCCTGCTGCGCCGGGCCGGCGCCCCCGAGGTGTTGCCCCTGGTGCTCACGATGGAGGGGTGACCGGCTCCGGCCGACCCCGCGCCGTCACGCGAACGTATCGAATGATCACATGTACGTGTTGCCGAGTTCGCGGGCGTCACGCAAGAATCGACAAGGCGTTCCCTTCACATTCCCGTGCGGGCCCCCTCGGCGCCGCTCCGCCGCGAGCCGCCCGCAGTCGGAGCGTGCGCCGCTGTCCGTTTTGGACGGAAGGAGGACCGTGCACATCGCCGCAACCGCCTCCACAGCGTCCGCTCGCCACGGCGCGCCCACGAGCGGGCCCTCCCGCTCGCTCGACCCGGAATCCTGGCACGCGCGTCGGGTCCCGTTGCTGCGCGACCCCCGCACGCTGATCAAACGCCTGTACGACCTGCACCGACCGGTCGCGCGCACGGCGGTGGTGGCCGTCCTGGATCGGTCCGAACGCCCGGTGGCCAGTGCCTCCTTCGGCTTCGGCGAGGGTCGTACCGACGGCTGGCGCTGCCGCAATCTGATCCTGGCGAACCTGCGCCTGATCGTCCCGGACGACCTGCGTCGGACCACCCCGACGCACACCACGGTGCTGGCGATACACCGCGAGGGCACCCGCGAGTGGGAAGCGGACGACGGCCGCTGGATGTGGGGGCTGCACGACGCGTGCGTGCTGCACGGACTGCGCTGTGGGGCGTTCGCGATCGTCGCGCAGGACGGCTGGCGGGTGATCGCCGACGTACGCTCCGGGCGTAACCCGGCGCTCGCCGCGGGCCGCGGCGGCGGTCCCGGCGGCAGCAGGCCGATCAGGGCAGCGGGCATCGCCCCGGCCCGACCCGCGACTGAACTGCCGCAGGTGCGTTACCTGCCGGAGACGGGGCCCACTCCCCTGGTACGACCTTCCGCGTCCTGACGGACGCTCCGGATCAGGCGGTGAGACCGCGCTCTGCGAGCCAGTCGACCAGATCGGTCGTGACCGTCAGCGCGTGGTCCTGGACGAGCTCCGGGCTCTGCAACCGTGTACGCAGATGTTGCGCGTGGAACGGCTTGATCCCGGCGATCAACTTGCGCACCCCGAACACGTTGCAGAACGCCCGGTCGTCACCGGCCGAGAAGGCGCGGTCCCATTCCTGGCGTTCGGCCCCGATCAGGGTGGTGTAGGCATACCGGTTGAGATAGCCCGACAACATGTCGATGACGGTGCTACAGGCCCGGTACTGCTGTATTTTCAGCCGGTCCTCCTGGTCGCTGAGGAACCGGTCAAGGAGCTGCGCGATCGACGGCGATTCCGACATGGCAACGAACCGTAGCCGACCTTCGGGTTTCGCGGGGCAGGGGGCCCGAGTTCGGTCGGACCGGACCCGGATGGGCCCCCTGCGTGCTACGACGTGCTATGCGACACCGGTGAGGGCGCGCACCCGCTCGATGTCGCCGCAGACCGTCACCGACGCCCCGGCGGTCAGTGCCGCGGTCAGGATCTGCGCGGCGTTGTCCTGGTCGGCGAATCCGTTGACCACGACCACGACCGCGGCCCGGCGCAACGGGCGCGAGGCGGGCAGCGACGCGTAGAAGACGTCCTTGCCCTCGTCGTATTGACGCCAGTACTGCGCGGCGCCGAACGTCTCCTCGTGCTGCTGCCACGGGTGCGGCCCACCGGTGGTCAGCACCAGGATCGAGCCGGGCTCGGTGCCGGCCTCCAGGAGGGCGTCCACCGCGTCGTCGGCGGCGTCGAAGACGTTCTCCTCGGTCGCCGGGATCAGCGTGACCCGCGGCGCGGCCGGAGCGGCCGGAGCGGGCTTGCCGGGCTTGCCCGGCTTCGCCGGGGCGGATCCCGCGGTCGCCTGACGCGGCACGGCGGGCTTGGGCGGGCCCGGCTTCGGGCCCGGACGGGGTCCGGGCTTGGGTACCGCGCCGGACGGGCGCGGTACGGACGGGGTTTCGGGTGCGGACGTCGCGTCCGCGGTGTTTTCGGCAGTCACCGGATTCACAGTCATGTCTGGGGAAGGCTCGGTTCGTTCGTGGCGGTACCGGGATGCCCGGCGGTGAGGAGACGCGGGGAGGGATCGGTGGAGTCCCGTTCCCCGGAGAACACGCGCGGCATGGTGGCAGTCCTATCAAAGCCGCGCGGGGCGTGCCCACCCAGGGTGCTCCTGGGGTGTGGCCCGGGCGTACGACGGCGCATCCTACGATGCCCCGTCAGCTCGGCCGGATCAATCGTCCACCACCACCCCGTGCTCGATCACCAAAGCTGCCAGGCCCTCCGCATAGCCCTGACCGACCGATCGCAGGCGCCAGGAGTCGCCGCGCCGATAGACCTCGGCCAGGATCATGACGGTCTCATCGCCTCCGCTCAACCGGAATTCGGCGAGTCGACGGCAGGTCACGGGGTCGACGATACCGACGGTGACGGGTACCTGGGCGAAGGTGGTGCCACTGCCGGCGTCCAGCGCGAGTGCGACCAGTACCCGACTGCGGCCCGGAGGCAACGTGGTGACGTCGATCTCGACCGAATCCGAGCCCGGTTCCACCTCGTTGGTGGTCCCGGTCTGCAGCTTGCCGGCCAACCGCACGGCGCCGCTGGCGTGTACGGGCTGATTGAAGAACACCAGGTCGCCGTCGTCACCCACTCGGCGGTCGTCGTCCAGGACCAGGGCCACCGTGTCGCCGTCCGCCTGGCCCGGCGCCCACCACGCCGCCTCGATCCGCACCGTGCCCGCGAACGGGCCCAGGTCCTCGATCGTGACGGCCTGCCCGCGGGTGAGCTCCCGCGGCGGCGCATCCGCCGGCCGCGGCACAACGGCGGCCGGGGGTGTGTCCGTCGGCCGGGGCGGCACGGCGGTCGGTGGGGCATCGGTCGGTCGCGGCGGCACGACCACCGACGATGCCCCGGACCCGCCGGCGGCGGGCGTGGCCGCGGGCACCGCCGGCATCGGCTGCGGCGGCGTCTCCGGGCCCGGCACCGGCGGTGGCGTGGTCGGCGCGGTGTCGTGCGTCGCCGGCACCTCCGGTGGCGGCGGGAGCACGTCCGGGACGGTGGCCTGGAGCACCTCGGCGGCCGAGGAACCCGACGCCACCGGCAGATCGGCGGCGGTCGGCGGCGGCGGGATGCTCGGCAGCGTGACGCCCGTGACCGGCACCGGCGCCGGTGTGGTGGCCGACGCGGACGCCGACCCGGACACCGGCGTGGCCGGCGCGGTCTGCGCCTCGGTGATCTCGAACGCCTCGGTGGGCGCGAAGGCTTCGGCCGATCCCGGGGCCTGGGTCGACGCGAACGCCTCGGTCGGCAGCACCTCCGAGACACCGTCCACGGGCGTGTCGTAGGGCCGGTAGGGGCTCGGCGCGAAGGATCCGGCGGCGGCCGGCACCGCAGCGCCCGGCCGGGGCAGCAGGAAGCCGCTCGTGGTGCGCGGCGCCCCCGGCACGATGTGCGCGAGCGAGGCGGCGGCCACCTGGGAGGCCGCGTCGGCCGCGCTGCTGCGCCCGCGTTCCAGGTCGGCCAGCAGCGCCAGGAACACCGGCTCGATCAGCACCCGGATGCCGCGCTGGCGGGCCCAGTAGGTGCGGTCCGCGGATTCGTCCGGGTCGGCCACCACGAGCACGTCCACCCGATCGTGGATGCCGGACGCCACGGACAGGTCCGCGCGGGCCATCCGGCGCTCCAACTCGCCCCGGGTGACCGCGAGATAGCCGTGGAAGAGCACGTGCAGGCCCGATTCCAGCGGACGCCCGCGGGCCAGGATGCGCGGTCCGCCGTGGCCCTGCTCGACCGTGGAGCGGGCCATGCCGACGATCTCGTCCAGCGCGGTGCGCGGGATGCCCAGTTGCGCGGCGACCCGGGTCAGGTCGGCCCGCTCCTCGCGGTCGACGGGTCCGGCCGCGACCATGGACGCGGCCAGCGCGGTCACGTACAGCCGGTCCAGGTCCTTGCGCTGCGCCTCGGAAATGCCCAGGGACACCGCGAGTTCGGCCAGGTCGATGGCCTCCTGCGGGGTGATCACCCGGTCCTCCAGGGCCGCGTCCAGCACCGCGAGGTAGCTGTCCGGGCCCTCGCCCACGCCGGTGGGCGGACCGTACGCGCGGGCCTTCTCCAGGTACGACACCGCGTCCCGGCGGCGCACCTGCTCGGCCTCCTCGCGTGCCCGCCGGGCCACGTGCGCGTCGTCGCGGGTGAACATGCGCGGCACGTCGGCGCCGCGGCGCGGCCAGTTCAGCGTGGCCGCCACCGTCCGGGCCTGTTGCCAGTGCCGGGCCTCGCCCGCGCCCTGACGCAGGTAGTGCTCCAGGAGCCGCGCGGTGCCCATCGCCTTGGCCGCCGCGCCGTGCCCGCCGTCCACCGGCACCTCGGCCGCCTCGCAACACGCGAGCAGGGTGAAGCGCGGCGCCTCGGGCAGGTGGTGCGGTGCCTCGCGCATCGTGCACAGCGTGGTCAGCGGCGGCACGGTGGGCCGACCGCGGCGCTGGAACTCGCGCTCGACGAAGCCGATGTCGAAGCGCGCGTTGTGTGCGACCACGACCCGTTGCCGGAACAGGTGTGCCAGCCACGGTGCGACCTCGGCGAACGTCGGGGCGTTCACCACGTCGTCGTCGAACAGGCCGTGTGCCTGGAAGTCGCCTGCGGGACCCTGCGGGTCGAGCAGGGTCGCGAAGAACTCGGTCACTCGTCCGTCGAGATCGCATTGGGCTACCGCGATCTCGATGATGCGATGTCGATGTGGGGACAATCCCGTCGTCTCCACGGCCACCACCGAGTAGCCGGGGCATTCGAGGCGATCACCGATGCGCACAGTCACCCCCCAATGATGATGTGCCCGGTGCGGCCTCCTTCAGTCGCATCCCGGCAAGCCCGACCTGCGGCGCGCGTCCACGGTACGCGCTCGCGACCGGTGCGGGGTACGGCGCGACCGATCGGGCGTACCGTACCGCTGGTGACGTCTCGTCAGATATGACGCAGGGTCAGGATGTGCTCTCCGAGGGCTGCGGTGTGCCCACCTTGATGCCCTTGAGCACGGTGTCGAGCGTGGACTTGTCCGGCGCCGAGGGGGAGATCTCCAGCTTGAGCAGCACGCAGGGGAATTCGCCGTCCGCGTTCTTCTCGTCGATCACCACCGCCTGCGCCCAGGCGGTGTCCGAGTCCATGTTCAGGTCCTCGGGCTTGCCCCTGACCTTGGCCCGCAGGACGTGGCCCGGGTGGCCGTCCACCGTGATCGCCTTGTCCAGTTCCAGGGTCTCCAGCTTGATCCTGCCCTTGGTGCCGGTCACGTCCTTCTTCAGGTCGGCGACCAACTCCTCCAGGGTGTCGGCCTTGCGGGTGTCCACCGTCAGGCCGGCGCGATAGCACTTGCGCTCCGCCTGCAGTGCGGTCTCGGCCGCGGCCCCGCTCGACCGGGTCGCGGACCTGCTCGGACACGGGCGCTCCACCGCCTGATCCGCGGGATCGTCGTCCGGGTCCGGGACGACCCAGCCCTTGAACCTGGGCACGGTGAGCCCGGTGGTGGGATCGGTGAGCGTGCCGTCCGTGGCCGCCGTCTTTCCGCCGCCGCCGTCGTCCCCGCCCAGGATGACGATCAGCGCGGCGATGATGCCGCCCACCACGACCAGGGCCAGCACGCTCAGGCCGATCGCCTTGCCGCGGCCGGGTCGGGCTGCGGCGGCCGGCGGGCCGACCGGCTGATAGCCGCCGGGATACCCGCCCTGGGGATAGCCGGCCGGCCCCGCGGCCGGCGGCGCGCCCATCGGCGGTGGCGGGATCTCCCCCTGTGCGCGGGCGCGGGTCGAGGCGGTCCACTGGGCGCCGTCCCACCAGCGCTCGGAGCCCGGGGCCGAGGGATCGTCGTACCAGCCGGGAGGAATCGAGGCAGTCACCCGCGTGACGCTACAACCGGCCGCGGGCGGCGCACGAGCGCCCCCGGGCAAACGTGACCGTTCGGAAACCGAGGCCGATCAGCCCAGGTCGAAGCCGAGTTGCCCGTCGGTGACCGGTTCGACCCGGGGTCGCTTGAGGTGCCGCCACGCGGGCAGGTCGTCCCAGTACGCCCAGGACATCCGATGGTGCGGCGTGGGGCCGTGCTCGGCCAGTGCCGCCCGATGCACCGGGGCCGGATATCCGGCGTTGCCGGCGAAGCCGTACGCCGGATAGCCGGCGCCGAGGTCGGCCATCAGGGCATCGCGGTGCACCTTCGCCAGCACCGAGGCCGCCGCCACGCTGATGCAGGACTGGTCGCCCTTGATCACGCAGCGCACGGCCCACGGGGCACCGAGGAAGTCGTGCTTGCCGTCCAGCACGATCGCGTCGGGGCGCACCGGCAGTGCGGTCAGCGCGCGTTCGGCGGCCAGCCGCAGTGCGGCGGTCATCCCGAGCGTGTCGATCTCCTCGGGATCGGCCGACCCGAACGCGTAGGCGCGCACCCACGGGTCGACCGCGGCGGCGACCTCCTCGCGGCGGCGCGCGGTGAGCAGCTTGGAGTCGGTGAGCCCGGCGGGCGGCACGGTCAGGTCGGTGATCGCGGCCGCGACCAGCACGGGGCCGGCCCAGGCGCCGCGGCCGACCTCGTCGACCCCGGCGACCACCTGTGCGCCCCGGGCGATCAGTTCGCGCTCGACGTCGTAGCTGGGCGGGGCGATCCGCACGGCGGGCTTGCGCTGCCCGACGACCTTCTTGGCGGCGACCTTCCTGCCGGACACCTTCTTGGTGGCGACTTTCCTGGCGGCGACCTTTCTTGTCACCACCTTCCCGCCCGAACCCTGCTCGGCGGAAACCTTCTCGGCGACATTCGCGTTCGCCGCGACCGTGCGGTCGGCGGTCGGCTTCGCGGCGGCTCGCTCGGGCTCGATCCCGGGGCCGCCCGCCTGTTCGGTGCTCGGCTGCTTCACACCACCACCGTAGGTCACCGATCAGCGGTGGCCGACCACCGTCTCCCGCTCCCCCTCGGCGATCGACACCGGCGGCCTGGGCTCGAAGTACGTCGAGACGCCGGCCGCGGTCAACCGCTCGCGCAGCGCCCGGGCGCCGGGCGCGCCGGCGAGCGCCGCCTCGGCCCAGCCGAGCAGGTCCAGGTCGACGCCGAGGTGGTCGGTGACGGCGCCGCTGCCGGCCCAGGTCGGCCGCGACCGGCCACGCCCGGACTCCACCCACGCACACCCCAGCAGGGCGGCCAACGCCCCCGCGGTGTCCGCGCCGTGCCGGGCCGCCAGTTCCGCTCCGCGCCCCTCGACCAGCAGCGCCAGCACCCCGCCCAGGGTCACCGGGTATTCCACGCCCGCCCGTCGCGCGGAGATCCCCAGTGCCGCCGCCCGGCGGGCCCGGACGAAGCCGACCAGGTGCTCCAGGAACGCCTCCTCGGGCAGGGTCACCAGGCCGTCCAGCGCCGCGAACCCGTGCCGGCCCAGATGCCCGTCGTCGTCGGTGACCAGCAGGTACGGATGCACGTGCGCGAGCAGCCGGAGCGGCTCGATCAGCAGCGAGCCGCCGGCCAGGTCGGCGCCGCCGGGGGCGCCCCGCCCGTCCAGGGGTCGAGCCAGGAGACGCTCGACCCGGTCCGCCATCCCCCCTTCGGAGCCGGCCTCGACCTCACCCCATGCGGCCCGCAGGTCCCGAAAGGCCAGGAAACCGGCGATCGGGTCGCTCGGCACACAGCCCGCCTCGGCCGCCGGGGTCAACACGTCGTCCCGGAACCGGTCCCAGTCCGCCCGGACCCGCGCCAGCTCGGTGAGCGCGTCCGCCACCGCGTCGGTGCCGTAGGCGCGGGCCGCGGCCCGGTCGGCGGCACGCTCCTCGAAGCCCACCACCGGGGCGGTCACCCGCCGGTAGAGCACGGCGTAACGGGCCGCCGCCCGGCCCGCACCGCCGTTCCCGGCCAGCGCCTCGGCCAGCCCGATCACCGCGTCCACCCCGTGGCAGGCGATCCGGTCCGCGAGCGGCGGCCGGCGACGGCGGCCGTGTCCGAGCGCGTGTGCGATCGCCACCCGCAGCCGCCGGCCGGTCAGCACATGCGGCAGCACGGCGCCCAGCACCAGATGGCGGTGCAACCACGTCCCGGGACGGCGCACCACCCGCAGCTCGCAACCGGCCCCGCCGGTCAGCACGATGCCGTCCGGCACGGGCACCCGCAGATCGGCGGCCACGTCCTCGACTAGTTCCCACAACACCGGCTGCGCCCGGGCGTCCACCGCGAGCCCGGCCGGCAGCCGGCGCGGACCGGTCAGCTCCAGCAGCAGCGCGACCAGTGCGACGACGGCCAGCCCCCACAACACTGCGGCACCCGAGGTGAAGAACCGCCCCTGGTCGACGATCGCTCCGGTCACGAAGGCCACGAACAGGAGCGGCAGCGCGAGCACGACGTACAGCACGCCCAGGAGCAGCACTCCGGCGAGTGCGCGTAGCCCCGTCCCAGCGCCCATGGATCCCCCTCGAAGCGATGACTCACCCGTTCGAGGACGACCCTAGGGCCTGTGTCTCGGCCACCGCCGGATCCCGCACGATCCGACCGAATCGGCCACGTCACCGGCCGGGAACACCGCCAGGACGCCTGCCGGGACGCCTGCCGCAGTCGCCGGCGCGGGTCGCTTCCGCGCGGCGCCTGCCGGCGGCGTCGGCCGGTCGCCCGCCGAGGTCGTCTGCCGGGGCCTGCCCCGCCTCACCTGCCCCGTCCCATCCGGCCCGGGGCCGATGTCAGGGCAGCAGCGGCTCCAGCAGGCGATGCGGCCGGCGCATCGCGCGGGTGACCGCGTCCTCGCGCCGCAGCACGTTGGCGCCGGGCCCCGGGGCCACCTCGGTCTGCTCGGGGGCGACCACCTCCGCACAGACCGTGCAGATCCCGGTCGGGTCCACCGTCCCGCCGCAGCCGTGGTGCCGGAAGATTCGGCAGGGCACCCCGTTCTGCACGTGCTTCTCGCCCCAGCGGGCCATGGTGCGGATGATCGGCCACAGGTCGATGCCGCGTTCGGTGAGCACGTACTCCTCCCGAGGCGGCGACTCCTGGTAGCGGCGCTTGTCGAGCACGCCCGCGTCGACCAGCGTCTGTAGCCGGCCCGACAGCACGGCACGCGGAATGTCCAGATGGGCGAGGAAGTCGCTGTAGCGCCGGACGCCGTAGAAGGCGTCCCGCACGATCAGCAGCGTCCAGCGCTCGCCGACGAGTTCGAGGGTGCGGGCGAGCGCACAGTCCTGCTGCCCGTAGTCCTTGCCCAAAGCCATACGAGCACTTTAACCCCGGGTCGGTTCATTCATCGAACCTATGAGTGCTACGTTCTTCGAGCACCAAGGTTCATTCACCGAACCTACCGCCGAAATCGCAATCCGGGGAGCACAGCCATGTCCGTCACCACGTCCCTCGCCCCGCGCACCGCACCGCAGGCGCCCGGCCCCGCCGGCGGCGGCGGTTCCGTGGGAGCGACCGTCCCCGTGGTGGCCCTGGGCACGCTGCTGCTCCTGGCCACCTACACGATGCCGATCGCGATCGTCCCGGACACCGTGCGCGAGTTGCACGCGGGCCCCGGCGGCCCGGCCTGGATCCTCAGCGCCATCGGCCTGGGCCTGTCCGCGGCCCTGCTGATCACCGGCAGCCTCGCCGACGACTTCGGCCGCCGCCGGATCTTCACGGCGGGCGCCCTGGGCCTGGCGGTGTCCTCGGCGCTGACCGCCCTGGCCCCCTCACTGCCGCTGTACGTGGTCGGCCGCGCGCTCCAGGGTGTCGCCGGGGCGGCGATCATGTCCGCCGGGCTCGGCCTGCTCGCGCACAACCACCAGGGCGCCGCGCGCGGCCGGGCGATGGCCGCGTACGGCTCCTCGATCGGCGCGGGCATGGTCGTGGGCCCCCTGCTCGGTGCCGGACTGGCGCTCGTGCACCGCTCCGCGCCGTACTGGTTCGCCGCCGTGGCCGCCCTCGCGGTGGCCGCAGTCGCCCGCCGGATGCCCGAATCGCGTGCCGAGCACCCGCGCCGGCCGGACGTGTGGGGCACGCTGACCCTGGGCCCCGGCCTGATCGCGCTGACCGCCGCGCTGATCGAGGGCCGACAGGGGTGGCACCGGCCCGTGGTCGACGTGCTGATGGTCGTCGCGGTGCTCCTGCTCGCCGGCTACGGCGCGACCGCCCTGCGCGGCCGGGCACCGATGCTCGACCTGCGCATGTTCGCCCGCCCCGCGTTCGCCGTCGCCACCTTCGGCGCCCTGATCGTAGGCGTCGCGGTGATCGCCATCGCCGCCTACCTGGGCACCGTCTTCCAGGGCACGCTGGGCGTGAGCGCCCTGGGCGCCGCCCTCCTGCTCGGCCTGTGGTCGGCCGCGGCCGCGATCACGTCCTTCGCCGTCGGTCGGGTGCACGTGCTGCCCGATGCCCGACACCGCTTCGCCGCGGGCCTGCTCGTCGCCGCCGTCGGCTTCCTCGGCCTGTACGGACTCACCCCCGCCGACTCGTGGGTACGCGCCGTGCCCGGCCTGCTCGTCGGCGGCTTCGGCGTGGGCCTGGTCAACACCGCACTGGCCCGCCTCGCGGTGGAGAGCGTGCCGGTCGACCGGGCGAGCATGGGCTCCGGCGCCAACAGCACCGCGCGCTACATGGGCGCCTCGATCGGCGCGGCGCTCGTGGTCGCCCTGGTCGACGCGGGCGGCATCGACCTGGCGATCCTGGTCGCGGCCGGCCTGTCCGTACTCGGCGCACTCGTCACACTCGGTCTGCACCAAAGCGAATAAACCCACAAAACCTCCCATCTCCGGCATCCACCGGCGACGCCGGGCCCCGCGTCTGGAAAACTCGGGTCATGTGACGAGCGATGTGCAAAGCCCAGCGACGGATCGACCCGCAGCGCCGGCGGGTCGCCGCCGTTTTCGGGCACTCGCGGACGCGATAATCGAGCGGCCGTACCTGATCACCGCCGGCCTGATCGGCCTGATCATCGTCACCGGTGTGAACGGCCCCGACTGGCCGGCGCAGTACTTCCGGACCTGGCTGATCCGCGACCACGGCACGTACCTGTGGAACAACCAGTGGTACGGCGGACACCTGCTCCCGGGCTACAGCATCCTCGCGCCGGTGATCGCCTCCAAGATCGGCACCGCCACGCTGACCGCGCTCTCGTGTGTGACCTCCGCGTGGGCCTGGGACAAGCTCCGGGTCGGCGGGAACGACGTCGCCCGCAAGGTCGGCAGTTGTTGGTTCGCGGTGATGTGCAGCGTCGACTACCTGATCGGCCGCACCCCGTTCGCGCTCGGTGTCGCCGCGGGCATGCTCGCCATACTGGCCGCTCGCCGCCGACACCCGCTGTGGGCCGGTTTCGCCGCCCTCCTGTGCGGGCTCTCCAGCCCGCTGTCCGGCGCCTTCCTGATGCTGGTCGCACTCGCCTGGGTGCCCAGGGAACGGGTCTGGCCGACCCGACTGTGCTTCGCTCCCGCCGCACTGGGCCTGGTCGCCGCGCTCGCCTTCCCCAACGAGGGCATGTTCCCGTTCCCGTGGTGGCGGTTCCTGCCGATCCTGGCCTTCGCCGCGGTCGGCCTGCTGATACTGCCCAAGGAGCAGCAGAGCGCCCGGCGCTTCCTGTGGCTGTACGCGGCGACCGCGGTGATCTTCTTCTTCGTGCCGA
This sequence comes from Embleya sp. NPDC050493, assembly GCF_044458105.1. Taxonomy (NCBI): domain Bacteria; kingdom Bacillati; phylum Actinomycetota; class Actinomycetes; order Kitasatosporales; family Streptomycetaceae; genus Embleya; species Embleya sp. NPDC050493. Next base: position 291,245 of record NZ_JBITHP010000011.1, read on the forward strand.
CCTCGCTCGGCGGCAACCTGGCCCGACTCGGCGAGCTCACCGCCGGCCCGCTGATGGCGGTCGTGCTGCTCTCGGCGGGCCGGCGTCGGCTCGTGGTGCTGCTGGCCCTGCCACTGCTGGTCTGGCAGTTCCAGTCCGCCGCGCTGGCCATCACCCACGACATCAAGGACTCGCCGGGCGAGAAGCCGCAGTACTACGCGGGCATGCTCGACTTCCTGCAGAAGAACAACACCCACCCGCTGGGCCGGGTGGAGATCCCGTTCACGCGCGGCCACTGGGAATCGGTGTTCGTCGCCGAGAAGATGCCGCTGGCCCGCGGTTGGGAGCGCCAGCTGGACCGCAACTACAACGCGGTGCTCTACCAGGAAGACCTGACGATCCAGGAGTACCGCGACTGGATCGACGACACCGGCGTGCGGTTCGTGGCCCTGCCGGACATCCCGATCGACCCGTCCGCGATCCCCGAGGCCGAGCTGATCCGCAAGGGCATCCCCTGGCTCAAGCCGGTCTACTCCGACAAGGACAGGCACTGGCAGATCTGGGAGGTGGAGAACCCGACGCCGATCGTGATGGGACCGGGCGAGCTGACCGAGCTGACGCCGAGCAGATTCTCCTTCGACGCGCACGCGGCCGGAACGTTCGTGATCAAGATCCACCCGACCTTCTGGGTGACCCCGGACCGCCCCGGGATCGTGATCAAGGCGACCGAGGACGAGTGGAGCGAGATCACCGTCGACCGGCCGGGACCGGTCACCGTCTCCGCGCGCGACTCGAAGCTCTTCAAGGGCAAGAACGGCTAGGCCGTGTCCGGTGGATCCTGGTGGATGAGGTCGCGTCGTGCGGTGCGGCGAGGTGCGGTGCCGGGCGGCGCGACCCCACCAAGATCCGCCGGACAGCGCCTAGGCCGGGCCCGGCCCGGCGGTCGGGCCCCGGCGCCGAGTCGACGGGCCGGTCCGCGGGCGGGCCGGCCCGGACCGCTCACGGCTTCGGCGGCGCCGCCGGGTCCAGGCCGCCCGCCCACTTGGGCAGCGGCGGTTGCCACCCGTTCGTCCGGGCCAGCAGGTCCGCGCCGTCCCGGGCCACCAGCAGGGTCGAGCGCAGCTCCGGCTTGAGGAAGCCGTTCGCCGTCATCGTGTCCAGCGCGTCCAGGAGCGGCCGCCAGAAGCCGTCCACCTCCAGCACCGCCACCGGCTTGGCGTGGATCGCCAGGTGTTGCCAGGTCCACACCTCGAAGAGTTCCTCCAGGGTGCCCGCGCCGCCGGGCAGCGCCACGAAGGCGTCCGCCTGGTCGGCCATCGCCGCCTTGCGCTCGTGCATGGTCTCGGTGACCTGCAACTCGGTCAGGCCCAGGTGGGCGATCTCCCGGTCCACCAGCGAGCGCGGCATCACCCCGATCACCTCGCCGCCCGCGGCCAGACACGCGTCCGCCACCGCGCCCATCAGGCCCACGTGCCCGCCGCCGTAGACGATCCCGACGCCGGCCTCCGCGAGGGCGCGACCCAGCTCGATCGCCGCCTCCCGAAACCGCGGCGAGACACCCGACGCCGATCCCGCGAACACCGCTACCCGCATGTCAGGCTCCCTGCACTGCCGACCACCGAAGTGATTCGTATCGAACCGGTTCGCCACGAAGTCTGCCAACCCACCGCCGGGGCACGGCGCCTGCCCCGGCCCGTCGACCGATCCGTCGATCGGTCCGTCGATCCGTCCTGCCGGCCGCGCCGCGCGGCGCGGCCGGCGAATCGGTATCGCACCGATGGCGAATCGAGTCGATGAATCGGCTATCCCGCACCGGAGCGGCGGTACAGTCCCGGCATAGAAGGGCAAATTCGGCCATCGTCGGCGGCGGTCACACAACCCGACGTTGACGGGAAGACCCCCCGCCACGGCAGAATGCCCGCGTGCCCGCCACCGAGCGCCCTGCCTCGGACATCCCGTTCGAGCGGCTGTTTCCCGATCTCGACGACCATGGCCGCGAACGCCTGGTCGCCGCCGCTCAAGCGCTCGATCTGCGCCGCTCCCTCGACGATCCCGCGCGCTGGTTCTGGAACGAGCCCGACCCGCTGAGTCCCGAGCCCGAGCCCGAGCCGTCCCCGCACATCCTGGGCACCGCGCTGCTGCTGTACGAGGCCGACGGCGACTGGTTGGAACTGGGCCTGGACGTGTGGCAGCTGGACGGTCCGTTCGTCAGCGTCACCGCCACGGTCGAGGTGGCGTGCTGGTGCGACACCGATCACAACATGCACGCCGTGCAGCGCGCGGAGTGGCCGGCGTCCACCGCGCAGGCGTTCCTGGAGGCGTTCCACACCGCCGCGCTCTCGGTGATCCGCCGGATCGAGGGTCCGCGCGACCCGCGCGACCTGCGCGCCCGTGCGGGGCTGCCCAACCCGCCCGAGCCACCCCCTGAGGATGACCTGCCCGGCCCCCCATCCGGCCCCGTGGTCTGAATCGCCGTTTCATCCGAACGAAGGATTTTTTCGCGCCGCACCGGTGATTCCACGGTGGACATTGCGCCATGGCACGCCATACATCGGACAATCCGGCGTCCTACCTCAGTGCCCACCTGCACCACTTCGGCCCCGATCTGAAAAACTAGGCCGTCATGACACATGCTCTGGACGGCCGCATACCCCTCGGGGAGCCCAAGTCGGATGCCGGCGGCACCACCCGCCGCGCCTGGCGACGGCACCTGCGCGGGGTCCTGATCGCGGTCGCCGAGCATCCCTACGTGATCACCCTGGCCCTGGTCGGGCTGCTGACCGTGCTGGGCATCAGCGGCGCCGACTGGCCCGCGCAGATCTTCCGTGCCTGGCTGGTGCGCGACCACGGCGCGGTGCTGTGGAACAACCAGTGGTACGGCGGCCACCTGCTGCCCGGCTACAGCGTGATCACCCCGGTCCTGGCCGGTGGGATCGGCACCCGCCTGCTCACCGCCATCTCCTGCGTGGCCGCCGCGTGGGCGTTCTCCCGCCTGCGCCTGGGCCGCGGCGACCTGGCTCGCCGGGTCGGCAGCTGCTGGTTCGCGGTGATAGTCAGCATCGAGTACCTGATCGGCCGTACCCCCTTCGTGCTCGGCGTGGCCGCCGGGCTGATGGCGATCCTGGCGGCCCGCACCGGGCATCGTGCGTGGGCCGCGGTCGCCGCCGGGTTCTGTGGCCTGGCCAGTCCGCTGGCCGCCGCGTTCCTGCTGATGATCGCGCTCGCGTGGGTGCCCGCCGAACGGGTGTGGGCGACCCGGTTCAGCCTCGCCCCGGCCGTGATCGGCCTGGTGATGTCGCTGATCTTCCCCGGTGGGGGCGACTTCTCCTTCCCGCTGTGGCGGTTCGCCGCGATCCTGGGCTTCGCGGGGGTGGGCCTGGCCCTGCTCCCGCGCACCGAGGTCAGCGCGCGCCGCTTCCTGTGGCTGTACGCGCTCTCCTCCACCGTGCTGTTCCTGATCCCCAGCGCGGTGGGCGGGAACGTGGCCCGGCTCGGCGAGTTGTGCGCCGGCCCGCTGATGGCCGTGGTGCTGCTCTCGCTGGGCCGCAGGCGGCTGGTGGTGCTGCTCGCCATCCCGCTGCTGGCCTGGCAGTTCTCCTCGGCCGGCAAGGCGGTCGCGTTCAACAACCAGGACAGCACCGGCAAGAACTCCGCCTACTACACCGGCATGCTCGACTTCCTGGAGCGGGCCAACCTGCCGGTGGGCCGGATCGAGATCCCGTTCACCCGCGGCCACTGGGAAACGGTCTACGTGGCCGAGCACATGCCGCTCGCCCGCGGCTGGGAGCGCCAACTCGACCGCGCGCACAACGCGGTGCTCTACGGCCCCACGCTGGACGAGGGGCAGTACCACGGCTGGGTGCGCGAGACCGGCGTGCGCTTCATCGCCCTGCCCGACGTGCCGCTGGACCCCTCCGCCAAGCGCGAGGCGGAGATCCTGCGCGCCGGCGCCGACTGGCTGGTGCCGGTGTGGTCCGACCCGCACTGGGTGATCTGGGAGGTCGCCGACCCGGTTCCGCTGTTGGACGGCCCCGGCCAGCTCGTGGACATCACCCCCAGCGGTTTCACGCTGCTCGCCCAGCAGGCCGGCACGTTCACCGTGCGCATCCACCGAACCAGCTGGTTCGTCGCGAACAAGCCCAACACGAGCATCGGCGAGACCGAGGACGGCTGGACCGAGATCACCGTCACCGAGCCCGGCGAGGTCACCATCACGGCCAAGGCGTCGGCAGTCCTGCCCTGACGGGTGCGGGTAGGGTGATTCGGGTTCATGCCCTGGTGGAAAGGTAAAGCAAACCGATGGCCGAGCACCACGACCACTCCAGCCACGATCACCACGATCACGAAGAAGGCCGGATCTTTGTGATGGGCCGCCCGGTGGACTCGTACCCCGCCATGGCGCCCGAGGCCGCCCGCGGCAAGGTCCTGCGCGTCACCGTGGTCGGCGAGGACGTCCTGCACCGGCCCTGCGCCGAGATCACCGAGTTCGGCACCGAGGAACTGAACACGCTGATCGACGACATGTTCCTGACCATGTACGTCGCCGACGGCGTGGGCCTGGCCGCGAACCAGGTCGACGTCGGTATTCGGCTGTTCGTGTACGACTGCGTGGACGAGGACGGCCACCGGCACGTCGGCCACCTGATCAACCCGGTCCTGGACGAACTGCCCGCGACCGAGCGGCACTTGGAGGAGGCGGGCGAGGGCTGCCTGTCCGTCCCCGGCCCGCACGAGGACCTGGCCCGCCCGGACCGCGCGATCGCGCGCGGGGTGGACAAGGACGGCAACCCGCTGGTGATCGAGGGCGAGGGCTACTTCGCCCGCTGCCTCCAGCACGAGACCGATCACCTCAACGGATACCTGTACATCGACCGCCTCTCCAAGCGCGAGCGCAAGAACGTGCTCAAGGAGATGGAGTCGATGCGCGACGAGGTCTTCGCCAAGCGCGACGCGAAGGCCAAGCAGCTCGCGGGCTGACCCGCCGGGGCGGTGCGCGGGACGACCCGCCGGGGCGATCCACCGCACGCGAGCCGAACCGTCGAGCACGTAGGGCCGCACCACCACGCCGCGTGCCCGCCGCACCGGCCGCACCGAAAGGGGCGGGGAACCGAACTCGGTTCCCCGCCCCTTTCGGGCGTTCACGTCAGCGCCGCTCGGGTCAGCTGCAGCCGCTGGTCGAGCCGCAGCCCTCGCACACGTAGCAGCTGCCGGCCGGGCGCATCTTGATCCCGCAGGAGAAGCACAGCGGGGCGTCCGCGCTGCGGCCCTGGCGGGCCTCCAGCAGCTCGGTGGAGGAGTGCACCGCGGCCGGGACCGGCTTGAGGTCCGGGGCCTTGGGTGCGGCGTCCACCGGCGCGGACTGCGCGAGCGTGCGCATGTCCTCGACGGCGGCCGGCTCGTCCGGCTCGTAGGAGCCGGTCTCCAGGTGCCGGGTGCGCTCCGCGGCGGAGTGGATGCCCAACGCCGAGCGGGTCTCGAACGGCAGGTGATCCAGCGCCAGGCGGCGGAAGATGTAGTCGACGATCGACTGCGCCATCCGCACGTCCGGGTCGTCGGTCAGACCGGCCGGCTCGAAGCGCATGTTGGTGAACTTGGAGACGTAGGTCTCCAGCGGCACGCCGTACTGCAGGCCGACCGAGACCGCGATCGAGAAGGCGTCCATCATGCCCGCGAGGGTCGAGCCCTGCTTGGACATCTTCAGGAAGACCTCGCCGAGGCCGTCGTCCGGGTAGGAGTTGGCGGTCATGTAGCCCTCGGCGCCACCCACCGAGAAGGACGTGGTGATGCCGGGCCGGCCCTTGGGCAGGCGCTTGCGCACCGGGCGGTACTCGACGACCTTCTCCACCACGGCGGCCGCGGTCGACTTGCCGTCGTCCGCCTTGCCCTTGTTCTCGCCCTTGCCGGCCGACAGCGGCTGGCCGACCTTGCAGTTGTCGCGGTAGATCGCCAGCGCCTTGATGCCGAGCTTCCAACCCTGGAAGTAGATCTCCTCGATCTCCTCGACGGTGGCGTCCTCGGACATGTTCACCGTCTTGGAGATCGCGCCGGAGATCCACGGCTGGATCGCCGCCATCATCCGCACGTGGCCCATCGGCGAGATGGTGCGCTCACCCATCGCGCAGTCGAAGACCTCGTAGTGCTCGAGCTTGAGGCCGGGCGCGTCCACCACGTGGCCGTGCTCGGCGATGTGCTCGATGATCGCCTCGACCTGCTCGGGCTGGTAGCCCAGCCGGCGCAGCGCCCGGGCGACCGTGCCGTTGACGATCTGCATCGAGCCGCCGCCGACCAGCTTCTTGAACTTCACCAGCGCCAGGTCGGGCTCGACACCGGTGGTGTCGCAGTCCATCATCAGGCCGATCGTGCCGGTCGGGGCCAGCACCGAGGCCTGCGCGTTGCGGAAGCCGTTCTTGTCGCCGAGCCTGGCGACGTCCTTCCACGCCTTGGTCGCCAGGTCCCACACGGGGGCGTCCAGGTCGTCCATGCGCTTGCCCGCGTCGTTGGCCTCGGCGTGCTGGCGCATGACACGCTTGTGCGGCTCGGCGTTGCGGGCGTAGCCCTCGTACGGGCCGACGATGGCGGCGAGCTCCGCGGAGCGCTTGTACGCCGTGCCGGTCATCAGCGAGGAGATCGCACCGGCCAGTGCCCGGCCGCCGTCGCTGTCGTAGGCGTGACCGGTGGCCATCAGCAGCGCGCCCAGGTTGGCGTAGCCGATGCCCAGCTGGCGGAACGCGCGGGTGGTCTCGCCGATCTTCTCGGTCGGGAAGTCGGCGAAGCAGATCGAGATGTCCATCGCGGTGATGACCAGCTCGACGACCTTGGCGAAGTTGACCGCGTCGAAGGTGTCGTCCTCGCGCAGGAACTTCATCAGGTTCAGCGACGCGAGGTTGCACGACGAGTTGTCCAGGTGCATGTACTCCGAGCACGGGTTGGACGCGGTGATCCGGCCCGACTCGGGGCACGTGTGCCACTTGTTGATCTCGTCGTCGTACTGGATGCCCGGGTCGGCGCAGGCCCACGCGGCCTCGGCCATCTTGCGGAACAACGCCTTGGCGTCGACCGTCTCCAGCACGTCGCCGGTGAGCCGGGCGCGCAGGCCGAACTCGCCGCCCTGCTCGACCGCGTTCATGAACTCGTCCGAGACGCGGACCGAGTTGTTCGCGTTCTGGTACTGCACCGACGCGATGTCGGCGCCACCGAGGTCCATGTCGAAGCCCGCGTCGCGCAGCGCGCGGATCTTCTCCTCCTCCTTGACCTTGGTGTCGATGAAGTCCTCGATGTCGGGGTGGTCGACGTCGAGGACCACCATCTTGGCCGCACGGCGGGTGGCGCCGCCCGACTTGATGGTCCCGGCCGAGGCGTCCGCCCCGCGCATGAAGGAGACCGGGCCCGAGGCGTTGCCGCCGGAGGTGAGCAGCTCCTTGCTGGAGCGGATCCGGGACAGGTTCAGGCCGGCGCCGGAGCCGCCCTTGAAGATCAGGCCCTCTTCCTTGTACCAGTCCAGGATCGAGTCCATCGAGTCGTCGACCGACAGGATGAAGCACGCGCTGACCTGCTGCTTCTGCGCGGTGCCGACGTTGAACCAGACCGGCGAGTTGAAGCTGAAGATCTGGTGCAGGAGGGCGTACGCGAGCTCGTGCTCGAAGATCTCCGCGTCGGCGGGGCCGGCGAAGTAGCCGTTCTCCTCGCCGGACTTGCGGTAGGTCTTGACGACCCGGTCGATCAGCTGCTTCAGGCTCCACTCGCGCTGCGGCGTGCCCACCGCACCGCGGAAGTACTTGCTCGTGACGATGTTGACCGCGTTCACCGACCAGGAGTCGGGGAACTCGACACCACGCTGCTCGAAGTTGATCGAGCCGTCGCGCCAGTTGGTCATGACGACGTCACGACGCTCCCAGACCACCTCGTCGTAAGGGTGGACGCCGGGGGTCGTGTACACGCGCTCGATCCGCAGGCCCTTGCCGGGTCGTGACCGGCCGGAACCGCGGGCCGATCCGCTCGTCGTCTCTGTCATGCCGTCTCCTCTTTTGAACAACGCCGTGGGCAGGCCGGAGCATCCCGGGGGATGTCCCGCCGACCGGTCGGGTGGTCCGTCGTTCGTGTGCTACCGAAATTGATTTCTGGTGATCCGCGGTCAGTCCGAGGTGGGACCGTCCGCCGCGTCCACGGGCACCGCGGGCTGCGCCGACTCCGCGCGACCGGCGCGCAGCAGGGCGACTTCGGCCTCGAAGTCCTCCAACGACTCGAAGGCTCGGTACACGGACGCGAACCGCAGGTAGGCGACCTCGTCGAGCTCCCGCAGCGGGCCCAATATCGTCAGGCCCACGTCGTGGGTGGTCAACTCCGCGCATCCGGTGGCCCGCACCGCCTCCTCGACCCGTTGACCGAGCAGGGCCAGCGCGTCACCGGTGACCGGGCGGCCCTGGCAGGCCTTGCGCACGCCGGCGATGACCTTGTCCCGGCTGAAGGGTTCGGTGACGCCGCTGCGCTTGATCACCGTGAGCGAGGCGGTCTCGATCGTGGTGAACCGCCGTCCGCAGTCCGGACACGATCGTCGGCGCCTGATCGCGGCGCCGTCGTCGGTGGTCCGGCTGTCCACGACGCGGCTGTCCGCTCGCCGACAGAAGGGGCAGTGCATGCGGTTCCTCTCCCCCTCGTTGAGACGCAGGTCGTACGTGTTGCCCGTGCGTGCCGCGCGCGGTATGGCGAAGCGTGCCCGGTCGTTGCCGCGCCCTCGCCCCGAGGGCCGCCGCGAAGGGGCCCGTCCGGTGCGCTCCGGGAATATGGTATATACGGCAACCACAACTTGTGGGTTCCTTCAACGCCCTCGACCACAAGATGTAGTGGCTACGGTAGACCGCGACCCCGAGCGCTGCAAGCCGACTCGCAGACACTCGGAGAGCCTTCGGTGACCTCTCGTCATCCCCGCAGGTCACCGCCCGCCGGCGGCGAAAAATTAACCCGGCCGGCCGCGTGTCGCGGCATACGGGTGACGGATGCGACATATCGGGCGCTGGAAACGATGGCTTTTCCCAGTCGAATTCGAATGTATGTACGATTACTACAGCGGGAACCGAATGATCGCCACTGGATTGGCCTAAATTCACTCGAACGTGTGTTTGGCGCAACCTTTCGAACCCGACTACCGTTCTCCACGTGCGAGCAATCCGTCGAAAGGGCCAGCCGTGACCGGAGAAGCCACCGGAGCAATCCACCCCGGAATCCGCACCGAAACTCTCCCTGCGAAACACCCGCACAGTGCCTCCGTGCCACCCCCGACGCCCGCCCCGGGCACCGAGAACGGGCAGGTCCAGGGCGGTGTGACGCGGCGCCCGACGGGGGGGCTGACGCCGCGCCAGACGCGCGTCCTCGAAGTGATCCGCACCTCCGTGGAGTCCCGCGGATATCCGCCGAGCATGCGGGAGATCGGCGAGGCCGTCGGCCTCTCCAGCACTTCCTCCGTCGCGCACCAACTGATGGCCCTCGAACGCAAGGGCTATTTGCGCCGTGATCCGCACCGGCCGCGCGCCTACGAGGTGCGCTCGCCCGACGGCGGCCGGCCGCTGGCGCCGGCCGGGCCGCACGCCGAACGCGGCTCGCAGGCCGCGTCCTACGTGCCGGTGGTCGGCCGGATCGCGGCCGGTGGCCCGATCCTGGCCGAGCAGTCCATCGAGGACGTGTTCCCGCTGCCGCGCCAGCTCGTCGGCGACGGTGACGTGTTCCTGCTCAAGGTGAGCGGCGACTCGATGATCGAGGCCGCGATCATGGACGGCGACTACGTCGCGGTGCGCCGGCAGCCGGTCGCCGAGAACGGCGACATCGTCGCGGCGATGATCGACGGCGAGGCCACCGTCAAGCGCCTGCGCCACCGGGACGGGCACCGCTGGCTGATGCCGCACAACCCCGCCTACGAACCCATCCCGGGAGACGAGGCGACCATCCTGGGCCGTGTGGTGGCCGTCATGCGCCGGGTGTGAGATGAGCGGGGACGGCGACATACCGGCTGCGGGGGGGGGGGGGGGGGGGGGGGGGGGGGCGCGGGCCCGCCCCCCCCCCCCCGCGCCCCCCCCCCCCCCCCCCCCCCGCCGCCCCCCCCCCCCCCCCCCCCCCCCCCCCCCCCCCCCCCCCCCCCCCCCCCCC
>NZ_JBITHP010000012.1:0-158966 GCF_044458105.1 Embleya sp. NPDC050493
CGGTCCCCGGACATGACCCTCAGATTCCTCGGCTGCCCTCCTACCCCTATGGCGGCGTGCGCCGCGGCGGCGGGGGCCCCGCCCCAACCCCCCCCCCCCCCCCACGCGCGTTCGGCCCCCCGCCTACGGGTTGGTGTTTATCACGTACAGCAGGAAGCCCACGTACCACCCGGCGAACGCCGCCCCCGCGACCAGCACCGAGACCACCACGCCGCGCGGCCACTTGGCCATCAGCCGGGCCAGCGGGAGCACGATGGTGAAGGCCGGCAGCATGAAGCGCGGCTTGGAGTGGAAGAACCAGCCGTTGCTCGTGGTCAGCGCCAGGAACATCACCACGCCGCCGTACACGTGCACTGCCAGCGGGATCCGGCGGTCCCGCAGGGACCAGATCATCAGGGCCACGGACAGGATGATCACGAACGTGCAGACCACGTAGATCGGCCGACCCAGGTGGGTGAGGTACCTGGCCATCCACTGGACGGTGCTTATGCCCCAGTCGAACCGCAGGTTGAAGGCCTTGTCCTGGATCCACACCCACCCGTCGGGGCGCCCGGCCAGCCAGCCCACCCAGGCGATGAAGCCCACGCACGCCAGCGGCGAGACCAGCGTGGCCAGCACCGGGCGGCGGGCCTCCGGGGCCAGCAGCCCGACCCGGGTGCCGTCCTCGCGGCGGCCCAGCACGATCGCCAGCGCGGCCACGCCCATGGCCGCGACCAGGCCGAACGCGGTGTTCCGGGTCAGGCCCGCGAACAGGCACAGGGCGCAGGCCAGGGTCCACTGGCGGCGAACCAGGGCCAGCAGGCCCCAGGACGCGAAGGCCACGAACAGCGCCTCGGAGTAGACCATGGTGAGCACCATCGAGCCCGGCGCCACGCCCCACAGGAGCGCGAACAGGGTGGCCACCTCGTGGTTGCCGGTGAGTTCGCGCCCCAGCGCGTACAGCCCCCAGGCCGCGACCACGCCGGCCAGCACGGTGACGACCATGCCGGCGTTGAGCGCGGACAGGCCGGTCACGTCGCCGACGAGGCGGACCGCCCAGGGGTAGCCGGGAAAGAACTCGACGTTGGTCCAGTACGGCTTGCCGGCCGGCGAGACCGGGATCTTGTCGACGTAGCCGAAGTCCGCGATGTCGCGGAACCAGACGCCGTCCCACGAGCCGACCATGGACCAGAACGGCTTCCCGGTCGCCAGCGCCATCACGCCGAGCACCGCGAGGTTGATCGCGCGCGCGATCAGGTAGCCGAGTACCGCGGTGCGGGCCGGGCGGAAGGAGGCGCTCGCGCGGTGCGCGAAGTCGACGACGCCGGCCCGCAGGCGGTTGGGGAGAGCGTCGGCGAAGGCGCCGTCGGCGGGCGCCGGCATCCTGATCGCACCCTTCTCGGCGGCCGGCGGGGTCTCGGCGACCGGCATGGACGGCGACGGCATGAAAACCTTCCGGGCGGCGAGCGAGGGCAGTCTCCAACCGACCCTAGCGTCGCCTGTGCGGGCTCCCGCGCGGCGACCGGGCCGCTTGGGCAACGATCGTCACAGGGCTGTCATCGGGGTGTTATCGACCGGGACAAGCGTACGTGTCGCTCGAACGAGTGATCACGGAGTGGCGGTACCCGGGGGATCGGCGCGACTGCACTAGGGTTTGCTCGGGCGAACAGGTGTTCGCATCGGGTGGTGCTCGGCGCGCATGCCGGCCGCCGGCCCGGCGACGCCGAGCGGACGAGCGGGACGAGAGGGGCGCGGCATGCGGGTCTTGGGGGTCGACCCCGGTCTGACCCGATGCGGCGTCGGCGTGGTCGACGGCGCGGTCGGCAAGCCGCTGCGGATGATCGAGGCGGGCGTGGTGCGCACCCCGGCCGAGGCGGCCATCGACGCCCGGCTGCTGGGCATCGAGCAGGGCATCGAGGAGTGGCTGGACCGGCACCGGCCGGACTGCGTCGCGGTCGAGCGGGTGTTCAGCCAGCACAACGTGAGCACGGTGATGGGCACCGCACAGGCATCGGCCGTGGCGATCGTGTGCGCCGCGCGGCGCGGCCTGCCGGTGACGCTGCACACGCCGAGCGAGGTCAAGGCCGCGGTGACCGGGAGCGGGCGCGCGGACAAGGCCCAGATCGGCGCGATGGTGACCCGTATCCTGCGTCTGGACGGCCCGCCGAAACCGGCGGACGCCGCCGACGCGGTCGCGCTGGCGATCTGTCACATCTGGCGCGGCGGCGCCTCCGACCGGCTCGCGGCGGCGGTGGCCGCGGCGCGCACCCCCGCCGTGCGGCTGCCGCGCGGCACCCGCCGATGACCGGATCCGCCCGCCGGCCGCCTTCGACGACCGGGCCCGGCAGGGCCGACGTCCGGGCCACCGGCCCCCGTACCACCGACCAGGCAGGAGCACTCGGGTGATCGCGTTCGTCTCCGGAACCGTGGCCGGTCTCGGCCCGGACACCGCCGTCGTCGAGGTCGGCGGGGTCGGCCTGGCCGTGCAGTGCACGCCCACCACGCTGGCCACGCTGCGCGTGGGGGTGGCGGCCCGACTGGCCACGTCGCTGGTGGTGCGGGAGGACTCGCTCACCCTGTTCGGCTTCGCCGACGACGACGAGAAGCGCACCTTCGAGGTGTTGCAGACCGCCAACGGGGTGGGGCCGAAGCTGGCCCTGGCGATGCTCGCCGTGTACAGCCCCGACGTGCTGCGCGCCGCAGTCGCGGGCAAGGACGCCAAGGCGCTCACCGCCGTTCCGGGGATCGGCCCCAAGGGTGCGCAGAAGCTGCTCTTGGACCTCAAGAACAAGCTCGGCGCGCCCACCGGCGCGGGCGGCGCGCTCGGCGTCGGCGCCCCGGTGAGCGCGGGCTGGCGCGATCAGCTGCACGCCGCGCTGGTCGGCCTGGGCTATGCCACACGCGAGGCGGACGACGCGGTCGCCGCGGTGACCGCCGAGGCGGAGGCCGCGGCCACGCCCGACATCGGCGCACTGCTCAAGGCGGCGCTGCGCGGCCTGAACCGCAGATGAACCGGCGCGGGCGACCCGTCGCCCGGCGCGGCACCACCGTGTCGCCCGGGTCGGGCAGGATGAGCGCAGGCCGCACGAACACGACCATGGGCGGAACACGATGACGCAGGACGGCGAACGCCTGGTGACCGCCGCGGCGGACGGCGAGGACCAGGCCGTCGAGGCCGCGCTGCGGCCGAAGAACCTCGACGAGTTCATCGGCCAGGAGCGGGTGCGCGAGCAACTGTCCCTGGTGTTGACCGCGGCGCTGGGCCGCGGCGGCACCGCCGATCACGTGCTGTTGTCCGGTCCGCCCGGGCTCGGCAAGACCACGCTGTCGATGATCATCGCGGCCGAGATGGGCGTGCCGATCCGGATCACCTCCGGCCCGGCCATCCAGCACGCCGGCGACCTGGCCGCGATCTTGTCCTCGCTGTCCGAGGGCGAGGTGCTCTTCCTCGACGAGATCCACCGGATGTCGCGGCCCGCCGAGGAGATGTTGTACATGGCGATGGAGGACTTCCGGGTCGACATCATCGTCGGCAAGGGCCCCGGCGCCACCGCGATCCCGCTCGACCTGCCGCCGTTCACCCTGGTGGGCGCGACCACCCGGGCCGGCTTGTTGCCGCCGCCGCTGCGCGACCGGTTCGGCTTCACCGGCCACATGGACTTCTACGCGCCCGCCGAACTCGAACGGGTGCTGAACCGCTCGGCACGGCTGCTCGACGTCGAGCTGTCCGCGGAGGGCGGCGCCGAGATCGCCGGCCGCTCGCGCGGCACGCCCCGGATCGCCAACCGGCTGCTGCGCCGGGTCCGCGACTACGCGCAGGTCCGCGCGAACGGCAAGGTCGATCGGGACATCGCCGCCCGCGCGCTGGACGTGTACGAGGTGGACGCGCTGGGCCTGGACCGGCTGGACCGGGCCGTCCTGCAGGCGCTGACCACACTGTTCGGCGGCGGTCCGGTGGGCCTGTCCACGCTGGCCGTGGCGGTCGGCGAGGAGACCGAGACGGTCGAGGAGGTCGCCGAACCGTTCCTGGTCCGCAGCGGTTTCCTGGCCCGCACCCCGCGCGGTCGGGTGGCCACCGCGAAGGCCTGGCTGCATCTGGGGCTGAACCCGCCACAGGGGGCGCTGCCGGGGCAGCACGGTGCACAACAGAGCGTGTTGTTCGACAACGGGGCCGTGACCGGTAAGGATGCAACCGAGTGAGGCCGGTGCGTGTCGGGAACGCACGCGGTCGGTAGTCGTTGTTCCTGTAGTAAGTACCCGTCTAGACTCCGCCGAGGCTGCCGCACCGTGGCCGGCCGAGTGTCACCGTCCGGGCCGCCGAGCGGCCTTGGGAAGGAATCGTTTCAAGCCGTGGACCCGCTTACCCTCCTCCTGCCAGTAATCATCGTCGTGGTGTTCTACTTCCTGATCATCAAGCCCGGGAAGGCACGCCAGCGACAGGCCATGGAAACGCAGAACTCGCTGGTCCCGGGCGCCGAGGTCCGCACGATCGCGGGGCTGTATGCGACGGTCACCGAGGTGGAGGACGATTCCGTCATCCTTGAGGTCGCGCCCGATGTGCACTGCCGCTTCGTCAAGAGCGCCATCGCCGCCGTCCTGTCCTCCGGTGACGACGCCGACGAGGAGCACGACGACGAGCACGAGCACGAAGACGACGCCGAGGCCGGCGACGACGTCGTGAAGCTCGACAAGAAGCCCGAGGCCGTCGAGGACTCCGCGGCCGAGGACAGCAAGACCGTGGACGTCACCAAGACCGAGGGCGCGAGCAAGGCGTCCGAGGCCGGCGACCGGCTGCGCAAGGACGACAAGCAGGACTAGTTCGGCTCGTGGTGGTGCGGTGGTCCTCGGACCACCGCAGAGCAATACAGTCATGTGACCGGGGGTGACACCCCGGATACGACAGCGTCCGGCATCCTGCCGGGCGCCGTGCCGTGCCAGGCGGACGTGGCCAAGGCCCGTCCGCGGCGGCATCGAGAGGGAGATTGGGCGAAGGTGGCAGCACCGAAATCGAGTTCCCGAGGGCACCCGGGACGGGTCCTGGCCTTCATCGGGGTCGTGATCGTCGCGCTGTACGCGATCATGTTCTCGACCGGGGACAAGACCCCACGTCTGGGCATCGACCTCGCGGGCGGCACCAGTGTCACGCTCACCGCCAAGGCCGACCAGGGCCGCAACGGTGCGGTCAACAAGTCGAACATGCAGACCGCGGTGGAGATCATCCGCCAGCGCGTCAACGCGTTCGGTGTGTCCGAGGCGGAGGTGCAGACCGAGGGCGACCGCAACATCGTCATCAGCATCCCCAAGGGCAAGAACGAGAAGGAGACGGCGGAGCAGGTCGGTCAGACCGCGAAGCTGTTCTTCCGCCCCGTTCTGGAGGCCACGGCATTCACCCCCCAGGGTGGGACCAAGCTGCCGCTGACTCCGCCG
Source organism: Embleya sp. NPDC050493 (assembly GCF_044458105.1). Lineage (NCBI taxonomy): Bacteria > Bacillati > Actinomycetota > Actinomycetes > Kitasatosporales > Streptomycetaceae > Embleya > Embleya sp. NPDC050493. The sequence continues at coordinate 5,407 of NZ_JBITHP010000012.1, forward strand.
TCGACGCCGCCCGCGAGCACCCCGCCGGCAAGCACGCCGCCCGCGAGCACGCCGCCCGCGGCCGAGTCGGGCAAGCCGCAGGGTCGGGTCATCCCGAACCTGAAGGACGCGTCCGGCGCCCCGACCCCGCCGCCGTCCACGCCGCCCGCGAGCACCCCGCCCGCCACGCCTCCGGCGAGCACCCCGCCGGCCGGAGCCGACGCGAACGGCATCACGCCCGAGCTGCGCGCGAAGTACGCCAACCTGGACTGCTCCCTCCCGGAGAACCGCGGCCTCGGCCCGGTGCCGGCCCCGGAGGACCAGCCGACCGTGGCATGCAGCCGCGATCAGGGCGAGGGCGAGGAGAAGTACATCCTCGGCCCGGTGCTGATCCCCGGCACGGACGTGGACTCCTCGAAGGCGCAGCTGCCGCAGAACGGCAGCGTCGGCGGCTGGGAAGTCGAGCTGAAGTTCACCGACGCGGGCACCAACAAGTTCACCCGGATCACCGGTGACCTGGCGGCGGGCAAGTACCCGACCAACCGCTTCGCGATCGACCTGGACGGTGTGGTCGTCTCCGCGCCGTCGGTGAAGGCGGAGATCCCCGGCGGCAGCGCCGTGATCTCGGGCAACTTCACCCGCAGCTCGGCCAAGGACCTGGAGAACGTGCTCAAGTACGGCGCGCTCCCGCTGTCCTTCACCAAGAGCGACGTGACCACGGTGTCCGCGTCGCTGGGCGGTGACCAGCTCCGGGGCGGTCTGATCGCGGGTGCGATCGGCATCGTCCTGGTCATCCTGTACTCGCTGTTCTACTACCGGGGCCTCGGCCTGGTGAGCATCGCGAGTCTGGCGGTCTCGGCGGCCCTGACCTACGCCATCATGTGTCTGCTCGGCCGAAGTATCGGCTTCGCACTCAACCTGCCGGCGGTGTGTGGCGCGATCGCCGCGATCGGTATCACGGTGGACTCGTTCATCGTGTACTTCGAGCGGATCCGGGACGAGATCCGCGAGGGTCGCACGTTGCGACCCGCCGTGCAGAAGGCGTGGCCCCGGGCCCGGCGCACCATCCTGGTGTCCGACGCGGTGTCGTTCCTGGCCGCCGCGGTGCTGTACGTCGTCTCGGTCGGCAAGGTCCAGGGCTTCGCGTTCACCCTCGGCCTGACCACGCTGCTCGACGTCGTGGTGGTGTTCCTGTTCACCAAGCCGCTCATGACGATCCTCGCCAAGCGCAAGTTCTTCGCGGACGGCCACAAGTGGTCCGGTCTCGATCCCGAAGCGCTCGGTGCCAATCAGCGCCAGTCGTACCGCAGCCGTCGCCCGCGTGGGCGCGCTGCCGGCGTCAAGGAGGCGTGATGAGTCGCTTCGGTGACATCAAGAACATCGGCGTCCGGCTGCACCACGGCGACGTCTCGTTCGACTTCGTCGGCCGCAAGAAGTTGTGGTACTCGATCTCCGCACTGATCCTGCTGCTCGCGGTCGGCGGTCTGCTCGGCCGCGGGCTGCACCAGGGCATCGAGTTCAAGGGCGGTTCGGTCTACACGATCGAGCACACCTCGGCCTCGCAGAACGACGCCCGCAAGGCGGTGGAGCCGTTCACCGACGGCACCGACGCCATAGTGCAGAAGGTCGGCGGCGACGGCCTGCGGATCCAGATCGCGGAGTCGGACGCGGACAAGACCAAGGAGGTCTCGGCGGCCATCGCCAAGGACCTCAAGGTCGCGCCGGACAAGGTCAACACGCAGGTGGTCGGTCCCAGCTGGGGCAAGGAGATCTCCAAGAAGGCCCTGCAGGGCCTGGTGATCTTCATGATCCTGGTGGTGATCTACCTCACCTTCGCCTTCGAGTGGCGGATGGCCGTGGCGGCGCTGGTCGCGCTGATCCACGACATCGTGATCACCATCGGTGTGTACGCGCTGGTGGGCTTCGAGGTGACGCCGGGCACGGTGATCGGTCTGCTGACGATTCTCGGTTACTCCCTGTACGACACCGTCGTGGTGTTCGACACGGTCAAGGAGAACGCCAAGAACATCACCAAGCAGACCAAGCTCACCTACAGCGAAGCGGCCAACGCGGGTCTGAACCAGACCCTGGTGCGGTCGATCAACACCACGGTCGTCGCGCTGCTGCCGGTGGCGTCGCTGCTGTTCGTCGGTGGCGGTCTGCTCGGTGCGGGCATGCTCAAGGACATCGCGCTGTCGCTGTTCGTGGGTCTGGCCGCCGGTGCGTTCTCGTCGATCTTCATCGCCACGCCGATCCTGGCGGACCTCAAGGAGCGGTCGCCGGAGATGCGGCAGCTGGCGAAGAAGGTGGCCCAGCGCCGGGCGGCCGAGGCGAAGGCGGCCCAGGCCGCCGAGGCCTCCGGGATTCCCGCGGATCGGGCCGAGGGCCACCCGGACGTGGACGAGGCCGGCGAGTCGGACGACGACGAGACCGTCCCCGCGCAGGGCGGTGCGCCGCGTGCGGGCGCCTCGCGCGGTCGGGCGCGCACTCGTCCCGGCGGCAAGAGGAAGCGTTGATGGCCGACGAGGTGATGCCGGACGAGGAGCTGCACAAGCTCCTGGAGAGCCGGATCCGGGACGTGCCGGACTGGCCGCAGCCGGGCGTGGTGTTCAAGGACATCTCCCCGCTGCTGGCCGATCCGGTCGCGTTCGCGGCCCTGGTCGACGCGCTGGCCGAGCGCTGTGCGGGTCGGGTGGACAAGGTGGTCGGGATCGAGGCCCGAGGCTTCATCCTGGCCGCGCCGGTGGCCTACCGGGCGCGGGCCGGATTCGTTCCGGTGCGCAAGGCGGGCAAGCTGCCGTGCGCGACGTTCGCGCAGTCCTACGAGCTGGAGTACGGCTCGGCCACACTGGAGGTGCACCAGGACGCGTTCGAGCCCGGTGACCGGGTGCTCGTGATCGACGACGTGCTCGCCACCGGCGGGACCGTCGAGGCCACGATCGACCTGGTCAGACGGGCCGGCGCGGAGGTGGTGGGGGTCGAGGTGCTGCTCGAACTCGGCTTCCTGAACGGCCGGGCGCGGCTCGCGCCGGTGCTGCCGGAAGGCACGCTGGAGTCGTTCATCGTCGTGTGACACGCCGCCGAAGGCGTGTCGACGGAGGCCGGAGGCGCCCCTGCCGGGGGAGCCTTCGGCCTTCGCCGTTGCGGCGGCTGCCGTTCCGGATGGCCGAGTCGTGAGGGCGTGGGTCAGTACGATGGAAGTTCCGTCATCTGTGGGAGGAGTTCCCTTGCCGGACGAGGTCGCGCCCGTCGCGTCGTCCTCGGGGGATGCCGTCGAACACGCGGCTCCCTCGGACGACGCCACACGTGCCACACCGGGCCCCTCGGGCCATCCTCCGGTGGGCGCCGGAGGAGCCGACGAGGCGGTGACACGTGCCCGGCCCGACGCCGAGCCCGCGGAGCCGGTGGCGACGCCGGCGGACGCTCCCGGGCAGGCCCCCGCCGAGCGCCCGGCCGCGGCCGGACCGAGCACCGCCGAGCCGGCCGCCGCCGAGTCGAAGAGCGCCGAGTCGGCGGGTGTCGAGCCGAAGGACGCCGGGTCCGGCGGCGCGCGCGGGAGCGAGGCACAGGCCGCGGCGTCCTCCGAGGACAGCGCCGACGGGCCGCGCGGCAGCGACGGCCACAGCGGCCCCGCCGCCGGTGCGGCCGGGCCCGAGGCCAGGGGACCCAGACCGGCCGCGAAGGCGGCGCCGAGCCCCGCGGGCGCCTCGCGCGGCGGCGGCACCGAGCGCTCGCGCTCGCTGCGGGTGGACGGCCCCAGCCGGGTCCGCGCGCGGCTGGCCAGGCTGGGCGTACAGCGCAACAGCGTGTACAACCCGGTCCTGGAGCCGCTGCTGCGAGTGGTCCGGGTCAACGACCCCAAGGCCGACCTGCGCCAGATCGAGCGGGCGTACACCACCGCCGAGCGCTGGCACCGCGGCCAGCGGCGCAAGAGCGGCGACCCGTACATCACCCACCCGCTCGCCGTCGCCACCATCCTGGCCGAGCTCGGGATGGACCCGCCGACGCTGATGGCCGGGCTGCTGCACGACACCGTCGAGGACACCGACTACGGGCTCGACGCGCTGCGCCGCGACTTCGGCGACACCGTGGCGATGCTCGTGGACGGCGTGACCAAGCTGGACAAGGTCAAGTTCGGCGAGGCCGCACAGGCCGAGACCGTGCGCAAGATGGTCATCGCGATGGCCAAGGACCCGCGGGTCCTGGTGATCAAGCTCGCCGACCGGCTGCACAACATGCGCACCATGCGCTACCTCAAGCGGGAGAAGCAGGAGCGCAAGGCCCGCGAAACGCTGGAGATCTACGCCCCGCTCGCGCACCGCCTGGGCATGAACACGATCAAGTGGGAGCTGGAGGACCTGGCGTTCGCCATCCTCTACCCCAAGATGTACGACGAGATCGTGCGCCTGGTCGCCGAGCGGGCACCCAAGCGGGACGAATACCTGGCCCTGGTCACCGACCAGGTGCAGGGCGACCTGCGCTCGGCGCGGATCAAGGCCACGGTCACCGGGCGGCCGAAGCACTACTACTCGGTCTACCAGAAGATGATCGTGCGCGGCCGCGAGTTCACCGAGATCTACGACCTGGTGGGCATCCGGGTCCTGGTCGACTCGGTCCGCGACTGCTACGCGGCGCTGGGCACCATCCACGCGCGCTGGAATCCGGTGCCGGGGCGGTTCAAGGACTACATCGCGATGCCCAAGTTCAACATGTACCAGTCGCTGCACACGACGGTGATCGGCCCCGAGGGCAAGCCGGTCGAGTTGCAGATCCGCACCTTCGACATGCACCGCCGGGCCGAGTACGGCATCGCCGCGCACTGGAAGTACAAGGCCGAGGCGGTCGGCGCCAAGGGCGCCGCGAAGACCGACACCAAGCCCGCGCGCAAGGGCGAGAACCCGGCCAACGACATGGCCTGGCTGCGCCAGCTCCTGGACTGGCAGCGGGAGACCGAGGACCCGGGCGAGTTCCTGGAATCGCTGCGCTTCGACCTCTCCAGCCAGGAGGTCTTCGTCTTCACGCCCAAGGGCGACGTGATAGCGCTGCCGGCCGGCTCGACCCCGGTCGACTTCGCCTACGCGGTGCACACCGAGGTCGGACACCGCACGATCGGGGCCCGGGTCAACGGGCGGCTGGTCCCGCTGGAGAGCCGGCTGGACAACGGCGACCTGGTCGAGGTGTTCACCTCCAAGAGCGAGACCGCGGCGCCCAGCCACGACTGGCTCGGCTTCGTCAAGTCGCCGCGGGCCCGCAACAAGATCCGCCAGTGGTTCTCCAAGGAGCGCCGCGAGGAGGCGATCGAGCAGGGCAAGGAGGGCCTGACCCGGGCCATGCGCAAGCAGGGCCTGCCCTTGCAGCGGCTGATGTCCGGCGGCGGCGACACCCTGGTCACCCTCGCGCACGAGCTGCGCTACCCGGACATCTCGTCGCTGTACGCGGCGATCGGGGAGGGGCACGTCTCGGCACAGACCATCGTGCAGCGCCTGGTCGAGTCGCTCGGCGGCGAGGAGGGCGCCTCGGAGGACCTCGCCGAGGCCACCCGGCCCACCACGACCCGCCGCCGGCCGCGCTCGACCGGGAACCCCGGGGTCGTGGTCAAGGGCGTCGACGACATCTGGGTCAAGTTGTCCCGCTGCTGCACGCCGGTGCCGGGCGATCCGATCATCGGTTTCGTCACCCGGGGCAACGGCGTCTCGGTGCACCGGCAGGACTGCGGCAACGTCGAGTCGTTGTCCCAGCAGTCCGAGCGGATCGTCGACGTCGAGTGGGCGCCGACCGCGTCCTCGGTGTTCCTGGTCGCCATAGAGGTGCAGGCGCTGGATCGTTCGCGGTTGTTGTCGGACATCACCCGGGTGCTCTCCGACCAGCACGTGAACATCCTGTCCGCGTCGGTGGCCACGACCCGGGACCGGGTCGCGGTGAGCCGGTTCACCTTCGAGATGGGCGACCCGAAGCACCTGGGGCACGTGCTCAAGGCGGTGCGCGGGGTCGAGGGCGTGTTCGACGCGTATCGGGTGACCAGCGGGCGGCAGCAGTAGGCGGGTCGCCACGCGGAGGGCTCGGTGCGCACCCGCACACGGGGCGGCGGCGAAAGCACCGAACACCGCACCGGCCAGGGCCGCGCACGGTGACTGTCTGTCCGAGGGCGCACGCGCGCACACGAGGCGGCGTGGCCGAGAAGGTCATGCCGGCCGGCAAGCGTCGGCCCGCACACGCGCACACGGGGCGGCGCCGGAAGTGATCCCGGCGCCGCCCCGTGCCTGTCGTGGTCGCTCGGCCGCGTTCGGTCGGGTCGAGCGTGTTCGGCGCGTTCGGCGTGTTCAGTCGCGGGGGCCGCGCCAGACGGTCATCGAGACCTTCCAGTATTGGCTGGGGCCCGAGGTGGACGGGATCTCGTTGATCCGGACAGTGCCGACCAGCCCGTTCTTGGTGTCCTTGGTGCAGATCACCGAGCCCACCTTGAGGTAGGTGAACGGCAGTTGGTTGTTGGTCGCGTACCGGGTCTCGCCCAGGCAGGTCTGGAAGTCGCTGGGCTGCCCCGGGTCGAGCAGCACCATCTCCTTGCCCTGGATGTAGTTGCCGTCGTTGTAGAAGAACAGGACGCCCGCCGTGTCCTGGCTGCTGCATCCGCCCTTCCACGTGGTGGTGTAGCTCAGGCCGACGCAGTAGCCGTTGGGTACGTCCAACTGCCGCTCGAACAACACGCCGCCCTCGGCCACGCCGCCGGCGGTGGCGATCGCGGTCGCGCTCTCGCCGGGGCGGGCCGCGATCGACGGCGCGCCGGTGGAGGTGGAGGTGGAGGTCGGGGCGCCGGTGCGTTTGGCACTCGTGGTGGCGGACGGGGTCGGCGTGGCGCCGGTGGGAGCGTTCGGGCTCGGGGTCTGCGACTGGGATCCGGTCTTCGCGGCGGGGGACTTGTCCTCGTCCTTGTTGCGCAGGCCGATCGCCAGGCCCGCGCCGGCGGCGGCCAGGACCAGCACGGTGACCGCCGCGATCAGCGCGCGGCGCTTGCGGCGGCGGCCCACGGTCGGGTCCTTGGGCGGACTGGGCGGTTGCTCGTTGACCCGGCGGGTGACCTCGGCGACCAGGGTCGGCGGCAGCCAGCCCTCGCCGATCTGGAGCCGGGTGCCCTCGGAGGCGACCCGACACAGCTCGATCACCTCGTGCGGGGTCGGACGCCGCTCCGGGTCCTTGTCCAGGCAGCGTCGTACCACCGGCAGCAACTGCGCGGGTACGGCGGACAGTTCGGGTTCCTGATGGACCACGCGGTAGAGCACCGAGCTGTCCGTGCCCTCGCCGAACGCGGACATCCCGGTGGCCGCGTAGGTGGCCAGCGAGCCGAGTGCGAAGACGTCGGTGGCGGGCTTGGAGGGCAGGCCCCGGGCCTGCTCGGGGGCCATGAACGCGGGAGTCCCGATGCTCATCCCGGTCCGGGTGAGCGGCGTGGCGTCGGCGGCCCGGGCGATGCCGAAGTCGATTACGCGCGGGCCGTCGGCGGCCAGGATCACGTTGGACGGCTTGAGGTCGCGGTGGATCACACCCGCCTGGTGCACCGACTGGAGCGCCTCGGCGACGCCGGCCATCAACACCAGAACGGTCTCCGCGGGCAGCGGACCGTGCCGGTAGACGGCGTCGTAGAGGGACGGGCCCGGGACGTAGGCGGTGGCCAGCCACGGCTGCGCGGCTTCCGCGTCGGTGTCGATCACCGGGGCGGTGTACAGGCCCTGGACGCGCTGGGCGGCGGCCACCTCCTGGCGAAAGCGCCGGCGGAACTCGGGGTCGTCGGCGAACTCGCCCCGGATCACCTTGATCGCGACGGGCCGACCACCGGGCGTGTAGGAGAGATACACCCGCCCCATCCCGCCCGAGCCCAGCCGGGCCCGGAGCAGGTAGCCGCCCACGGTGCGCGGGTCGTCGCCTTCCAGCGGCGCGAGCACGGCCCGGTCGGGGCCGTCCCAGGAGGGCACGACGGGGGCGCTGCCGGCTTCGCGCGCGACGGCGGAGGAGCGCCGGTCGGAGGGCCGCTCCACGACGGGCGGCTGCACGGTGGCGGGCTCCCCGGCGGCGGGGGCCTGGCGGTGGGCGGCCAGGTTGGGATTGGGCTGGGTGGGCTCGACGGCGGGCCGGTGGAGCGGGGCGATGGGTTCGTCGGGCGCGGATGTGGATGCGGATGCGGATGTGGGCGGGGGCGTGGGGGCGGTGTGCGGGTCGGGGGTGGACTGGGCCTGGGTGGGGGCGGCGGTGGTTTCGTCCGACGCGGAGGCGGGAGCGGATGCGGCCGGGGGCGTCGGGGCGGTGATCGGCGCCGGTGCCGGGGTGGGCCGGGCGGGTTCGGGGGAGGTGGAGGGGCCGGGGGGTGATTCGCTCTGGAGCGCTTCGAGGATCGGGGCGACGGTGGTTTCGTCGGATGCGGACGTGGATGCCTGCGGGGGCGTCGGGGTTGTGGTCGAGTCCGAGGCGGGCGGCTGGGTGGGTTCGGGGGAAGTGCCGGGTTCGGCGGGGGAGTTGCTTTGGGGCCCCTCGTTGCTCGGCGCGCCGGTGGTTTCGCCGGACGTGGACGTGGGTGCGTGCGGGGCCGGGGGCGTCTCGGTGGCGGCTCCGGCGGGGGCCGGTGGTTTCGGCGGGGAGGCCGGCGCGGGTGGCGCTGCGGGCGTCGGGTCGGCCGCCGGTGCGGTGGCGGCGGGAGTCGTGCTCGGCTGCTCGGGGGGCGGAGCGGTGGGCCTGACGGGGGCCGCTTCGGCCGGAGGTGTGGTGGGCGGCGTCGGCGGAGCCTGGGGCGGCGGCGGCGGGGGCGTGTCGGGAGCGGCGGCCGAGGGCGGCGTCGCGGGCGCGGCCGGGTAGACCGGAGGCGGCGGCGTGTTCGGGGCCGGCGGCCGGCCGATCGACGGGGCGGCGCTCGGCCGAGGCGGCGGCGGGGGCGAGGACGGCGCGACGGGGGCGGCCTCGGGAGCCGAGCCGGCCAGATGGGCCGCGGCCACCTCGCGCCACTTGGCCTCCCAGCCGGTGGGGACCGCGCCGCAGGCGGACACGATCGCCATCGTGACGGTGAGCGAGGGCAACATCGCCCCGGACAGCGCCGCCGCCAGCACCGTCTCGTCGATGCCTGCGCGCCGGGCCAGTTCGGCGGCCGGCACCTCGCCCGCCGCGTCCCGGATCGCTCTCAGTGCGGCGGCGAATTCGATCAGCGGATCTGGCTGAGACATGGGTGCTCCCCCGTACCTGTTTCCTGAACCGGTGGTGATTGCGGGTCACATGATGATGGATCGCATGGCTCGAAAGCACCTCGGCCACGAAACCGGAAGCAACCCGTAGCCATCACCTGCCGGCACCGAACCCCCGCGACCCGCGGCCCCGTTCGGTCGCCCCGAACACACTCGCGAGCACCGACGCCGGAATACACGCCCGCCCCGAACTCCCAAGTGCCGGGAACTGTACGCCTCGCCGCCCACCCACGGCGGCACCGAACGCACGACGGACACCACACACCCACCACTCGCCCACCTCGCACGGCGGTGTCGCGCCAGCCCGCACCCCGCGTCCGCCCCAACCTCGCACTCTCCGGCCGCCCTTGCCCGCCCGTCCCCCGCCCCCACATCCGCGCCCGCCACCCGCCCGCGGCGTGTGTCCGCCCGTTTCGTACTCACCGTCGGCCTGCCACCGGGATCGCGCGTCCGTGCCAACTTCGCGCCGGCCGGGTGCCTTTGCCTGCCTGCCGCGTGCCCCTCCCGCCGCGCCCACCCGTCTCGCGTTCGGCGGGCCGCATGGTGTCCGTCCGTCTCGTGCCTGCCGCCGGCCCGGGTCTGGCGTCGTGCGTCCGCCCCGGCCTCACGCCCTCCGGCTGTCCTCGCGTGCCTGCCTGCGTCCGCCGGTGGTTTCGACGGCTTCGCCGGGCGCACGTGGGCGAGTGGCGTGTGCGGGCGTGGGAAAACGGGCGGACCCGGGTCGGCAGTTGCCGGCCCGGGTCCGCCCGTACCTTGTGTTCGCCGCCGCGCGGATGCGCGGTTCGCTCAGCCGGAGAACTCCTGCAGGGCCTTGTTCGCCTCGGCCAGCCACTCCGCGCGCGCCGCGATCGATTCCTCGGCCTCGCGGAGCTTGCGCTCGTTCCCGGCCGCCCGGGCCTTCTCCGCCTGCTGGGTCAGCTTGTCGATGGACGCCTGGATCTGGTCCACCGCGGCCTGCGCCCGCGCCCGAGCCTCCGGGTTGGTGCGCTTCCACAGCTCTTCCTCGGCCTCGCGGATCGCCCGCTCGACGCTCTGCAGGCGGGCCTCCATCTTCGGCCGGGCATCGCGCGGGACGTGGCCAATGGCCTCCCAGCGATCGTTGATCGAGCGCAGCGCGGCCCGCGCCGCCTTGACGTCCGTCACCGGGACGATCGTCTCGGCCTCGACGAGCAGCAGCTCCTTCGCGGCCTGGTTCTCCCGCTGCTCGGAGTCGCGCTCGGCGAACACCTCGCTGCGCGCCGCGAAGAACACGTCCTGCGCGGCCCGGAAGCGCTGCCACAGCTCTTCCTCGACGTCGCGCTGGGCCCGACCGGCGGCCTTCCAGTCGTTCATCAGGTCGCGGTAGCGCGCCGCGGTGTCGGTCCACTCGGTGGACGTCGACAGTGCCTCGGCCGCCTCGACCAGCTTCTCCTTGACGCGCTTGGCGCTGTCGCGCTGCCCGTCCAGCTCCGCGAAGTGCGCCTTGCGGCGCTTGGCGAAGTTGGACCGGGCCTGCGAGAACCGGTGCCACAGCTCGTCGTCGGCCTTGCGGTCCAGCCGCGGCACGGCCTTCCACGCGTCCACCAGCGCGCGCAGCCGCTCGCCGGCCGGACGCCAGTCCGTGCTCTGGCCCAGCTGCTCGGCCTCGGCGACGATGCGCTCCTTGGCGCCCTGCGCCTCCTCCTGCGCCTTGGCGCGGGTGGCCTTGCGCTCCTCGCGCTTGGAATCCACCACGGTCACCAGCGCGTCCAAACGCTTGACGAGCGATTCCAGATCGCCGACCGCGTTCGCGTCGACGATGCTCGCGCGCAGGCGCTCGATCGCGTGGTGGGCGTCCTTGGGAGCGAGGTCGGTGGTCCGTACCCGCCGCGCGAGCAACTCCACCTCGACGGCGAGCCCCTCGTACTTGCGCCGGAAGTAGGCCAGGGCCTCGTCCGGGGAACCCGCCTGCCACGAACCGACGGAGCGCTCACCGTCCGCCGTCTTGACAAAGACGTTTCCCTGCTCGTCCACGCGGCCCCACGGGTCGCTGCTCACAGCGGCCTCCTTCGATGCTGAATGCGGCGCACTTTACACAGGACCCCGGGGCGCGGGCCGGGCCGAGCCCCGGGAGTCGCCGTGGAACATGCGTCCGGTCGGTTGCTACTTGGCCACGGTCACGCTGTCGAGGACCACGTTCTCGTGCGGCGCACCGTCGCTGCCGCCGTCCGCGGTACCCGCGGCGGCGATCTTCGCCAGCACGTCCATCCCGCCGGTGACCTTGCCGAACGGGGTGTAGTTCGGCGGGAGCTTGCTGTCCCCGGTGACCAGGAAGAACTGGCTCCCGTTGGTGCCCGGGCCCGAGTTCGCCATCGCGACGGTGCCGGCCGGGTAGGACGCGGTGCCGGCCGGGCCCGCCGTACCGAGATTCTCGTCGACGAACTTGTAGCCGGGGCCGCCGGTGCCCGTTCCGGTCGGGTCCCCGCACTGGAGCACGGCCAGACCGCCCGTGGTCAACCGGTGGCACTTGGTGTGGTCGAAGAACTTCTTGCCCGCCAGGAACGCGAACGAGTTCACCGTGTGCGGCGCCTTCGCCGCCTCCAGCGCCACCGTCACCTCGCCACACGTGGTCTTGAGGGTCATCGTGTACGCCGCCTTGGTGTCGATCGACATCGCGGGCTCGGTGGCGAACTGCTCCTTGGTCGGCTCACCCGGAGCCGGTGCCGCACACGTCTTCGGTTTGGCGTCGGGGGCCGGCGACTGCGGCGCCGAGGGCTGGGCGGTCGGCGTGTTCGACGCACCCGCGTTCGTCGACTTGTCGTCGTCGTCGTTCGCCGCCACCGCGAGCCACGCCCCGCCACCGGCCACCACGACCACCGCCGCGACCGCTGCGATGACCTGGTTGCGCCGGCGCCGACGTGCCTGTGCGGTCCCGCGTCGCTGCTGCTGGCGCTCGAACTTCTCGCGCGCGAGCTGCCGCTGGCGCTGCTGTTTGGTGACCACCGCGTGCTCTCCTGGATTCGAACGGACTCGATGACGGACTCGATGTGGACGGACTCGACCCGGACGCCCGACGGCCGAACGAGGGCCGGGGGAGGCCTCCCGGTGCCGTGACGGGATCCGTGCACCGGTCCCGACCTGCGGTGATCCCACAGGCCCGGAACCGACCGCAGCTCGCGCACAGTCTAGGCACGCACCCCCTGAACCGGTTCGCGATCCGCCCCCGCGCGCCGGTAGTCTCGTACCTGATTCCCACGTCCGCCGCATACTTCCGTGCTTGCCCCGCCGCCGGAAGACCCGAGACCGAGAGGACGAACGTGATCGTCGCCGGGTTCCCCGCAGGGTCCTTCCAGACCAACTGTTACGTGGTCGCCCCTGCCGCCGGTGAGGAATGCGTCATCGTCGACCCCGGGCAGGACGCGTTCGACGGCGTACAGGACATCGTCCGCGAGCACCGGCTGCGTCCGGTGGCCGTCGTGTTGACCCACGGACACATCGATCACATGTTCTCGGTGGTGCCGGTCTGCGCCGAGCACAAGGTGCCCGCGTGGATCCACCCGGACGACCGCGACATGCTCTCCGATCCGGCCAAGGGCCTGTCGCTGGGCGTGGGGCAGCAGCTGTTCGGCGGGATGACCTTCACCGAACCCGAGGACGTGCGCCTGCTCACCGACGGCGCCGTGCTCGACCTCGCCGGCCTCGAGCTGACGGTCCATCATGCGCCCGGCCATACACAGGGGTCGGTGGCCTTCGGCACCCAGGGAAGCGCGGACATCCCGCCCATCCTGTACTCGGGTGACCTGCTGTTCGCCGGCTCCATCGGACGCACCGACCTGCCCGGCGGCGATCACGCGCAGATGTTGCGCTCGTTGTCCCGGGTGTGTCTGCCGCTGCCGGACGAGACCGTCGTCCTGTCCGGCCACGGCCCCCAGACGACGATCGGCCGCGAGCGCGCGAGCAACCCTTATCTGCAAGAGCTGACGCCGCCCGCGGGACCGCACCGAGGAATGTGACGGATTTTCATACCGTGAGTACCTTCAACGCCCCCAAGGGCACCTTCGACATGCTTCCGCCGTACTCGGAGACGTTCAACCGGATCCGGATCCAGTTCGGCCTGGAGCTGCGCGACGCGGGTTTCCAGTACATCGAGACCCCCACCTTCGAGGAGACCGGCCTCTTCCTGCGCGGTGTCGGCGAGTCCACCGACATCGTGACCAAGGAGATGTACACGTTCGAGGACCGCGGCGGCCGCTCGCTGACGCTGCGCCCCGAGGGCACCGCGGCCGTGATGCGCTCGGTGCTCCAGCACAACCTGTACGCCGGCCGACTGCCGGTCAAGCTGTGGTACTTCGGATCGTATTACCGCTACGAGCGCCCGCAGGCGGGCCGTACCCGCCAGTTCACCCAGGTCGGCGCCGAGGCGATCGGCAGCGACGACCCGCTGGTCGACGTCGAGATGATCGCGCTCGCCGCCGAGGGCTTCATGAAGCTGGGCCTGCGCGACTTCCGGCTGCTGCTCAACTCGCTCGGCTGCCGCGAATGCCGGCCGGTCTACCGCGCCAAGCTCCAGGAGTTCCTGCGCGCGCTCGACCTGGACGCCGAGACGCACGCGCGGATCGAGATCAACCCGCTGCGCGTGCTCGACGACAAGCGGCCCGAGGTGCAGGCGCTGATCGCGGACGCCCCGCTGATCACCGACCACCTGTGCGAGGCGTGCGCCGAACACCACACGTTCGTGCGCGGCATGCTCGACGAGTTGGAGATCGCCTACGAGGACACCCCCCGGCTGGTCCGGGGCCTCGACTACTACAACCGCACCACGTTCGAGTTCGTCCACGACGGGCTCGGCGCGCAGTCGGCGATCGGCGGCGGCGGGCGCTACGACGGCCTGTCCGAGGACCTCGGCGGCCCCGACCTGCCCTCGGTGGGCTGGGCCCTGGGCATCGGCCGCACGATGCTCGCGATGGAGGCCGAGGGCCAGGCCGTGGAGACCCCGGCCGACTGCGACGTCTACGGCGTCGCGATCGGCGACGCGGCCCGGCGCGCGGTGTTCGGCATGATCACCCAGCTGCGGATCGAGGACATCCCCGCCGACATGGCCTTCGGCGGGAAGAAGCTCAAGGGCGCCATGAAGGCCGCGTCGCAATCCGGCGCCCGCTACGCCATCGTCGTCGGCGATCGTGACCTCACCGAGGGCGTCGCCCAGATCAAGGACCTGTCGAACGGGGACCAGACCCCGGTCCCGCTCGACCGGGTCGTCACCGTCTTGAAGGAGAAGCTTCAGTGATCCGCACCCATGACGCCGGGACGCTCCGCGCCGAGCACGCCGGCCACACCGTGACGCTCGCCGGCTGGGTGGCCCGGCGGCGCGATCACGGCGGCGTGGCGTTCGTGGACCTGCGGGACGCGTCGGGCACCGTACAGGTGGTCTTCCGCGACCTGGCGACCGTGCACAACCTGCGCTCCGAGTTCTGCGTGAAGATCACCGGCGACGTGCGGGTGCGCCCCGACGGCAACGAGAACACCGACATCCCCACCGGTGCGATCGAGGTCGTCGTGGACGACTTCGAGATCCTCTCGGAGGCGGCGCCGCTGCCGTTCCCGATCGAGGAGTACACGCCGGGCACGGTCAACGAGGAGGTGCGGCTCAAGCACCGCTACCTCGACCTGCGCCGGGCGCCGATGGCGCGCAACCTGCGGCTGCGCTCCAAGGTGACCCGGGTGATCCGCGAGGTCATGGAGGACCACGACTTCCTCGACATCGAGACGCCGTACCTGACCCGCTCCACGCCCGAGGGCGCCCGCGACTTCCTGGTGCCGGTGCGGCTCCAGCCGGGCTCGTGGTACGCGCTGCCGCAGTCGCCGCAGCTGTTCAAGCAGCTGCTCATGGTGGCCGGCATGGAGCGCTACTACCAGATCGCGCGCTGCTTCCGGGACGAGGACTTCCGGGCCGACCGGCAGCCCGAGTTCACCCAGTTGGACGTCGAGATGTCCTTCTGCGACGCCGAGGACATCCTGGCGCTGACCGAGAAGCTGATCGCGCGGGTGTGGCGCGAGGTGCACGGCGTGGAGATCCCGCTGCCGTTGCCCCGGCTGCCCTACGCCGAGGCGATGGCGCGCTACGGCTCGGACAAGCCGGACACCCGCTTCGGCTGCGAACTGGTCGACCTGACGGCCTACTTCGAGGGCACCTCCTTCCGGGTGTTCCAGGCCGAGTTCACCGGCGCGGTGGTGATGCCCGGCGGCGCCGCGCAGACCCGCAAGGAGCTGGACGGCTGGCAGGACTGGGCCAAGGCGCGCGGCGCGCGCGGTCTGGCGTACGTGCTGGTCGATGCGGAGACCGGCGAACTGCGCGGCCCGGTGGCCAAGAACCTGTCCGAGGAGCACCTGGCCGGACTGGTCGAGGCGACCGGCGCGGCCAAGGGCGACTGCATCTTCTTCGCGGCGGGTCGGCGCACGGCCTCGCTCGAACTGCTCGGCGCCGCCCGGCTGGAGATCGCCCGCCGCGGATCGCTGATCGACGAGTCGAAGTGGAACTTCCTCTGGGTCGTCGACTTCCCGATGTTCGAGCCGATCGAGGACGCGGCCGGCAACCACCAGGGCTGGCACGCGATCCACCACCCGTTCACGGCGCCGACCGCGGAGTGGCTCGACGGGTTCGACAAGAACCCGGGCGAGGCGCTGTCGAACGCGTACGACATCGTGCTCAACGGAACCGAGATCGGCGGCGGTTCGATCCGTATCCACCGTCGGGACGTGCAGGAGCGCGCGTTCGCGGCGATCGGGATGTCGGAGGAGGAGGCGCAGTCGCAGTTCGGCTTCCTGCTGGACGCGTTCGCGTATGGGCCGCCGCCGCACGGCGGGATCGCGCTGGGGCTGGACCGGTTGGTGGCGCTGCTGGGCGGGGCGGACAGCATCCGCGATGTGATCGCCTTCCCGAAGACCGCTTCCGGTGGGGACCCGTTGACCGGGGCGCCGTCGCCGATCACGGTGCAGCAGCGGCGCGAGGCGGGGATCGACGCGAAGCCGAAGTCTGGTTCGGGTGAGGGCTCGGGGTCGGGCTCGGGTTCGGGGGCGGGCTCCGGGTCGGGTGGCAAGGTGGACAACGGCTAGGTGCCGAGAGGGCGTGACTCGCTTCGAGCGGGCGGGTTGGGACGGTCGAAGTAGTAGCCGCCCCGGGTCGTTCGTGGGGACCGTTCGGCGCCGGCGTCCCGGATGCACTCCGCTTCGCCGTCGGGGCCCGCTCGTGGTGATCGAGGGCGGCCGAGCCAATGGCTCGGCCGCCCTTCGGCGTTGCCGTTGCCGTTGCGGTTGTGGTTGCCGGATTTGTCGACTCGGTGGAGTAGCCGAAACGCTTCTGCACAGGCTCGGAGCAGTGGCGCCGAAGCGTGCCTACCTTGGAAGTCGAGCCGGTGCAGGACCGGTTCGTACGACCTCGGGGAGGCCGACATGGCGGTGGAGCTGACGAAGCGACGGGTGCCGGCGGAGTACGTGACGCGGTCCATCGTGCTGGGGCGCGGCTGGACGCAGGGTGCCATCGTGCGCTTTCTGGCCGAGCCGGACGGGACACTCGCCAACCTGCGCTATCGGGGATCGCCACCGACCCGGCTGTACGCGATGGCGCGGGTCCAGGCGATCGAGGGCACGCGGGAGTGGCAGGAGTGGTTCTTCGCGTCGCGGCGACGGCGGGCGGGGGTGGTGGCGGATCCGGGAAGTGCGGTCGGGGCCGGCGAACCGGGTGCGCCGCCGGTGGGACCGGCGGGAGTGGTTGCCGGCCCGCTGGATGGCGGTGTACCGGGCGATGGTGGCGGCGGCGCTGTCGTCGAGGGCGCGCGTGGTGGTGGGCACGCGGGCGGAACGCGTAGGGATGATGCGGCCGTTGCGGCCCTTGCGGTCGGCGCACATGTCGGAGCCGAGCGAGATGCTGGGGAGGGTCGAGGTCGGGACTCGAAGGACTCGAAGAGTTCACGGGGCTCGAATGGCTCGCAGGGCTCGAAAGGCTCGAAAGGGGAGGTCGCATGAGCCACACCGTGCACATCAATCCGCTGCGCTGGTTCACCGATGGCGAGGGTGGCCTGGAGTTCGTCGAGTCGTTCGGCACGCCGGTGCCGGCCGACCTGCTGGAGGAGGCGCGTGCCGCGTCCTATCCGGAAGTCGGCGACGTGCTGGCGGTGTTGCGTGCCGAAGGGTTGTCCGCGCGCTGTTGGTTCACCCTGTGGGTCGACGGTGCGGAGGTGCCGGATCCGTTGCCGGCGCGGCCGGGGGCGGCCGATGGCGACCACCTGGGCGGGTTCGCGGTGGCGGTCGCGGGGGAGCGCAAGCGCATCGGGACGGACGAGCCGGTGTCCGGGCTGACCTTCCGGGCTCCGGGGGCGGGCGCGGCGGAGCGGGCGGTGGCGGCGCTGGCCGAGGCGTTCGGTCCGCAGGTGATGTGGGCCGGGGACGTCGGCGACGTCGTGGTGGTGCCGCCCGGGCTGACCGCGGCCCAGGTGCGGGCGCGACGGGCGGGGTGCGACATGGCCGATTCGTGAGGGATCTGCCCCTGTTCGTGGGGGCGGCCGATCTGGGAGCGTAGGCCGGGGAAGCCCCCGTGAGGGGGCGGCCACCCGACTCGCTCGACTGCTGGGAGCCCTCGCCATGCCCTTCTCGCTGTTCGGTCGCAAGAAGTCGAAACCGGACTCGTCGGCGGCTGCCGCGCCGCCCGCCACCGCACCCTCCGCCACCGTGCGCAGCGGCAGCGGCTCGGCGGTCTCGCTCGACAAGATCGAACGCTCCGCCCCCGGGTTGGTCAGCCTGTACAAGGCGGCCGGGGTCAGCCTGGAGAAGAACCGGCTCGCGGGCGTGCGCGCCGCGGTCTATCTGGTGCTCGACCGCTCCGGCAGCATGGCGCCGTTCTACAAGAACGGCAGCGTGCAGGCGCTCGCCGACCGGG
This sequence comes from Embleya sp. NPDC050493, assembly GCF_044458105.1. Taxonomy (NCBI): domain Bacteria; kingdom Bacillati; phylum Actinomycetota; class Actinomycetes; order Kitasatosporales; family Streptomycetaceae; genus Embleya; species Embleya sp. NPDC050493. Next base: position 23,497 of record NZ_JBITHP010000012.1, read on the forward strand.
TGTTGGCCGCAGCCGCGCACTTCGACGACGACGGCTCGGTGCCGGTGATCTTCTTCGACACGAAGGCCTACCGGGCCGAGGAGATCTCGCTGGACAACTACGGTGGCCGGATCGCCGCGCTGCACAAGAAGCTCGGCCATATGGGCACCACGGACTACGTGTCGGCGATGGAAGCGGTGATCGCGCACTACCGCTCGTGTGGTGCGACCGACCCGGCCTTTGTGATCTTCCAGACGGATGGAGCGCCGAACAACGCCAAGGCCGCGGAGAAGGCCATCTGCAAGGCGGCCGAGTTGCCGATCTTCTGGCAGTTCATCGGCTTCGGCCGGGACGAGTTCCGCTTCCTGCACCGACTGGACGACCTGCCCGCCCCCAAGTACCGCGTGGTCGACAACGCGGGCTTCTTCGAGGCCGGCGCCGACCCGCGGCGCATGCCCGACGCCGAACTGTTCGACAACCTGATGAACGAATTCCCGGAGTGGCTCCAGACGGCGAAGGCCGCGGGGGTTCTTCGCTGACACGGCGCCGCCCCCACCGGTGGCCCGGGCGGGTGGTGCCGGTCGACGCCGGCGCCACGACCGGGGACGCCGGAGCCGCGGGCGCACTGCGATCCGGGCGGTGGTGCCTTGGCTCTGGCGGGGCGGTGGCTCGGCCGGCCGTCTGGGCGGTGGTGGCCTCGGCTTCCTGGGGCGGTGGCTTCGGTGGTCGCGGGGCGACGGTGTCGGCGGTGGTGGGTTGCTCGTCCCGGAGGTGGCGGCGGGTGTGGGTGCGATGCCCGTCTCGGGGGTGGCGGCGGGCGTGGGGCGGGCTGTTGGCCGGGTGTGCCCACCGGCGCCCGGTGCGGCGAGCCTCGTACGGCGACGACCGGTCGTGTGCAGGGGGCGGCAGGGGTGCTCGGGAGCGCGTCCCGGGCCGGTCGGGAGTCGGTGGTGAGGGTTAGGGTCGGGGGGTGGATTCCGATCTCTTCACCGCTGCCGCCGAGGCCCGGCAGGCCAAGGACCCCTCGCTCGCGCCGCTGGCCGTGCGGATGCGCCCGCGCGACCTGGACGAGGTGGTCGGTCAGCGGCACCTGCTGGGCGAGGGATCGCCGCTGCGCCGGTTGGTGTCGTCGGACAGTCGGGTCACCGCGCCGTCCTCGGTGATCCTGTGGGGGCCGCCCGGGACCGGCAAGACCACGCTCGCCTACGTGGTCAGCCATGTCACCAAGCAGCGTTTCGTGGAGTTGTCGGCGATCACGGCAGGGGTCAAGGAAGTGCGCGCGGTGATCGAGGACGCGCGTCGGCAGGCCGGTGCGCAGGGCCGCGACACGGTGCTGTTCCTGGACGAGATCCATCGCTTCTCCAAGGCCCAGCAGGATTCGCTGCTGCCCGCGGTGGAGAACCGATGGGTGACGCTGATCGCGGCGACCACGGAGAATCCGTACTTCTCGATCATCAGCCCCCTGCTCTCCCGCTCCCTGCTGCTGACCCTGGAGTCGTTGACCGACGACGACCTGCGCGAGGTCGTGCACCGCGCGCTCGGCGACGAGCGCGGACTCAAGGGCACGCTCACCCTCGATCCGGATGCCGAGGAGCACCTGCTGCGCATCGCGGGCGGTGACGCGCGACGGATCCTGACCGCGTTGGAGGCGGGCGCGGGATCGGCGGCCGACAAGGGCGAGGACACGATCACGCTGGCCACGCTGGAGAGCGCGGTGGACCGGGCGGCGGTGCGGTACGACCGGGACGGGGACCAGCACTACGACGTGGCGAGCGCGTTGATCAAGTCGATCCGGGGCTCCGATGTGGACGCGGCGCTGCACTATCTGGCGCGGATGATCGATGCGGGCGAGGACCCGCGATTCATCGCCCGACGGCTGATGATCTCGGCGAGCGAGGACATCGGAATGGCCGACCCGACCGCGTTGCAGGTCGCGGTCGCCGCCGCGCAGGCGGTCGCGCTGATCGGCTTTCCCGAGGCGCGGATCACGCTGTCCCAGGCGACCATCCACCTGGCCCTGGCGCCGAAGTCGAACGCGGCCTACCTGGCGATCGACGCGGCACTCGGCGACGTCCGAAAGGGGCTGGCCGGCCCGGTGCCCGCACACCTGCGCGACGGCCACTACAAGGGCGCGGCCAAGCTCGGTCACGCGCAGGGCTACGTCTACCCGCACGACGTCCCCGGCGGCGTGGCAGCGCAGCAATACGCCCCCGACGCCATCCACGGCCGCACCTACTACGAACCCACCCGCCACGGCGCCGAAGCCCGCTACGCCGACATCGCCACATGGACCCGATCCCGCCTGACCAACGCGACCCCCACGGACGAATAACTCACCCGGACCCCACCCGCCCAAGCCCTGCCGGCCCACAGCGGCCGACGGGTGACGGCCCCACCATCCGCGCAGCGCCGGCCGATACGCCCCCACCCGCAGGCATTACGCCCGCCCGTGTCGTGCCCGCCCGTGTCGGGCTCGACCACGCCGCACCGTGCGCGGCGCGTCCGCTGGTGCCGCCGTCCGACCCTGCGCCGCGCCCGCCTGCCCGCGCCGCGCCGCGGCCGCTCGTGCCGGGCCCGGTTCGCGCCCGGTGTGCCGGTTCGATCGTTCGGATCGGTGAGGCGGTCCTGCGACGCGGGCCGGTGAGGGCGGTTTCGCTGCGTGGTTCGGTGAGGCGGTTTTGTCGTACCGGTCGTTCGGGGCCGGGGGCGGTTCCGCCGTGGTCGTTCGGGTGGTCGTCCGGGGGTGGATTTCGGGGTCGGTCGTGTGGGCGACTTCGGGGTCGTGCGGTGGGGGTGAGGCGGCGCGGGGAGGGCCGTGGGATGTATGTGGGCGCCGTACCGGTGGGGGACGACCGGGGGAGTAGGGGCGGTCGAGGATGGCGGTATCCCATTGCTCGGCTCGGTTTCCCGGGGGCTGCCCATGTTTCGTTTCGCTCTGCGCAACGTCGTCGCGCACAAGGCCAGATTGGCGATGACCGCCGTCGCCGTGCTCCTCGGGGTCGCGTTCGTCGCCGGCACCCTGGTCTTGTCGGACACCTTGGGCCGGGCCTTCAAGAACACCGCGTCCAGGAGCTTCGCCGACGTTTCCGTCGCGGTGATCGACGAGAACGTGGACCGCGCCGGCTCCCGGGAACACGGCCGTCCGGATCCCGCGCTCACCGAGGACACCCTCACCCGGTTGCGCGCGCTGCCGGGAGTCGCCCGGGCGCGAGGCGTGCTGGAGGGCTTCACCGGTGTGGTCGACCGCGACGGCGACCTGCTCGGGTCCGGGTGGACCACCATCGGGACCAACTTCGTGCCGACCGGCGACGGAGCCGACCCGCGCTTCCCGATGCGGGCCGGGCACGGGCCGGCGAACGGCCGCGAGATCGCGTTGGATGCGCGGAGCGCGGACAGGGCCGGCTTCCGGATCGGCGACACCGTACGCATCGCGCTGAGCGGTCCGATGGTGGAGACCCGGCTGACCGGCGTGTTCGGGACCGACGATCCGCGGGTGTCGGCGGGCGGCTCGCTGGTCCTGTTCGACACCGCCACCGCGCAGCGACTGTTGTTGGCGCCCGGCCGGTACGGCGAGATCGACCTGACCGCGGCCCCCGGTACGAGCGAGACGGCGCTGCGCGACGCGGCCGCGCGATTGTTGCCCCGCGCCGACAACCTGCGGGTGGCCTCCGGGCGGACGCTCGCCCGAGAGCAGGTGGACCAGATCGAGGCCGGCACTCGGCAGATGACCATCGCGCTGCTCGCGTTCGCCGGCATCGCGCTGTTCGTCGCCACGTTCATCATCGCCAACACGTTCACCATGCTCGTTGCCCAACGCACCCGCGAACTGGCCCTGTTGCGCGCGGTCGGCGCCCGACGCGGGCAGGTCACCCGGATCGTGCTGTGCGAGGCGGCGGCGGTCGCCGTGGTCGCCTCGCTGCTGGGCCTCGCCGCCGGGATCGCGCTCGCGGGCACGCTGCGGTCGCTGCTGGAACGGTTCGGCGCCCACCTGCCCGCCGGCCCGCTGATCGTCGAAGCCCGCACGATCGCGGTGGCGCTGCTCGTGGGCTGTGGGGTCACCCTGCTCGCCGCGTGGCTGCCGGCCCGGCGCGCGTCCCGAATCCCGCCGGTCGCCGCGCTGAACACCGTCGAACAACCCGCCGGCCACGGCGGCCTGCGCGGTCGCAGCGTCATGGGCGTGCTGGTGACCGCCGCCGGCGCGGCGCTCACCGGATACGGCCGTTCCACCGCCGGCGACGGCGGCCGAGTGCCGGTGGCCGTCGGGGTGTTCCTGGTCCTGGTCGGCATCCTCCTGCTCACCCCGCTGTTGTCCCGGCCCGTGATCGGGGCGAGCGCGCCGTTCCTGGACCGGCCGTTCGGCGTGGCCGGTCGGCTGGCCCGCCGCAACGCCGTCCGCAACCCCCGCCGTACCGCCGCCACCGCCTCGGCGCTGACCATCGGGCTGTGCCTGATCGCCGGTCTGACCATGCTCGGCGCATCGATCCGGCACGCGGTCGAGGAGCGGGCGATCGCCGAGGTGGCGGCCGACTACCGGATCCGAACGGTCAACGGCGCGCCCGTCGATGCGAGCGTGCTCGACGCCGTCGCCCGGGTGCCGGGGGTGACCGCGATGTCCCCGCTGATCCGGGACACGGTGACGCTGGACGGCCGCAACACCGCCGTGATCGGCGTGGATCCCCCGGGAATCGAACGGCTGCTCGCCCTCGGCGGCACGGCCGACGCCGCGGCGGCGCTGCGCCGAGGCGAGATCCTGGTCACGGCGGACACCGCGAAGCAGCGCGGCTGGCGGATCGGGTCCGTGGTCCCGATCGGCTATCCCGACGGCACCCGGGGTCGCGTCACCATCGGCGGATTCCACGCCGATCTCGAACAGTTGACCAAGGTCACCGTCCCGGCCGCGCTCGTACAGGCGCATTCCGCGCACCGCGACATCCGGTCGATCATGGTGCGCACCGCCGGCGGCGACGACGCACGGACCACCCGGACGATCGAGCGCGCGATCGGCGACAACCCGTTGATCGAGGTCGAGGACCGCACCGACATCCGGCAGTCCATCAGCCGAAGCGTCGACCTGTTGCTCAACATCATGTACGGGCTGCTCGCGATGGCCGTGCTGATCGCCGTGCTCGGTGTGATCAACACGCTGGCCATGTCGGTCTTCGAACGCCGGCGCGAGATCGGGATGTTGCGTGCGATCGGCCTCGACCGCTCGCGGGTGCGCACCATGGTCCGACTCGAATCGTTGGTGATCTCGGTCTTCGGCGCGGTACTCGGGGTGGCCGTGGGCACGTTCCTGGCCTGGGGGATCCTGGGTCCGCTGCGGAGCAAGGTGCCGAATCTGGTTCTGGTCGTCCCGTGGGCCGGCGTCGGTGGATTCCTCGCCCTCGGAGTGGGCGTCGGCATCGTCGCCGCGGTCTGGCCGGCACGTACCGCGGCCCGCGCCGACGTGCCGGCGGCAATCGGCACCGAGTGAGCGACGTACGCACGACCGCGCTCGCCACCGTGTGGGTGAGGTACGCACGCCGCCCTGGCCGTCGTGTGGGTGAGGTACGCACCCCGCCCTCGCCACCATGTGGGTGACGTGCGCTTCCGGCCTCGGCACCGAGTGGGTGACGTACGCACTACGCCGTGGGCATCGTGTGGGGGAGGCCCGCACGCCGCCCTCGGCGCCGTGCGGGTGACGTGCGGATCCCGCCTTCGGCATCGAGATGAGCGACGTACCTACTGCCGCGCCCCCAGGCGCGGTGTGAACGTGATCGGCGGGTCCGGGCCCCGCGGCGGGGCACGCCCGGTGTCAACCCACCACCGCGCGCAGCCCGTCCGGGTCCGGCGCCGTCATCGCCCGGGCGATTCCGGGGTCCGGCGTTCCGGTGACGGCGCCCACCACGGTGCGGCGGATCAGTTCGGTCCAGGCCGGGGCCCGCCGCACCATCGCGTGGCCGTCCGGGAGTTCGAAGCGGCAGACCCGCTCGGACACCTCCCGGGCGGCCAGCGCGTAGCGATGCGAGGCCGTCGGGCTGGTGGTGTGGTCGGCCGTGCCGTGCACGATCACCACATCGCGGCCGGCGAGTTGGGTGTACGGCTCGTCGTCCTCGATCCACGGCGCGAGGGCACAGACCGTACGCACACTCTCGTGCTCGGCCACGCGCAACGCGGTACGGCCGCCCATCGAGTGGCCGACCAGGGTGACCTCGGCGTGCGGATAGCGGGTACGGATGCCGTCGAGCGCCCACCACGCGTCCTGGACCGGATCGTGATCGGGCTCGTTCCAACCGCGTACCCGGTAGCGCAGCAGCCAGGTCGCGGCGCCCTCCGCGCGGGTCGCCCGATGCACGCTCCGGGCGATCGGCACCATCCGGCGATAGGCCAGGTTGCGGGTCGACGCGGGTTGCCGACTGCGCGCACGACCGCCGGGCAGGATCAGGACGACCGCGCGGACATCCGTCCCACTCGGCGGCGACCACGTACGCAGCGCGGCGAGCGGCCCGGTGGATGCGTGCGCGTCCGGCATGCGGAGCCTCCATGCTTCTTGCCGGTCCGGCGATCCGGACCCCGTCATCGACCCGAGGCGGCGGATCCCGACCACCAACCCCAAATCCCGAACGCCCTCACCCCCCATGTCGTTCCCGCCCGCACGCGATCCCGAGCAAACCTCCGCCGCCCCGGGAGACGCCGACGCCGAGGTGGCGGACCAGCCGAGCACGAACCCGCAGCCGGCGCGATGCGCACTGCGCGGTGCGCGCTGGGGGCGACCGGCCGGTCAAGGCTGAGCTTGCAGTGATCGGTGGCCGCGGGACGTGCTCTCCGACCGCACGTGAGTAGCCGACTGTGTTGTCGGGGCTATGGGGCTACAGGGCTATGGGCCTACGGGGCTTCGAAGAGGATGGCTTGTCGGGCTGGAGTTCCAGGGCCGGCGTCGGGTCCACCGCACCGCGACATGCCACGAACAACTCACTCGAGACCAGGGTCGACGACACACACCCGACATCAGCCCCGACACACCGCCCGGCGAAGCGCCCCCGGATCCCGGCTCTGGCGCTTGACCCACACTCACCACACGCCCGACCACCATCGCCAACAGCTGCTCCGCAGCCGCACGCGACGCTCGGCCCGCGCCGCGCGATCAAGCCCTGGTCCCGGCTGGGTCGGCGGCGGCGACGGCGGCGGAGTGGCGGCGCTACGGCCGGGGGCCGGTGTCGATCGCGACTTCGGGTCGCGAATTTCGCTATCCGGTGGCCGAGACGCGTGCGGAACGTGGTCCGACACCGCCGGTTGGCTGCCGAGGACGGCAAGCCGGTCCGCGGCCGGTACGCGTGTGGGTCGGAGGCGTGTCGAAGGTCGGGGAAGCTCGATGTGCCGTGCACGCGATTCGGGGCAGGCTGTCCGGGACCGGCTGCGGCTCGGGGTGCACGTAGGGCGAGGGGAGCGGGATGAGTCTGGGGAGCGTGGTCGTCACCGGGGCGGCCGGGCGGATCGGGACGGAGCTGCGCAAAGGCTTGCGTGGTGCGGCGAAGCGGTTCGTGCTGCTCGATCTGGTCCCGCTGCGGCCGGAGCACGCGGGCGAGGAGGTGCGCGTCGTCGACCTCCTGGACGCGCCGGCCGTCGAGGCTGCGCTCGCCGGCGCGGATGCGGTGATCCACCTCGGCGGTATTCCGGGCGAGGCGCCGCTCCCGGAACTGGTGCAGGCGAACGTACTGGGCACCCACAACGTGCTGGAGGCCGCCCGACGGACCGGCGTGTCCCGGGTCGTCCTGGCCGGCAGCAATCGGGTCACCGGCTTTCATCCCGTCGGTCGGCTCACCGCTCCGGACGACCCGGTACGCCCGGACGGCCTGTACGGCGTGAGCAAGGTGGCCGTGGAGGCGCTGGGTCGGCTGTACGCGGACAAGTTCGGCCTGTCGGTGCTCTGTCTGCGGATCGGCAGCTTCGAGCCGGAGCCCGTCGAGCCGCGCCACCTGGCCACATGGCTCAGCCCACGCGACTGCGTCGGCTTCTTCCGAGCGGCCCTGGACGCCCCGGTCGCCGCCGGCTTCACCACCGCCTACGCCGTCTCGGCCAACACCCGTCGCTTCTGGACCCTGCCCACGCCCGCCGAGCTGGCCTACACACCCGTCGACGACGCCGAGCAATACGCCGCCGCCATCCCGGACGCGGCCACTCCCGCCGACCCGGCCGCCCCGCAGGCGGGCTCGCTCGCCGACCAAGAGTTCACCCTGCGCCACCTCCGCCCCTGATCGCGCACGGCTGCGGCGCCACCGGCCGGGCCCGGTGACCTGCGTCCGCCTCGACGCCGAGCGATACGCCGGAGCCCCGACTTCGCCACCGGACGCAAACCCCGCCCCCGATGCGCCGACCCCGCGACCGGCGCCACCCCGCGACCGCCGCGCCCAGCGCGCCCGCCGAGCGCAGCGTGTCGTAACCCCGCAGCGCGCCCCCGGCATCCGTCAGAAGCCTCGGGTGCGTTTGGAGGCCGGGCGCATTTCGCGGCCGGTGCGTGGTGGTGGGGACGGGAGTACGAAGCGGGCCGCCTCGGAGCCGACGTTGACGCCTGCCGCGAGGGCCAGGGCCAGGGACGCCGCGTTGACCAGGCTGCGCCAGCCGGTGTCGGTGTGGCCGAGGGCGAGCCCCAGCATGCCCTGATACATCGCGCTGCCCGGGAGCATCGGGCCGATCGCCGGGATCACGTACGGCAGCGCCGACGTCCCGTGCCACCGGGCGAGCAACTGCCCGAGCAGCCCGAGCAGTCCCGTCGCGACGGCGGTCGCGAGCACCGGCGCGGCGCCCGCCTCGCGCAGCACCTGGAACACCGCCCAGCCGACCGCACCGCCCGCCGCCGCGACCGGCAGCAGCACCCGTCGCACCTGGACCAGCACCGCGAAGGTCATCGACACCGCGCCCGCCGCGAGGAGTTGCACCGCGCGGGGGTTGGCGTTGAGGTTGAACGTGCCCTCGACGTTGAACTGCACGCCCACCTGGTCGCCGATGTAGATCACGATCGAGATGCCGACGATGATGCCGACGATCAGGTAGAAGACCTCCAGCAACCGGGCGGCGGCGGTGATGTAGAAGCCGGTCAGCCCGTCCTGGACCGCGGCGACCAGAGCCCGCCCGGGCAGCAGCGCGAACAGCCCGCCGGTGACCACGGCGTAGGGATTGATGCCGACCCCGACCTTGATCATTCCCACCGTGATCGCGGCGGCCGGCATCGAGGCGAGCACGAACTGGTAGAACTCCGGCACCCCTCGGTCGGAGAGCAACTGCGCGAGCCGCTCGCCGATCAGCGCCGCGACGCAGGCCGCGATGGCCACGATCACCCCGCCGCCGACCATGACGCTGGCGAAGGCCGCGATCAGACCGGCGGACAGCAGCAGCAGGTTGCGTGGATACGGGTGCCGGTTGCGGCGGATGTCCGCGAGCCGGTGGTACGCCTCCTCCAGGGTCAGATCGGCGCCGGTGATGTCCGAGACCAACTGGTGCGCCTCGTCGAGCCGGGTGTAGTCCACCGCGCGCCGGCGGACCACCCGTTCGCCGGTGACCGGCGGTTCGACCAGGGACGGCTGGTAGGACAGGGTGATCGCGACGAAGGTCACATTGGGCTGGCAACGTTCCAGGCCGTACGCGTCGGTGATGCCGAGCATCGCCGCCTCGACGTCCTCCCCGCCCTCGCCGCTGGCGAGCAACAGTTCGCCGGTGCGCAGCGCCAGGTCGAGCACACGCGGGACCGAGGGGCCGGCCTCCGGCTTCTCGGGGGCGGGCACGATCGGGATGCTCGCGGTGTGCCCGCTGAATCGCAACTGGGTGCGCAGCCGGTCCTGCCACGGGCTGGCCCCGGATCGGGGCGCGGGCCGGGATTCCGGCTCCCAGGGTGCGCGGGGGGTCGGATGGTCGCGGCCTTCCCCGTTCGCCGGTTCCTCCGGCCTGTGCCGCGAATGATGCTCCGACACCCCGTGTGGTCCCTTCCGCCGTGCGCGATGCGGTCGTTCCGCGTCGGCGGTCTCCTGCCCGGTCCGCCGTGGCGATCCGCCCGGGTGGATCGCCACCCGTTGCCGCGACCGGAAACGTTAGCCGGTCCCGGGTGCCCGACACGGCACACCACGACGCGGCCGGGTACGCGGCCCACCACCACCGCGCACGACCGATCCCGGACCGGGAGACTGCCCACCCAAGATCGCATCATGCGACCCACATCGCACGACACGCATCATGCGGCACTGCAACATCGCGGACACGCGTCATGCGCCAGGGGCCACCTCACGCGCCAAGCGTCACGCGCCGCCGCACGCATCAGGCGACCGAGGAGTCTCCCGCGAGCCACACATCACACGAGACGGGGGAGCCGCCGGAGAGCCACACATCACGCGACACGGGAAAGCCGCCCGAGAGCCGCCCGACCCGAACCGACCCGGCCCATTCGACCCGGCTCCACCCGACCCCGCATCACCCCTGGCCCTGCACTCCGCCATGGACCCCGTGCAGCAACCGGCGCAGCGCCTCGCCCAGTTGCGTCGGACCCGCGACCGGCGTCTCGAAATCGAACCGCACGTCGCACGTACGCTCCGGCCCGCCCGTGCGCAGTCGGATGCCGTGTCGGTCCAGCGACACCGGCGCGACCCGCTCGTCGCAGGCCGGTGCGCCCGCCAGGCTCGCCAGCCGGCACAGGTCGTTGCCGTGCGCGGCGGCGAGGTGCTGGAGCAGTTCGGCCTCGTGGTCGGCCAGCGGGTCGGGCCGGGCGTCCGCGTACTCCTCCGGCTCGACGTGCCCGGTGCCCCACAGGTCGTCGACCAGCACTTCGCCGACCTCCAGGCGCACGATGGTGCCCGCTCGCGGCGATGCGGTGGGGTCGGGGGCCTGCCCGGCCAGCCGGGCGGCGGCCTCGTCGGCGTCGGTGCCGGTGGGGATGGTCAGCCAGCCGGCGATCCAGCAGTGCGCCCGGACCCGGTGCGGCACGGCGACCGGTGCGACGTCCACCAGGTGCAGCACGGCGGCCACGTCCTCGCGCGAGGTCAGTACGACCGCGGCGGTCTCGCCCGGGACGAGCAGCAGCAGCGAGCCGTCCGGCTCGACCGCCCGGGCGGCCGGGACCACCTGCTCCTCCCGGTCGCCGGGCAACTCCAGGGTGGCCGAGCCGGCGAAGCCGGCCAGGGTGCGGGCGCGCTCGGCGATTTGCGGTCGTCGGGAAGAGACATCGGTACGCCCGGCGTTGGCCTCGGTGGGAACAGACATGGCGTCCTCCAGGTGTGGCGCTCGTTTGCGACCCCCGTGCGGGCTACCGAACGCATCGTCGTTAAGGTTAGGCTTACCTAAGTGCACCGATCTTGGCAAGGCGACCCGCGTCACGGCGGCCCGAGCGAAAGCGGCCCTCGAAGGGCCGCCGCCACCGCGGCCGACCGCGCGACGGAGAGCCGCGCACAGGCGGCCCACCAGGACGACCCACACCGAAACATGCCCGCACGGAGGACCCGACCTTGAACCAGACCCGACCCAAGATCCGGCGCAGCCGTGCGCTCGGTGTGGCGCTCACGCCCAAGGCCGCGAAGTACCTGGAGAACCGGCCGTACCCGCCGGGCGAGCACGGTCGTGGTCGCAAGCAGTCCTCGGACTACAAGACCCGGCTGATGGAGAAGCAGCGTCTGCGCTTCCAGTACGACATCTCCGAGGTCCAGATGCGGGCCGCGTTCGACCGCGCCAACAAGCACTCCGGCAAGACCGGCGACGAGCTGGTGGTCGACCTGGAGCGCCGGCTCGACGCGTTCGTGCTGCGCGCGGGCTTCGCGCGCACCGTCTACCAGGCGCGCCAGATGGTCACCCACGGCCACATCGAGGTCAACGGCGGCAAGGTGGACAAGCCGTCCTACCGGCTCAAGCCCGACGACATCGTCGCGGTGCGCGAGCGCAGCCGGAACAAGCCGCTGTTCCAGGTGGTCCAGGCCGGCGGGTTCGCCGCCGCCGAGACCCCGCGCTACATCGAAGCCCGCCTGGACAAGCTGATGGCGCGCCTGGACCGGCTCCCGCAGCGCCGCGAGGTCCCGGTGATCTGCGACGAGCAGTTGGTCGTCGAGTACTACTCGCGCTGATTCGCGAGCGCACCCGACGCCGAACCTCGCCGATCCGCGCCGAATCGCGCCGACCGCCCCGAACCACGCCGCAGCGCACGCCGAACCGCGCCGCAGCGAATCCGAGGGCACCGCACCAACCCGCTCCCGCTCCGCCACGGCCGTGCGCCGAGCCCTCGCACGGCGGCATTCCGACGGCACCGCGCCGGCGATCGGGAAGCGACGCCAAGTCAACACACGCGCCACACCGACCGCGCGGGTTTCCTCGGACGAGGAGACCCGCGCGGTCGCGGTAGGGTCGGGTTTTCCGAGGCGGGCCACGCATGTCTGCCGCCTCGACTGATCCCACTCATCAAGGAGCGCATGACGGTGTCGGGTGGCGAAGTCGCGCTGATGATCATCGCGGTTTTCTGGGCGATCCTGGTCGCCTTTCTCGCAGTGGCTCTGGTCAAGCTGGCGAAGGTGCTCAAGGAGGCCACGACCCTGGTCGCAGGAGTGGCGGACCGAGCCGTTCCGCTGCTCGACGAGGTGACCGAGACGGTCCGGGCGACCAACGCCCAGATGGGCCGGGTCGACCAGATCGCGGGCAACGTGCAGACCATGACCACGAACGCCACCGCGCTTTCCTCCACGGTCGCCGCCACCCTGGGCGGCCCGCTCGTGAAGACCGCCGCGTTCAGCTACGGTGTCCGCCGCGCGTTGTCCGCGCAGCAGCGCGCCGAGCTCGGCCGCCGGGTGCGGGTGGCGGCCAAGGCGCAGAAGGTCGCACGGCAGCGCAGCATGCGCGGGAGAGGCTGAGTCGAATGGCGAGGCTGTTCTGGATCGCGGTCGGCGCCGGCGCCGGCGTCTGGGCCGCGCGCAAGGTCAAGGACAAGGCGTACAAGTACACGCCCGAGGGCGTCGCCGACAATGTCACCGGCATCGGCGAGGCGATCAAGTACTTCGCGGACGAGATCCGCGCGGGCATGGCCGAACGCGAGCAGGAGCTGTACCGCGCCATCGGCGCGGACGTGGCCGCCGCGTCGTTGCCGCCCGCCCCGGTGCGGCGCGTGTTGCCCGGCACCCGGGAACCGCACGAAGACTGGCACGACGGGCGTGATCTGTACGACCCGCGTGAGCTGTACGAAGGCAAAGCAAGGTACGACCGAAGGGACGGCAGCTGATGGAATCGGCAGAGATCCGGAAGCGCTGGCTGCGCTTTTTCGAAGAGCGCGGACACACCGTCGTCCCCTCGGCCTCGCTGGTCGCGGACGACCCCACGCTGCTCCTGGTGAACGCCGGCATGGTGCCGTTCAAGCCGTACTTCCTCGGTGAGGTCAAGCCGAGCTTCAAGCGCGCCACCAGCGTGCAGAAGTGCGTGCGCACCCTGGACATCGAAGAGGTCGGCAAGACCACCCGGCACGGGTCGTTCTTCCAGATGTGCGGCAACTTCTCGTTCGGCGACTACTTCAAGGAAGGCGCGATCGGCCTCGCCTGGGAGTTGCTCACCAACTCGATCGAGGACGGCGGCTACGGGCTGGACCCGGAGAAGTTGTGGATCACCGTCTACCTCGACGACGACGAGGCCGAGCGCATCTGGCGGGACGTGATCGGCGTACCGCCCGAGCGCATCCAGCGCCTGGGCAAGTCGGAGAACTTCTGGTCGATGGGCGTGCCCGGTCCGTGCGGCCCGTGCTCGGAGATCAACTACGACCGCGGCCCCGCCTACGGCGAGGAGGGCGGCCCGGCCGTCAACGGCGAGCGCTACCTGGAGATCTGGAACCTGGTCTTCATGCAGTACGAGCGCGGCGCCGGGACCGGCAAGGACGACTACCCGATCCTGGGCGAGCTGCCCGCGAAGAACATCGACACCGGCCTGGGCCTGGAGCGCCTCGCGTGCATCCTCCAGGGCGTCGACAACCTGTACGAGATCGACACGTCGCGGATGATCCTGGACCGCGCCGCCGACCTCGCGGGCAAGACCTACGGCCAAGACCACAAGAACGACGTGTCCTTGCGCGTGGTGGCCGACCACGTGCGCACCGCGGTGATGCTGATCGGCGACGGCGTGGTGCCCGGCAACGAGGGCCGCGGCTACGTGCTGCGCCGGATGATGCGCCGGGCGATTCGCAACATGCGCCTGCTGGGCGCCGAGGGCGAGACGCTGCACGACCTGGTCGAGACCACGATCAAGGCGATGGGTCCGCAGTACCCGAACCTGATCGAGGAGGCCGAGCGGATCGACGCCGTCTCGGTGGCCGAGGAGAAGCGCTTCCTGGCCCGACTCCAGGAGGGCACCGCGCTCCTGGACGAGTCGATCGTCAAGGCGAAGAGCTCCGGCTCCGCGGTACTCCCCGGCGAGGTGGCGTTCCTGCTGCACGACACCGAGGGCTTCCCGATCGACCTGACCCTGGAGATCGCGGCCGAACAGGGCCTGGCGGTCGACGAGGACGGGTTCCGCCGACTGATGAACGAGCAGCGGCAGCGGGCCAAGAAGGACGCCCAGGCGCGCAAGCAGGGGCTCGCCGACCTCTCCGTCTACCGCGAGGTCGCGGACGCGGCCGGCGGCACCGTGTTCACCGGCTACCACGACACCTCGGACGAGGCGACCGTGGTCGGCCTGCTCGTGGACGGCGTGCCCGCGCCCGCCGCGCACGAGGGCGACGAGGTCGAGGTGGTGCTCGACCGCACCCCCTTCTACGCCGAGGGCGGCGGCCAGCTCGCCGACACCGGCCGGATCCGGCTGGACACCGGCGCCGTGGTCGAGGTTCGCGATGTGCAAACCCCGGTCGCCGGTGTCACGGTGCACCGCGGTCGGGTCCAGGTCGGCGAAGTACTGGTCGGCGCCCAGGCGTCGGCCCAGATCGACACCAACCGGCGGAACGCCATCGCCCGGGCGCACAGCGCGACGCACCTGACCCACCAGGCGCTGCGCGACGCGCTCGGCCCGACCGCGGCACAGGCCGGGTCGGAGAACGCGCCCGGCCGCTTCCGGTTCGACTTCGGCGCACCCGGCGCGGTGCCGGGCAGCGTGCTCACCGACGTCGAGCAGAAGATCAACGAGGTGCTCGCGCGCGACCTGGACGTCACCGCCGAGGTGATGTCGATGGACGAGGCGAAGAAGCAGGGCGCCGTGATGATGTTCGGCGAGAAGTACGGCGACCGGGTCCGCGTGGTCACCATGGGGGACTACTCCAAGGAACTGTGTGGCGGCACGCACGTGCACAACACCGCCCAACTGGGCCTGGTCAAGCTGCTCGGCGAATCCTCGATCGGCGCCGGCGTGCGCCGGGTCGAGGCGCTGGTGGGCACCGACGCGTACAACTTCCTGGCGCGCGAGCACACCATCGTCAACCAGCTCACCGACGTGGTGAAGGGCCGCCCGGAGGACCTGCCCGAGCGGGTCGCCTCGATCATGGCCAAGCTGCGCGACGCGGAGAAGGAGATCGCGGCGCTGCGTGGCGCCCAGGTGCTCCAGGCCGCCGCGGGTCTGGTCGAGGGCGCGCAGGACGTGCACGGCGTCGCGCTGGCGACCGCGCAACTCCCGGACGGCACCACGCCGGACGACCTGCGCAAGCTCGCGTTGGACGTACGCGGCCGGCTCGCGGCGCGCCCGGCCGCGGTCGCGGTCGTGTCGGTCGTGAACGGCAAGCCGATGGTCGTGGTGGCCGCCAACGAGGCCGCGCGCGAGCGCGGCGTCAAGGCGGGCGAACTGGTCCGCGTGGCCGCGCAGACCCTCGGCGGCGGCGGTGGCGGCAAGGACGACGTGGCCCAGGGCGGCGGTTCGGACCCGACCAAGGTGGCCGACGCGCTGGCCGCGGTCACCCGGACAGTCGCCGAACGCGCCTCCTGAGGCGTCCCCTACCCTCGTTCCCCCGGTGTGTGTGGAAGTCTGGAACCGGACTCCCCTACCACCGGGGGACTTGTATGACGGGGCGTCGTGCCCGAATAGTTCAGTGACGCAGAGCCTGTGACGGAGAGCCGACCTTGAGACGCGGAGTACGAATTGCGGTCGACGTGGGAGACGTTCGGATCGGCGTCGCGGCCAGCGACCCGCACGGTCTGATCGCCACTCCGGTGGAGACCGTGCCCGCGGGCAAGCGCGACGTCGCCCGAGTCCTGGAGATCGTCGCCGAGTACGAGGCGATCGAGGTCGTGGTCGGGCTGCCGCGCTCGCTCTCCGGCAAGGAGGGCGCCGCGGCGGCGAAGGCCCGGTTGTTCGCCGGCCGACTGGTCGTCGCGCTCGACCCGGCGATCGGCGTGCGCCTGGTCGACGAGCGGCTGACCACCGTCACCGCGACCCGCGGTCTGCAGGCATCCGGCGTGAAGGCCAAGAAGGCCCGCGGTGTCGTCGACCAGGCGGCCGCGATCGTGATCCTGCAAAACGCGCTCGACACCGAGCGTGGTTCCGGACGTCCTCCGGGCCTGGCCGTTTCTCCCGCCCCGGCCGGGTCCGTCTCCGACTCTGAAAGGCCCACGGCATGAGCGATCTCGGACTGCGCATGGAGTCGGAGCCGCGCAGTCGGCGACGGGGCAAGGACGACAATTCACGGGGCGGCCGGCGCGGCCGGGGCCGCAAGAAGAAGAACCGCAGCGGTTGTGCGGTCTCGCTCGCGCTCGTGATCGTCCTCGCCGTCGTCGGCGGTGGTGGCTACTGGGCCTACGGCTTCCTGAAGGACCGTTTCGGCCCGCCGCCGGACTACAGCGGCAACGGCTCGGGTTCGCTCGTGGTCGAGATCAAGCAGGGCTGGGCCACCCCGCAGATGGCCAACGAGCTCAAGCGGGTCGGGGTCACCAAGAGCGTCGAGGCGTTCACCAAGGTCGCCCGGGAGGACAAGGACCAGCGCGCGTCCAAGATCCAGCCCGGCGCCTACACGATGGCCAAGCACATGTCCGCCAAGGCCGCCTTCGAGATCCTGGTCAACCCGAAGAACAAGCAGGACTACATCCTCAAGCCCGGCGCGCGCTCCGCGCAGGTCTTCGACTCGCTGGCGAAGACGCTCAAGGTGCCGAAGGAGAAGGTCGAAGCCGCCGCGAAGGACCCCTCGCTCGGTCTTCCCCCGTACGCCAAGGGCAACATCGAGGGCTTCCTGTTCCCCGCGTCCTACGTCGCGGCGCCCGGCATGGACCCGCTCGTGGTGCTCAAGGAGATGGTCGCCAGGGCGGTCAAGGAGTACGACAAGATCGGTCTGACGGCGAAGGCTCAGGCGATGGGCAAGTCGCCCTACGACATGATCATCATCGCCAGCCTGGTCGAGGCCGAGGGCAAGACCACCGACGACAAGGGCAAGGTGGCCCAGGTCATCTACAACCGGCTCGGCAAGAACATGACGCTGGGTCTGGACTCGACGGTCAACTACTACCTCGGCAAGAGCAACGTCCAGCTCACCAACAAGGAACTCAACGACACGAGCAACCCGTACAACACCCGGGTCAAGAAGGGGCTGCCGCCGGGGCCGATCAGCAACCCCAGCAAGGCCGCCATCGACGCGGCGCTGGCGCCGCCGGCGGGCAACTACCTGTACTTCGTGACCATCGACCCGGTGGTCGGCACCACCGAGTTCTCCAAGACGGAAGCCGAGTTCCAGGAGTCCAACCGCAAGCTCCAGACCTGGATCAAGGAGCACCCCGGCCAGTGACCGACGCACCCGCCACCCCGCGCCGGGCCGCCGTGCTCGGCTCGCCCATCCGGCACTCGCTGTCCCCGGTATTGCACCGGGCGGCGTACGCCGAACTGGGCCTGACCCACTGGTCCTACGACGCGTTCGAGATCGACGAGGCGGCCCTGCCCGGCTTCGTCGCCGAACTGGACGCGTCCTGGGCCGGGTTGTCGCTGACCATGCCGCTCAAGCGGGCGATCCGGCCGCTGCTCGACGAGATCGGGCCGGTCGCGCGCGACGTGGAGGCGGTGAACACGGTGGTGTGCACCGCCGACGGCCGGCGCCTCGGCGAGAACACCGACGTGCCGGGCCTGGTCGCGGCACTGCGTGAACGCGGCGTGGACCGGGTCGAGTCGGCGGCCGTGCTCGGCGCGGGCGCCACCGCGACCTCGGCCCTGGCCGCGCTGCGCGAGATCACCGACGGGCCGGTGCGGGTGTACGTGCGGGGCGAGGAACGGGCCCGCGAGATGCGGGCCGCGGGCGAGCGGCTCGGCGTCGCGGTGCGGGTGCGCCCGTGGACCGAGGCGGCCGAGGCGCTGCGGGCACCGCTGGTGGTGGCGACCACGCCCAAGGGCGCCGTCGACCACCTCGCGATCGAGGTGCTGCCCGCCGGGGTCGGCGTGCTCTTCGACGTCGTGTACGACCCGTGGCCCACCGCGCTCGCGGGTGCGTGGGGCCACGCGGGCGGCACGGTGGTGGGCGGGCTGGATCTGCTCGTGCACCAGGCGGTGCTGCAGGTCGAGTTGATGACCGGCCGGCCGGGTCCGTTGGCCGCGATGCGCGCGGCGGGCGAGGCGGCGTTGGCGGGACGGGGCTGAGCGGGCGGGCTCGAGCGCGCGGGGTCGCATCGAGCGGTCGGCCGTCATCGGGCGGTCGTGATCGGCCGGCGCCGCTCCGCACGATGGCGATCGGTCGGCGGCGATCCGGCGGTGGCGGTCGGACGGTTGCGAGCGGCCGGCAGTGATCGGCGCGAGTCGGTCGCCCGGGTCCGGGCGTGCGGGGTGAGTTCGGGCGGGCTGTTCGGGTGCCGCCGTGCCGCCCTGCCGGCCGGTCCGCCCGGTCGGCGGGCCGAGGCCGGGCACGCCGGCGCGTGCTCGGTCTAATCCGTCGTCCCCAGGCTGCCGGATTCTTCCGATCATCGGATCGACACTGGGGACGACGGAACGTGACCGGGAGTCGATTCTGCGTATCGTCACTGGCGTGTTCCTCGGACTCACTCTCGCCTGTGCGCTGCTCGGCTTCGTCGCCGGGTTCGGTCTGCCCCGCCCCATCCACCTGCTGCTCGCCCAGGGCGCCGGACCGGGGCCACCCTCCCCGGTCGCCGAACCGGTGGTCGCCGGCACCGGGCGATACGGTCCGCTGCCGCTCGCCGCGCTGACCGGCCTGGTGTGCGCACTGCTGGCCTGGCGGCTGGGGCCGGGCCTGGATCTGCTCGCGTTCCTGGTGCTCGCGGTCGCCGGGGTCACCCTGGCCGTCGTGGACGTGCGCACGCTGCGGCTGCCCGACCCGGTGCTGCTGGTGACGCTGGCCACCGGACTGACCCTGCTGGGCATGGAGTCGCTCGCACTGGGCGACTTCACCGCCTACCGACGGGCCCTGCTCGGCGGCGTCACGCTGGCCGGCTACCACCTGTGCCTGGCCGTGCTCTTCCGCGGCTGCCTGGGCATGGGCGACGTCAAACTCGCGGGCGTGCTCGGCCTGCATCTGACCTGGCTGGGCTGGGGCGTGCTGGTCACCGGTGCGTTCCTGGCGTTCCTGCTGGCCGGGCTCACCGCCGGGGCGCTGATCTCGGCGGGCCGCGTACGCCGGGACAGTCGGCTGCCGTTCGGACCGTGGCTGTTGCTCGGTGCGCTCGGCGGGGTGTTGTGCGGCGCCGAGTTGTCCCGATTGCATCTCGCCTGGTGAGACGAGGTGCACTCGCGGGGCGGTTGTCCGACACCTGGACGCGGCGATGATCGGTCGCCGCGGGCATGAAAGGATTCGGGTGGACATCCGCCGGGCGCATCCAGGACAGCCCCCGCGCCGTTCCCCGGACGCGGTATGCGGCAAGCGCAAGAAGGAGCATTCGTGGGCAACCTACGCTGGCTCACCGCCGGGGAGTCGCACGGCCCCGCACTCGTGGCCACCCTCGAGGGGCTGCCCGCCGGCGTGCCCATCACGACCGACCTGGTCGCGGACGCGCTGGCCCGCCGCCGGCTGGGCTACGGGCGCGGCGCGCGGATGAAGTTCGAGCGCGACGAGGTCACCTTCCTCGGCGGCGTCCGGCACGGCCGCACCCAGGGCGGCCCGGTGGCGATCATGGTCGGCAACACCGAGTGGCCCAAGTGGGAGACGGTCATGTCGGCCGACCCGGTGGACCCCGAACTGCTCGCCGCGCAGGCCCGCAACGCCGCGTTGACCCGGCCCCGGCCCGGCCACGCCGACCTGGCCGGCATGCAGAAGTACGGCTTCGACGAGGCGCGGCCGATCCTGGAGCGGGCCAGCGCGCGCGAGACCGCCGCCCGGGTCGCCCTCGGCGCGGTCGCCAAGTCGTTCCTGGAGCAGGTGGCCGGCATCCGGATCGTCAGCCACGTGGTCGAGTTCGGTGCGGCCAAGGCGCCCGCCGGCGTGTTCCCCGGCCCCGACGACACCGCGCGCCTGGACGCCGACCCGGTCCGCTGCTTCGACCCGGAGGCCTCGGCCGCGATGGTCGCCGAAGTGGACGACGCGCAGAAGGCCGGCGACACCCTCGGCGGCGTGGTCGAGGTGCTCGCCTACGGGCTGCCGCCCGGCCTGGGCAGCCACGTGCACTGGGACCGCCGCCTCGACTCGCGGCTCGCGGGCGCGCTGATGGGCATCCAGGCGATCAAGGGCGTCGAACTCGGCGACGGCTTCGAACTGGCCCGCGTGCGCGGCTCCAAGGCGCACGACGAGATCGTCAACACCCCCGACGGCGCCAAGCGCACCTCGCACCGCTCCGGCGGCGTCGAGGGCGGCATGTCCACCGGTGAAGTGCTGCGCGTGCGCGCGGCGATGAAGCCGATCGCCACCGTGCCCCGCGCGCTGGCCACGTTCGACGTGCGCACCGGCGAGCCCGCGCAGGCGCACCACCAGCGCTCCGACGTCGCGGCCGTGCCGGCCTCCGGCATCGTGGCCGAGGCGATGGTCGCGCTCGTGCTGGCCGACCTGGTCACCGAGAAGTTCGGCGGCGACTCGGTCGCCGAAACGACCCGCAACGTGCGCGGCTACCTGGACGCGCTGGAGATTCGGTAGCGCCATGGCGGACATCGGGGACGCAGCGGACAGCGAGACGGTGCACATCGAGGACGGGGGAGCCCGCCCACTGGTGGTCCTGGTCGGACCGCCCGGCGCGGGCAAGACGACGGTGGGCCTGGTGCTCGCCAAGGCGCACGGGGTCGGCTTCCGCGACACCGACGCCGACGTCGAGGAGCGCGCCGGCAAGCCGATCCCGGACATCTTCGTCGACGAGGGCGAGGCGCACTTTCGCACGCTCGAACACGAGGCGGTCGCCGCGGCGCTCGCCGGCCACGCCGGAGTGCTCGCCCTCGGCGGCGGCGCGATCATGGACGACGCCACCCGCGTGTTGCTGAAGGGGCATCGGGTGGTCTTCCTGGAGGTCGACCTCGCCGACGCGGTCAAGCGGGTGGGCCTGGACGCGCCGCGCCCGCTCCTGGTGGGCAACCCCAGGGCCCGCTGGCGCGAGCTGATGCAACAGCGCCGACCGCTGTACACCGAGGTCGCGGCCCTCACGGTGAACACCGCGGGACGCACCCCCGAGGACGTGGCCGCCGAGATCCGGGTCGGCCTGGGCCTCGTCGAACAGACCGCCCCCGACCCGGCCCGATCCGGGCGGACCGAGCCCGAGAAAGACGTGAATCCATGAGCGGCAACCACTCCGAGCCCGTGCGGATCCGCGTCGGCGGCACCGCGGAGCCGTACGACGTGCTCGTCGGCACCGGCCTGCTCGGCGAACTCGCGGGCCTGATCGGCACGTCCGCCCGCCGGGTGGCGATCCTGCACCCCGAGGCGCTGACCGCCACCGGCGAGGCGGTCCGCGAGGACCTCGCCGCGCAGGGCTACGAGGCGATCGCGATCCAGGTGCCCAACGCCGAGGAGGCCAAGGACGTCGCGGTCGCGGCGTACTGCTGGTCGGTGCTGGGCCAGACCGGCTTCACCCGCTCCGACGTGATCGTCGGCATCGGCGGCGGCGCCACCACCGACCTCGCCGGCTTCGTCGCGGCCACGTGGCTGCGCGGCGTGCGCTGGATCGCGATGCCCACCACGCTGCTGGGCATGGTCGACGCGGCCGTCGGCGGCAAGACCGGGATCAACACCGCCGAGGGCAAGAACCTGGTCGGCGCGTTCCACCCGCCGGCCGGCGTGCTCGCCGACCTGGCCACGCTGGAATCGCTGCCCCGCAACGACTACGTCAGCGGCCTGGCCGAGGTGATCAAGGCCGGCTTCATCGCCGACCCGGTGATCCTGGACCTGATCGAGGCCGACCCCCAGGCGGCGCGCGACCCGCAGGGCAGGGACACCGCCGAATTGATCACCCGCGCCATCCGGGTCAAGGCCGACGTCGTCTCCGGCGACCTCAAGGAGGCCGGCCGCCGGGAGATCCTCAACTACGGCCACACCCTGGCGCACGCGATCGAGAAGGCCGAGCGCTACAAGTGGCGGCACGGCGCCGCGGTCAGCGTGGGCATGGTCTACGCGGCCGAGTTGGGCCGAATCGCCGGTCGTCTCGACGACGCGACCGCCGACCGGCACCGCACCGTGCTCGCCTCGGTCGGGCTGCCGCTGACCTACCGCGGCGACGCGTGGCCCAAGCTGCTGGAGACCATGCGGGTGGACAAGAAGTCGCGCGGCGACATGCTGCGCTTCATCGTCCTGGACGGCCTGGCCAAGCCGGTCGTCCTGGAGGCCCCCGACCCGACCTTCCTGGTCGCCGCCTACGCCGAGGTGTCCGCGTGAGCGCGCGCCGGGTGCTCGTGCTCAACGGCCCCAACCTCGGTCGGCTGGGCAGCCGTGAACCCGACGTCTACGGCGCCACCTCCTACCAGGGCCTGGTCGCCGAGTGCGAGCGGCTCGGCGCCGAACTCGGCTTCGAGGTCGAGGTTCGCGAGACCAACGACGAGGGCGAGATCATCCGCTGGATGCACGAGGCCGCCGACGGCCGCATCCCGGTGGTGATGAACCCCGGCGCCTTCACGCACTACTCGTACGGCCTGCGCGACGCGGTCGCCCAGCGCACCGCGCCGTTCATCGAGGTGCACATCTCCAACCCGTACGCGCGCGAGAGCTTCCGGCACACCAGCGTGGTGGCCGCGGTCGCCAGCGGCACCGTCGCCGGCTTCGGCATCGGCTCGTACCGGCTCGCGCTGCGTGCGCTGGCCGAGGAGATCGACGGCTGACCGGGCGGGGGGGGGGGGGCCCCCCGGGGGCCCCCCCCCCCCCCCCCGCTCCGCCCACCCGCGAGCCGCCCGGCCCACGGGCGAGCCGCCCGGCTCACCCCAACAACCGCCCGATCGCCGTGGCCACCTCCCGATGCGCCAGATACGCGCCGATGTCGTGCGCGCGATCATGCGGATTGGCCACCGTGCACTCCGCGCCCAGCCCGCTCCAGTCGTCGGCCAGCGGACACCCGATCGCCACCGGATCGCTCGGGCACCACGCGTTGAACCACGGCCCCGCGATCGGCGGCAACTGCGCCCCGCCACCCCGCAGCCGCGAGTACACGGTGTCCATGCCCAGCGGACTGCCCACCGTGATCAACCCGGCCACCGGCAACTGCGGGCCCAGCCGGGTCAGCAGATCCATCGCGACCACCGTGCCCAGACTGTGCGCGACCAGCACCAGCGGACCGGACCCGGGCAGCCCCGCCGACACCTGATCGAGCACCGCCGCACGGGTGTCGTCCCGATCCAGGTAGGCCGCGACGTCGCGAAACGCGGCCCGGATCACCAGTCGGTCCACCCCGGTGTGCGCGGCGATCCAGCCCAGCGGTTCGTGCACCGTGCCCACCACGTGGTCCCAGATGCTCTCGGTCACCGCGACCTGCCCCGCGGCGGGCATCCCGGCCCGCCGCGCGGCCTCGTCGAGCAACTGCTCGTACAGCCCCTGCGCCGACGCGGACAGCGGCGCCTCGATCGGCAGCGCCGCCTCCAGCACCTCGACGAGCCGGTCGCCGTAGAACGGGAACCAGACATCCTCGGGATCCACCGTCGGCAGCCCCGCCATGGTCAGCCCGCTGTTCAGCCCCGCCGCCCAACTGCGCCGCAACCGCGCCGGATCGTGCCCCTGCTGACTGCGCCCGTGCACGAAGACCAGCCGCACCCGACCGCCGAACGCATCCGGCCGCCCGGCCACCCCGGTCACCGCGACCGCCTCGATGCCGGAGGCGGCCTCCACCGGCGCGCGCGGCGCGGGCACACCGGTGCGCACCGTCGGTGTCGAACCCAGACCCGACCCGGCACCAAGTTGCGCGAGCAGCGCCCGCTGCGCGTCGTTCGTGGTCAGCGCCCCCAGCCGGGCCAGGATCACGCTGATCCGCACCCCTTCGTTGGCGATCCACTTGATCTGCGCCAACCCCTGCTCGGGCTGCCACGGCAGGCCCTGCACGTTCAGCACCACACCGTCGGCGTCGTGCGCGGGCACACCGCTGTGGTGCAGCCCGACCGCCTCCCACTGGTCGTTGAACACCGGTGAGCCGGAGTTGCCCGGTTCGGTGTCGGTCTCGTACTGGAGGAAGTCGTCGAAGCGCTGGGTGAACCGGTTCTCCCGGATGGCGATCTCCTTGAGCCGCCCGTCCGGGTGGCCGATCACGTTCACCGGATCGCCCACCACGAGCTTGCCCTCGGCCGCGATCAGCCGGATGTGCCCGAAGATCTGCCCCGGCGGCCGGCCGTCGCCGCCCGGTCGCATCGCGACCAGGGTGAAGTCGAGGTCCTCGTCGGTCAGGAACAGCGTGTCCGGGTCGGGGGCGAAGCGGGTGGTGTGCACCGGCAGGTCGTTGTCGATGCCCATTTCCGCGCCGAACTCGGCGAACGCGGCGCCCGCGGTCGCCGTGTCCGGGAAGACGTGATGGTTGGTCAACAACAGGCTCGGCGCGACCAGGAAGCCGGTCGCCTGCGGCTGCACAGGCCCGCCCGTGGAGTACCAGATCCGGGCGACGCACGCGGCGGCCCGCAGCCCGCGCGCGAGGAAGTTCAGGCTCTGGAGGTCGTTGGTGGCTCCTATGATCCGCTCGGCCAACCGGGGGCCGCTCTCCTCGGGCGAGGTGGCCAGCAACACCTGCCCGGGCACCTCGTTCTGCTCGACCAACCGGGCCGCGCGCAGCTGCAGCCGATCGTCCTCGTCCGGGAAGCGCCTGCCCTCGGCGCGCCGCCGATCGATCTCGCCACGAGCCGCCTCGGATGCCAGGTATCGCCCGGCCGCGGCCCTGATCTGACGGACCAGCAGCTCGTTCACCGGCGCGGAGCGAGTTGCGTCATTACCGCTGATTTCCACTGAAGTACACCCCCTCGCAGGCAGCGTAGGGCCGAATGTCGCTCGTTGTCCGGACATCACCCGATTGCCCTCCTCTGAGCCCGAAAGAGGCAACACGGAACCCGAAGGATGCAGCGCGGAGCCCGAACGATGCAGTCCGGAGCCCGAACGATGCAGTGCGCCGAGTCGCGCCGGGCTCGCCCCACCTCGCGGCACTACGCTGAATTCATGCCCGAGGCCCATGCTCAACGCCGTGATCGGCTGCGTTCCCGCCTGGCCGGTGCCGGTGCGGATGTCGCCCTGATCACCAATCGCGTAAATGTGCGCTACCTGACCGGCTTCACCGGCTCGAACGCGGCACTGCTGGTGTACACCCCGGGAGCGGCCGGCGAGGGCTCCACCGACTCGGGCGCAGTGTTGTGCACGGACGGAAGGTACGCGCAGCAGGCGAGCGAGGAGGCGCCGGGCGTGGAGTTGCTCGTCGAGCGGGCCTGCGCGCAGGCACTGACCCGGCGCGCCGCCGCGGCCGGGGCGGTCCGGCTCGCGATCGAGGAGCAGCACGTCACGGTCGAGCTGTACCGCGCCCTGGGCGCCGTGCTCGCCGAGGAGAGCGCCGCCGCCACGCTGGTCGGGCTCGGCCGGGTGGTCGAGGATCTGCGCCGGATCAAGGACCCGGCGGAGATCGCCGCACTGCGGATCGCCTGCGAGATCGGCGATCGGGCGCTCGGCGAGATGATCGAGTCGATCCTGGTCGGGCGCACCGAGCGGCACATCGCGATGGAGCTGGAGCGGCGGATGGCCGATCACGGCGCCGACGCGGTGGCTTTCCCGACCATCGTGGCCACCGGGCCGAATTCGGCGATCCCGCACCACGATCCGGGCGACCGCCGGGTCGAGGACGGCGATTTTCTCAAGATCGATTTCGGTGCCCGCTACCGCGGCTACCACGCCGACATGACCCGCACCTTCGTGATCGGCACCGAGCCGGCCGGCTGGCAGCAGGAGATCTACGGCGTGGTCTTCGCCGCCCAGAAGGCGGGCCGCGAGGCACTCGCGCCCGGCGTCGAGGCGGTCGCGGTGGATCGGGCCGCGCGCGAGGTGATCGAGCAGGCCGGCTACCTGGAATTCTTCAAACACGGCCTCGGTCACGGCGTCGGGCTCGAGATCCACGAGGACCCGCATCTGGGTCCGACGGCGACCGGTAAGCTGGACGCTTGCATGCCGGTCACCGTCGAACCGGGGATCTATCTCCCGGGCCGAGGCGGTGTCCGCATCGAGGACACCCTTGTGGTTCGTCCGCTCGAAGACGGCGGGCCCGAGCTACTCACCATCACGACCAAGGAGTTGCTCGTCCTGTAGCGGGCGGTATCGATACCAGTCCCGTCCGACGCGCGATCATCCGGTCCCGGAAGCACGCAGGAGACACCACACTCGTGGCCACGACCAACGACCTGAAGAACGGCATGGTGCTCAAGCTCGACAATGGCCAGCTCTGGTCCGTCGTCGAGTTCCAGCACGTCAAGCCCGGCAAGGGCGGCGCGTTCGTTCGTACGAAGCTCAAGCATGTCCTCTCCGGCAAGGTCGTGGACAAGACCTTCAACGCCGGCACCAAGGTCGAGACGGCCACCGTGGACAAGCGCGGCATGCAGTTCTCGTACAAGGACGGCACCGACTTCGTGTTCATGGACACGGACACGTACGAGCAGCTGCCGATCTCGCCCGAGACCGTCGGCGACGCCGCCAACTACCTCCTCGAAGGCTTCGAGGCGACCGTCGCGATCTACGAGGGCTCGGCGCTCTACGTCGAGCTGCCGGCCTCCGTCGAACTGCTCATCGAGTACACCGAGCCGGGTGTCCAGGGCGACCGGTCCACCGGTGGCACCAAGCCTGCGAAGCTGGAGACCGGCTTCGAGATCGCGGTTCCGCTCTTCATCACGACGGGCGAGAAGGTCAAGGTCGACACCCGTTCCGGTGACTACCTGGGCCGCGTGAACAGCTAGTGGCCGGTGCCCGTAGCAAGACCCGGAAGCGCGCCTTGCAGATCCTGTTCGAAGCCGACCAGCGCGGCGTCGACCCGGTGACCATCCTCGCGGACTGGGTCGGCCGTTTCCAGGCCGACAAGGCGGAGCCGCAGGTCGCCGACTACACGATGCAACTGGTCGAGGGCGTCCAGGAGCACCGCAAGCGGATCGACGACCTGATCGGCACCTACGCCGTGGGGTGGACGCTCGACCGCATGCCCGGCGTGGACCGCAACGTGCTGCGCCTGGGCATCTACGAGCTGCTCTGGGAGAGCGACGTCCCCGACGTCGTGGCCATCGACGAGGCCGTCGAACTCGCCAAGGAATACTCCACGGACGAGTCGCCGGCCTTCGTGAACGGCCTGCTCGCGCGGATAAAGGAGCTCAAG
The DNA here is from genome assembly GCF_044458105.1 of Embleya sp. NPDC050493. NCBI lineage: Bacteria > Bacillati > Actinomycetota > Actinomycetes > Kitasatosporales > Streptomycetaceae > Embleya > Embleya sp. NPDC050493. Next base: position 51,066 of record NZ_JBITHP010000012.1, read on the forward strand.
CCGACGCTGCTGCGTTAGCCGCGCCGGCCCGCTTCCGGGACTGCATCGAGCCGCCTGCCCCGTCACGGGGGAGGCGGCTCGTCGGCTTTCCCGGGTCCGGCGGAGTCGCGACGATCGGGTCATGATCGAATGCCGATAATGAAGATCATGAGATCCGAGCACAAGGGCTCCCGGCTGCGGGAGATCGGGGACGAGCCCGACTACCGCTTCACGCTCGCCAACGAGCGGACCTTCCTGGCCTGGATACGTACCGCCCTGTCGTTGCTCGCGGGCGGCGTCGCGGTGGTCCAGTTGGTACCGGACCTGGCTCCGCACGCGCAGCGGCTCGTGCTCGGCCTGACCCTGGTCGGCTTGGCGCTGACCCTGTCGGCCACCGCGTACCGGCGCTGGTACCAGGTCGAGCGGGCGATGCGGCTCGGGCGGGCGCTGCCGTTCTCCGCGCTGCCGCTGGTGCTCTCGACCGGCCTGGTGATCGTGATCGTGGTGAGCGTCGTGCTCATGCTCGCGTCCTGATGTCGCGATCGGCGCGGCTGCCGGGCGCACCGCTGGATCCGGGACTGCAACCGGAACGCACCAGGATGGCGTGGTCGCGCACCGCGCTCGCGTTCGTCGCCAACGGCGCCCTGCTGGTGCGCGCGGGGCACGTGCCGGACCGCTGGTGGTACATGGTGCCCGGATGCGCGGTGATGGCGGCCGGGTGCGTGGTGTACGCGGTGGGGCTGCTGCGGCATCGCCAGGTCTACCGCGCGGTCCGGGCGGGCACCCCTGCGGCGGGTGATCGGGCGATCCGGGCGACGCTGCTCACCTCGGTCGTGGCGTGCGTGCTCGCGGCGGCGGTTCTGCTGGGCCGGCCCTGAGCGAACCCTTGTCCGGCCTCGGGTCGTTGGCCAGAATGCGCGACATGACGACCGACGATCTCGGCACCCGAGGATTCGCCCACGGCACCGATCGGTACGAGCGGGCGCGACCGTCCTATTCCCACGAGGTGGTGGAGCATCTGTGCGCCGGCGCGGGCATCGGGCCGGGCACCCGAGTGCTCGACCTGGCGGCCGGTACCGGCAAGTTGACCAGGCTGCTGGTAGAGCGCGGGGCGAGCGTGACCGCGGTCGAACCGTCGGCGGCGATGCGCGAGACGTTCGCCCGGGTGGTCGAGGGCGTGCCGGTGTACGCGGGCACCGCGGAGCGCATCCCGGCCCCGGCCGGGGCGTACGACGTGGTCACCGTGGCCCAGGCGTTCCACTGGTTCGACCCGGAGCAGGCGCTGCGCGAGATCGCCCGGGTACTGCGGCCGGGCGGCGCCTTGGCGATGGTGTGGAACGAGTTGGACGAGAGCGAGGAGTTCATCGCCCATCTGCACCGAGTGGCCGAGTGGCCCTTCCACGCACTGCATGACTATCGCGCCGAGCTGGACGGCAGCGACCGGTTCGAGCCGGCCGAGCGCACCCTGTTCCCCTGGCGAGACGAGCTGACGCGCGATCAGGTGGTGGAGAGGTGCTCGACGTTCAGCTACGTGGCAGCCGGGTTGGCGGTCGAGCCGAGGGCCCGATTCCTGTCCCGGGTACGCGAGTTCCTCGGCGAGTACGCGGAGCCGATCGAACTGGCCTACATCACCGACACCTACATCGCCCGCCGCCGCGACTTCGAGCCGCCACTGTAAACCGGCGAACACTCGAACCCACCGCCCGGCGGGCAATCGAAGACGGACCCCAGTGCCGGGTGCGGCACTAGTTCTCCCGCCACCACCACGCCTGGCTCAGGTTGTCGGGCAGTTCGCCGGATGCGCCGAGTTGGCGCATGCCCGCGCGTAGACCTTCCTTGAGCACCTCGACGCCGTCGTCGCCGACCGCCTTCGTCCATGCGCCCTGGATCCCGGACAGCTCGGCCCAGATCACCCGCAGGCACTCGCGCCCGCGCTCGGTGAGGGTGATCCGGCGCGCCCGGCGGTCGGCGGGATCGGGCTTGCGGTCGACGTAGCCGTGGCGCGCGAGGTGCGAGACCACCTCGCCGGCCGACTGCTTGGTCATGCCCAGCCGGCGCCCCAGCTCGGTCGCGGTGGTGCCGCCCTCGCCGACCAGGGTCAGCGCGAAGCCGTGGGTGGGCCGGATCTCGTCGAAGCCCGCGGCCGTCATGCGGTCGGAGAACAGTTGACTGATTCCGCGCACGGCGCCGACCAGCAACGTCACCAGTTCGGACTCGGAGGAGGTGTCTTGCTGCACGAGGTAAGAATACCTGTCTAATTTGCCGGGCAAACCGGAACGCCGTCCCCGATGTTGATCGGGAACGGCGCGACGGTCTTGCCCACGACCACGGCCTACGGATGATGCTCCGGTCGATCATGCCCTACACGTGCACGGCGACCGCGCCCTCCCGCTTTTCACCCTGCCGGACGAACAGTGCGAGGACGATCCCGATCGCCATCGTGATCGCGGCGATGGTGAAGGCGAGCTGCATGCCGTCCAGGAAGGTGACGTCGGACGCGTGTCGGACGGCGTCCATGGTCCGCTCGTTCATGGTGGCCGGGTCCACCGGCGGGAACCCCTGCGCGACCGACCCCTCGATCGCCTCGCGCCGCCCGTGCGGCAACTCGTCGTAGGTGCCCGCCTCGGTCGGCCACCGGTCCGGGAGCACCGAGGAGACCTTGGCCGCCACCACCGCGCCGAGCACCGCGGTGCCCAGGGCGCCGCCGACCTGCATCGCGGCCTGCTGGATACCGGATGCGACGCCGGACAACTCCAGCGAGGCGTTGCCGACGATGATGTCCGTCGCGCCGACCATGATCGGGCTGAGCCCGAAGCCCAGCAGCACGAACGGCAGCATGGTGGCGCCGAAGCTCGCGTCCTCGCCGAGGCGGGCCAGCAGTGCCATCGCGGTCGCCGACAGCGCCAGGCCGGCGATGATCGGGATGCGCGGGCCGAGCTTGGTGATCGCGAAGCCGCCGATCGGCGAACCGATCATCATCACCACGGACATCGGCAACATCCGCACACCGGTCTCCGTCGGGCTGAGCCCGTTGACGCCCTGGAGGTAGAAGGTGATGAAGAACATCGCGCCGAACATCGCGAAGGCCATGAAGATCATCAGCACGATGCCGATCGAGAACGACCGGTTGCGGAACATCACCATCGGCATCAGCGGTTCGGGCGCCCTGGTCTGCCACAGCGCGAACAGCGCGAGCAGGATCAGCGCGGCGGCCATGAAGCTCAGCGTGTAGGCGCTGCCCCAGCCCTTCTCGCCGCTCTTGATCACACCCCACACCAGGCAGAACATCGCCACCGAGAGCAGCACGACACCGGGGTAGTCGATCCGGTTGCTCGCGCCGGCCACCCGGCTGTTGGCGAGCGCCCAGATGCCGACGACCAGAGTCAGTACGCCGATCGGCACGTTGATGTAGAACACCGACTGCCAACTGACGTGCTCGACCAACAGGCCGCCGACGATCGGGCCGGCCGCGGTCGCGGTGGAGATCGCCGCGCCCCAGATGCCGATCGCCATGTTGAGCTTGTCGCCCGGGAAGCTGTTGCGCAGCAGGCCGAGCGCCGTGGGCTGGAGCAGTGCGCCGAACACACCCTGAAGCACCCGGAAGGCGATCAGCATCGTCACCGACTGGGAGAAGGCGATGATCAGCGACGTGGCCGCGAAGCCGGCCGCGCCGATCAGGAAGATCGTCTTGTGGCCGTAGCGGTCGCCGAGCTTGCCGGCCGGGATCAGACACACCGCGAGCGCGAGCAGGTAGCCGTTGGTGACCCATTGCAGGTCGGCGAGCGAGGCGTCCAGGTCCTTGGAGATGGCCGGGTTCGCGATGCCGACCACGGTGCCGTCCAGGGCCACCATCATCACGCCGAAGGCGACCGCCAGCAGGGTGAGCCAGGGGTGCCCCTGCATGCCCTTGCGCACGGAGTTTTTCGAGGGGGCCGGCGGGAGTGCGTCCGATGTCGCCGCCGTCGAAGTCTGACTCATGCGTCCCCTACATCCATCCGTGTTCCACCGCCGAACCGAGCCATCGAACGATATGGCACACGGTGCCATATAGCCAAATCACTCAAGTTGCACGCAGTGGCAAGTGTCATACTGTGCAGAGACGAACGAGAGGATCACCCAACGTGCGGGACACGGCCGGCACCACGACGGGTTTGCGGGAGCGCAAGAAGGAACGCACGCGCGAGGCACTGGTGGACGCCGCGCAGGAGTTGTTCCTGCGCAAGGGGTACGACGCCACCACGATCGACGAGATCGTGGCCGCCGTGGAGGTGTCCCGGCGCACCTTCTTCCGCTACTTCGCGGGCAAGGAGGAGGTGGCGTTGGCCCGGGCGATGGAGTTCGAGGCGCTGTTCCTGGACGCGCTCACGAGTCGCCCGGCGGACGAGGCGCCGCTGACCGCCCTGCGCCGCGCGGGCACCGAGGTGTTCGCCCGGGTCGCCGGCGAGGAACGCGACGGCGCGGGCCGGGAGTTCCTGCACATGCGGCGGCTGATCGAGGACACCCCGGTCCTGCTGGCCGCGTCGCTGCGCAACATGATCGAGTCGGAACGACGGATGGCCGAGGAGATCGCCCGGCGCGAGGGCCTGACCCCGGGCACCGATCGGCGGCCGGCGCTGTTGGTGACCCTGTACCACTCGGTGATGCGGGTGGCGATGGACGAGTGGATCGAGGGCGAGGTGCTGGAGGTCGCCGGCCTGGCCCGACTCATCGACGACACGTGGGACGACATGGGAGTCCTGCTCACCGGCCGCTGGACGGCGGGCGAGATCCGGCGCTCGTGAGTGCGGGCGCGACCGCGCACACGTGAGCGCTGCCGCGACCCGTGGACGTCGGCTGCGGCGGCGGCCCTTGTACATGGGTGGCGCCACGGTCTCGCGCACATCGCGGTGTTGCGCCCGCGCACCTCTCGGCGGTGTCGCGCCCGCGCACGTCGGTGATGTCGCGGCCCCGCGTCCGCGCTGCCGCGACCCGCGCAGGTCGGCCGGGTCGCCGTCCCGCACCGTCGGCGGCGAGCCGAGGGCGCCGCGGACGGGAGTCGACCCGACCGGGCCGCGACCGGGCACCGAGGTACCGACGGGGCGGACCGGTGATCCGGTCCGCCCCGTCGGCGTGTGTGGTGCGCGGAGTCACCTCACCCGCTTGACCAGCAGCGCGAGCAACGCGCCCAGCAGGGATATGGCGGCGGCGAAGGCGAACAGCCCCTCGTAGCCGAAGTCCAGGTCGTCGACCAGGAACGGGGCCAGGAACGGCGCGGCGATCTGCGGGCCGGCGTTGGCGATGTTGATCAGGCCCATGTCCTTGCCGACGTCCTGCGGACGCGGGAGCACCTGGGTGATCAGCGCCATGTCGACGGCCATGTACATGCCGAAGAACAGGCCGTTGGCGATCTGGAACGCGATCATGCCGTCCTCGGTGGCCCAGATCAGCGGGATCATCAGGGACAGCGCGGCGCCGGCGCCCGCGCCGACCACGAACGGCTTGACCCGGCCGACCCGGTCCACGATCGGGCCGATCACGATCGCCGCGACGATGGTCACCACGGCGTTGATCACGGTGAGGGTGCCGAGCTTGGACAGCACCTCGTTCTGCGGGATCTTGATGTACATCAACAGGATGAAGAAGTTGAACTGCAGGACCACCATGTAGCCGAGCATCACGCCCAGGCGCGAGACGAGGGCGATGAAGAAGTCCGCGTGCTCGCGCGGCGAGACCCAGAAGCCCTTGACGAACGAGACGAACTCGAACTTCTCGCGCGGCATGTCCTTGGTGGACCTGTCCGGGCTGACGATCACGAAGATCACCGCGGCCGCCACGAGCACGGCGGCGATCAGGTAGAAGCCCTTGGCGCCGCCGTCCGCCGGATCGGCGAACCTGCCGTCGAACCCGCCGATACGGCTGTCGATCCCGATCATGCTCAGGTCGACGCCGGCCAGCAGCAGCGAGGCCACGATCGTGCCCACCGGGATGCCCAGGCCGATCAGGGCGGAGAACCTGCCGTACTTGCCCGCCGGCACCCGGTCGGGCATGACCGCGGTCACCGCGGCCTGGTAGCCGTTCATGATGAACTGGATGACACCCCAGGTCAGACCCACGACCGCGATCGAGTTCGCGTTGGCCTGGAAGCACAGGGCGGCGGCGCCGACGAGCGCGCAGAACAGGATGAACGGCGAGCGCCGGCCGAACCGGGACCGGGTGATGTCGGACAGCTTGCCGAACAGCGGATTGCCGATCGTGGCGAACAGGGCGCCCCAGAAGATCGGCCACTTGAGCGCTTCCTGGTCGGGAACGCCCTTGATGTGGATGACCTGCGTCGGGAGCAGGTAGACCCCCACGCCCAGCCACAGCATGTACAGCGCGATGTTGGCGAGGGGCAGCGTCGCGTAGAGCGGACCGAGCCTGTATCCGGTGGGCTCGGCGCCGGTGTCGGATCCCGGTGTCGGTGACGAGGAGGAGCCGGGCGCCTCTGTGGTGGTCGAACTCATGTGGACCGTCCGATGGAGGGGATCCGATTCCGTCCCTGCACGGAGGACTCGAATCTGCTGACGAGGTGTTGGGTTGGGAGCCTAGGTGACACGAATAAGCAGGGGAATGGGTCCACAACGTGAAATCAGTGCGACAAGATAACGATTTGATTGTTCAAGGCTTGAAGGAAGCACAATTCGCACCGAATCGTCACCGTGAGTGATCTTGTAACGACCGACACGCGTCGGTAGCGCATTCGAGCGATTACGGCCAAGGTTGTGCCCGCTAACCAAGCGGTATCGGATCGCACGTCCCTGTGATCCGGTGGACATCGGTTGCGCGCGGGCCGGCCCCGCGTGCGGGTGCGGTAGGGGGTGTCGTCGAGATGACGAGCACGAAGTCGGTCACTTGCCGCCCGGGGGGTCACGGATGAGCGCGCCGGAGGCGGGGGCCAAACCCCCCACCAGTTCCGACGTCGCCCGGCTCGCCGGCGTATCCAGATCCACCGTGAGCTACGTGCTCAACTCGCCGCCCGGGGTCCGGGTCAGCGCGCAGACCCGGGAGCGGGTCATGCTCGCGGTGCGCGAACTGGGCTACGCGCCCAGCGCGCCCGCCCGTTCGCTGCGCTCGGGCAACAGTGACGTGGTGCTGTTCCCGCTGCCGCTGCAGCCGATGGGCCAACTCCTGGAAGCGTTCATCGACGAGCTGACCGAGGCCCTGAACCGGCACGAGTTGAGCCTGCTCATCCACGCCGACCGCACCTCGCGCGGGGCCGACGCGGCCCGGCAGTGGGCCGCGTTGCGGCCACTCGCGGTGATGGCCGAGTCCAACCGGCTCACCGGAGGCGCGGTGGACGTGCTCAAGCGGGCCGGCGTCCGGGCGATCTTCGCGTGGGGCCGCGAGGAGCACCCCGACGTGCCCACCGCGATCTTCGACAACCGGGACACCGGCCGGGTCGCGGTACGCCATCTGATCGACCGCGGCCACCGCCGGCTGGCCTGCCTGGTCCCGTCCGGACCGTTGGCCTTCCTCGGCGAGGAGCGCTGGGCGGGCGCCCAGGCCGCGGCCGAGGACGCGGGTGTCTCGCTGCGCCGGGTGGACGTGGGCTACGTGCGCGAGGACGTGCTCGCCATCGTGCGCCAGTGGCAGCGTGAGAGCGAGCCGCCGACCGCGGTGTTCGCCGGCAACGACGACTTCGCCCTGATGATCATCTCGGCGCTGCGCGAATGCGGCTGGTCGGTGCCGGAGGACATGGCCGTGGTCGGCGCCGACGACCTGCCGTTCTGCGATCTGGTCTGGCCGCGGCTGACCAGCGTCTCGATGCACACCCGGACGATGGGCTCGGGCGCCTCGGACGCGATCACCACGCTGATCCGCGGCCGTGACTACCGACCGGGTGGTCGAATGGTCGTGCACCCGCGCGTGATGGTCCGCGAATCCGGCTGAGATCGGTGATCGTACAAAAGGTGAAGGGTCCCGAAGCCGGTCGGCCTCGGGACCCTTCGACGTTTCCGCGCGTAGCGGTCACGCTCCGTGCACTACCGCATCACGCGTTGTTCTGGTTCTCCACGGCCCGACGAGCCTCCGGGTTGAGTACGCCCCACCCGATCAGCTGCTCGGTCAGGACGCTCGGCGACTGGTCGTAGATCACGGCCAGGGTGCGCAGGTCGTCCTGACGGATCGACAGCACCTTGCCGTTGTAGTCGCCGCGCTGGCTCTGGATGGTGGCCGCATAGCGCTGCAGCGGACCGGCCTGGTCGGACGGAACGGTCTGCAGCCGCTCCAGGTCCAGGACCAGTCGCGGCGGCGGCTCGGCGGCGCCGTTCGGGGTGCCGCCGGGCAGCAGCTCCTGCACCGGGACGCCGTAGAAGTCGGCGAGCTCGGCCAGGCGCTGCACGGTTACCGCACGGTCGCCGCGTTCGTAAGAACCGACGACGACGGCCTTCCAGCGGCCCTGGGACTTCTCCTCGACGCCGTGCAGGGACAGGCCCTGCTGGGTCCGGATCGCGCGGAGCTTCGCCCCGAGCTGCTTGGCGTAGTCGCTGGACATCTCGCTCCCAAAACAGGTGACTGACCGTGAAGGTCCACCGGTGGTTGGCCGAACCGATGGGGTGGCTACCTCCGGGCCGGCTTTCTGTACCTCGAACTCTCCCCGAAGCTGCGAGGTTCGGCACGTCGCGACTGTCGCGTTTGGCCCGGTGGTGACTCATTGTGAGGTTACGCAGAGTAATTTGCGTCCGTCAAGCCGAACGGCCTACAAAGCCGGATTCGCGCAGGTGAGAGGCACCTTTACTCCGCTTTCGCCCGGCTCGATCCCTCGGTCCGGGCGGCCGAAAGACTGATGATGTTGGCTGATACTGTGAGGGACGTACCCCGACGTCCTTTAAAGCCCGTCCTGTGAGACGGGGAAGGAGGTCTGTTTTCCATGACAGCACCTGGCTCCACCGGCGGCACGTCGGCCGCCCGCCCCAAGGACCTCGACCCGGCCACCGCCCGCACGGTCCTGGACCCCTCGGACATCAACCGGGCCCTGACCCGGATCGCGCACGAGATCGTCGAACGCGCCAAGGGCGCCGACGACGTCGTGCTCCTGGGCATCCCGACCCGAGGCGTGGCCCTGGCCCGCCGGCTCGGCGAGCGGCTCGCCTCGATCGAGGACGGCGCCAAGGTCCCGGTCGGCGCGCTGGACATCACCATGTACCGCGACGACCTGCGGCTGGGCCCGGCCCGCGCGTTGGAGCGCACCGAGATCCCGGCCGAGGGCATCGACGGCAAGCTCGTCGTCCTGGTCGACGACGTGCTCTTCTCCGGCCGCACCATCCGCGCCGCACTGGACGCCCTGAACGACATCGGCCGCCCGCGCGCGGTCCAGCTGGCCGTCCTGGTCGACCGCGGCCATCGCGAACTCCCGATCCGCGCCGACTACGTGGGCAAGAACCTGCCGACGTCGCTGCGCGAGACCGTCAAGGTCCATCTCGCCGAGTACGACGGCCGCGACGCGGTCCTGCTCGGCACCCGCGCGGCCGACCCCGCCGCGGCCCCCACCGACGCGGAGAAGTAGCCAGTGAAGCGCCACCTGATCTCGGCCGCGGACCTCACCCGCGACGACGCCATCCTGATCCTCGACACCGCCGAAGAACTCGCGCACATCGCCGAGCGGCCGATCAAGAAGCTGCCGACGCTGCGCGGCCGCACCGTGGTCAACCTGTTCTTCGAGGACTCCACCCGCACCCGCATCTCGTTCGAGGCCGCCGCCAAGCGGCTGTCCGCGGACGTGATCAACTTCTCCGCCAAGGGTTCCTCGGTCTCCAAGGGCGAATCGCTCAAGGACACCGCGCTGACCCTGCAGGCGATGGGCGCCGACGCGGTGGTCATCCGCCACCACGCCTCCGGCGCGCCGCACCGCCTGGCCGGCTCCGGCTGGCTGCGCGGCTCGGTGGTCAACGCCGGCGACGGCACCCACGAGCACCCCACCCAGGCGCTGCTCGACGCGTTCACCATGCGGCGCAGGCTGGCCGGCGGGCGCGGCGATCTCGAAGGCCGCCGGATCACCCTTGTGGGTGACGTCCTGCACAGCCGGGTCGCCCGCTCCAACGTGCTCCTGCTGGCCACCCTGGGCGCCGAGGTCACCCTGGTCGCGCCGCCCACGCTGCTTCCGATCGGCGTGGAGACTTGGCCCTGCACGGTCTCCTACGACCTGGACGCGCCGCTGCCCAAGAGCGACGCGGTGATGATGCTGCGCGTGCAGCGCGAGCGGATGAACGCCGCGTTCTTCCCCACCGAGCGCGAGTACTCGCGCCGCTACGGCCTGGACCTGCGCCGGATGGCGATGCTCCCCGAGCACGCCATCGTGATGCACCCCGGCCCGATGAACCGAGGCATGGAGATCGCCGCCGAGGTCGCCGACTCGACCCGCTCGACCATCGTCGAGCAGGTCACCAACGGCGTCAGCGTGCGGATGGCGGTCCTGTACCTGCTCCTGGGCGGCAACGAACCGGCCCTGAGCGCCCCGAGCACGTCCGGCACGTCCGGCACCCCGAGCACCCCGAGCACCGGCACCGAGGAGAGCACCAAGTGAGCACGTACCTGATCAAGGACGCCAAGGTCCTCGGGGGCGACGCGTCCGACGTGCTCATCCGCGACGGTGTGATCGCCGAGATCGGCACCGGCCTGACCGCCGACGGCGCCACCGTGATCGAGGCCGCCGGGCAGATCCTGCTGCCGGGCCTGGTCGACCTGCACACCCACCTGCGCGAGCCCGGCCGCGAGGACGCCGAGACGGTCGCCACCGGCGCGAACGCGGCGGCGCTGGGCGGCTTCACCGCCGTGCACGCGATGGCCAACACCGACCCGGTCGCGGACACCGCCGGCACCGTCGAGCAGGTCTGGCGACTCGGCCAGGAGACCGGTCGTTGCGACGTGCACCCGGTCGGCGCGGTCACCGTGGGCCTGGCGGGCAAGCGACTGGCCGAACTGGGCGCGATGGCCGACTCGGCCGCGCGCGTGCGGGTGTTCTCCGACGACGGCAAGTGTGTCGACGACGCGGTGATCATGCGCCGGGCGCTGGAGTACGTGAAGGCCTTCGACGGCGTCGTCGCCCAGCACGCGCAGGAGCCCCGGCTGACCGAGGGCGCCCAGATGAACGAGGGCACCGTCTCCGGCGAACTGGGCCTGCGCGGCTGGCCCGCGGTCGCCGAGGAGTCGATCATCGCCCGCGACGTGCTGCTCACCGCGCACGTCGGCTCGCGCCTGCACGTGTGCCACGTCTCCACCGCCGGTTCGGTGGAGATCCTGCGCTGGGCCAAGTCCAAGGGCTGGAACGTCACCGCCGAGGTGACCCCGCACCACCTCCTGCTCACCGACGAACTCGTGCGCAGCTACGACCCGGTCTACAAGGTCAACCCGCCGCTGCGCACCGCCGCCGACGTCACCGCCCTGCGCGAGGCGCTCGCCGACGGCACCATCGACGCGGTCGCCACCGACCACGCCCCGCACCCCAGCGAGGACAAGGACTGCGAGTGGGCGGTCGCCGCGATGGGCATGCTCGGCCTGGAGACGGCCCTGTCGATCGTGCAGGAGACCATGGTCGACACCGGCCTGCTCGACTGGGCCGGCGTCGCCGACCGGATGTCCGTGCGCCCCGCCGCGATCGGTCGGCTGGAGGGGCACGGCCGCCCGGTCGAGGTCGGCGAGCCCGCCAACCTGGTGCTGGTCGACCCGACCCCACGGCGTACGGTCGAACCGTCCGAACTCGCCTCGCGCAGCCGTAACACCCCCTACGCCGGACTCGAACTCCCCGGCAAGGTGGTCGCCACGTTCCTGCGCGGCGTACCCACGGTGATCGACGGGAAGCTCGCGTGACTCCAGGCACGGCCCACCACGACCTGCTGCTGCTCGCCACCACCGAACAGAAGTCGGCGGAGGTGACGAACTGGAGCGGTCGCATCCTCTGGATCGGCATCTGCCTCGTCTTCGTGCTCGGTGTCTACCTGCTGATGTGGCGCGCCTGGAAGAAGCGAGGCGAGCGCCAGGCGGCGCTGCCCGCACTGCCCACCGCGCCCGAGTCCGGCGCAGCGCCGCTGCTGCCGCCGCTGGTCGGGCGCTACTTCGGCAGCACCACCGCCGGCGACTGGCTGGACCGGGTGGTCGCGCACGGCCTGGGCACCCGCAGCCCGGTCGAGCTGACCCTGCGCCCGGACGGCCTGGTGGTCGAGCGCCCCGCCGCGACCGACTTCTTCGTGCCCGCCGCGGCGCTGACCGGCGTGCGGCACGAGAAGGGCATCGCCGGGAAGGTGCTGCCCGAGGGCGGCCTGCTGGTGATCACCTGGACGCACGGCGACACCTCGCTCGACTCCGGCTTCCGCAGCGACCACCCGGACGACCACGACGCGTGGATCGAGACCATCACCCGGCTGATCGCCGGGGAACTGCCGGCGACCGCCGGCACCGCTACAAGGAACCACCAGGAAGGATCGGTCACGTGACCGCAATGACCGGACGGGCCACGACGCCTGCGGTGCTCGTCCTGGAGGACGGGCGCACGTTCCGCGGCAGCGCCTACGGCGCGGTGGGGGAGACGTTCGGCGAGGCGGTGTTCTCCACCGGCATGTCGGGCTATCAGGAGACCCTGACCGACCCCTCGTACCACCGCCAGGTCGTCGTGATGACGGCCCCGCACGTCGGCAACACCGGCGTCAACGACGAGGACCCCGAGTCGTCCCGGATCTGGGTCTCCGGCTACGTCGTCCGCGACCCCGCCCGAGTGCCCTCCAACCACCGCTCGCGGCGTTCGCTCGACGACGAACTGGTGCGCTACGGCGTGGTCGGCATCAGCGGCATCGACACCCGCGCGCTGACCCGCCACCTGCGCGAGCGCGGCGCGATGCGGGTCGGCATCTTCTCCGGCGACGCCGCCCGCGCGGACGAGGCCGCGCTGCTGGAGCGGGTGCGCACCAGCCCCGAGATGGCCGGCGCCGACCTCGCCGAGCAGGTCAGCACCGACGCCGCCTACGTGGTGCCCGCGATCGGCACCAAGCGCTTCACCGTCGCCGCGCTGGACCTGGGCATCAAGGGCATGACCCCGCACCGGATGGCCGAGCGCGGCATCGAGGTGCACGTGCTGCCCGCGACCGCCACGCTGGAGGAGGTCAACGCCGTCGCCCCGGACGGGGTGTTCTTCTCCAACGGCCCCGGCGACCCGGCCACCGCGACCCACCAGATCGAGCTGCTGCGCGCCGTCCTGGCCCAGGGCACCCCGTTCTTCGGGATCTGCTTCGGCAACCAGCTGCTCGGGCGCGCGCTGGGCTTCGGCACCTACAAGCTCAAGTACGGCCACCGTGGCATCAACCAGCCCGTGCAGGACCGCACGACCGGCAGGGTCGAGGTGACCGCGCACAACCACGGCTTCGCCGTGGACGCGCCGCTGGACACCGTCTCGGACACCCCCTACGGGCGGGCCGAGGTCAGCCACGTGTGCCTCAACGACGACGTCGTCGAGGGCCTGCGACTGCTGGACCGACCCGCGTTCAGCGTGCAGTACCACCCGGAGGCGGCGGCCGGCCCGCACGACTCCGCCTACCTGTTCGACCGTTTCGTCACGCTGATGGAGACCAAGAGTGCCTAAGCGCAGCGACCTGAAGTCCGTCCTGGTCGTCGGCTCGGGCCCGATCGTCATCGGCCAGGCCGCGGAGTTCGACTACTCCGGCACCCAGGCGTGCCGGATCCTCAAGGCCGAGGGCCTGCGGGTGATCCTGGTCAACTCCAACCCGGCCACGATCATGACCGACCCGGAGATCGCCGACGCGACCTACGTCGAGCCGATCACCCCCGAATTCGTCGAGAAGATCATCGCCAAGGAGCGCCCCGACGCGCTGCTGCCCACCCTGGGCGGGCAGACCGCGCTCAACATCGCGGTCTCGCTCAGCGAGAACGGCGTGCTGGCGAAGTACAACGTCGAGCTGATCGGCGCCAACCTCGACTCGATCCAAAAGGGCGAGGACCGCGACCTGTTCAAGGGCGTGGTCGAGCGGGTGCGGGAGAAGATCGGGCACGGCGAGTCGGCCCGCTCGGTGATCTGCCACTCGATGCAGGACGTGCTCGACGGCGTCGAGACGCTCGGCGGCTACCCGGTCGTGGTCCGCCCGTCCTTCACCATGGGCGGCGCCGGCTCCGGCTTCGCGCACGACGAGGAGGACCTGCGCCGGATCGCCGGCCAGGGCCTGACCCTGTCGCCGACCACCGAGGTGCTCCTGGAGGAGTCCATCCTCGGCTGGAAGGAGTACGAGCTGGAGCTGATGCGCGACAAGCACGACAACGTCGTGGTCGTCTGCTCGATCGAGAACTTCGACCCGATGGGCGTGCACACCGGCGACTCGATCACGGTCGCGCCCGCGATGACGCTGACCGACCGCGAGTACCAGACGCTGCGCGACGTGGGCATCGCGGTGATCCGCGAGGTCGGCGTGGACACCGGCGGTTGCAACATCCAGTTCGCGATCAACCCCGAGGACGGCCGGGTGATCGTGATCGAGATGAACCCGCGGGTGTCCCGCTCCTCGGCGCTGGCCTCCAAGGCGACCGGCTTCCCGATCGCCAAGATCGCCGCGCGGCTCGCGATCGGCTACACGCTGGACGAGATCCCCAACGACATCACCAAGGAGACCCCGGCCAGCTTCGAGCCCTCGCTCGACTACGTCGTGGTCAAGGTCCCGCGCTTCGCCTTCGAGAAGTTCCCGGCCGCCGACGACCGCCTCACCACCACGATGAAGTCGGTCGGCGAGGCGATGGCGATCGGCCGCAACTTCACCGAGGCGTTGAACAAGGCGCTGCGTTCGCTGGAGAAGAAGGGCTCGCAGTTCGACTTCGTCTCCGAACTCGCGGACAAGGACGCCCTGTTGGTCGCGGCCGAGAAGCCCACCGACGGCCGGATCAACGTGGTCATGGACGCCATCCGGGCCGGCGCCACGCCCGAGGAGCTGTTCGAGGCGACCCGGATCGACCCGTGGTTCCTGGACCAGATGTACCTGATCCACGAGATCGCCGGCGAGGTCCGCGACGCGGCCGAGCTGACCCCCGAGGTGCTGCGCCTGGCCAAGCGGCACGGCCTCTCGGACCTGCAGATCGCGGCGATCCGGGGCATGCGCGAGGAGGTCGTGCGCGAGGTGCGCCAGGCCCTGGGCGTACGTCCGGTGTACAAGACCGTGGACACCTGCGCCGCCGAGTTCGCCGCGCGCACCCCGTACCACTACTCCTCCTACGACGAGGAGAGCGAGGTCGCGCCGCGCACCAAGCCCGCCGTGATCATCCTGGGCTCCGGGCCGAACCGGATCGGGCAGGGCATCGAGTTCGACTACTCGTGCGTGCACGCCGCGTTCGCGCTGCACGACGCCGGCTACGAGACCGTGATGGTCAACTGCAACCCGGAGACCGTCTCCACCGACTACGACACCTCCGACCGGCTCTACTTCGAGCCGCTCACCCTGGAGGACGTGCTGGAGATCGTGTACGCCGAGACCCAGGCCGGACCGGTCGCCGGCGTCCTGGTCCAGCTCGGCGGCCAGACCCCGCTCGGCCTCGCGCAAAAGCTCAAGGACGCGGGGGTGCCGATCGCGGGCACCTCGCCCGAGGCGATCCACCTCGCCGAGGAGCGCGGCGCGTTCGGCCGGGTGCTGGCCGAGGCCGGCCTGCTCGCGCCCAAGCACGGCACCGCGTTCTCCTTCGGCGAGGCCAGCGCGATCGCCGCCGAGATCGGCTACCCCGTGCTGGTGCGACCCTCGTACGTGCTCGGCGGACGCGGCATGGAGATCGTCTACGATGAGCCCTCCCTGGCCACCTACCTGGAGCAGAACGCCGGTCTGGTCAGCGACCACCCGGTGCTCGTCGACCGCTTCCTCGACGACGCGATCGAGATCGACGTGGACGCGCTCTACGACGGCGAGGACCTCTATCTCGGCGGCGTGATGGAGCACATCGAGGAGGCCGGCATCCACTCCGGCGACTCGGCCTGCGCACTCCCGCCGATCACGCTGGGCGCGCACGACATCAAGCGGCTGCGCGCGGCCACGCTGGGCATCGCGCGCGGCGTCGGGGTACGTGGACTGATCAACATCCAGTTCGCGCTCTCCGGCGACATCCTCTACGTCCTGGAGGCCAACCCGCGCGCGTCGCGGACCGTGCCGTTCGTGTCCAAGGCGACCGCGGTGCCGCTGGCCAAGGCCGCCGCGCGGGTCTCGCTCGGCGCCACCATCGCCGAACTGCGCGCCGAGGGCCTGCTGCCCGCCGAGGGCGACGGCGGCACGCTGCCGATGGACGCGCCGATCGCGGTCAAGGAGGCGGTCCTGCCCTGGAACCGCTTCCGCGACACCAAGGGCCGCGGCGTGGACACCGTGCTCAGCCCGGAGATGCGCTCCACCGGCGAAGTGATGGGCATCGACGCGGTGTTCGGCACCGCATACGCCAAGTCCCAGGCAGGTGCCTACGGATCGCTGCCGCTCAAGGGACGCGCGTTCGTCTCCTTCGCCAACCGGGACAAGCGCTCGATGGTGTTCCCGGTCAAGGCCATGCACGACATGGGCTTCGAGATCCTGGCCACCGAGGGCACCGCCGAGGTGCTGCGCCGCAACGGCGTGCCCGCCACGGTGGTGCGCAAGCACAGCGAGGGCGCCGGCCCGGCCGGTGAGCCGACCATCGTGCAGATGATCCACAACGGCGAGGTCGAGCTGATCGTCAACACCCCGTTCGGCACCGGCGGCCGGCTCGACGGCTACGAGATCCGCACCGCGGCGGTCACCCGGGGCATCCCCAGCATCACCACGGTGCAGGGCTTCGCCGCGGCGGTGCAGGGCATCCAGTCGCTGATCGCCGGCGACATCGGGGTGCGCTCGCTCCAGGAGCACGCCGACCACATCACGTCCCACCGAAAGGGCTGACGACACCGATGGCACTTCCCCTGCAGGTGCAGGCGGAGATCGTCGGCCGCGAACCCGCGGGCGCGTACCACCGCATGGTGCTGCGCGCCCCCGGGATCGCCGCCCGCGTCGAACCCGGCCACTTCGTCGCCGTGGCGATCGGCGGCGTGGACTCGGCGATGTTGCTGCGCCGCGCGTTCTCCATCCACCGGGCCGACCCGACCGCCGAGACGATCGACGTGGTCTTCGCCGAGGCCGGGCGCGGTACGCGCGAATTGGCCCGCCTGCGGGTCGGCGACAGCGTGAACGTGGTCGCGCCGCTGGGCACGCCGTTCCCGCTGCCGGGCGAGCCGGTCAGCGCGGTGATGGTGGCCGGCGGCTATGGCAGCGCGCCGATGTTCGCGCTCGCCGAGAAGATCGTGGCCGAGGGCGGCTCGGTCGCCTTCGTGCTCGGCGCGGCGACCGCCGAGCGGCTGTACGGCGTGGACCAGGCGCGGGCGATCACCGAGGACGTCGTGGTCACCACCGACGACGGCTCCGAGGGCGTGCGCGGTTTCGTCACCGGCCCGCTGCCCGAGGTGCTCACCGCGGTACAGGCGGACGTCGTGTACGCGTGCGGGCCGATGGGCATGCTGCGCGCGGTCACCGCGGTGGCGACCGCGCACGACGCGCGCGTATTCACCGCGGTCGAGGAATCGATGGCGTGCGGCGTCGGGGTATGCATGACGTGCGTGCTCCCGGTGGTCGGCGACGACGGGGTCAGCCGGTTCGTCCGCTCGTGTGTGGACGGCCCGTGCTTCGACGGCACCAAGGTGCGCTGGGACGACGCCGGCACGATTCCGGCGGACATCGAGGGCGCAGCGGCGATGGGAGCGCACTGATGACCGACGGGTACAGCGGTTTCGACGACGATGGCGACGCCGGCGACTTCGACGCGCCGCCGTCCACGATCATGCTGCCCGGCGGCGGGATCGACCTGGCCACCCGGCTCGGCTCGACGCTGCTGCCGAATCCGGTGACCACGGCCTCGGGCTGCGCCGGCTACGGCAAGGAATTGGCCAAGTTCTTCGAACCGGCCGCGATCGGCGCGGTGGTCACCAAGACGATCATGCCGTACCCGCGTTCGGGTCGGGCCACCCCGCGGATGGCCGAGACGCCGTCCGGGATGCTCAACTCGATCGGCCTCCAGGGTCCGGGCATCGACGCCTTCGTCGAGCGCGACCTGCCCTGGCTGGCGGCGCGCGGCGGACGCACCATCGTGTCCATCGCGGGCGGCCACGTGGACGACTTCGTGGCGCTGGCCGAGCGGCTCAAGGGCGCGCCCGGCGTGGTCGGCATCGAGGCCAACATCTCGTGTCCGAACGTGGCCAACCGGGGCCAGGTGTTCGCGTGCAATCCGGCCACGTCCTACGACGTGATCCGGGCGGTCCGCGACGCGGCCGACCCGCTGGTGCCGGTGCTGGCCAAGCTGTCGCCCGACGTCACGTCGGTCGTGGACATCGCCCGGGCGTGTGTGGAGGCGGGCGCGGACGGCCTGTCGATGATCAACACGCTGCTCGGCATGGTGATCGACACCGACACGATGAAGCCGGTCCTGGCGGGCGTCACCGGCGGGCTCTCCGGCCCGGCGGTGCGGCCGGTCGCGGTGCGCTGCGTCTACCAGGTGCACGCGGCGATGCTGGACGGGCAGATGGCGCAGGTGCCGATCGTCGGCATGGGCGGCATCCGAACCGGCCTGGACGCGCTGGAGTTCATCCTCGCCGGCGCGGCGGCGGTGTCGGTGGGCACGGTGATCTTCAACGACCCGTCGGCGCCGGTGCGGATCCTGGACGAGTTGCGGGCGGCGCTGATCGCCCGCGGTTTCGGGTCGCTGGAGGCGGCGATCGGGTACGCGCACCGCTGAGTGGTTCGCGACGCATGGCGGGGATGCCGGTACGGACGGGGTTCGTGCCGGCATCGCCGTGTCCGGGCTCGGGCTCGGGTCGGTACCCGGGTCGGGCCCGGGTTGCGGCTCGGGCCGGTGCTCGGCCCCCCGGGGGCGGACGAATTTTCGATGTCGACGAGAGTGGGATTTCGATGAGCAACCTCGCACCCGTGGCGGTGGCCCTGGACGCACCGGACGCGGACCGCGCGCTCGCGTGGGCCAAGGCCGTGGGCCCGTATGTGAGCACGGTCAAGGTCGGCCTGGAGGTGTTCCTGCGGGACGGTGCGGACGCGGTCTCGGGCGCCCGTGAGGCCAGCGGCGGACGGGACGTGTTCCTGGACCTGAAGCTGCACGACATCCCGAACACGGTGGCGGGCGCGGTGCGTTCGGTCGCGCGGCTGGCGCCGACCTACCTGACCGTGCACGCGAGCGGCGGGAGCGCGATGATCCGCGCCGCGGCGGACGCGGCACCGGAAGTGAACATCGTCGCGGTGACGGTGCTGACCTCGATGGCCGAGGAGGACCTGGCGGCGATCGGCCTGGCGGGCCCCTCGATCGAGGCGGCCCGCCGGCTGGCCGGCCTCGCGGTCGGAGCCGGGGCGCGCGCGATCGTGTGTTCGCCGCGCGAGGTCGCGGCGGTGCGGGCCGAGGTGGGCCCGGGCATCGTGCTGATCACCCCGGGGGTGCGGCCGGCGGGCGCGGCCCTCGGCGACCAGAGCCGGGTGGCCACGCCCGAGCAGGCGTTGGCCGACGGCGCGGACCTGCTGGTGATCGGGCGGCCGATCACGGGCGCGGCGGACGTCGGCGAGGCGGCGCGCGCGATCGGGGCGGGCCTGGCCGCGCGGTAGGTGCGGCGGGGCGCGCCGGTGGTGCCGCCTCGGTCGGTGGGCGCTGCTCGGACATGCGGGGCCGCGAATGCCGCTGGGGCGTGTGTGTGGCGCCGGACCGGGCTTTCGGCACCCGGGGTGCCGGCCGCCGCCCGGGAGCGCTCCGAAGGCGCCCTGGGGCCGCTGCGGCGGTTTCCGCATGCTCCGGCGGGGGTCGAAGGGACCGTGCCGCGTCCCGCAGAGCCGATCGCCCCCGGGCCGATCCCCGCCCCGGCGTGCTGCTCACCCCGGGTCGGGCGTCCGGGCTCGCTCCGCGGTCGCCTCGCGCAAGAGCGCCGGGAGGGGGTACGGAAGCGCGATCGGCGCCGCCGACCGCCCCGAAGCCGCCCGACGCTCCGTCAGGTTCGGGTTCTGCCGCAGGTAGCCGGGCTTTTCCCATCGATTCGGGCGACGCGGACCGATTCGCCGACTAGGCTCCCTCGTGAGCCGGCCCGGTGGAGTGTCGCGCGTTGCCGCGAACGCTCTGACCAGCTAGGTTCCACTGTTTGTTGGTGGCCGTCCGAGCCGGGCGGCCTTGAGGATCGCAACGAAGTCCGAGGTGACACGGCGTGGCTCTCCCACCCCTGACCCCCGAAGAACGCGCGGATGCGCTCGCTAAAGCCGCTGCGGCTCGGCGGGAGCGCGCCGAGGTGAAGAACCGGCTCAAGAACTCCGGTGCTTCGCTCAGCGACGTCATCAAGGAGGGCAAGGACAATCCGGTCGTGGGCAAGATGAAGGTATCGGCCCTCCTGGAGTCCCTCCCCGGCGTCGGCAAGGTGCGCGCCAAGCAGCTCATGGAGAAGCTGAACATCTCCGAGACCCGGCGCGTCCGCGGTCTCGGCACGAACCAGATCGCAGCACTCGAACGGGAATTCGGTGGCTCCGCGTCCTGACGCGGGCGCCGGCTCCGATCCCCGTACCGTGCACGGCACCCGTCGACTCACCGTGCTCTCCGGCCCCTCCGGGGTCGGCAAGAGCACGGTGGTCGCTGACCTGCGCCGCCGTCACCCCGAGGTTTGGCTGTCTGTGTCCGCGACCACACGCAAACCCCGTCCGGGGGAGAGCGACGGTGTGGAGTACCACTTCACCGACGGCGATCAGTTCGACAAACTGATCGCCTCGGATGAATTGCTCGAATGGGCCGAATTCGCCGGGAACCGATACGGAACCCCGCGACTGCCCGTGCTCGAACGGCTTGACGCCGACGTACCGACCCTGCTCGAAATCGACCTGCAGGGCGCCCGGCAGGTACGGCAGGCGATGCCCGAGGCACGCCTGGTGTTCCTCGCCCCGCCCTCGTGGGACGAATTGGTCCGCCGTCTGGTGGGCCGGGGGACCGAATCCCCCGAAGTCATCGAGCGGCGCCTGGCCGCCGCGAAGGTCGAGTTGGCCGCGGAATCCGAATTCGACGTGACGCTGGTCAACACGTCCGTCGAAGACGTCGTCCGCGAACTGCTAGCCTTGATGAACGTATCTTGATCGTTCGGGCTGCCCGATAGCCGACAGGCAGCCCGACTTTCACCCACAGCTTTCACAGCTTTTCGAAGGGCCCCCGCCTTGTCAGCTTCTTCCACCGCACCCGAGGGCATCATCAACCCGCCCATCGACGAGCTCCTGGAGGCGACCGACTCCAAGTACAGCCTCGTCATCTACGCGGCGAAGCGTGCTCGGCAGATCAACGCCTACTACTCGCAGCTCGGCGAGGGCCTGCTGGAATACGTGGGTCCGCTCGTGGACACGCACGTGCACGAGAAGCCGCTGTCGATCGCGCTGCGCGAGATCAACTCGGGCATGCTGACCGCCGAGCCCATCGAGGGCTGAGCGAGTCACGCGACTCGACGGCGCCGTATCTGCGCTGTATCGCTGAACCGGTAGGACGCGAAGGGCCCGACGGAGTTCCGTCGGGCCCTTCGTGCGTTTCGACCGTACGTACCGCGTGCCGACCGATCGTCTTGACCCTTGATCGCAGATGGCGTACCTGTGGGCGGCGACACGCGCGACGCGCAAGTGATCCGGAGGGTGGGCGACGAGGGTGGACCGGATCGGGAGCGGCGCGGACGCGCCGAAGCCGGGCAGGCGGGCGCTGCCGGTGGACACACTGCTGGACGTGCCGCTGAGCCGCGCCGGCGACCGGGCCCGGGAACTGGGCGAGGCGGGCTTCGACGGGGTGTTCACCTTCGAGGGCCCCACCGACGTGTTCCTGCCGCTGGTGCCGGCCGCTGCCGCGGGCGTGGACATCATGACCAACATCGCGGTCGCCTTCCCGCGCAGCCCCACCCACCTCGCACACACCGCGTACGACCTGCATCTGGCCTCGCACGGGCGGTTCCGTCTCGGCCTGGGCACCCAGATCCAGGCCCACATCGAACGCCGGTACGGCGCCACGTGGTCGCGTCCGGTGGCCCGGATGGCCGAGACGCTGCGCGCGGTCCGCGCGGTGCTCACCTGCTGGCAGCGGGAGACGCCGCTGGACTTCCACGGCGAGTTCTTCGACCTCACCCTGATGCCGCCGACGCTGCGCCCGGGACCGAACCCGTACGGGCTGCCGCCGCTGCTCGCGGGCGGGGTGGGCCGGCGGATGATCACCATGGTCGCCGAGCACGCGGACGGGCTGCTGGTCCACCCGCTCAACACCGACTTGTTCGTGCGCGGCCCGGTCACCGACGCGGTGACCGACGGCCTGGTGCTCTCCGAACGCACCCGGGATCGGTTCTCGGTGATGCTCGACGTGATCGTCGCCGCCGGGCGGACCGAGGAGGAGATGCGCGCCGCGCTCAAGGGGGCCAGGGCGATGGTCGCGTTCTACGCCTCCACGCCCGCCTATCGGCCGGTGCTCGACGTGGAGGGCTACGGGCCGTTGCAGGCCGAGTTGCACGCGCTGATCCGGGCGGGCCGATGGCCGGACATCCCGCACGCGATCGACGACACGCTGCTCGGCCGGGTGGTGGCGATCGGCGAACCCAAGGACGTCGCGGCCCAGCTGGCCGCGCGCGCCCACGGGGTCGCCGACCGTCTGGGGTTCTACCTGCCCTATCGGGCCGACCCGGCGTGCGTGTCGGAGGTGCTGGACGAGCTGCGGGCGCTCACCTGAGGCGGGGGCGGGTCGGCGGGCTGCCGGTCGGCGCGGTGGGCTTTCGACCGACCGCGCCGGGAGAGTCGGCGGTTGTTCGGGTTGCTCGGGTTGTTCGGGCTTGTCAGGGCTCCTCGAATTGCTCGGATCATGCGGGTTGTTCCGGTCGATTTCGGTTGACCCGGTTGTTGTGGATGCTTCGGTATGCGGTGTGCCGGGGTGGTTCTAGCCGAGTCGTCCGACCGCGCGGCGCAGGCGCTTGAGGTCGCGCAGGCGGCGTTCGTAGCCGGCGCCGATCACGATCAGGAGCAGACCCGCCGTGCCGAGGACGGCCCAGCGCGGCACCGCGTCGTAGACCGGGGCCAGGTGCGGCAGCAGGTGCACCAGCCCGACCGTGGCCAGCACCGTCGCGCCCAGGAACAGCGGCGCCTGGAGCCGGAAGCGGGCACCGACCAGGAGCGTGACGATCGCCGCCGCGCCCAGCAGGCTCGGCCGGATCGGCTCGCCCTGGCTCACCGCGAGCGGGAGCGAGGGCAGCAGCAGCACCGCGAGCGGCCCGCCGTACGCGGCCCACGAGTCGGTGTCCGGGTGGGCCCGCCGGCGGAGCATGCCCTCGACCAGCAGGACCAGGCCGAGTGGGATCGTGTACGCCTCCGGGTGGGTGACGTCGGACAACGCCAGCCGGAGCCAGTACGCGGCGAACAGCAGCGGCAGGGCGGCGAGTCGGGCCGGCGTGCGCAGCGGTCCGGCCGGGGTGGTCGCCGCGGCGACGCCGGCCCAGGCCAGGACGAGCCAGATCTGTTCGGGAGCCACGGCGGCGGTTGCGGTGCCGGCGACGAGCACGCACGCCGCGGCGGCGAGTGTGGCCGCCGGGGCGGGGCGGGGGAGTCGGGCGACGGCGATGTACGACAGGGCGGCCGTGCCGACCGCGGCCAACGCGGACACGGTGTCCGTCGCGTCGAGGCGGTACAGCGTCGCCGCCACCGTCGCGGTGCACAGCACGACGGTGGCGGGCGCCCAGACCGGCCGGGTCTCGCCGTGCCCGCGAAGCGCGCTGTGCAGCGTGCCGGCGGTGACGACGGCGAGTGCGACCGGTAGCAGGCCGTCGGACCGGGCGATCGAGACGGCCGCCGCGAATACGGCGACCGCTTCGATCATGATCGCGGCCATCGGCAGGTCGTGCAGGTACGTGGCGACCACCAGCAGGATCGCCGCCGCACACGCGCCGGCCACCGCCTGGCCGGACACGCCGACGTCGAGCCGGTACAGCGTGGCCGCCGTCGTGGCGTACAGCAGCACCGCGGTCGCGGGCGCCCACCCGGGTCGCAACATCGTGCGGCCGAACAACGCGCCGCACAGGGTGGCCGCCGCCGCGATCGCGAATACGACGGGCGAGGTCTCCCGGCCGACCAGAAGTGTGCCGAGCAGGGTTGCGGCCCCCGTGCCCTCCAGCGCGACGGCCATGCCGGGCCGGCCGGCGCAGGCGATGGCGAGCGGGAACAGCAGGGCCGCGGCGATCACGGCGGCGAGCACGGTGCCGGGCCGATCCGCACCGAAGGCGTGCGCGCCGGCCGCGACGGTGCCCACCCACCACAGGGCGGCTGCCCCGGCCCACGCCGGCCGGATGCCGGGCAGGTCGCGGACGGTGCCTACCAGGCTCACCGTCAGGGCCGCGGCGAGGGTCACGGCGAGCGGGACCGGGGTGTCACCGGCCGTGGCAAGGCTGCCGACCGCCCAGCCGGTGGCGCCGACCAGGGTCAGGGCGCGGGTGGTCGGGGCGGTGGGGCGCAGCGCCAGGGCGATCAGGGTGACCAGGGCGAAGAGCAGGGCCGGGACGAACCCGACCATCGTCGTCGAGGCACCCGCGTGCGCCGCGGTCATCGCCACGTCGACGCCGGCGAGGGCGAGCGCGAGTGCGGCTGCGCGCGATCGGATCAGGTGGGGAAGTGGGAGCGGAGTGGGGCGCTCCGGGTGGTCGGTCGCGTCGTCGTCGGTGCCGGCATCGGCGTCGGAGTCGGTGTCGCCCTCGGTGTCGGCGTCGTGCGGTCGGGGGGTCGAGCCGCCCCGGTCGTCCGGGGCACTCGTGGTCTTGTCGGTCAGGCCGCCGGGAGCTGCGGCGACCTTCCTGATCGGCGGGGCGATCGACTCTTCGACCGATTCGGAGGCATCGGCGGTGTTTTGTACCGGCACGTGAGCGTCGGCCGTCGTGGTGTGCCCCGGGGCGGTTGCCGAGTTCGGCGCGGACGCGGGACGTCCCGGCGACAGGACGGCGGTGATGGTCAGGCCCGCTGCTGCGATCGCCCAGACCACGATCGAGGTCAGCGGGTGCGCCGTCGCCCACGCCAGGGCCAGCGCGCCGTGCGCCGGACCGAGGAGCGGCAACCACGGCCGTACCCGCCAGGCGCAGCCCCAGCCGACGGCCGCCACCAGGTGCCAGCCGAGTGCCGCCCACAGCGGTAGATCCAGGGCCGGCGGCAGCACCACGAACAGCCCCTCGGCGGCGACCGCGGCGGTCACCAGGACGGGCGTACGTCCCGGTCGGCCGCGCAGCAGGGTGACGCCGGTCAGCGCGACGAGCGCCGCCGCCGGCAGCAGCACGAGCGGCGCCAGGCCGAAGTCCCAGTCGGAGCCCGCCATGATCGCGTCCCGGCTGCCGGTATCGGCCGAGCCCAGGCTCCAGGCCCGCCGGGGCCAGGACAGCGGACCGGCCAGCGCCACCGCGGGCGTCGCGACCACCCAGAACGCGGGCGCCACCGTCAGCGGCACGAGGACCGCGAGCGGCCCGGCCCGGAAGCCGCGCGGCACCGCGAACAGCGGTGCCATCGCGAC
Source organism: Embleya sp. NPDC050493 (assembly GCF_044458105.1). Taxonomy (NCBI): domain Bacteria; kingdom Bacillati; phylum Actinomycetota; class Actinomycetes; order Kitasatosporales; family Streptomycetaceae; genus Embleya; species Embleya sp. NPDC050493. The sequence goes on from NZ_JBITHP010000012.1 coordinate 76,602, forward strand.
CAGGACCACCAGCAGCAGGCCCACGCCCGCCCAGGCGATCGGCAGATCCGACTCCTCGCCCGCGGGCCGGGTGGCGAGCAGCAGGGCCGTGGCCGCGAGCGAGCCCGCCATCGCGCTTGCGGACGCCAGGTGCCGCACCACGGGAGCCCGGCGCAGGACGAACGCGATCCCGCCGGCGATCGCGGCGAGGGCGAGCATGGTGCCCGCCGACGCGCCGCTCGCGCCCTCGGCGAAGGTCAGGACGACCGCGGTCAGCCAGTAGCAGAGCACGCCGACCTCGGCGACGATCCGCAACCCGCGCGCGGCCTCGGCGTAGATCCGGCGCAGCAGCACGACGTCCACGGCCGCCTGGAGGCCGAGCCCGATCGCGAGCGGCAGCAGCGATGCGCGGCCCACCCCGAACCAGGCGATCACCAGCGGCAGCGGACCCTGGAGCAGCAGCGCCGCCGAGATCCGCAATGCCCGCAGCGGCGCCACCACCGAGCCCAGCGCCGCCGCGCCACCGACCGCGAGCAGGGTGGCCGCGCCGACCAGCATCGCGCTTCCGTCGCGCACGCCGGCCAGGTCGGCGGCCCACGCCGCGTAGCCGTCGAGCAGGCCCATGGCGACCGTGAGCGCGGCCATCGCCTCGGCGGTGGCGGGCAGTTCGCGCCGCTCGGCGAGCGTGGTGCCCGCCGCGCACAACACCAGCGCGAGCGCCATCACCAGGGCCCGGCCGCCGGTGCCGGTGCGGTTCCAGGTGACCGCGACGAACACGACCGCGGCCAGCACCACGAGCAGCACGCCCGCGCCCAGCACGATCCGGGCGACCCGACGCCGCCCGACCTCGGCCATCTCGCGAACCCGGGCGGCCGGCGGGCGGGCGGGAGCGGACGCGGTCGCCGGCACCGGTGCCGGAGCCGCCGCGGGGGCGGCCGTCGGCGTCGGGGCCGGCGGTGGCACGGCCGGGCGGGTGAGCGCTTGGCGCGCCTCCACGCGCATGTGCTCGAGCAGAGCCTCGCGCTGCCGCAGAAGCCGAGCCGCCGATACGCCGATCTGCCACAACCGGTCGGCCTGCGGGCCGGTCAGTCGGATCGCGCACCCGTGGCAGCGCTCGGTGCGCGGCATGCGGAGTTGCTGCGCACAGCCCGGACACCGCGTCGCGTCGTCCAGCAGCCACTCGTTCAACATCGACGTCATCTCCCCCGATGGACTCCCGGCTCCCGATGCTGGCAGCGCGGGCGGGAGGGGACATCCGTACTCGTACTCAGATCCCGCCCGCAGCGGCGGCCCGGTCAGGTCGCCGGCGACGACGGCGCAGCCGGGCCGTCGGCAACGAGCGCCCGGCCGACACGAGATCGAGCCGTCGCGGACGGTGTCGTAGGCTCGCCGTGCCGGTCGGAACACGGGCCGGTCGCCACGAGGACCAGGAGCAGCGATGAGTACCGGATCCCGACCCCGTGTCGTGCTCGGCGTCGCCGGCGGCATCGCCGCGTACAAGGCGTGCGAACTGCTGCGCACGTTGACCGAGTCCGGGCACGAGGTGCGGGTCGTGCCGACCGCGTCCGCACTCAACTTCGTCGGCGCGGCCACGTGGTCGGCGCTGTCCGGGCAACCGGTGGCCACCGGGGTGTGGGACGCGGTGCACGAGGTCCCGCACGTACGGATCGGCCAGAACGCGGACGTCGTCGTGGTCGCCCCGGCGACCGCCGACATGCTCGCCAAGGCCGCCCACGGACTCGCCGACGACCTGCTCACCAACACACTGCTCACCGCGCGATGTCCGGTGATCTTCGCCCCGGCCATGCACACCGAGATGTGGGAGCACCCGGCCACGGTGGAGAACGTCGCGACGCTGCGCCGCCGCGGCGCGATCGTGATCGAGCCGGCGGTGGGTCGGCTGACCGGCAAGGACACCGGCAAGGGCCGGCTGCCCGACCCGGAGCAGATCTTCCAGGTGGTCCGGCGCACCCTCGTACGCGGGGTGACCGTGCCGGATCTGGCCGGCCGGCACGTGGTGGTCACCGCCGGCGGCACCCGCGAGCCGCTGGACCCGGTCCGCTTCCTCGGCAACCGCTCGTCCGGCAAGCAGGGCTACGCGCTCGCCCGCACCGCGATCGCCCGGGGCGCCCGGGTCACCCTGATCGAGGCCAACACCGGCCTGCCGGACCCGGCCGGGGCCGACGTGCTGCACGTGGGCACCGCGCTGGAGCTGCGCGAGGCGGTGGTCAAGGCGGCGGAGAACGCGGACTGCGTGGTGATGGCCGCGGCCGTCGCGGACTTCCGCCCGGCGACCCGGGTCGACGGCAAGATCAAGAAGACCGACGCGGAACCGGAGCCGATCGCGCTGGTCAAGAACCCGGACATCCTCGCCGAACTGGCCCGCGACCGGCTCCGGCCCGGCCAGGTCGTGGTCGGCTTCGCCGCGGAGACCGACAACGTGCTCGAGAACGGCCGCGCCAAGCTCGCCCGCAAGGGCTGCGACCTGCTCGTGGTCAACCGGGTGGGCGAGGAACTGACCTTCGGCACCGACGTGAACGAGGCGATCGTGCTGGCCGCCGACGGGAGCGAAACCCCGGTTCCGCACGGTCCGAAGGAGGACCTGGCGGACGTGGTGTGGGATCTCGTCGTGCCTCGTTTCGCCTGATTCCGGTGCCCCGTTTCGACTGATTCGTCGGTCGATTCGAACGCCCGATCGCGGCAGGTTCACACAAAGTGAGCAACGCCACGCCGTCCATGTCTTGGGACACCCCGTCCCCCGGCGGGGGTCGGGGGGATAAACTCGGCCCCAGTATTCGGTGGACCCGCCCGTCCCGACCTGTCCCGACGGTCCGGGTCCACCTGCCAGCCAGCAGCCGCTGCAACCCCAGGGAGCGATGTGTCCCGCCGTCTGTTCACCTCCGAGTCCGTGACCGAAGGTCACCCGGACAAGATCGCCGACCAGATCAGCGATTCCATCCTGGATGCGCTCCTCAAGGAAGACCCCAAGAGTCGGGTCGCCGTCGAGACGCTGATCACGACCGGGCAGGTGCACGTGGCCGGCGAGGTCACGACCCAGGGCTACGCCGACATCCCCACGATCGTGCGCGAGCGGGTCCTGGAGATCGGCTACGACAGCTCGAAGAAGGGCTTCGACGGTGCCTCGTGTGGCGTCTCGGTGTCCATCGGCGCGCAGTCGGCCGACATCGCGCAGGGCGTCGACACGGCGTACGAGAACCGGGTCGACGGTGACGAGGACGAGCTGGACCGCCAGGGTGCGGGCGACCAGGGCCTGATGTTCGGCTACGCGTGCGACGACACGCCCGAGCTGATGCCGCTGCCGATCACGCTCGCCCACCGGCTGGCCAAGCGCCTGGCGGACGTACGCAAGAACGGCACCATCCCTTACCTGCGCCCGGACGGAAAGACCCAGGTCACCATCGAGTACGACGGCGACCGTCCGATCCGCCTCGACACGGTCGTGGTCTCCTCGCAGCACGCGGCCGACATCGACCTGGACTCGCTGCTCGCACCGGACATCCGCGAGTACGTGGTGGAGCCGGAGCTGGCCGGCCTGGGCATCGAGACCGAGGGTTACCGTCTCCTGGTCAACCCGACCGGCCGGTTCGAGATCGGCGGCCCGATGGGCGACGCCGGGTTGACCGGTCGCAAGATCATCATCGACACCTACGGCGGCATGGCCCGGCACGGTGGCGGCGCGTTCTCCGGCAAGGACCCGTCGAAGGTGGACCGCTCCGCCGCGTACGCGATGCGCTGGGTGGCCAAGAACGTGGTGGCCGCCGGGCTCGCCCGCCGGTGCGAGGTGCAGGTCGCGTACGCGATCGGCAAGGCCGCGCCGGTCGGCCTGTTCGTGGAGACGTTCGGCACCGAGGCGGTGCCGGTGGAGACCATCCAGGCCGCCGTGGGCACCGTGTTCGACCTGCGCCCGGCCGCGATCATCCGGGACCTGGACCTGCTCCGCCCGATCTACGCGCAGACCGCGGCGTACGGCCACTTCGGCCGGGACCTGCCCGACTTCACGTGGGAGCGGACCGACCGGGTGGACGCGCTCAAGGCTGCCGCGGGGATCTGAGCCGCCGGCTCTCTCCTGCGCTTCACCGCCGGCCGTGGTGCGGACCCTTCGGGGTTCGTGCCGCGGCCGGCGGCGTTTTCGGCGCGGGGGCGGGTGCGGCGTTTTCGGTGCGAGGCGGATCAGCCGCTTTCGGCGCGCCTTCAGGTGGGCTCGACGGCTTCGCCCCGGGGTGTTTTCTGGTCAAGTCCGCCGATATCGGACGCTTTGTGTCGGGCGCGCGACATCGGTCGTCGAAGGGCCGGCCGGGCCGAGCCGGGTCGGCGGCGCCGCGTTGGGGCCGTGGGGCCTCGGCGTCTCGCTCAGGCGGCCTGGGCGGCCATACGCAGGCGGGTCACCAGGTCGGCGCGGTCGCCGCCGGCGGTCATCGCCGGGTGTGCGTGCAGCGCCTCGACCGCGTCGCGGGCTCGGGCCCACAGCCGGGCATGCTCCTCTTCGGTCAGCTGCCCCGCGTGCCGGGCGATGGCCTCGTAGGCGGCGTCCCGGGCCCGCTGCAACGCGATCAGGTCCGCCGGAATGGGCTGTTCGGACATACCAGAGAGCTTACGAGAGTCCACGTAAACACAGGGTTAGCTCCGGATTGCGGCGGGCCCGACGAAGGAGCGCTTTCAGATGGCTTCGTGATCACGGCCCGGCGACGGCTGCGGATGGCGCGGTATGCGGTACTCGGTGACCGGCGGCATGCAGAAGATGGTCAGGTCGCACGCGACGCCGACCGCCTGGGTGGGGGTGTGCCCCAGGTGCAGCGCGGCACGTGCGTACTCCCACCCGGAGCCGATCGCGCCGTAGTCGTAGTAGAAGACGTCGAAGTCGTTGCTCGTCTCGAACAGCTTGCCGTCGAACGCGAACATGAACTCCGACTTGGGCTCGAAGCTGGACAGCTTGCGTTTGCCCCACTCGACGAACTCGGCGTAGAACTCCAGGATGTCGCGTTCCTCGGCGGACGCGGGTGTGTGCGTGTCCAGGAACAGGCGCATCAGGTTGATGTCGCGCAGCAGTCCGGCACCGCCGAAGATCAGGCCCTCGCCGATCTTGTACAGCTTGGTGCCCTCGGTCTTGGCCTGACCCCAGGTCACCTGGGAATCGGCGGCGATCACGATCGACTCGTCGATGATCTTTCCGGCGACGACACTCATCAACGCCCCCCGTACGTACGGCTGATGCGGATCCGGACGTGCCGGTTCAGGATCGCAGAGGGAAGGGCTTCGGCGCAGGTGTTCGGGTGGCGCGAGCCGGCCCTCGGTGCCGGACGGGCGTCGTGTGTCCGCCCGTCCGGCGTTCGTGGCGGTGCGTTCAGAGCCGGATGACGACCTGCTCCAGTGGCTTGCGCCGGATGTCGGGGACCCGTGCGTCCTCGGCCGGGTAGCCGACCGGGATGACGTAGGCGGCGCGCTCCTCCTGCGGGCGGTCGCACACCTCGTTGAGGAAGCGCATCGGACTCGGCGTGTGGGTCAGCGTGGCCAGGCCGGCCTGGTGCAGCGAGGCGAGCAGGAGGCCGACGGCGATGCCGACCGACTCCTTGGTGTAGTACGGGCGGGGCGAGTCCGGGCCCTTGTGCACCTCGAACACGACGATCACGACCGGCGCCTCCTCCAGGAAGGGCTTGCGCCAGTCGGTGCCGATCGGCGCGAGGGCTTCGAGCCATTCGGCGGACGCGCGGTGCTCGTAGAACTCGCGCTCCTCCTTCTCGGCGGCCTCGCGCAGGTGTCGTTTGCGCTCGGGGTCGCTGAGCACGACGAAGCGCCAGGGCTGCACGTTGGCGCCGCTGGGCGCGGTGCCGGCGGTACGGATCGCCCAGTCGACCACGTTGTCGGGGATCGGCCGGGAGGAGAAGTCGCGGACGGTGCGGCGCTGGGCCATCACGTCGTGGAAGGCTCGGCTGCGGGCTTCCGCCTCGTGGGCGGGGACGCCTCGGTGCCGGTGCGGAACCGTGGGGTATGTGGTTTCGTCGACCATGGCCGACAGCACAGCACGGCGCGGGGGGTCGGTGGAAGGTCCCGCCTCGCCCGGCTTCGACGCCCGCGGGCGGGTGGTTCGTTCGGCGGGTCGAGTCGCCCCGGTTCGTGGCGACTGATGCGGTCGGGCCCGGTCAGCGGTTGAGCAGGGCCTGTTCCGCGTCGGTGCGTTGCGGTTCGGTGATCGAGATGGTCGGCGCGGGGACGCCGACCCGGGTGACCCGGAACTGCCGGCCGGTGCTCGGCACGGTCACCACGGACCCGGCCCAGGCCTCGGTCACCCGTCGGCTCAGGTCGGCCTCGGCCACGCCGGCGTGGACCAGATCCGCGCGCAGCGCCCGGGCCGCCGATTCCCGGGTACCGGTGTGCAGCGTCTGCCAATCGTGGCGGCTGGTCTCGCGTGTCTGCGCCTCGTGCATTCCGTCCGCTCCCTCCCCGGCCCTGTAGGACCGGGTCTTCCTTCCCTGGCCCCCTGGACCCACCCTGCGCCGGCGATCAAAGATCGTCCAAATCCGTCAGGAAAAATCAGCCTCAGGCATGAGACGGGTGGAGGTGTCTACACCGACGGAACGAGCGGTTTCGCCGGCCGTGCGCCCAGCGGCGGGGGTCGCGTCTCCAACCGGTCGGATGCGCCGCGGGTGGGTCGGCCGAGTACTCGGGTCAGCAGTCGGCACCCACCGGGATGTGCACTTTCGTCTGCAACCCGCGCGAGCGCACGACCAGCGTGACGCAGCCGGGCCGGTCCACGTGGTAGCCGCCGGGGAAGGCCGCCCAGGAGTCCTCGGTGGAGCCGGTGGTGCAGCCCGGTACGCGGACGGAGCTCGCGGAGGGCAGGCCGTTGCCCCAACCGATGGACGTGCCGTTGCCGGCGGCCGGCAGCACCTCGATGTCGACCGCCGCGCCGTTGCGCACCATCAGGCCGGCCTTGGCGAACAGTGGGTGCCGGTCACCGGTGCCTGCCTCGGCGGTCTGGAGCCTGCGACCGGTCTCCAATGCGACGTCGCCGAGGAACACGGTGCTCGCGCTCGTGGGTGCGGGGTATGTGCCGATCGTGTGCAGGCAGTCGACGGTCACGGCGGGCTCGGGGCGGACGTCGGCGACCTCGGTCGGCTCCGCGGTGCGGTTGCCCTTGATCCGGTCGGGCTCGTCGTGACCGGCGCCGCATGCGGTCGCGGCGATCAGCAGGCAGGTCAGGGCGGCGGCGACGGGTACTCGTTTGTCCGGCACCCGGACATGCTGCCAGGTGGGAAGGCCGCCGGACGGCTCCGAATGAACCGGCCGGCGCTGGGCAGAGTCACTCGGGTCGCGAGGCACAGGGTCGAGCCCTGGACGCACGACACGAGCACTTGCACTTCAGCGGAAGGCGGCAGGCGATGAGCGACGACACTTCGGACCCGACCGAAGACTCCCCGGACACGCCGGGCGACGACGGTGTGCTCGGCCCCGAGGACACGCTGTCGACCGACGACCTGTCGTACGACCCGCTGGACACCGGGATCGTGCCGCCGGACCGCTGGTCGGCGGCCGAGCGATACGGCAACACGCCGGAGGAGGAGCGACGGGGCGAGTCGCTCGACCAGTTGTTGGCCGAGGAGGAGCCGGACGTCGCCTACGACGATGTGATCTCCGACGAGTGGGAGGGCGGCCCCGACCCGCGGGCCGGCCGGCTGGTCGCCGACGACGAGGGCGCACACGAGGACACCGAATCCGAGGCGATCGCCCACGACGTCGGCATCGACGGCGGCGCGGCGGGGGCCGAGGAGGCGGCGATGCACATCATCCCGGAGGAAGAGGTCCCGTAGAGCGCCCGCCACGGCCGTGACCCGGCCACCCGGGTGCTCGAACCGATGGTCGCCGCCGACCGACGATCGGGCCGGGTCGGGCCGATCGCGGTGCACGGCCGGGCGCACGCGCACCACGCCACGCTGTGTCCGGGGCCGCCGCCGCCTCGGCGATCCGGGCCGCCGGCTGCCGGTGCCGTGCCGCGCGCCGGATCGGCCCGCCCCGCCCCGCCGCGCGGTCCGCGCCGCCTCCTTCCGTCCGCCGCGCACACCGCGTCGTGTCGTTGTGTTTCGTGCTTTTCGCGGTCCGCCGATCAGCGCCGCCGTACGGCGTGGCGCGGTGTGGGTCAGGTGTTGTCGGGGTTCGGGTCCGGGGTGTTGGCGATGAGGGCTTCGGGGGTGGGTTCGGGGCCGGTCAGAAGGTGGCCGTCGAGGAGGTCCAGGGTTGCGGACAGGCTCGCGGCGGCGGCTCGGGCGGCGCCGGCGGTGAGGGGATCGCCGGTGTGGGCGGCGAGCTCGGCGAGTTCGCGTTCGGCTTCGGGGCGGTCGGCCAGCAGGGTGTGCCGCAGGTCGGTCAGCGGACCGGCGATCCAGGACTCGGCCTCCGCCTCGGTTTCGGCGACCCGGCGCATGGCGTCCACCCAGCGGCTCACGGTGCCCAGCGACTCGCGGGCGTATTCGAGCAGTCGACGCCTGGCCGGTCCTTCCAGGCGGTGGCCCTTGCCGTTGCGGAACTCCTCGTCGATCGCGGAGAGTCGGTTCTCCAACTCGTGGTGCTTGTTGAGTCGGCGCAGCGCCTCGGCGACCTCGTCCAGATCGCGACGCTCGTTGCCGGCGGCCAGTCGCAGCAGTCGGCCGAGCAGGCCGTCCTCGGGCCGCCACCACAGTTGGGCGATCGAGGTGGCCCGTGGGAAGCGCAGGTGGCGCGGGTGCAGCAGTGCCTCGGCGGCGTCCGCCGCACACGTCGCGGCGCCCGCCTCGGCCTCGGCGAGCGCCTCGAGCGCACCGAGGTTGCGGGTGCCGCCGAGCAGCCCCTGCGCGGAGCCGGTGGCGATGTGGCGCGCCAGGCCGGCCACCGCGGGCAGGTCGCCCAGGCCGGCGGCGGCCTCCTGGAGCAGGCCGTACGTGCTGTGCCCGCACAGTACGGCGGCGCGCGCCGCGGCGGCGACCGTCAGCAGTTGGGTCGCCCGGTCGTGGCTGGGCTCGCCCATCGCCATCTCGTCGAGTTCCTCGCGCAGCGACACGGCGACGGCGCCGGTGTCCGAGCGTGCGCCGTCGGCATAGGCCAGGGCGCGCAGCGCGGATATGCGTTCCGGCGCGTCGGGCGACATGGCCTGTGCCGCCGAGGCGTAGTCGCCCCGGCCGATCAACTCGCCGATCAGCGCCGCGGGCTCGGGATCGGCCGGTGCCTCGGGAGTGCGCTCCTCGGCGGCGGCCTTCGTGGAGTCCGTGGAGTCTTCGGCGTCCGCGTGGTTTGGCGTGGCCTTCCCCGGGTCGTCGTCCTCCGTGGGGCCGTCTTCTTCCGCAGCCGATGCCTCGTCGGCGTCGGCGGGCCGCGTGTCGGGCGCCGGGGTCGGGCCGGTGTCGGTATCGGAGCCCGGGGCCGCGTCCGAGTCGGCTCCGGGGGACGTCGCCCGTGCCGAGTCCTCGGGCGCGGTCGCCGCGTCCGCCGCGGCGGACGAGGTCGGCGCCTCGTCCCAGGACAGCCGGCCACGTAACGCGGCGTTGACGATCGTCGGGTCCGGTAGGTGCGGGCGGATCGTCTCGGCCAACTCGTCCACCCCGTCGTCCCGGTCGGCCGCGATCGCGTCGATCAGCCCGCCGAGGTCGGCCAGGGCCAGTACCCGGCGGCGGTCGGCCGGTTCCCAGTTCTCGTGACGGGTGCTCAGGTCGGCGGCCAGCTCGCGGAGTTCGCCGATCGCGGTGGCGTGCGCCGGCGGGCCGTCGAGGTGCCGGAAGCGGTCCACGCCGGCCAGTTCGCGGGCATGCACCGCGGTCTCGTGTGCGGTGATCGCGTCGGCCAGCCCCGGCCGGTCCTCGGGCAGGGTGTCCGGTTCGACCTCGACCAGCGCGCCGACCGCCGCGCGTGCCTCGGCCACGGCCGGGCCGACGAGGCCGAGCATGGTCAGGTCGGCCTCCTCCGGAGCGCGGCCGGCGGCGACTGCCGCGGTCACCGCGTCGGCGGCGGCCCGGGCCCGGCCGAGGGCGTCGTCGAGCGAGCGCAGCGGCGACGGGGGCTCGCCGGCGCCGCACATCCGGTCCCGGCAGAACGCCTCGAATCGGCGACATGCGGCCACCACGTCCGTGATGATGTCGGCGGGCCAGCCGGGCAGGGCGAGGTCGGCCTCGGTCAGCGCGAGCCGCAGCAGCGCGGCGGCCTGGCAACTGAATCCCCAGTCGGCGACCGCGGTGAGCCGGATCAGATCGGGCGGGAAGGTCGTGGCCTTCAGGCTTTCCAGGATCTCGCCGTCCAGCGCGCCCGAGTCGGTGTCCAAAGTCGCGGGCAGCAGCACGCGCAACACGGGCAGGGTGACCACCTGCGCGGTGTAGCCGCGCACGCTCGGGGTCTGCTTGCGCAGCCGCTTGAGCGCGTGTTCGGCGATCGCGGGAGTCGGTCGGCGGGCGGGCGGTACGCGCAACGCGCGCAGGGTGTCGGTCCGGGTGGGGTTGGGCAATCGCCACAGGGCGTCGGCGAGGACGTCCGGGGCGATTGCCGCGAGACAGTCCACGAGTGGGTCACCGAGGCGGGCAAGTTGCACCGCGACCGCCGACTTCTCCCGGGCTATCTCCTGCTGATCGTGATCCGGATGGTCCAGGAAGGGTTGCAGTTCGCCCGACGAGGTCGCCCACCACAGCCAGTCGACGCTGCGGGATCGTGGCTGACGCACCATTTTGGCCTCCCGGAGGAGAGGGGGATGGTCTCTGGTTATACCGCCGCCGGCCCGAGATGCGGATGGTTCTGCCGGAATCGCAAGGAATGAGCGCGGGTCGATCGAAGGTTATCCATACCCCTGGGTGGTATAGATGAAGAGTCGACGGCGGACGAGGAAGGGAACGGGATGGAGCACGGCCGGATCGGGCGGGACGAACACTCGGGCCATCCGGAGCCGGCGGGCGGTACGGATCATTCGGATCGCCCGGATCATGCCGGGCACGAGGGCTCCGCGGAGGCCGCCGGGCGGGCAGGGCGCGGTGACCATGCAGGTCACGGCAGGCACGGTGGGCATGGCGGGCATGGCGGGCATGGCGAGCACCAAGGTCACGCCGGTCACGCCGAGATGTTCCGCGACAGGTTCGTGCTGAGCCTGCTGCTCTCCGTCCCGGTGCTCGTGCTGAGTCCGATGCTCGCGGACCTGCTCGGCTATCACGAGCCGTCGTTCACGGGCTCGTCCTGGATCCCGCCGCTGCTCGGCACACTCGTGTTCGGTTACGGCGGGTGGCCGTTCCTGACCGGCGCACGCGACGAACTGGCCGCGCGGCAACCGGGGATGATGACGCTGATCGCGATGGCGATCACCGTCGCGTTCGTCGCCTCGTGGGCATCCACCCTCGAACTCGCGTCGCAGGAACTGGACTTCTGGTGGGAACTGGTCCTGCTGGTCGACATCATGCTGCTCGGCCACTGGCTGGAGATGCGTGCCCTCGGCGCCGCCTCGGGGGCGCTGGACGCACTCGCCGCGCTGCTTCCGGACGAGGCGGAACGGGTGCGTCCGGACGGCGGGTTCGAGCAGATCCCGGTGGCCGCGTTGGCGACCGGCGATACCGTCCTGGTGCGTTCCGGGGCACGTGTCCCGGCGGACGGCACGATCACGGACGGTGCGGCCGAGTTCGACGAGTCGATGATCACCGGCGAGTCCCGACCGGTGGCGCGCGGCACGGGTGCCACCGTCGTGGCCGGCACGGTCGCGGTGGACAGCGCAGTGCGGGTGACGGTGACCGCGACCGGGGAGGGCACCCAACTCGCGGGCATCCGGCGGCTGGTCGGCGAGGCGCAACAATCCCGCTCCCGGGCCCAGGCGTTGGCGGACCGGGCGGCGGCGCTGCTGTTCTACTACGCGGCCGGCGCCGCGGTCCTGACCCTGGTGGTGTGGTCCCTGCTCGGCGAGGGCGGATCGGCGATCGAACGGACCGTCACGGTCCTGGTGATCGCCTGCCCGCACGCGCTCGGGCTGGCCATCCCGCTGGTGATCGCGATCTCGACGGAGTTGTCCGCGCGACAGGGCATCCTGATCAAGGATCGCATCGCGCTGGAGCGGATGCGCAACGTCGACGTCGTGCTGTTCGACAAGACCGGCACCCTCACGCGCGGCGCGCCGGCGGTGACCGGTGTCGCGGCGGCGCCCGGCCGGGACGAGACGAGGGTGCTGCTGCTCGCGGGCGCGGCCGAGCGGGAGAGCGAACACCCGCTGGCCCGGGCGATCGTGCGGGCGGCCGAGGAGCGCGGCAGGCCGGTCGCGGCGAGCGGGTTCCGATCGATGACGGGCCGGGGCGTCGAGGCGGATGTGGCCGGCACCCGGGTGCGGGTCGGCGGGCCGGCGCTGTTGCGCGAGGCGGGCGTCCGAGTGCCCGAGGGGCTGTCGGCGGCGGTCGGGGACTGGGTCGGACACGGCGCGGCGGTGCTGTACGTGCTGGCCGACGACGAGGTCGCCGGGGCACTCACGCTGGAGGACGAGATTCGTCCCGAATCCCGCTCCGCGGTCCACGAGTTGCACGCGGCGGGGGTGCGCGTCGGGATGCTCACCGGGGACGCCCGGCAGGTGGCCGAGTGGGTCGGGCGCGACCTCGGGGTGGACGAGATCTTCGCCGAGGTACTGCCCGGCGACAAGGACGCCAAGGTCGCCGAACTCCAGTCCCGCGGCCTGCGGGTGGCCATGGTCGGCGACGGCGTCAACGATGCTCCGGCGTTGGCCCGCGCCGACGTCGGCATCGCGATCGGCGCGGGTACCGACGTCGCCGTCCAGTCGGCGGGCGTGGTGCTGGCCTCGGACGACCCGCGCGCGGTGTTGGGGGTCCGTCGCCTGTCCACGGCCGTCTACCGCAAGATGCGACAGAACCTGGCCTGGGCCGCGGGCTACAACATCGTCACGGTGCCGCTGGCCGCGGGCGTCCTGGCCTGGGCGGGCGTGGTCCTGCCGATGGAAGTCGGCGCCATCCTGATGAGCCTGTCCACCGTCGTCGTGGCCCTCAACGCCCAACTCCTCCGCCGCCTCGACCTCCGCCCGACCCCCCACCCCACCTGACCGCCCAACCGCCACGACCACCGACTGCCCCCGGCCCCGGTCCGTTGCCCGGTGCGAACGCGGTATCGACGCCGGCCCGTGGGGCTGGACGGCGGGGCTTGGTGGTGGGTTCGTGTGGATACGCTGCCGACGTGGATGGTGGCGAGGTCGGGTGGGAGCGGACGCGGGTGTGGGTCGAGGCGGGGTTGGCCTCGGGGGAGCGGGTGGTGGGGGGCGAGCGGCTGATCGGGGGCTGGACCTCGGTGATGCGGCGATTGCGGGTGGTCGGGCCCGGGGGTGAACGGCCGCTGGTGCTGCGGTCGTTCGTGAAGCCGTTCTTTCTGGCGCATGCGGAGGGCCTGCTGGACCGTGAGGCGACGATCCTCGGGCTGCTTGCCGACACCGACATTCCGGCCGCGACGTGCCTGGCCGTGGACCCGCGTGGCGAGCACTGCGATCATCCGTCCCTGCTGATGTCGTTGCTCCCGGGCGGGATTCGGCTGGGCGACGACGGTGCCGACGAGCGGATCGGGCCGCTCGCCCGCCAACTCGTCGCCGTGCACGCGGTCGTGGTCGACGATCGCGATCGACCTCGCGACTATCAGGCGTGGGCCGCCCCCGAGGGCGTGCGCGTACCCGAGGATTCCGGGCGACCCGAGCTCTGGCGGCGTGCGATCGACCTGATTCGGCGCGAACCGCCGCCGTATCGTGGGTGCTTCCTGCATCGCGACTTCCACCCGGGCAACGTGCTTTTCACCGGCGAGGGTGCGCACACCCGGGTCACCGGCGTGGTCGACTGGGTGGAGACCTCATGGGGGCCGGCCGATCTGGACGTCGCGCACTGCTCGACCGCCCTGGCCCTGCTGCACGGGCCGGCCGCCGGGATGAGCTTCGCCGCCGCCTATGCCGCGGCCGGCGGTCGGCTCGCCGAGGACCCCGCCGCCCACCTGTACTGGCGCCTGCTCGACGCGCTCGGCTACGCCCCCGACGCGGGGAAGATCGCCGTCCCGTGGCGCGAGGCGGGTCGACCCGACCTGACCTCGACCCTCGTGGCCGGGCGCCTGGAGGAGTATGTCGCCGCACTGCTGGACCACTTCGACGAATCGGTGCGGAGGCGCTGATCGACCCTGCGGGTCGCGGCGTTCCGGGGGTCGAGTGGGGCTGGTGGTCGGTTTCGGGGGGCTCGTTGCGGTGCGTTGTCGCGCGTGGTGCGATGGGTGTGGTGCGCACCGGGGTTGCCGATGCGCACCGTGTCGTGCACCGCGGGTGGGTTAGTCGAGGAAGCCGAAGGTCTGGCTCAGGACCGGCTTGTTGTCGGCGATCCGGCAGGTCGCGATGTACATCGCACCGCCGTTGTAGTTCTGGTTGGGGTCGGCCTCCAGACACCGTCCGGAGGTCGGGTTGAACCACGCGTTGACGTTGATCGGGATCCATGCCTGGGAGGTGCCGACGTTGCAGTCCCACAGTCGGACCGGGGAAAATTCTCCGGTACCCATCGCCTGCAGGCACTTGAACCCGGTGCCGCCGACCACGAGGCTGTACGCCGCGCTGCCGTTGTTCTGCGGCACGGCGAGCCAGAGTTGATTGTTCGGGGTGGTGCTGTTGGCCGGATTGCCGATGCACTGCCACTGCTGGACGGTGGCGCCGTTCGTATTGAGGTTGTTGGCATCGGCATCCAGGCATTTCCAGTTGGATCCGATGAGCATGCGCGAGAAATGATTCGGAATGACCATGGCGGACGCGGACTGTGGAATGGCGAGCAGCAGGAGCGCGCACGCGGCGAGTACGCCGGCGATCTTCTTGATCATTTTCAGCCTCCGTCGGGATGCCCGTCGCCATACCCGGGGTTGGCGTTCGGGTGGCTCAGAGGATGGCCGGGGAGGATCGATCTCTCAAGCAACCCGATGGTCGAGGTGATGGGATTCGGCCACCGACGGGCCGCTGTCGGGCCATCGCTCGGCCGGCTCGGGCCTTGGCCGTTTGTGCCGGTTCCGGTGCCGGTATTCCCGGTCGATGGAGCGCCGGCGCGAAAATGCCGGACCCCGCTGCCCCGTATTGCATTCTTTTCGGGCGGATGAGCGGGAGTCGGCGTCGGATATTTGCCCGGCGGATGATCGACCGGAAATAGACCGAGGTTTTTCCATTGACACGTGTAAGTGTCGCGCGTCGATGCCGGAATTCCCGATGATACACCGGACCGTTTCGGCCCCGGCCGGCCGGGTGGGGTTATCGAATTTCCGTTTTCCGGAATTAAGGATTCCGGAAAGCGGAAGGGGGCGATCCGCAGCAACGGCTTCTCACGCACGTGGTGAGGGGCGGCCGACCTCCCAGGACGCCTCGATCATCCGGAAGATCTCGTCCACCGCGGCCTGCGGATCGGCCGCCTCGCGGGCCAGTGAATAGGCGTCGATCACGAACCTGGCGATCGTCCGGCAGGCCGTGGTGGTCCGCGGCAGGTCGAGGTCGGCGGCGATGGCCGTTGCCAGCGACTCCGCGTGCCGCAGCCGCATCGACTCCTCGTACTCCCGCAGGCCGGGTGATTCGTCGATCATGCGCCAGATCGGGGCGGCGCCGTCCCCCGTGCAATGGTCCACCAGGGCCCGGATCTCGCCGCGCAGTGCGGGGATGAGCGGCTCGTGCGGCGCCCGGCCGGTGACCGCCCGGATGAGACCTTGTTCGAAGTCTTCGTCCTGCTCGAACACCAGCGCCTCTTTCGAGGCGAAGTGGGAGAAGAGCGTGGTGACGGCCACGTCGGCCTCGGCGGCCACGTCCCGGATGCCCACCGCGTCGTACCCGCGTTCCAGGAAGAGCCGCAGGGCGGTGTCGGCGATCTTCTGGCGGGTCGCGGCCTTCTTGCGTTCGCGGCGTCCGGGCGGCACGGTCATGACCTGACGCTATCAGATGCGAATGCGTAACCGTTGTTAAACGCTAACCGTTAGTGTTACGGTCCGACGCATGAAGAAAGTGAGCTTCGCCGAGTTCGGCGGTCCGGACGTGCTGCGCCTCGAAGACGCCGAGGAGCCCCACGCGGGCCCCGGCCAAGTACGCATAGCCGTGCGGGCGGCGGGTGTGAACCCCGTCGACTGGCGGGTCCGTGAAGGCCAGGTTTTGAAGGCCCATCCGATCGAATTGCCCGCCGGTGTCGGGCTGGACGCAGCCGGGGTGGTGGACGAGGTCGGCGAGGGCGTCGACGGGGTCGAGGTCGGCGACCACGTGTTCGGCGAAGGTTCGAGCACCTATGCCGAGTTCGCCGTGCTGTCGGCCTGGGCGCGGATGCCCGAGGGCCTGACGTTCGAAGAGGCCGCGGGGTACCCCTCCGTGGTGGAGACCGCGCTGCGCATCATCCGTGAGGTGGGCGTGCAGCCCGGGCAGACGCTGCTGGTCAGCGGTGCGTCCGGGGGAGTCGGATCGGCGGTCCTACAGATCGCCCGGGACCGCGGCATCACGGTGATCGGCACGGCCGGGGCCCCGAACCAGGACTACCTGCGTGGCCTGGGCGCCCTCGCCACGACGTACGGCGAGGGGTGGGTCGAGCGGGTGCGCGGGCTCGGCCGGGTCGACGCGGCCCTGGACCTGGCCGGCTCGGGTGTGATCCGCGAGTTGGTCGAGCTGACCGGGGACCCGCGGAAGGTGGTCTCCATCGCCGATCTCGGCGCGCCGGAGTTCGGCGTGCGGTTCTCCGGCACGGCCGGGAGCGTGCCGGACGCGCTCGCCGAGGCCACCGACCTCATCTCGCGGGGAAAGCTCCACATCCCGGTCGAGAAGTCCTACACGCTCGCCGAGGCCGCGGCGGCGCACATCGACAGCCGAGCCGGCCACACGCGCGGGCGCCGAGTCGTGGTCGTCTGAGCCGTTTCCGGGGCAACGGCCCGGCCCGGCGCGCCGAATTCCTCGACTACCGGGTGCACGGGACCCACTGACCGCCGGCGGCGGCGGAGGCGCGGATGGCGTCGAGGACGCGTTGGCCGGCGACGCCGTCGGCGAAGGTGGCGTGCCGGGGGGTCTCGGCGGCGGGGTCGCCGTCGATCAGGGCGGCGAACGCGGCGGCGAGGCGGGTGTACGGCGCGCGGTCGATGCCCATCGAGTGGAGCAGGTCGTAGGCGGTGTGCATCAGGTCGGACGGGGGCGCGATCGGGTCCGGGTTGACCAGGTCGGCGGGGGTTTCCACGCGGCGGTCGCCGGAGGCGTCGGCGAGCCAGACGTCGTCGAACTCGACCCAGGCCGTGCCGTGGGTGCCGGCCACGCGCGTGGTCATCAGCGGCGGCCCGTAGATCCCGGCGGAGCTTTGCAGCGTGCCCTCGACCCCGGTCACCGTGCGGAAGCGGACGTTGAAGGTGTCCTCGGCGGTCTGCCCCGGCCGGTCCGCGACCAGTGGCAGGCCCGCGCTGACGCCCGCGAACTCGCCGAGCGTGTGCCGGATCTGGTCGATCCAGTGCGAGGCGTGCGCCCCCAACCAGCCGCCGCCCTCCTCGGCCCGACCCCACCACGCGGGCACCTCGGCGGCCGGTCCGGTCAGGACCGGGATGTGCAACAACCAGGTGGCGAGCCGGGGTTCGCCGATCGCGCCGGCCGCGATCAGCCGCGCGAGCAGGGCTTGCGAGGACTGCCAGCGGAACTCGGTGCCCAGCATGTGCACGACGCCGGCCTGCTGCGCCGCCGCCAACATCCGCGCCGCCTCGTTCGCGTCGCTCGCGAACGGCTTCTCGCACACCACGTGCTTGCCCGCCGCGACCGCCGCGAGCACGATCTCGGCGTGCGTGTGCGGCGGCGTGGCCACGGTCACCGCGTCCACGCCGTCCAGGGCGAGCGCCGCGTCGAGGTCGGTGAACGCGTACGGCACCCCGAAGCGCTCGGCCCGCTCGGCGGTACGCACCGGGTCCCGGCCGACCAGTGCCCGTACCTCGAAGCCCGCGTCCCGGAAGGCGGGCAGGTGGGTGATGCACCCGAAACCGGTTCCCACGATCGCCACACCCAGCTTGTTCCGCGCCATGACGTCGCTCTCCTTCTTCGGGGCCGAGGCTTCGGTGCCGGCCGCGGCCACGGCGGGGGCGGATCCACCGCGCGCCGGCCGGGGCCGAAACGCGCGCCTACGGTAAGGGAAGCTGTCCAATTTCGCCATGACGTCACCGTGTGACGAACCGCATCCGGCGGGGTCAGCGGTTCCGGTATGCCGACACGCCCTCGACGGTCAGTCGCGCCCGCGCCATCCGGCCCGCGCCGATCGTCGGCTCCGGGTCCAGGATCAGCCCGAGTTCCGCGCGTACCGCCGTCGTCGGCAGTGCCGCCTCGACCTCGGCGGCGGGATAACCGAACAGGTCGACGTCCCGCCAGACGACCGGATCCGTCTCGGTGCCGGGCTCGCGTTCGAAGACGATCGTGCGGCACCCGTGCTCGGAGCCGGTCACGTCGATGCGCAGGGTGCCCGATCGGCCGCCGAAGCTCCAGAACTCCCGGTGGCCGTCGTCGACCAGGCGCGTGCCGGCGCACGACCAGTAGGGGCGCACGTCCACCACCGTGGACAGTGCCCATTGGGCCTGCTGCTCGCTCATCCCGAAGCGCAGCATGCCGGCGCCGCGCGGCAACACCACGCCCACGCCCGGCAGTAGTTCGAACATGCCCCGATTGTGCACACCGGCCCCGGCCGCGGTGATTCGGACTCTGGTTCGATGATCACCTGCCCGTATCCGCTCCCCACCGGGCCTGTTTCCCGAGCGAAAGGTGATACCGCGATGACCGAGACCCCCACCGACCAGCCGACCGGCTCCGAGGCGCTCGACTTCGCCCGATCCGTGCTCGCCGCCCAGCCGTTCAGCCGACTCGTCGGGGCCAGGATCACCGAGTTCGGCGGTGGGCGGGCCACCCTGGAGGTCGACGTCCGCGACGAACTCCGGCAACAGAACGGCTACTTGCACGGCGGCGTGCTCGCCTACGCGGCCGACAACGCGATCACCTTCGCGGCCGGCAGCACCCTCGGCTCGGCCGTGCTGACCGGCAGCGTGTCCGTTCAGTACCTGCGGCCGGCGCTCGGTGCCGTGTTGCGCGCGGAGGCACGGATCGTGCATGCCGGTCGCCGGCAGGCGGTCTGCGACTGCGACCTGATCATGCGGGGCGCCGACGGCGGCGAGACGGTCTGCGCGATCGGCCGGGGCACGGTGCTGGTGGTCGACGGCACCGCCGACTGACGGCCCCCTGGCGCCTGCTGCCTGCCGCCCGCCGCCCGCCGGGGCGAGGGGATGTCCTCGAGGGTGGATGTCGCGTACCGTTGACTGTCGTCACGATGGCAACAGGATGATGAGGTGCCGGCCATGCAGCTCCGTCCCTCCGCACACGTCGACACGTTCTCCCGGGATCGGCTGCCGCCGGTCGAGCAGTGGCCCGAGCTGATCTTCGAGCTGCCGGAAGTGCGCTATCCGGACCGGCTCAACTGCGCCGTCGCGCTGCTCGACGACACCATCGCGCGCCACGGGGCGCACCGGCGCTGCCTGCTCACCGCCGACGAGACCTGGACCTACGGCGACCTGCTCACCCGGGCCAACCAGGTCGCACACGTGCTGACCGAGGACCTGGGCGTGGTGCCCGGCAACCGGGTCCTGTTGCGCGGCCCCAACAACCCCTGGCTGGTCGCGAGCTGGTTCGGCGCGCTGAAAGCCGGCGCGGTCGTGGTGACCACCATGCCGCTGCTGCGCGCCCACGAACTCGACGCCATCCACGAGATCGCCCGGCCCACCGCCGCACTGTGCGACCACCGCTTCACCGCCGAACTCGACGCGGCGCGGACCCCCGGCCTGCGTGTACTGACCTACGGCGGGCCCGGCGAGGACACGCTGCCCGCCCGCTGCGCCGCGAAGAGCACCGGGTACGAGGCGGTGGACACCGCGTGCGACGACGTCGCGCTGATCGCGTTCACGTCCGGGACGACCGGTCGGCCGAAGGCCACGATGCACTTCCACCGGGACGTACTCGCCATCGCCGACACCTTCTCCGCGCACGTCGTCCGCCCCGAGCCCACCGACCTGTTCACCGGGACCCCGCCGCTGGGCTTCACCTTCGGCCTCGGCGGGCTGGTGGTGTTCCCGCTGCGGGCGGGCGCGGCCACGCTGCTCCTGGAGCGGGCCACCCCCGAGGAGCTCGCCGCCGTCGTGGCCGAGCGGCGGGTCACCGTACTGTTCACCGCGCCGACCGCCTATCGGTCCATCCTCGGCGCCGGGCTCGTCGACCTGCTCGCGGGCGTGCGGCGCTGCGTGTCGGCCGGCGAGGCGTTGCCGGTCGGCGTGTGGCAGGCGTATCACGACGCGATCGGGACGCGAATCATCGACGGGATCGGTGCGACCGAGATGTTGCACGTGTTCGTCTCCGCCGCCGACGACGCGATCCGCCCGGGGGCGACCGGGCTGCCGGTGCCCGGCTACCGCGCCGCGGTGCTGGGGTCGGACGGCAAGCCGGTCCCGGACGGTACGCCCGGGCAGCTCGCGGTCAAGGGCCCGACCGGCTGCCGTTACCTCGACGATCCGCGGCAGTTCGACTACGTGCGGGACGGCTGGAACATCACCGGCGACACCTACATCCGCGACGCCGACGGCTACCTCTGGTACCAGGCCCGCAGCGACGACATGATCGTCTCGTCCGGCTACAACATCGCCGGCCCCGAGGTGGAGGCGGTGCTGTGCGCCCACCCGGACGTGGCCGAGTGCGGGGTGGTCGGGGCGGCCGACGAGCGGCGCGGGATGGTGGTCAAGGCATACGTGGTGCTGCACCCCGGGGTGGTCGCGGACGAGGCCACGGCGCGTGCGCTCCAGACATTCGTGAAGCAGACCATGGCGCCGTACAAGTACCCGCGGCTGGTCGAGTTCGTGTCCGAGCTGCCGCGCACCGACACGGGCAAGCTGCGGCGCGGCGAACTGCGCCGGCGTGCGGCGCGGGGTACGCCGGTAGCCGAGGCGGGGCCGGCTCCCGGATAGGATCGCCGGCGAACCAGACTCCGCGAGGAAGGCGACCATGGCGGAGACCCCGGCCCGGCCCAGCTCGTTGATCAACACCGTGTACGGCGCGTTCGTGCGTGGTCTCGGCGGGTGGATCTCGATCGCCGACCTGATCGTGCTGATGGGCGAACTCGGCGTGGACGCGCCTGCGGTGCGATCGGCGATCTCGCGGCTGAAGAAGCGCGGCACGCTCACCCAGGAGCGGCGGGACGGCACCGGGTATCGGCTCAGTCCGGCGATGGAGTCGATCTTCGACGAGGGCGATCGGCGGATCTTCGGCAACCTGGAGCCGGCGCGGCTGGAGGACGGCTGGGTGCTGGCGATCTTCTCGGTGCCCGAGTCCGAGCGCGCGCACCGCCACCAACTGCGGTCGCGGCTGACGTGGCTGGGCTTCGGCAATGTGTCGCCGGGGGTGTGGATCGCGCCGGCCCGGCTGCTGGAGGATGCTCGGCGCACCCTGGTTCGGGTCGAACTCGCGGACTACGTACACCTGTTCACGGGCGATGCGGCATTCGCGGAGTTGGGCTCCGCGGTCGGGGACTGGTGGGACTTCGAGGCGATCGAGGAGCAGTACGCGCTGTTCACCGACGAGTACGGTCCGGCCGCCGCCGAACTCGTGGGGCGGCCAGTGGTGGATACGGTCGACGCGTTTCGCACGTACGTGCCGATGTTGACGCAATGGCGGCGGTTGCCGTATCTGGATCCGGGGCTGCCGGCGGAGTTGTTGCCTGCGGATTGGAATGCGGTCGAGGCTCGGAAGGTGTTTCTGTCCCTGCACTCGCTCCTTGCGGAGGGGGCGAGGGGGCACGTTCGGGAGGTGGCCGGGTTGGCCTCAGGCGCGGGCCGGGCTGAATTGGCCTCAGGCGCGGGCCGGGCTGATGGGGTGTTCGGCTGACCTTGGGCGTTGGTCGGGCTGGGGTGGCCTCAAGCGCCGGCCGGGCTGAATCGGCCTCAAGCGCCGGCCGGGCTGATGGGGTGTTCGGCTGACCTTGGGCGTTGGTCGGGCTGGGGTGGCCTCAAGCGCCGGCCGGGCTGAATTGGCCTCAGGCGCCGGCCGGGCTGAGTGTGCTCAAGCGCCGCACGGGCTGCTTGGCCTCAGGCGCCGGCCGGGCTGAGTGTGGTTGTGGGGACTGGGGTGGTGGGGTCAGGTCATTGTTTTGGTGAGCCAGCGGAAGACGTCGGGGACCATTCGGCGCCAGACGTCGGTGCCGTGGCCGCCGCCGTTGATTTCGGCGAGGGTGATGGCTGTGGGGGGTTTGGCGAGGGCCTTGAGGGCTTGGGCGTCGCCGTAGCCGTCGCCCTTCTCGCCGGCCAGGTACAGGGCGACCTTGGGGGGCTGGGGTGCGCCCTTGAGGATGGTCAGCGGGTTCGCCGAGACGCGCAGGGCCGGGTCCTTGGACGTGACCGAGTCGGACTCGCCCTTGGGGTCGTTGTAGCCGGACAGGCTCACGCCCGCGCCGTAGCGGTCCGGGTGCAGCAGCGCCATCCGGACGGCGCAGTGGCCGCCGGCCGAGTAGCCCGCGATGGCCCAGTGCTTGGGGTCGGTCTCGGCGCGGAAGTTGTCGATCACCATGCGGCGCACGTCGCCGGAGATCCAGGTGTCCGCGTTGGCCTTGCCCGGCACGTCCGCGCAGCCGGTGTCCTCGTTGCCCGCGAGCAGCTTGGTCCGCGGCGAGACCAGGATGAACGGTGCCACCTCACCCTTGGCCATCAGGCTCTTGAGCTGCTTGTTGACGTCCAGCGTGCCGAACCAGGCCTTGGCCGAGCCGGGGTAGCCGGGCAGCAGTTCGACGACGGGGAACTTCTTGTCCGCGAACGCCGGGTCCTTGTACTGCGGCGGCAGCCACACGTAGACCTCGGCCTCGACGGCCGACTGCGGGCCCTTGAGGTTGGTCTCCTGGACGCCGTCGCCCATCTTGCCGTCGGAGGCGGGCTCGAACTTGCTGATCAGCTTCTGCTCGGGCGCCGGCGGCGGAGCCGGTTCGCGGGCCTCGGTCACGTGGCCGCCACCGGTGCCCAGGAAGTCGTCCCAGGTGTCGTAGAGGCTGTTCGCGTTGTTGACCATCACGAAGACCATCAGGATGGCCGTCGCCTGGCACGTGACGAGCATGAACAGCCGTCCGACGATCCTGACCGCCTTCGGCCCGGGGATGCGGTTCCATGCGACCAGAGCCAGCACGAGGGCCGCGATGGCGAGCACGATGGTCGTTATGTAGAAGGGAGTACCGGTCAGGCTCACTGTGGTCTTCCAGGGGGATTCAGCGACGATCCGGACACGGTCAGTCGGCGGTGGGCGGGGACATGTGTCGGCCGAGCCAGCCGAGCAGATCCGGGATCATCTTCTTGAAGTGCGACGTCAGATGCCTGCCGGCGGGCTGCTCGTAGTACTCGATGCGTACGGGTGGGGCTGCCTTCGCGACGAAGGCCTTGACCAGGCGGACCTCGGCCGCGTCCCCGCCGCCCGCGGTCGCGAGCACGTCGATGTCCGCCTTGCCCGCGGCGATCAGCTTGTCCGGGCTGTTGGCGAGCCGCTCGGCCTCGTGGCCCTTCCACAGCGGGGAGTCCGGGTTGAAGTAGCCGTCGATCGGCACCGCGACCTTGAACCGGTCCGGGTGCTGGAGCGCGAGCTTGATGCTGCAGAACGCGCCGGTGGAGGCACCCATCACCCCCCACCCGGCCGGGTCGCGCAGCGTGCGGAAGTTGGCCTTGACCAGGTCGGGGATGTCCTGAGCCATCCAGGTGCCCATCTTCGGCTGTCCCGGGATGTCACTGCATTCGAGGCTGCGCTTCTCGTCCTTCTCCAGGTTCTGCACCGGCATCACCATGATGAACGGATGACTCGTGCCGGCCCGGCTCTGGCGTACGGCCTCCTGCTGGATCGGCAACTGGTTGTCGGTCCAGGTGTTGTAGCCGTTGCTCTGGCCACCCGCGTAGAGCGTGAGCACCGGGAAACCGTGCTTCGCGAAGGCCGGGTCGTTGTACTCCGGCGGCAGCCACACCCACACCTTGCCGGTGACCCCCGACTTGGGGCCCGTGTACGAGGTCATCAGGATCGGCCCGACCGAGGTGGTCGTGGCGGTCGTGAAGTTCGTCGTGGGACCGGTCGGCATCACGGCCTTGGTCGGCGCGGCGGGCTTGGCGGGCGGGCTCGCCGCGCCGCCGGACTGCGACGGTGCCGCCGTGGACTTGGCGTGTTCGGCCGCCGAATCGCCGGACGAGCCGCACGCGGACGCGGTCACCGCGACGAGTACGGCACCGAGCAGCGCCGTCGCGCGACGACGGCGTGCGGAAAGGGAGTTCAAGGGAAGGGCTCCGGCAGGCGTCAGGGGGTGCTGTTGACAAAAACGACCTTAACCGGGCATCGAAACGGTCACTCGACGGCTCTGTAACAGCCGTCCATCGATCGGCGGGACGAAAACAGCGTTTTCGTGATTTTACCGTGACCGAGTCACCCCTTCGGTCGAGCCACGAGTGACTTTCGGCGACGGCGAGGGTACCGGCGAGGACGCCGTCGGCCGCAACCAGGAGTTCGCGCTTGTCCTTCACCACGCCTGTCCCGCGACCCCCCTCCCCGGATTCGAGTCCGAGTTCGAGGTCGGGGCCGATTCCGCGTACGCACGGACTGCGCGCGACGGTCGTGGTGGCGCTCGTGATGTTGTTCCTGATCGCGATTCCGTACCTGCTCAACCGCTCCGTCGTCGGCGCCGCGCCGGTGCGGGCCGGCCAGGTGGTCACGCTGGGACCCTTCCGCTATCGGCCGGCGCCGGGTTGGCAGATCGACCGGGGTGCCTCGCAGGCCGATCTGGTCAGCGTGCTGGTCAAGGGCGCGACCACGTACCGACTGACCCCGCTGGGCCGGCAGTCCTCGGCCGCGGGCGCGTTCAGGGCGGCGGCGCGTCGTTACGAGGCGACCGGGCGCGGACGGATCGGCGGCGACCCGGCCACGGTGGCCACCGCACGCGGGCTCACCGGCCTGGTCGCGCCGATCAGCGGGAACACCGTGGCCGGCACGCTCACCGTCCTGGTCGGCGGCGGCCAGGGTCTGGGGATCTCGCTCACCGCCCGGCACACCGCGCCGCTGACCGAGGCGATCGCCGACGACGTGGTGACCATGGTGGATTCGGTGGAGGTGGTCGACTCGTGAGTGTGGCTCCGCTGACCGATCGCCGGGGCCGGCGGGACGCGGGCAGCATCGTGCAGCCCGGGCGTGCCGCGTTCTGGCTGTATCCGATCGTGCTCGCGCTCGGCGCCGCGAGCGTGGTGCCCAACTTCGTCCGGCTGTCCTCGGCCGCGCCCTCCGGCGCGATCGTGCTGAGCGTGGTGATCCACACGCTGTGGTTGATCCCGGCGCTTGCCGTGATCACCCACCTGGACCTGTTCGAGCGCGAGCCGCTGTCGTTCTGCGTGGCCGCGGTGCTGTGGGGCGGCGTGGTGGCGACCGGGTTCGCGCTCGTGGCCAACGACAACGTGCTCAGCTATCTGTCCAAGCTGGATCCCAAGTTCGCCACCGACTGGGGTGCCTCGATCTCGGCGCCGGTGGTCGAGGAGACGCTCAAGCTGCTCGGCGTGGTGATGCTGATCCTGATCAACCGCCGGGTCTTCGAGAGCGTGCTCGACGGCTTCGTCTTCGGCGCGCTGGTCGGCCTCGGGTTCCAGGTGGTCGAGAACGTGATGTACGCGCTGTACGCGGCGATCCAGGCGGGCGAGACCTGGACCGGCGGGATCATGGCCAGCTTCTTCGTCCGGGCGATCGTCAACGGGCTGTGGAGCCACGCGGCGTTCACCGCGATGACCGGCGCGGGCGTGGCGTACGTGGTGGTCGGTGTCCGGCGGCGGCTCGCGGTTCGGCTCGCGGCGGCCGGCGCGCTGTACGCGGTCGCGTGGGCCCTGCACTTCGTGAACAACTCGCCGATCCTGGAGATCGTCCTGGAGCGCACCGACTGGTACCTGACCATCGTGCAGATCGTGCTCAACGGGCTGGTCGTGCTCGCCATCGCGAGCTTCGTCTACCGGCTCGCCGCCCGGCAGGAGTACCGCTGGTTCGCGCACGCGGTGGGCGACGAGCCGGATTTGCTGCCACTGCGCGAACTCGCCGCGCTCGCCTCGAACAAGACGCGTAAGGAAGCGGTGGAGGCGGCCCGGCGCGAACACGGTCGCAAGGCGGCCCGGGCGCAGAGCCGATTGCAGCGCGCCCAGTTGGGCTACGGTGTCGCGCTGGCCCGCTCCGCCGACCCGGACAGCGATCCGGGTGTGGCCCGCTGGCATCGCCGGATCGACCGGGCCCGAGCCCAGGTGGTGGCCGCGGACGCGGAACCGCCCGAGTCACCGGATGCGCCGACGCCGCATGCGAAGACGCGCCGCGAGTTGCCGGAGGTGCCGTAGTCGGATCCGGCCGGCTTCGGGCCGCCGCGGCGGCGTCGAGCCGAAGCCGGCCGGATCCGGACGGTCAGCGACAGGTGTGCGGGTCCGGCGCGGTTCGCCGGTCCGCCTGTCGGGGCCATTCGGTGTCCTGCACCCACGCGGTCTCGTCGAGATCGGTGAGTCGGTCCTCGCGCAGCAGGTCCCTGGGCGCGGTGCTGAGGTCACGACGACCGAGCGAACGCACCACCAGGAGTACGGTCAGGCCGAGCAGACACGCTGAGACGGCGAGCACGACGAGTCCGTCCATGGTGCTCCTCCCTACCTACCTCCAGGGCAGTTGCCCTCCATGCTCCCGTGCGAAGGCGACATTGGGAACCCGACGCAGATGAACACGGGGCGACGGGTTGCGCCGCGCCGTCACCGGGCATCCGGCGGCTCGGTGCACCCCGGGGGCGCGGTCAGCGCGTCCAGGTGGGCGGCGACGATCGAGCGCATCCGGTCCGAGCCGACCAGGGCGGGGCGCATCGCGGCGTGGACCGCGAGGCCGTCGAGGAGGGCGTGCAGCCGGTCGGTTTCCAGGTCGAGCGCGGGCTCGGGTGTGCCGGCCGGGAGCAGGGCGCGGATCAGACCGGCGCAGCCCGAACGCAGCGTCTCGTAGCCCTCGTCGCGCAGCGCGCTCAACTCGGGGTGCACCAGGGACCGGGCGGTGAACGCCAACCAGACCTCGTTCTCGGCGCGGCGTTCGGCGTCCAGCGGCAGCAGTTCGGCGAGCACCTGCTCGGCTCGCGCGCGCGGGTCGCCCAGCGGCGGCAGCGCGGCGATCCGGGCCTCGATGCGATCGATGATCAGCCGCAGGGCAAAGGTGAGCAGGTCGTCCTGCGAGGCGAAGTAGTGCCGCAGCGAACCCATCGACAGGTTCGCCTCGCGGGCCACGTTGCGCACCGAGGCATGTTCGAGTCCGTCGCGGCGGATCACGCGCCAGACGGCCTCGGCGAGTTCGCGCCGACGTTCCTCGGGATCGACCAGCTTCGGCATGGCGCTTTTATAGCACAGGTGTGTTAGCGTGCGTGAAGTAGTACGACTGTGCCATAAAACGTGTGCCGGAAATCCGCCCGGGAAGGTCGCCATGTCCTCGACCCGCACTCCCTCGCGCCGCACTTTCGCTGCGGCTCGCACCTCCACGCCCCGCCGGCTCCTCGGTCGGCGCAGCGTGCAACTGACCGTCCTGGCCTGGCTCGCGGCGGTGATCGTGGTACTCGCCACGGCCGGCGACGCGTTGCCGTTCGACTGGCCCGACCGGGGCACCGGCGCCCCGTCGGTGAGCCGCACGCTGATCGACGTGCACCTGGTGATGCCGGAGATCCTGCTGCTGAGCTGCGTGGTGTGGTGGCTGACCCGGCGCCGGATCAGGCCCGACCTGGCCGAACGGGCGCCGGAGCGTACCGTCGCGCTGCGCGAGACGCTGCTGCTGCTCGGCTACGGCGCGGCGGCCCTGGCGCTCGGCTACGCGGTGGCACCGCTGTTCGGCTGGCATCCCTTCGGGCTGCACCTGGCCGGGACCCTGTACGGCACGCACGAGCACGTCTCGCCGGCCGAGGCGATCGCCTGGGCGCACTACAACGTGATCGTCTACGCCGTCGTCCCGCTCGTGTACTTCCGCTCCCGCTACCGCGCCGAGGACCTCGGCCTGGTCTCCACCGATCGACGCTCGGACGCGCGGGTGATCGGGGTGGTGCTCGCGATCGAGGCGGTGGTGCAGTACTTCGCGCTGCGGCCGGAGATCTTCGACCTGGGCGCCCGGCAGTTGGCGATCGGGGTGCCGTTGACGTTCGTGCTGTACCTGGCCGGCGCGGTGTTGCCGGCGATGGTGTTCATCCACGCGATCCTGGTGCCGCGCTTCATGCGGTTGACCGGTTCGGTGGCGAGCACGGTGATCCTGGGCGGGCTGATGTACGCGGTGCTGCACGTGTGGGACGCGTGGACGGTGTTCGACACTCCCGGCGACGCGGTGCTCTCGGTGGTTTTCCTGCTCTTCACCTACTTCCTGCCGGGCATGTTCAAGACGGTGCTGACGGTGCGGACCGGGAACGCCTGGGTGCATGTGTGGGCCTACCACGCGTTCGCGCCGCACACCCTCGCGGACACCCCGCACGTCGTGCACGTGTTCGGCGTCGAATGAGGTTGGGCGGGAGCCGGGGCCCGGTGAGAATGGCCGGATGGCCGCACCGATCGAAGCGATGGACCGCAATCTCGCCGAGCACGCATGCCACGTGCACCGGAGCACCCCCGGGATGCGGGTGGACGAGGACGACGGCGTGGTCGTCGCGGACAGCGGCCTGGGGCACGACTCGTACAACATCGTCGCGGGCGCGCGGCTGACCGCCGAGACGGTGGGGCCGGTCGTCGAGCGCACGATGCGCCGGGTCGCGGCGACCGGACGGCCGTTCTCGTGGTGGGTCACGCAGGGGTCGCGGCCGACGGATCTGGCCGAGCACCTGGTGGCGCACGGCCTGCCGGTCGGCGACACCGAGGTGGCGATGTGGACACGGTGGAGTCGGACCACGCCCGCCGAGGCCGCGCTCCCGGCCGGGTTGCGGATCGAGCCGGTGCGCACGCGCGCGGGGCTGCTCGACTTCGCCGGGGTGCTCGCCGCGCTCTGGACGCCGTCCGCGCAGGACGTCGTACGGTTCGCCGAACTGACCGCGGAGGCCGCGCTCGGGTCCGCCGCGCGTTACCTGGTGGGGTACGTGGCGGATCGGCCGGTGGCCACCGCCGAGGTCTTCCCGCACGCCGGCGTCGCGGGTGTGTACAACATCGCGACGCTCGCCGCGCACCGGCAGCGCGGATACGGCGCGGCCCTGACCCGGGCCGCGCTGGACACGGCGGTCGACGAGGGGTACCCCGTCGCGGTGTTGCAGGCCTCGGCGGCGGGTGAGCCCGTGTACCGGAAGCTGGGCTTCGAGGTACTCGGGCCGGTCACCGAGCATGCGTTCCCCGGGAGCGGGGCCGGGTCGAACGCGGAGGGCGGGCGGGCTACTTGAGCAGTTCCGGGTGCAGCGCCCCGACCATCCGGCGCATGCCGTCCCGCCAGTGCACGGTGGTGCGGCCGGTGATCTCGTGCATCCGGGTCAGGTCCAGCGTGACCGAGTCGATGGTCGTGTCCGTGGGGTTGAACTCGGGTGTGACACCGGTGAGTTCGGCCAGATAGCCGCACCACTCCTCGATGCTCACCGGGTCGCTGCCACCCCAGTTTACCGTGGTGACCTCGGGCGTGGCCGCGGCGAACAGTGCGGGGAGGGTGCCGGCGATGTCGTCCACGTGGATCGGGTGGTAGATGCTCGGCGCGTTGGTGTGCACGTCGATCGGTGCGCCGCCCAGCATCATCTCCAGGTGGATCCCGGGCCAGCCGCCGTTGTCGCCGTAGGGCACCGACAGGCGCGCGATCGTGGTCGGCAGCGCGAAGCGGCGGGCACCCCAGCGGGCGGCGCCCTCGGCCGCGATCTTGCAGATGCTGTACGTCTCCAGGAACGACCACACGCCGTGGTTGTCGCCGAGCGACGCGCTCTCGGCGAGCTCCTTGTGGCCGGCGGGCTGGTACACCGCCGTGGAGGAGCAGTGCAGGAACGCCCGGGCGGCTTGGTGGTGTTCCATCAGGGACAGGACGCCTCCCGCATTCGCGTCCAGGTCCACGTTCCAGTCGCCGTTCTTGGCGACGGCGAAGTTGACCACGTAGTCGGCGTCGGCGGGCAGCGCCGCGACGTCGCCGGCGGCCAGGTCGATCCGAACGCACGTGACGCCTGCGGCCTCCAGGCGCTCGCGGGCCTCGTCGTCGTGGAAACGGGCTGCGCCGTACACGTCGTTGTCCCGGGCGAGGATCTTGGCGACCGGTTCGGCGACTTGGCCGGTGACTCCGGTGACGACGATCTTGGCGCCTGTGAGGGTCGATGCCATGGGGTCCTCCGTGCGGGTTCGCTGCGCTTTGCTGGTGGGATTTTTGGTGGTTTTCGCGGGTGGGTGCGGTCTGGGGGTGGAGGCTTTTTTGTCCTCAAACGCCGGACGGGCTGCTTGGGGTTGGTGGACCGGTGGTTCGAGGTGCGGGTTGGGGTGTTGTGCGGACGGGTTTCCTTGAGCGTCGGGTGGGATGGATTGGGGTTGGTGGACCGGTGGTTCGAGGTGCGGGCGGTTGTCTTCGAGCGGTGGGTGGGGTGGATTGGGGGTGGTCGGGTCGTGGGTGTGGGCGCACGTTAGTGCAGGATGCGGTTGGGGGGAAGGGAGGGGAGAGGGGGTTCTCTTGTGTGCGGATCCGTGGCGGTACGGACCGGGTCGACCCGGAGTCGAGCGGTGTGCCGCGCTTCAGCGTGTCCAGTCGGGGGCGTACCGCTCGACCAGGTGCTGCCACGCGGGGACGCCGCCCTTGAGCGGCCAGGCCCGGGTCAGGCCGTAGCCCTCGCGCAACCGGTGCAGGTCCCGGGCGAGTTGCCGGCTCGCGTCGCGTATCGCGTTCCCGACGGCGCCTTCGGGAACCCCGGCGATCGCGGCCATGCGTTGCTCGTAGCCGCCCACCGGGCCTGCCACGTAGGCGTCGTGTTCCGTCGGGCGGGAGAGCACCAGCAGCGGCGGCACCCGGCCCTCGGCGAGCGACGCGGCGAGCCGGTCGTGGCCGTCGAGGACCACGTGCGTCTGGAACATGCTGATCCACCAGACCAGGACCGGCGGCAGCGAACCGTCCCGGACCTGCTTGCGATACGCCTTGACCCGTCCGTGCTCGGCCGACGCGAGCGGGCGCAGCGGCAGGATCTCCCAGTAGTGGTAGGTGTGTGCGTTGAAGTCGATGTGCCCCTCGGGCCAGGTGGGCAGCGTCGGCAGGGCGAACTCCGGGAAGCGCAGCCGGGTGCGATCCATGTCCCGCGACAGCAGCCACGCACCCCCGTACAGCGGCCCGGTCCGGCTCAGCTCGTCCGCCATGCGATGTGCCCAACGGGCATACCAGGCAGGGTCGTTCGGAGTGCCCAGGGCGCGTGCCTCGGCGGCGCGCAGCGGGGCGAACGGGGAGCGGTACGGGGTGGGACAGCGGTAGTCCACGCCGAACCAGCCGGCGTCGACCTCGGCGAGCAGCAGCGGTGGTGCGTCGGGGTCGGGAGCGCCCTCAACCGAGGCGTCGACCAGTACGAATCTGCGGTTGTGCGCCGCCAGCAGGCGCAGCGACGGCCGCGCCGACTCGGGCACGTCCAGGCGCAGCGCATCCCAGTCACCGCCCGGCCGGGTGAGATTCGTGCGGTCCATCCGGCGATCCTAGGGCTGCACCAGGGCTGCGGCTCGGGTCGGCCGGCAACATGTCCGGAATGAAGGGATCGCTGTGGTTCACCTGGACCCTGTCGGGTTCCGGCTGGGCCGACTGCACCATCGCCGACATCTCCGGGGAGGCGCAGTTGGTCGTCTCCTACATCACCTGTGCCCCCGAGGAGCTGATCGGCGCGGTGACCCGACTCGCGCTCGGCGAACCGGGCGACCACAAGGTGATGTTCGAGGCCGAACCGAACGGCTATCTGTGGCACCTGAGTCCGGACGGCGACGCGGTGGACGTGCGGATCGTCGAATACGCCGACGCGGCGGTGCGCACCCGGCCCGGCGACGTGTTGTGGGAGGCGCGCCACCCGATCGAGCTGCTTGCGCGAAGCGTGCTGCGCGGCTTCGACCGGGTGGACTTCGACCTCGGCGAGGACGGCTGGTACGCCGATTGGCGACGGCCGTTCCCGCGCCGCGAGTTGGAGGCGCTGCGCACGGCCTGGCAGAAGTCGAGGATGTGAGCGGTTCGGGCGGCTGAAGCCGGGCCCGCCGGCCGCGTCGAAGTCGTGCAGGTTGCGCAGCGGCGCCGTCCAGGCCGTGTCCGGGTGACGCCGGCGGTGTCGGCGGCGGCGATTTTCGGCGTGCCTCGGTGTCGGGCGGATGCGTGGTGCGACGCTTGGGCGCATGACCGCACCTCGTGATCCATCCGCCCCGGACGTGACCATCCATACCGGCGGCGCGCTGTGGCCCACGCCGGGGCAGTTGCGTGCCGAACTGCCGGATGGGGCGCGGGAGGAGTTCGAGGACGAGTACGGCCGGGCGCTGGACCATGCGCGTGAGGCGGGGGATCTGGCCCAGCTGGCGAGCGTGCTGATCCCGTGGCAGCGGCGGCTGGTCCACCACCGCAACGGGGACTACGAGGCCGTGTTGGAGCGGGCCCGGCGGATTCGGGACGGCGATCTGTCGGGGATCGTTCCGGCGCGGGTGGACCGGTTGTTCCGGGCGCAGCGGTGAACTACGGCGTCGAGTACCACGTCGAGGCCGAGGCGATCCGGCGCACCCTGCCGGCCACCGCGCGCCGGGCCTGGGCCGAACTGGAGCGGCGGTTGCGGAACGACCCGTGGAATGCGGGGGCGCGGATGAGCGGGGGCCTCAGGGACACGCTGGAGGCGGCGTTCGCGGCGCACGGGTTCGCCACGTACATCGTGCAGGAGAACCGGGTGATGGTGAGCGTGATCAATCTGGTGTGGATCGGGTGAGGTCGACCGGGACGGGCCCGCTCGGTTCGGTCCGCTCGTTGCGGCTCGGGCCGTTGGGTTCGGCTCGGGCCGTCGGGTTCGGTTCAGTCGGTCGTGAGGGTGAAGTGGTGGGTGGGGAAGGTGAGCGGGACGTCGGTCGGGCCGGTGGGGCAGGTCGCGTGCAGGGTGCCGGTCGGGGTCAGGTCGAGGGTGCCGGTGCGGAAGGACCTGGGGACCTGGAACGCGAGTTCGACCGAGGCGAGGTAGGGATTCGGCTGCGGGGAGGCGTTCAGGACCGGGACGCGGCGGCCGTCCGGGAGGCGCAGCACCACCTCGTCGGCGAGCTTTTGACCGTAGGCGAAGGTGCAGCCCGATGCGCCGCCGGCAGCGGTCGGGCGCAGTGCGGCGTGCAGACCGATCAGGACGAACGTCGCACCCTGTGGGGCGGTGCCCACCTGCGGCAGGCGATCGGTGACCCGGGGCCGTTCGGGCGCGGTGGTCACGCCGACGGCCAACTCGAAGGCGGCCGGCCAGTCCTGCCGGCCGGCCGTGGCGGACACGATGCCGTCCGTATAACCGGTGATCTCCCGATCCTGAGCCGCGGCCGCGGTGTCGCCGCAGGCCGCGCAGCAGACGGCGGCGAGCAGGGCGAGGACGGTCGGCGGTAGCGCGCCACGCCGCACGGGCATGTTCCGCCGTGGCCTGGGCACGCACTCGCCTCCTTGATCCCGGTTGCCGCGCCCATGCAACCAGGGGTTCGGCCCCGGGGACAGCTCTGCGGGTGGATCGGCGGGAAGTCCCTCACCACCGACGCGGCCGGCGGGCCGTGCGGGTGAAGCCCGGTCGGCGCAGGCCGTGGGCGGGGCGTCGGGGTGGTGGATTCCGGGTGTCATATCGTCTGGAAACCGCCGGTCACAGCGCCGCGGGAACGGGAACGGGAGAAACGAACGATGACGGAGCACGAATTGCTGGCCGAACGGTTCGAGGAGAACCGGAGCCACCTGCGGGCGGTGGCGTATCGCATGCTCGGCTCGCTCAGCGAGGCCGAGGACGCGGTCCAGGAGGCCTGGCTGCGCCTGGATCGCTCCGACATCAGCGATGTGCACAACCTCGGCGGCTGGCTGACCACGGTGGTCGGGCGGGTGTGCCTGGACATGCTGCGCTCGCGCAAGTCCCGGCGCGAGGACATGTGGGACACCCACGTGCCGGACCCGATCCTCTCCCGCGCGGACGGGGCCGACCCCGAGGAACTCGCGGTACTCGCCGACTCCGTCGGACTGGCCATGCTGGTCGTGCTGGACACGCTCCCGCCCGCCGAACGACTCGCCTTCGTGCTGCACGACATGTTCGCGATGCCGTTCGACGACATCGCGCCGATCGTGGACAAGTCGACCGCGGCGACCCGGCAACTCGCCAGCCGGGCGCGGCGCAAGGTACAGGGGGCCTCGGCCGCGCCCGAGCCGGATCTGCCCCGCCAGCGCCGGGTCGTGGACGCGTTCCTCGCCGCCTCCCGGGGCGGCGACTTCCAGGCGCTGCTGGACCTGCTCGACCCCGACGTCCTGCTCCGCGCCGACACCGGTGGCGGCCCGATCGGCGTGTCGCAACTGGTTCGCGGTGCCCGCGCGGTGGTCGAGCAGGCGCTGAGCTTCGCCCGCTTCGCGCAGTACGCCCGACCCGTGCTGATCAACGGCGCGCCGGGCCTGCTGAACGCGCCGGGTGGCCGCGCGTTCGGGGTGATGGACTTCACCATCGTCGGCGACAAGATCGTCGAGATCAACATCCTCGCCGACCCCACCCGCCTGGCTCGGCCCGAGAACCAGGACCTGGTCGGTCCGACCGGGCCGGTCGACCCGGAGCTCGCAAAGCTGCTGGGATTGCCCACGGACTGACCCGGGGCGGCTGCGCGGAATGCCGATGCCGGCGCGGGTACCCGCGCGGCGCTGACACCGGCGCCGACGCGGGGGCGTCGGTGTCGGTGTCGGTATCGGCTTCGGTGGGCCTGCTCCGGGCTGCCCGGGTGCGCCGACGGAGCGACTCCGCGGCGGGGGCGGGGCGGGGCTGGTCGACCGGCCTGCGGTGCTCGGGTTGTTCGGAGTCCTGCGTCGAGAGGGTCCGGATCGGCGGGAGTCCCGCGAGGGAGCGCCCTGGGTGTTCGGAGGCCTACGACGGTGTGCCCGGGGTGACCAGGCCGCTCTCGTAGGCGAAGACCACCGCCTGGGCGCGGTCGCGCAGGTCGAGCTTGTCCAGGATGCGGCTCACGTGGGTCTTCACCGTCTGCTCGGCGAGTACGAGATGGGCGGCGATCTCGCCGTTGGAGCGGCCCTGTGCGATCAGCCCGAGGACCTCGGTCTCGCGCGGGGTGAGGGTGCCCAGGCGGGTCGAACCCGCGCGGGTGATCGGCCGGTTGCGGGCGAAATCGGCGATCAGCCGGCGGGTGATCGAGGGCGCGAGCAGTGCGTCGCCGGCCGCGACGATGCGGACCGCGGCGATCAGGTCGGCCGGCGAGGCGTCCTTGAGCAGGAATCCGCTCGCGCCCGCCCGCAGCGCCTCGTACACGTAGTCGTCGATGTCGAACGTGGTCAGCATCAACACCTTCGGCACCCGGTCGAACCCGCCCTTCTCGCCGAGCAGTTCGCGGGTCGCGGCCAGGCCGTCCAGGATCGGCATGCGAACGTCCATCAGGACCACGTCGGGCCGGGTCTCCCGGGTCAGCCGCACGGCCTCGCGGCCGTCGGCCGCCTCGCCGACCACCTCCAGATCCGGCTGCGCCGCGAGCAGAGCGGCGAAGCCGGCGCGGATCATTGCCTGGTCGTCGGCGATCACTAGGGTGGTCATGCCGCTCCGGGGGTGGTCGGGGCCGGTGTCGCGTCGGCCGGTGGTAGGGGAAGCATGGCAGCGACCCGGAAGCCGCCGTCGGGCAGCGCCTCGGTGCGCAACTCGCCGGCCAGCATCGCGACCCGCTCGCGCATGCCGATCAGACCCTGGCCGGTGCCGTCCGGTTCGGTGCCTGCGGTGCGGTCGTGGGCCTCGACGGGTCTGCGGAGGGCTCCTGTGGGGCCTGCGGCTTTTACCGTTCCCGGGGCTCCCGGCGTTCCGAGTGTTCCGGGCGTTCCGGGTGCCTTGGGGGCGGAGTTGAGGACGGTGATCCGCAGCGCAGAGGTGTCCCCGGTCACGGTGACCCGTACCGTTGCGCCCGGCGCGTGTCGGACCACGTTGCTCAGCGACTCCTGGACCAGCCGGTACGCGGAGAGCTGCACACCCACCGGTACCCGGTCGGGCGAGGGCACGCCGTCCGCGACGGACAGGTGTGCGTCGAGGCCTGCCCGGTGCGCGGTCTCGATCAGTACGGGCAGTTCGGCCAGGCCCGGTTGCGGGCTGTGCTCGGCGCCGGCGTCCGCGTCCTGGCGCAGCACGTGCAGCAGGCGTCGCATCTCGGTGAGCGAGCGGCGCGCCTCGGCCGCGATCGAGCCGAACTCGTCTACGGCGGCGGGCGGGAGGTCGGCGATCCGATACGGCGCACTGTCCGCCTGCACGGTGATCACCGACATGTGATGGGCCACCACGTCGTGCAACTCGCGGGCGATCCGAGTGCGTTCCTCCAGGAGGGTACGCCGGGCGTGTTCGGCCTGGCCGATCTCCTCGACCACGACCAGGCGGCGCTGGGCGGCACTTCGGCTGCCGATCGCCTCGGCGGTGAGCGGGGCCAGCGCGGACAGGATCGTGATCGGCAACAGATCGCTGAGCCGGACCGGGCCACGGATCAGCACCAGGGTCGTGCCGGCCGCGAGGAGGATCAGCCACAGGGCGACCAGTACGCGGCGCGGCGCCCGCAGCGCGATCACGGTCAGCACCACGACCAGGGACATCACCGTGGTCACCGCCCACGGCCACGGCTCGGCGTCGGACACCGGATGGGTCGGCACCGCCGTCGCGATTGCCGCGGCCAGGGCCAACCACCAGGCCCCCAGCGGGCGATACAGGCACAGCAGGACCGGGACCGCGCGGGCGAGGGCGGCGACGGTCACGCCGGGGCCGTGCGGGTCGTAGTGCTGGTACAGGTCGAACCACCCGACCACGGCGACCGCCAGCGCGGTCAGCGACAACACCAACGTCGTGCGGCGGGTGTGCGGCAGCGGGGCCACCGAGTTCGGCGACATCGCCTCGCGCAGCGTGGCCAGGACGATCGAGGGTCGAACGGTCTCCACGGTTGGTGATGGTATGCCCGGAGGGCCCGATTGACCGGGCCGGGCAAGGGTGGTGGTCATGGCGCTCTCCGCGGCGGGGCGAACGGGCGTGCGGGTACGGACGTATCGGCGTGCGAGTACGGGTGCGGGTACGGGCGTACGGGTGGCGGATGCGCGGATCAGGCCGACGGACCGAACGCGCGGCGGGCCGGCCTCGCCTGTACGTCGGTGAGCACCTTGATCAGGCACAGGCACACCGCGAAGAAGGCGAGCCCGCCGATCGAGTGCACGGCCCAGACCCCGGCCAGGGTCGGCCCGCCCCACGCGTCGGAATAGTCGGTGCTGCCGTACCAGATCGGGTAGGTCAGGTTGCGGAGCGTGTTGCCGTACGCGTACCCGGCCAGGAGCAGCGTCGGGATGCCGAGTGCGGTATCGAGCAGGGCGTAGCGCAGCACCCGCAGCGCACCGGGGGCGTTCCTGCCGGCGGCCACGCCCAACCCCGGGTCCAGGAACCGGCGCGCCGCCGCGAGTCGGAGTCGGGCCGCGCGGGACGACCGGCCGGTCAGCACGAGGCCGATGCTCAGCAGGCCCAGCGGGAGCGCGATCAGCGCGTAGGCCGAGCGTCGAGCGGCCTCCCGCGCCGAATTGGGTGCGAATCGGTGCAGTGCGGGGTGGGCACGACGGGCGCGGGTGGGGACGTGGCGGGCGGTGGTGAGCGTCATGGCGGGTCCTCGGGGTGTGCCCAACGATTACGCGGTCGCGGTGCGTGGTGCGCGAACGCCCGCGGTTGGTCCTCGGTGCTCGGTGCCGGGATCGGCGCCGTTTTCCAAGGTAGGAGCCGAGACGGCGGCGGACATCACACCGCGGCGCCAACTCCGGAGTGATACCGCGGTAGGGGGTCGGAGCGCGGCGGATTCGGGGCCGGGGAGGCGCGGTGGGTTGCCGGGGCAATGACACGAGGGTCGATGTGCGGCGCCGGTCGTCGGTCGTCGGTCGCCAGTCGTCGGTCGCCGGGCGGTCGGGCGGGTGGAGCGGGAGGGCGGGCGTATGTACTGATCGCGCCGCCGCCGCAGGGTCTCATTCGGGCCGCGGTGAGGCGGCGGGCGACGTGGAGCGTGTCGGCGGGCAGCCGGGCTGTGCGGGCAGGCGTGACGCCGGAGGATGACCGACCTGCGGGGGAGGTTCCGGTGCGTTGCCTGCGGCCGCACCGTGCGT
Source organism: Embleya sp. NPDC050493 (assembly GCF_044458105.1). Classification (NCBI taxonomy): domain Bacteria; kingdom Bacillati; phylum Actinomycetota; class Actinomycetes; order Kitasatosporales; family Streptomycetaceae; genus Embleya; species Embleya sp. NPDC050493. The sequence goes on from NZ_JBITHP010000012.1 coordinate 114,868, forward strand.
GCCGACGCGGTGGGAGCACTTCGCGGGGCTGCGGGCGGGACTGGGTTCGCCGAGGTCGGGGCGGCGCGGGGCGGGCCCGCCATGGCGGGGAGCCTCGACGTTCACGTCGGGGAGGAGTGACGACGTATCCGGGACCTACGCACGCAACCAGTGGGCGGACCGGAAGCGCGGCGGGCGGGTCGGTCCGGCTCGGAGCCGGGCAATCGGCGGGCACCACCGGCCCCTCGGGCGTCGGGCCTCGGGACGACCGCTGGGAAACGACTGTCGAAGGCCGAACGCCGAACGGTCAGGACGAGTGCGTCTGCGCTTCGGCGTCCTTCTTTGCGTAGTGCTCGCGCTCGCGCCGGTCCGCACGCAGGATGCCGCGGATCACGAACGTGAAGCCGACCGCGACCACGACGAAAGGGGTGAGTTCGGCGAGGGCGCCGAGGGCGTTCAACACGATGACTCCCAAAAGTGGTGCAGCCGCGCGACCGTGCCACCGGCCGAACCGGTCGCACGAGCCGCCGTCGGCTCGCTCCGCCGTTCGTCCTCCGAGCGGCGGCACAACACTACCGCCCGTGCCGACGTCAACCGTCGGCGACCACGGGTCGGGCGTGGGTTGTCGACCGCGGGTCGTCGGTCGTGGGTGGTGCGTGGCGGGTCGTGGTCCGTGGGTCGTCGGTCACGGTGCGGGTCGGTTCGCGTCGGGAGAGTCGGATGGGCGGGCGGTGCCGTGCTTGACTGGCAGCCATGTCGTTGGGACTGATCGTCGTCTATACGTCGCGGCTCGATGCGTGCCGCGACTTCTACGCATCGCTTGGCCTCGATCTGGTCCGCGAGCGCCATGGGACCGGCCCCGAGCACTACGCGGCGACCCTTGCCGACGGTGTCGTGGTGGAGCTGTATCCGGCGCGGCCCGATCGGCTCACCGGATATCTGCGACTCGGCCTGACGCTGGAGACCTCGCCGCTCCCGGCGGGGCGGCACCGGCTGACCGATCCGGACGGGCGGGCGGTCGACGTCTCGGTGATTGCCGGGTGAACCGGTTGCCGACCTGCCTGCCGCGCGGCCCGGGTGGGGGCGTGGTCATCAGCGGGGGCCGCCGGCGGCTTCGGTGAAGCGGCGCAGGTCTTCGACGTGGGCGCCCCAGCCGTCGCGGTGTGCGGCGGCGAGGTTCGGGCCGTCCGCGAGGCGGTTCCAGCCGGTCTCGCGGACCCGGAGTTGGGTACCCGGGCGGGCCCGGGTCAGCTCGATGGTCACCGTCGTGGACACCGCCCAGTCGTCGTCGGCCCAGGTGAACCGCAGCAGCCGGCACGGGTCGAGCGCCTCCACTCGACCGGTGGTCAGTCGGGCCTCGCCGTCGGCTCCGCTCCAGCGCTCGGACAGCCGGCCGTTCACCCGCGCGTCCAGGTCCAGGTAGCTCCACCACAGGGCGCGCGTGTCCGCGTCCACGAGGGCATGCCAGACCGCCTCGGCGGGCGCGGCGATCACGACACTGACCTCGACGAGCGGTTCACGAACCATGGACCAACGGTAGATCTCGCGAACGCCCACGTCAGCCTGCCAACGGTTCGCGAACGGTTCGCTGAAGGTCAAGTTTGCGCCGTACGCGCGCCGTGTGCGCCTCCGCGGCCGGGTGGTGCGGGCGGGGCGCGGGCGGTACCGGGTGCGGGAGCGATTGTTTGCGGCAATTCATGGGCTTTGCCGGAAATGTGAATCGGCTTGAAACGTATGGCGCCGGCACGTCCGGCGTGGGCCGATGCGTCCGCCTGCGATTCGTCGATTGGCGATCACTCCGGATGGGGAACGCACAGCCACGAATGCGTACTCCGCATCGCCGCCACCGGGAGGAATCCGCCCATGCCCCACCCGCCGATCGCAGCTCTGCGAAGCGCGTTCACCGCGTCCGCCAAACCGGGCAGCCAGGACTGGCCCACCCTCGCCGACTTCACCGTGTTCGCCGCCGCCGGCCGCACATGTGGCCGGGCCCCGCTGATCGGGCTGCCCGGTTGGACCTGCGACGACGCCGCGCGCGTGCTGGCCCTGGCCGAACTGGCGACGCGCACCCCCGAGGGCGACCTGTCCGCCCACCTGCGCACCCTGTACTGGCGCGGCGACGCCCACGAACGCCGGGCCGTGCTGCGCGCCTTGCCCTACCTCTCGGTCGCCCGACGGGACCCGGCGCTGGCCACCGCCCTGGTCGAGGACGCACTCCGCACCGGCGACCCCCACCTGATCGCCGCCGCCCGCTTCGCCGACCTCACCTCCGCCACCGCCACCACCGACCCCGACTAGTCGGCAAGCCCTCCCGCAAACCACCCCCCCGCAACGCGCCCCCGCACGCCCCACAACCGCGATGTCGGCCACCCCATCACCCGGGGTGGCCGACATCGCCGTGATGCGCTGCGCTCGGCGCTTCCTTGCCGCGTTCGTCGCGCCCCGCCGAGCTCGTCGCGTTCGCCGACGTCCGCCGCGTTCGTCGCGTCGTGCCCGTTGCGCCCATCGAACCCGGTTCCGTGGCCGGTGTGTTGCGGGGTTGCGGGGGCTTGTGGGGTGGGGACGGTGGGCAGGCTGGGGTGGGGCGAGGTTGGGAGACGGGATGCGGCGCAGGAAGGCGTTGGCGGTGCTGGCGGCTCCGGCATTGGTGGGCCTGGGGGCGGGTAGCGCGCGGGCGCAGCCGGCGGCGGAGCGTATCGCCGGCGCCCTGGACGGCGACCTCGAGGTGCGTGGGCGCGAGCACGGCCCGGAGTGGACCCGGACCCGGCTGGAAGTGCGGGACGGGGCCGTGCCGTTGGTGGTGGACGTGGTCGCGGACACCCGACATCTGCCGCGCCGGCTCGTCTATCTGCTCCCGGGCGGCGGCCTCGACTTCTCCTCGAACTTCTTCACCCCCACCGCCCACAACCTCGCCCACCACCTGCGCGAACGCGGCTATCTCGTGATCGGCATCTCACCGCGCGAGAACGACGCGGCGCCCGCCGACCTCACCGCCGCATGGGGCCTGGCCGCGCACAAGCGGGACGCGCACAAGGTCATCGACGCGGTCGACTCGGCGCTGCGGGTGCCCTACGAACTGCTCGGCCACTCCGCGGGTGCCGCGCTCGCGCTGGACCTCGCCGCGGACCGGCCGGCCAGGCTGCGGCGGGTGATGGTGCTGGATACGACCGGGCCGTACGAGGGCGACCTGGCGATCCGCGCCGCCCGGACCAGGGCCGCGCTCGATCGGCAGCTCGCCGCCGGCACGTACGCGAACGACCCGGGCCTCAAGGGCCTGCTCGCGCGCGCGGTCGGCGACCCGGATGGGGTTTCGGCGGTGCCGCGACCGGTCGATCCGAACACGAGGTTCACCAACGCGGCACTCGCCCATTTTGCGCTGATCCATACGAGCAGCCTGCCGGGACCGACCAACTGGGTCTACGAACAGGGCTTCGCCGCAGGGAGTTTCGCCTTCGGCGCGACACCGGCCGAGGACCGGTTCGGCCTCGCGCACGGTCCGCTGTCGGTGTGGGCCGAGGCCACCGCGCGGTTCGGCGGTGGTCTGATCCCGACCGCGCTGCTACGCGACCTGACCGCGATCTGGGCCGGCGAGGAGTCGGTCTACCGGATCGACTGGTCGGCCATCGACGCCGAGGTCACCTGGGTGAACACGGCCCTGGGCCGCGGCGACCACCCGCTCGGCGCCGATCTGATCCGGGCCGGCGGCAACCCGAAGGTGAGCTTCACCGTCGTCCCGGACTACGGCCACGGCGACGCGACATGGAGCGCCACGGCCGACGCGGACGTGTGGCGACACCTGGTCTGAGCGGACCGAAGCGGGTCGCGCCGAGGCGGGTGGGAGCGAAGGCCGGGTGCCGCCCCGCTCGTGGGTGTGGGGCAGTACCGGCCCGAACGGACGTGAGGCAGATCGAACCTGCCACCGCAGGAGGAAAGGCCATGACCACCGCAAAGTCGGCGCGAAGCCGAGCAAGCAGCCCGCAACCGCCTCCGCCGACTCCGAACACCGCCCTCGCCTCGGCGACCCCCGCGCCGCGTCTCAGTCCCTCGGTAGTTCGTCCAGGGCCGTCGACCACGACGTGCACAGGGACTCGGCCAACTCCGCCGGCAGGCCGGTGTCGGCGACGGCGCTGACGTACAGGGTGTCCTCGAAGGTGGCGAGGAACATCCCGAACGGCATGCCTCGGGGCAGGCCGCCGAAGGGGACCGCGCCGATCAGCGGCGACCCGCGGAATGCGTACGGTCGGCGCAACCACCGGTGGATCGGGCCCGCCACCAGGTCGACCTGCCACGGTGACGTCGCCGCCCGCGCGTGCCAACGCGCGCCGGAAGCCGGGTGCGCCGCCCGGATCGCCTCCGTGACCAGGGCCAGGCGTCGTGCGGGATCCGTCTGGTCGCACGGCAGCCGCACCCGCGTGGGCCGGGCGTGCGCACCCGGTTCCGCCGCGCCGGAAGGGGTCGGGACGAGCGCCCAGACCGGTCGTGGCCCGCGCCGCCACGGGACACCCGCGCAGTCCCGCAGCGCGCCCGCGAGCGCGGCGAGGAACAGCGCGTCCGGGTCGGCCCCCGCCGGATGCAGCCGCTCGGCGTCCAGGCCCAGCCAGGCCAGGCGCCGCGTGCCGGTCAACCCCCGGGTGGCGAACGGCCGGGTGGCCGGCGGGAGCAGGCGCCGTACGCGGGCGCACGCGCCCGGATCGCTGACCGCCGCCGGATGCGCCGGTGCGGCGTCGATCGGCTCCACGCCGAACAGCCGCCGACTCACCTCGACCACCGACGCGCCGTCCAGCAGGGCGGGGTGCGCCTTGACGATCACCGCCCATTCGTCGTGCGCGTGGCCGTGTACGAGCCGGGCCTCCCATAGCGGCCGATCCCGCGGCAGCCGGGCCGCGAGCGCTTCGTCCACGGCGGTGTCGAGGCGATCCGGACCGATCGGGTGCGCGTGTACGTGCCGGGCCGGATCCAGCGGGCCGCGTCGGCGATGGCCGCCGTCCGTGCGGTACGCGAGCGTGGGCACCCGCCACAGCCGCGCCGCCACCGCCTCGCGCAGATCCTCGACGGTCGGCGCGAGGCCGCGAAAGCGCAACACGCACCCGAGTTCGACCGACCCGGCCCGCTCCGCCCGACCGTGCTCGGGGTGCGGGTGCCGCTGCGCGCCGACCCGCCGCCCGCTGCGACCCGGCCGGACGCAGTCCACCAGGTAGTCCCGGTCGATCCCGACGGCCGAGCGCGGCTCGCCGAGCAGCGCCCGCACACCCGAGTCGTCATAGCCGCGACGGTGCGTCAGATACGGCATGAACGCGGTGTGCGCCGCCGCGAGCCGCTCCACGCCGGTCGGTCCGGCGGGCGGCTCGGCCACGAACCGCAGCCGGACCGGCAGGAATTCGGCCAACACCTCGCGCACGACCTCGATCGGCACGTCGTGCGGATGCCGTACGTGGTAGACGTCCACGCCACCCGATCCGGCGAGGTCGGCGAGCCTGGTCATCACCCGAGCGGCCTCGTGCACCGGCACGAAGTTGAGCCGGCCCTCCGGCGCCGAGATCAGGCGCAGGACCGGCCGCATCCGCCGCGGCAACCGCGCCGCCCAGCCCAGCGCCGCGCAACCGCCGGTCGCCTCGGCGCGTTCGACCATGTATCGCAGCGTATTTCCCGGCACGCCGGGCCTGTCGGAGACCAGCGTGGTCGGCCGCAGGATCATCGCCGCCCGGCCCGATCGTGCGGCCCAGTCCCGGACGAGCACCTCGGCCTCGTACCGGGATCGCTCGTAGTCGTTCTCGAAACCGCCCGAATCGTCCGGCAGTTCCTCTTTCACCGTGCCGTCGCGCCGGGAGCCGGCCACATACGCGGTGCTGATGTGCAACATGCGCGGCCGACGCCGGCCGACCTCGGCCAACTCCAGGAGATGCCGGGTGCCTTCGACGTTGACCGGACGCAGCTCGGCCAACGTCGCGTCGATCCGGCGATCGCCGGCGCAGTGCCAGATCACATCGATCGAATCGGCCAGCGAGGTGAAGTCCGACCGGGACAGGCCCAGTCGAGGCTGCGTCAGGTCGGTCTCGACGATCCGCAGCCGTTCGGGAAGTCGCCGCACCAACTCGTCGGGAGCGGCGGTGACTTCCAGAAAGGACCGAATCCGGTCGATCGCGCCGCGCGAGCCCGCGTGCGAGAGCACGGTGATCGTGCGGTGTCGGTCGAGTAGTTCGCGGAGCAGATGGAGACCGAGGAATCCGGTGGCTCCGGTGATGGCGACGCGCATGGCTCAGCAAACTCCTTGCAGGTTCTTCCGAATGGCCTGACGGGGCGTCATGTCGACCGTGTCGACGCGCGGCGAGTCGGGCCCGATGGCGCGCTGCGCCGGGGCATGCGTGGTCAATGCCTTCCCTGGGACGAGTGGGTTTCGTCAGGACGCTAGTGCCGCGCCCGGCAACGTTCACCCCGTCGCGGCGCCCGGCACGGCACCTCGCCGCCCCGCCGAAACGTCCGAGTACTCCAGTACGAGAACGTTCCGGCGGCACGCCGATGCACCGCACCGAACACCGCGACGGGGCAAACGTTGCCGGGCGCGGCACTAGCCGCCGAACGATCGGCACCCGGGTGGTATTGGGCCAACCGATGTCGGCGTCACCCGATCGGGTTCGCGGTCGCGGTCGCGATCGCGAGGAGGCCGCTGGCGCGCCCGGCGGCGTGCGCCCTGTCGTGGCGCCCGGCACGGCGCTTTGCCGCCCCGCCGAAACGTTCGAGCGGTCCGAGCGTTCCGGTGGCCCGGTGGTCACGTAGTCCCGTACTCCCGTAGTCCCGTACGAGAACGTTCCCGCGGCGCATCGAGGCATGGCACCGGACACCGCGACGGAGCAGACGTTGTCGCACCCGGCGCCGGTTCGTAGCCCGGTCGAGGTGGTGACCGGGAACCAACGATTGTGCCTCGACCGGGCGGCCGATACCCCCGAAAGAAGCTTTCTGGACTGTTTTCGCTCGATGACACCACCTGGTGGGTCTACGGTCTGGAGCGGGACGAGCGCCCGGGTCCGCCCGCGGCGCACCAGGACCAGGGGGCATACGCAGATGGACACTTCCCAGGCCGGGGCCACGGTGGCCGCGGTGGGATCGATGGCATACGGAAGCCACTGTTGCTTCGTGTCGGCCGACGAGGAGATCGTCCGGCTCGCGGTGCACAGCTACGTTCGGGACGGCCTGTCCGCCGACGACCGAGTGCTGTGTCTGCTCGGTCGGCGCGACCGGACCTGGCTGATGAGTACGCTCTCCGAAGGACCCACATGGCCGGCCGAACGTGAGGCCGACGGCTCGCTCGTGGTCGTCGACGTCGGCCGAACGCCGCTGTGGGAGGGCGAGTTCTCGCCCGAGGGGATGGCGAAGACGTTCTTCACCGCGGTGGAGCAGGCACTGGCGGACGGCTTTCGAGGCCTGCGGGTGTGCGGCGACATGACATGGGGCCCGGCGGGCGGCGTCGCGTACGACGACCTGCACGAGTTCGAACGACTCGCGGGCCTGGGCCTTCCCGGCCGTCAGGCGATGGGCTTCTGCCTCTACGATCCGCGCGAGTTCAGCTCCGTCCAGGTCGACGCCCAGGAACGATTGCACCCGCTCGTCGCGGGCACCGGGCGCGCTCGTCCGCCCAGCCTCCAGGTCGCCGACACGACCAGGGGTCTGCGACTGATCGGCGAGGCCGACGTGGCGACCCGCGCCCTGTTGGAGGATGCGCTGCGGAGGGCCACGGCGGCTCAGTCGGGACGTGACCTGGTGGTCGACCTGTCCGCGCTGGAGTTCGCCGACCTGTGCGCGATGGAATCGTTGTACCGGACCGCCGCCGCGCTGAGCCCGGACCGGCGGCTGGTGCTGCGCGCTCCGGGGCCGGCCGTACGCAAGGTGCTCGACCTGCTCGGCTGGAGCGGCACCGGTGGCTTGATCGTGGACGGGGACCGTCCGTCCGGGGAGCGTAGTGGGGGAGCGCAGTGACCGGCCCGAAGCACGATCACGCCCGCGCCTGTACCGGCGGCGGTCCGGTGGAGGTGTTGCCCTTCGGTGCTTCGGACCTGTGCCTGGTGCGCGCGGTGGTGCGCCGGCACGCCGACGCGGTCGGCCTGGCCGACGACCGACCCGACTGTCTGGTCCTGGCGGTGCACGAGATCGCCGCGTGTGCGGTCACGAGCGGCTCGAAGCCCGCCCTGCTGCGCTGTGTGCCCCGCATGGGCCGGGTGGTGTGTGAGATCCACGCGAGTAGCGACGAGCACAACGGCTGCCGACGGCGGGCCTTCCCGAGACTGACCGACAAACACGAGACCCCCGGCCGCGGGTTGTGGATCGCCCGCGCGTTGTGCGACGAGGTCGAAGTGGCGGAGTGTGCCGAGGGCGTGGTGGTCCGGATGACGATGCACCTGACCGCGTCGACGCACGCGACCCCGCCCGAGCCTGCCGGGCGACCGCAGGGCGAGGAAGCCTGTGGCAGCGCCGGGACGGGAGCCGAGCGCCCCTGACGGCCGACGGGGATCGGCTGGGGCGCACCGGCCCGATGTGACACCGTCGGGCACGATGACCGATGAAGAGATGCCGAGACGGGCCGTGACCTCCGGCGCGGCGGCCACGGTGGGTGTGCGGCGCACGGCGATCTTCGAGGCGGTACGCGCGGACCGGGACGGACCGATGACCGGGCTGCTGCTCGCCCGCGCCGATGCGGGAGCGGCCGAGGAGCGGGTGAGCGCGATCGAACTGCTGTGTTCGCTGGCCGAGTTCGGGCAAACCTGGCCGATCGTCGGCGAGCGCGCCGCGGCGTACGTGGTGGACCCGGAGCCGGGTGTGCGAGTCGCGGCGGCGGACCTGTTCGTGGCGACGCACGATGCCGAGACGGTGTCGGCGCGGTTGCCGGACCTGGCCGATCCGGACGTGCGGGTGGCGGGCGTGACGGCCCTGCTCGGGCGAGCCGGTGCGTTCGAGGACGTGCTCACGCAACTCCTGGAGGACGGCGATCCGGCGGTGCGCGTGGTGGCCGCGCTGGGGCTGCTGGGTGTGGAAGGCGTGCCGTGGGCATGGCTTCAGGCGCTGAACGAGGCGATCTCGGCCGATCTGCCGGCGGCGGTGCGCCGAGTCGGGCCCGGCGCCCGATCCTGGGGCTCGACCTGGGCGTGGCGATTGGCTCGCAACGATCACGAGGACGAGTGTCATCGCATCGTGCGGCTGCTGCTCGCGGCCGAGGACCCGAATGTGCGGTGGGTCGGGCTGGACATGGCGGCGGCGGCGATTCGCCTGTGGCGTACCGGCCCGGTCGAACTCCTGCCCGCCTTGGCCGAGGTCGCGGCCGGCTCGGATCCGGCGCTGCGTGCGGAGACGTTGCGGGTGTTGCGGCTGTCCGTAAACCTGTGGCGGGCGGCGGTCGACCTGTGGGCGGCGCAAGCGGACGACCTCGGCGACGTGTGGTCGGACGAACCGGGCGCGCCGGCACCGGTCGAGGCGGTGCTGCCGGAGTTGGACGCGGTCTTCGCCGCCCGCCGGCCGCCGGATGGGCGAGCGGACGTCGATGCGTGGTTGGCGGAACAGCCGGTCGACGTGGTCGAGTCCCGGCGCCGGGTCGGCCGAGCGCTGATCGGGCTGATGGCGTGCGGTGGGTTGACCGAGCGTCAGGGTCGGCAGGCGATGGCCCTGTTCGAGCCCGAGTCGGTGCTCAAGTACGAGTTGGCCGGGGTGGTTTGGCGACACCGGGGTGTCGCGGATGCCGGGATCGCGGATCGGCTCGTTGCCGAATTGTCCGCCGTGGCCGGGGATCAGTACGTCGGCGCGCACGCGCTGCCGGTGTTGGCGGACATGGGGCGGCATGCGGCCGGTGCGTTGCCGCGGCTGACCGCGTTGATCGAGGACCGGCGTCGACTTCCGGTCAACGAGAGCACGGAATGGGCCGAGATTCGGTTCGACGAAACCCGGCGGGCCCAACTGGTCGTTGTCCGTGATCGGATCGCCGCCGACATCCCGTAGGGTCCTTCCGGACGCCAACGCGTTCGGACATCCGTACGAAGTCGGATGCGGACAAGGGGAGATGGGCATGCCGATAGGCAGGGTCGCCGTGGTCGGCGGAAGTATCACGGGCTGCGCCTTCGCACTGGCGGCGGCGCGCGGCGGGGCCGAGGTGACCGTGTACGAGCGCACCACCGGCGAACTCGCCGACCGGGGCGTGGGCATCGCGTTGCACGTCGACCGCTATGTGGAGCTGGAGGCGGCCGGCTACATCGACGACAGCACCCCGTGGCGCAACGTGGTCGGGCGCAAGTGGCTCGTCGACGACGGGAGTTCACCGCGAGGCCGGTTGCTCTGGGACCAGTCCGCCGCGTTCCGGATGTACAACTGGGGTCAGTTGTGGCAGGGGTTGCGCCGCCGGGTGCCGGCCGAGGTGGACTACCGCGGCGGCACGCCCGTCACCCTGGGCGAGGACGGCGAGGTGGTACTGCCGGACGGCACCCGGGAGCACTACGACGTGGTGGTCGGCGCGGACGGGTACGGCTCCGCCGTGCGTAGCGCGCTGTTCCCGGACGCCGTGCCGCGATACGCGGGCTACACGATGTGGCGCGGGAGTTGTGCGTGGGAGCACGAGCCGATGGATCACCTGATCTCGGTCTGCATACCGAACGGCCAGGGCGTGATGTACCGCATTCCGGGCAGCGAGGGCGACCGGCTGTCATGGGGCCTGTACAGCGCCGTGGGCGGCACGGACAACCCGCGTCCGGCGCTGCTGGAACTGGCCCGCAAGTACTTCCCGCCGTTCTGGGCCGACCTGGTGACCGCCACACCCGAGAGCGAGACGTTGATCCAGCCGATCAACGACCTGGTGGTGGACGCCTATACGAGCGGGCGCGCGCTGGTCGCCGGTGACGCGGCGGCGATCGCCCGTCCGCACGTGGCCAGCGGCGCGGTCAAGGGCATCCAGGACGCGGTGGCCTTCGAGACGGCGTGCCGGGAGGTGGGCCGGGACGGTTCGTGGGACGACGTGCTGGCGCGCTACCGGGCGGAGCGGCAACCGGCGGGCGCGGACCTGGTCCGGGTGGCCAGGGCGATGGGCTACGCGATGGTCGAGGACACCCCGGACTGGACCGTCATGACGGCGGAGCACATGGTCGACTGGTGGGCCGCCCAGCACGCGGACGACGGCTTCGGCGGTCACGCGCTGGGGGCCTCGATCGGCGGTCGGTGACCCGGTGGCTCGGCCGGAGGAGTCGGCCGTCGGGCGGCGGCGGGCTCAGCCCCGGTCGGCGATGTGCATGTTGATGTTGAGCACGTAGCCGTTGGGGTCGCGGACGAAGAAGCGGCGTACACCCCACGCCTCGTCGGTGATCGGGTACACGATCTCGTAGCCCCGATCGCGCGCCTGGGCATAGGCCGCGTCGACGTCCTCGACCTCGATCGACATCGCCGTGCGGCCGGACTGGGCGTCCCAGTCGCACTCGTCGGTGACCACGATCACCTGCGCGGTCGGATTGCTCGGCGAGCGGAACATCAGGAACCCGGGCTCGTCCATGCCCGGCTCGAAGCCGAGGAAGTCCTGATAGAAGTCCCGATTGGGGCCGAGCTCGGTGGCGGAGACGCTGGGTACCACGCGGCGGATCTTCATACGGCCACAGTAGGCACGCGGACCGACATCGCCCGGGCAGCCGGGCGATGTCGGCCGGTCGGAGTGTCGCGCGCGGTCGCGCTTCGCGCGGGGTGGGGCGGTTCGGGGGGCGATGGGCCGGACGGTCCGGGTGCGTTCGCGGTTTGCTCGGGGTGGGGCGGATCCGGAGGGCCGACGCCGCCGGGACGGTCTGGGTGTGTTCGTGCTTTGTTCGGGGTGGGGCGCAGCGTCGCGTGCGGTCGCGCATGCTCGGGACAGGACGGATCGGGAGGGCCGACGCCGCCCGGGCCGTCCGCGTGCGGTCGCGCTTCGCTCGGGGCGGGTGGACGGGTCGGGTCCGGAAGGCTGGTGCCGCCGGACGGTCCGGGCGCCGCGCGCGCGGGGTCGACGACGGGCGGCGGCGACCGGCCGCGTGCGTATCGTGCCGGGTGTGGCGGCGCCCGGAGGATGCTCCGCGCGCCCGCACTCGTTCGGGTCAGGAACCGGTGCCGCTGCCGCCGTCCTCGAGGTTCCAGCCGATCACCCGCTCGGGGTGGATCCGCAGCACCTCGTTGCTGAAGAACCCCACCGCCAGCGGGGGTTCGTGGTCGCGCAGCAACTCGGCCCGGCCGCGGATCTCCACGCCGCGCCCCCAGCCCGGCTTGTACGCCCCCGGCTCGTCCGGCGTCATGTCGTCCACGACGAACGCCACGGCCGGATTGCGCTCCGCGTTGCGCCACTTTTTGCTCGCGCTGAGCTTGGGCCCGCCGATGTCGACCGTCCCGTCCTCGTTGAGCCGGAAGCCGACGGGCCGCACCTGCGGCTCGCCATCGGGTCCCACGGTCGCCAATCGCCCCAGGCCCTGGCCGAGCAGGTACGCCCGTTCGATCTCGGTGTACGTCGCCATGTCCGCCGCGCTCCGTCCGTATCCGCCGTGCCGCCCGAGTCCGCCCCGGACGCTCGTCTCGAACCCGGAACCTAGAACTTCAAGCGCACTTGATGTCAAGGATCGACGTTGCCACCGGGCATGGTCGAAGGCATCCGAGCCGAGCCGGTGTCCTCCCGGCGCCACCACCCCGATCGGCGCCGCCACCGAACACGGTCGAATGGCGCCGGGATCAATCCCGTTCCGGCACGGCCCGGATCACGTGGCGGGCGTTGTCGGCCATCGCCGGGTTCGTGGTGCGGTAGTACGGCAGTGCGATCACGGCCTGGGAGAGGGTGCGGCCCCGGCCGCGGCGCCAGGTCGCGTCGTCCACGTCGAGTGCCGCGCGGAAGACCTGCCGTGCGCCGGCCGGCAGCAGATTCCAAGCCGGGATCAGATCGCACGCCGGATCACCAACGCCCATGCACCCGAAGTCGATCACCGAGGTCAGCCGGCCGGCACCGTCCACCAGGAGGTTGCCCGGCATCAGATCGGCGTGCAGCCACACCGGCGGCCCGTCCCAGGCGGGGGCCCGGAGGGCGTCCTCCCACACGGCGATCAAGCCGTCGCAGTCGATGCCCTCCTCCGGGATGCCGCGCAACTCCTCGATCGCGGCCCGGGTCGAGGCATCGAGCCGGGCGAGCGGCCCACCCCGATAGGCGGGCGGCGCAGCCGGCAGGTCGACGGCCCGCATCGCCGCCACGAAGCGGGCAAGATCCTCGGCGAGCGCCACGGGCTCCGCCAACGCCCCGGCCTCGGGATTCCCGCCCGCCTGCCACCGGTACACCGACCACGGCCACGGATACCCCTCGGCGGGCTCGCCGACCCCGAGCATCTCGGGAACGCCCGTAGGCAGCAGCGGCGCGAGTCGAGGCAGCCACTCCCGCTCCAGCGCCACGTCCTTGGCCCCGCTCCTGCCCAACGGGAGCCGTACGAGCATGTCGTCGCCGAGCCGGTATATCGCGTTGACCGTGCCCCCCGAGGGGAACCGCCGCACCGCCGCCCCGGCCCACTGCGGAAACCGCCCGGCCACCAACCGCCGCACGAGTTCCTCGTCGATGGGATGCAGATCGGGATGCATCGGAACCGCACTCATGAGTCGCCATCCGACCGCCACAGACCGGCGGCCGTCAACCACATTTCCGACCCGCCCTCGCACCGGCTGGCAAAGCGTGTCGGGTTCAGACCGTCACGACCTCCGTGGTGGGCGGCATGAGTCCTTGCCTATTGACACCGGTTTGCACCCGATGGGTTACTTGGTGTAATTGAACCGTTGTGTCGTCGAAGGGGGACTGGTTCGAGACGCTCCCCCGTCCGTCGGCGTTCGTCCAAGGGGGCGCCCCATGCCGGTCTCACCGAACCAGGGATCCACCGGCGGCGGTGACGCGGTGACCCTTGCCGGGAGCCACTTCACCGGAACCACCGCCGTGCGCTACGGCTCCCGCCAGGCTGCGAGCTTCATGGTCGTCAGCGACACCACGACCGACACCATCACCCCTTCCGGTCACGGCGCCGTCCCGGTCTCCGTCACAACCGCCGGCGGAACGGGGATCGTGGGCACCTTCTACTACCTGCCGCCACCCTCCTTCCGCATCGACCCGCCTCCGGCGGGTCCGCTGGGAGGTGGCAATACGGTGATCTTCACCGGCCTCGGTCTCTACACCACGAGCGAAGTCGGATTCGGTACGCAGACCGCCGTGTTCACCGTCGACTCGGACGGCCGGCTCACCGTGACCGTCCCGGCGGCGGCCTCCGCGGGGCCGGTAGGGGTTACCGTGATCACCAGGGGCGGAATCGCCGGCGGAGTCATTTATACCTATCTCAACTCGCCCTCCATTACCGCCGTCACCCTCGACTCGGGACCGGTGGACGGCGGCAATCTCGTCGTCATCACCGGGACCGCGTTCTCCTACGCCACGAGCGTTACCTTCGGCGGCATAGCCGCCCTCTCCTTCCGGGTCGCCTCCGACACTGAGATCGACGCCGTGCTGCCGGCCGGAGAGCTCGGCCTGGCCGATGTCTCCGTCACCACCCTCGGTGGCACCACCACCGCTTCGGACGCCTACACCTATCTGGGACTCTTCGCGGTCCTGGGCGGAGCGTCGGTCACCAACACCGGACTTACGAGCGTTACCGGAGATGTCGGAGTAAGCCCGGGAGTGTCCATCACCGGATTCCCGCCCGGCCAGGTCAACGGAAGTATCCACAACTCGGACACAGCCGCCGTCGCAGGCCATGCCAACCTGGTCACGACATACAACGACGGCGTCGAGCAGATCCCGGACGCCGGCATCACCGGAGACCTCGGCGACGTGACATTGCCTCCCGGCGTCTACAACGCCGCCTCTTCCATCGGGCTCACCGGCACGCTCACGCTGGATGCCCAGGGCGACCGCAACGCCGACTGGATCTTCCAAATCGGATCGACCCTGACGACGGCAACCGCGAGCCGAGTGCTCCTCATCAACGGCGCCACAGCCAGGAACGTCATCTGGCTGATCGGTAGTTCAGCCACTCTGGGCACCGACACCGACTTTGCAGGAAGGGTCCTGGCCCAGACTTCGATCACCGTGAATGCCGGCGTGACGGTCAACGGCCAGGTCCTGGCCGTCAACGGCTCTGTAACTCTGGACACCAACACGATCATTCGCCCTTGGTGAAGGAGTCACACACCTCGCAACCCGGGCGCACGCCCGCCGCGTCCGCCGGCAACTCGACCGGCACCCCGGACCCTGCCGATCGGCGAGTACGACCCCTATCCCGAGAGACTGCGCGACCCGTCGACGGGGTGATCTGGCGATCTCGGGCGGGTGTTCAATGGCGCGAGATGCCCGATGAGTTCGACTCCTGGCAGGTCTACATTGTTGCCCCGCGCTGCTGACGCTGCGGCTCGTGCCGCACTTCTCCCGGGACCTCACTGTCCGGCGGGTGGGCACGGACCGAGCCATCGTGCTCACCCGCCGGTGCGACACCGACGTTGAGCGTCGGGATCCGCTTGAGGCTGCTCGCGGCGCTTGCTGATGGCCGGCGCGCGGCACGGTTTTGACCCTCGGCGCAATTTCGGTGCGGAGATGGCTGATAGGCGTTCTTGTTGGTACTTGGTACGTGTTGTCATACTCCGGCCATGGCCTACAGATGCCGTGCGCAGACGAACGACGGGACGCTCTGCAGGAACCGAGTTACCGATCCTGGCAAGCGCTGCCATCATCATCGGGGACAGTCGGGGGCGCGTGTGACGGCTTCCGCAAGGCGTTCGGCGAAGAGATCCCCTGCGCCGTATCGAGCGCCCCGCCCGGCCGCCGTATGGACAACCGGTAGTGGTGGTGGCCGATCGCCGAGGGCTCCCTCAGCCGCGCAGCAGGAGCGCCGGCAGATGGAGGCGGTAGCCCGCTGCTGCGCAGATGCGCTGGATGGCGGGGGCGCCGCCGCCATCGCAGATCGAGCGGCAATGTACGTCTCGGATGAGACGTGGAGAGCGCTCGTGAAGAAGCACCGCAGGAGGGGCTGCGACGACCTCGCCCGGCTGGCCCGGGACATTCTCGGAGGCAAGGAGCATCTGCACGATGTGGTCGCGCGGTCCGCAGGTGGCTTGCTCGGCTTTCTGGGACGGTCGCGGATCGAGCGGGCCTTCGCTCAGGAACTGGCACGGACAATCCCGCTGCCTCTCGACGCGCAGCTGACAGCTGCCGCACGTGGCCTACAGATCGCGGGTATCTACGTATGCCTTGTCGGCAATCGGAACCTTGCCGAGTGTGCGTGTTTACGGGACGTATTCAAGGTCGAGGGCAAGGAACGCGTTGTGCAGCTCATGCAGGGCGCAGTAGGAGACTGGCGAGAGCTGCCGACACGACTGTCGGGCGGATCGTCGGGCAAATGACCTGAAATGGCGAACGAGTGCGGGGCGCGCGCGCCGACGATGGCCTGTGCGAGTCCTCCAGAGTGGGGTCGCACGGCCAGTCGACATCGCTGACCCGCTGAAGGATCCCCCCAAGGCTCTCCGCCGAGGACGTCTGACCGACAGAAACCCGGAGCCGGCTCCAGACCCCCGCGGCCTCTGCTTGACGCACCCGCCGTGTGATCCGCGCGAGTCCGTCCCGTGGTCAGAATGTGGCGATCGGGTTGACCGGGCTGCCGGATGTACCGGCGAAGCGGACCGGTGCGACTGCGAGCTGGAAGTCCCACTGGCCGAGCTCGGCAGCCGTCGTCGCGCAAACCTCCAGGTCGCAGTTGTCGAGCAGCCACAGACCCATCGCCACGAGGCTCACGGCGTGAACCGGCATCAACACGTCTTCGTACCCCGAAGGCTGGACGTCCTGGGGGGTGTCGGCGCCGATCAGCGCGACCTCCCGTTCGTGCAGCCACGGCAGGCAGGATGCGTGCCAGCCCGCCTGCGTGAAACCGCCGGTCTCACCGGCCTCGTGCCGGAAGCGGCCATAGCCGGTCCGCAGGAGTACCGCATCGCCGGAGCGCACCCGCACACCCTGGCGGCGCTCGGCCTCTTCGAGATCGTCGGGAAACACACCCTGCCCCGGTTCCAACCACGGCACATCGCGGACCCTGGCAATGTCCAGCAGGACACCACGCGTGATGATCCCGTTCGCCGCCGCCGTGACGGCCGCCCACGTCGATCCCGTTGCGGCATCGACCAACGCGTGCGGCCGCCCGTTGTACATCGTGCCGTCCCAGAAGATGTGGCACGGCGAGTCGATGTGGGTGAGGGTGTTGCCGTGGAACGTGATGCCGAGCCGCTCGGACGAAAAGCCCCAGCGCCGGTCGTTGCGGAAGGCGGCCACCGGCATGTCCTCGGCACCCGGCATGTCGGCGGCGCACGGGCACGTCGTCGTCGACCGCTCCATGTCCTTCGGTACGGCAACCTCCCACGCGCACGACACGCTCCTGCCGTGGCGCACGGCTCGAGCCGCCGCCAGCCGGACGTCGTCGGTGATGTGGTTCAGAGTGCCGAGCTCGTCGTCGTCGCCCCATCGTCCCCAGTTCGACAGCGTGCCGAAGTACCCGAGCACGTCGTCCTGTGTGGGCATCGGTCGCCCTGCCGTCATCCCGGTTTCAACTCCTCCGGTTACGCGGTTCGAGGCACCAAGGCCGGCTGAAGTGGCATGACACCAACAGGACCGGCCAGGCGCGCCATCGTGGTCCCGCGTGCCGGGTACGCCCATTAATCCGGCTCGTTGCCGCTGCTCTGTGTGCGTGTTTTCGGTTCGGGTACATGCGGTCTGCCCGGATCGCTACCGTGTGTGCAGGTGAGTTCGCCGCATTGTGATCCCCGCATACGCGAACGCCGGGGCCGGCGCGTGGGGATGGACCAACCGGAGATGCCATGCCCGCACGACCGCTCGGAGCCAACTCCAAGCTGGTGACCGCACGACGCACCCTCGGCCTGCACTCCCAGGCCGGTTTCGCCGACGCCTTCGAGGAACATGCCCTCGCGATGGGGATGCGGTTGGCGGTGAGTGTGCGTCAGGTCCGGCGGTGGGAGAGCGCGGATCCGTCGTATCCGACGCCGGATTATCGGCGGGAGCTTCGCGAATCCATCGAGTTCAGCGCGAATCTCGTGGGATCAAGTCCGGTTACACCGGAAATGACGATGGTGTCGAAGTTGCGATCATCAGCTCTGCCTGGGGCATCCGGGACGGCAGAGTACCCCGATCCCCGGTGATATCCGCGGCGCGCCCGGCCCGGATCTCGCTTGTCGACCGACTCCGGCAGCGGTGGCCGGCACCGATCGGAGGCCCGAGCCCGGCCTCCGATCGGAAGGTTCAGGCGGTGTTTTCCCGGGTGAACACGAGGACGA
This sequence comes from Embleya sp. NPDC050493, assembly GCF_044458105.1. Classification (NCBI taxonomy): domain Bacteria; kingdom Bacillati; phylum Actinomycetota; class Actinomycetes; order Kitasatosporales; family Streptomycetaceae; genus Embleya; species Embleya sp. NPDC050493. The sequence continues at coordinate 133,165 of NZ_JBITHP010000012.1, forward strand.
TTCGGCGCTGCTCACGGTCCATTTCGGTGATGGATACGTCTACTTGGTCGCCGACTTGGACTGGTGGGCTCGGGGGTTCGGGCAGCGGTACCAAGCCCTCGATGCCGTCTCCGATTTCCACGATCACGCCGAAGGGGAGCAGTGTGGTGACGGCGCCGGTGATGGTGTCCCCGATGTGGTGGGTGTCGGCGTACTGCTGCCAGGGATCGGGTTGGAGTTCCCTGACGGACAGGCTGACCTGTTCCCGATCCCAGTCGATGTAGAGGACCTTTGCGCGGATCTCCCGGCCGATCGGCGCGACCTCGTCGACCGATTCGAAGCGGGTCCAGGACATCTCGGGGACGCGGAGGAAGCCCAGGAGGCCGCCCGGATCACCGGCCAGGTCGACGTGGACGCCGATGTCGTCGAGTCCGGTCGCGACGACGCCGGTGACGATGTCGCCGATCCGCAACGAGGCCATGAACGTGCGGCGTTCGTCGGCCCGCGTGCGATTGCTTCGCCAACGGGCCCGCAGGACGCCGTCGGAGTCGGGTAGGACACCGGCGAGGAGCGGATCCCGATCGGTCGGTTCCAGTGGCACGAGTGCGGCTCGGTGGCCCGGAGCCGAGATGATTTGGTCGCGGCCCGTGGTCTGTTCGGCGATCCGTGCGTCGTAGAACCCGCCGCCCGGGTACTGCTGAACGAGCAGGGCGAGGCACTCCCGGCGCGCGATGGCGGCACGGATCGCGTCGCCCTCCTCGATCAGGTCCGGCCAGGCCGTCAATCGAGCACGAGGGGTCAACTCTGCCCGTACCGCGTCGACTTCCGGCGCGTTGGTGAGGCGGTGCCAGCGGTACGCGTTGCCGACGCGGCGCTCTTCCAACAGGACTCCGCCGTGCGCGGCGACCAGTTCGGTCAGTTCGGTCCAGAAGGCGTCGTCGGCCGCTCGGTCCTCGGCTACTTCGTCGGTGGCCGGGTCGTACGGTGACGCGTCGACCTGGTCTACGAACAGGCCCAGCGCACGTGCCCGAATCTTGGCTTCGTGAAGTGGGTCGGCGCTGCCGAGGTAGACGTCGTGTTCGTACCCGACGTGCATGAAGAACCCGTCGTCGCCTACCAGTCGACACCAGAGGCCGTGACCGAGCAGCATCGCCCGCACCAGGCCGAGAGCGGTGCCGAGTGGAACGAGGGCGCCGTCGTGATAGCCGGTGAGGTTGTACGGGAACAGGCCGTCCAGTCCGTGACCGCCGGGCCCCGAGCGCACGGAGAAGGAATGGAAGCCGTTCTTCATCGGGTTGTCGATCGTGAGCCGGTCGATACCGGCGTCGAGGGCGAAGGTGCCCAGTGCCGCGGAGTATGCGGCTGCGACGGCTTCGCGGCAGTCGTGGCGGATGTGCTTACCGGAGGTCGCGTCGGCCGGGTCGTACGGAGTGATGCGGTACACGGAAGGCGCCATGTCAGCGCCCGGTGCGGCTCGAAGTTGCCCTGAGGGCCGGTCGCGGGTGGGCAGGGGAAATAGTCACCGGCGCAGCGTAGTGGCGTGATCCATCGGTGGCCAGGGCGGCGGGGCGCTGGGCCGTTTGGGGAGGGCATGTCCCCGATCGGGTGGAAATGATCGACAAGTCTGGCGAGTTCGAGGGGCGGGTCAGGAGCATGGGCGTCGCGGCAGTTCGCCGTCGTCGTTTCGATCGTGGAGAACCGATGCACATGCGTACCCTGGCGCTCGGCGCCGCCCTTTCGCTGACCGCCCTCCTGCTCCCGGCGACGAGCGCGAGTGCCGCGCCGGCCGCGCCGCCGTCCTGTAGCGACGGCTCGGTCTGCTTCTGGACCGGCGAAGGATTCCACGGCAGCACGTGGGAGTGGACCTCGCGCAGCGGCTACCGCGATATGCCGCCGGCCTTCCACGACCACGTCGGTTCGTTCGTCTCCGGTACCAGGGCGTGTTTCATCAACTGGAGCCCGGTGCAGAAGCGCGACGTGTTCAACGGCGACTGGCGTTCGCGCTACCTGGGCGACTTCGGTGGCCGGATCGACGGTGTCGGCCCCGGCGCCTGCTGACACCCCTCGGACAGCAACGGCCGGCCCTTCGTCGGGGAGGACCGGCCGTTGCGCGAACTCAGTCGCGGACCGGCACTGTCACCGTGGACGGGTCGTTCGACGGCGACGAGAAGGCGAGTCCGGCGCCGAACGGGTTGTGCTCCAGGTAGAGCGGATCGACCGTGTCGAGCACGACGGCGAGGCGGTGGCCCGCCGGGACGTCGTAGGCCGTCGCATACATGTCGATGTCGACGGGGAACGCCACCCCCGGCGTCTTTCCGTGGAAGGTCAGCGGCGAGTGGGTCACCAACTTGCCGATGCCCAGCGGGCCGACGTCGTACAGGTAGGCGAAGATCGTTCCGCTTTCGTGCGACGCGGTGACGGTGGTGTGCAGCTTCGTCGTACCGCGCACCTTCGTCTGTGTGCCGTAGCGGTCGCTCTGCCACACGCCCGCGAATGCCCTGGGCAGCAGCGGGATCGAGGCGACCGGCGGGACCTGGAGGAACTGGTCGAGGATGCTGGACAGGAAGATCGTGCCGCCGTCCGCCCCGGAGTCGACGTTGGCCAGGACGCGCTGGGTCCCGGTGAGCGCGATGGTGCGGGTCGAGGAGGGCACCGCCGGCCAGCTCGGGTAGCCCTCGTAGCCAGCGTCGCCGGTGCGGGACTTGAGCTGTACTGGCTGCTCCCGGTCGATGCCGTTGTCGACGCCCCGCAGATGGTGGTCGAACCAGCGGGTCGAATCGGCCCACATGTCGTTCGGCAGCCCGAGCAGGCCGCCCGCCTCGGCGGTGGCGTGGTCGCCCGGACGGAATTCGAGTCGCTTGGCGCCGGTCAACTTCCCGTAGAAGTCGGCGTATTGGTTCGGCGGGAAGAGCGAGTCGCCCCAGGCGTTGCCGAGCATGATCGCGGCGCCGTTGGCGTTGATCCGGTCCAGGTAGGTCGCGGGCGAGCGCTTGGCGCCCCACGCGAGCATCTCCGCCTCCTTGGCCAGGTTGCCGGAGAGGAAGTTCTGCAGGATCTCGGTGAGTTCGGCGCTGGGTCGTCCGGTGAGGAAGCCGGCGCCACCCAACAGCGCCGCCGCCTGGGCGTGTTCGGTCCGGCCGCTGTAGATCGAGTCGATCAGGTCGGCCCAGCCGCTCATCGCGACCACGGCTTTGATCCTGGGATCGAACGCGGAGGCGAGCAGGCTGATCCCGGCGCCGTAGGAGACGCCGGCCATGCCTATTCGACCCGGATCGGCGGGTGTGTTGGCGAGCGCCCAGTCGATCACCCTGGACGCGTCGGCGATGTCCTTGGGGCCGGCCGTCTCGATCTCGCCGCCGGACTGCCAGAAGCCGCGCGAGTTGTAGCCGATCACGACGTAGCCCTTGTCCGCGAGCTTTTGCGCGGGGACGACGTACTCGATCTGGGGCATCGCCCAACTGGTCGGCAGTACCACGACCGGGTAGCGGGTGCCGGGGGCGCCGCCGGTGGGCGTGACGACGTTCGCGGCGAGCTTGGTGCCGCCGTCGCCGGGGATGTCGACGAAGCGCAGGGAGGTGCCGGCGGCGGTCTGCACGGCCGCCGCGGGGGTGTGCGTGGGGACGGCGCCGGCCGACGCGGCGGGCCCGAGGGCGGTCCCGGCGAGAATCGCGGCCGAGACGACGGCGACCGCACGAGCGCGTGAGCGCACACGAGCGCCTGGGCGCACCCGAGCGCGTGAGCGCATGCGGAATTGACCCATGAGGGTCTCCTGACGTCATGGTCGGGGCGTGGCCCGACCCGCGAGAAAGCATGGTGAAGCGACGCCCAGGGACGGCGTCTGAAGGTGACTCACGAGTAAGTTACGCGCCGGTAAATCAGGACGGAAGGGCCACGAGGAACTCCGCTTCGCACGGTTTTGACGGCGGCGGGGGTGAACGGTGATGGCGGTGGGGTTCCGTGACGGCGGCGGTGAAGCGGGGCGGTGCGGCGCCGGGCGGAGTGGGGCGGTGCGACGGGGCGACTCGTCGTGATACGGCCGGAGCGGTCCGGGCGCGGCGACGCGGTGCGGGCCGGCGGCTTGGGGTGATTCGGGCGAGGCGGCCCGAGTCGGGGGAGCGGCATCCCTGGGCAGGCGGCGCGGCTCGGTACGACCGGGTGGGTCGGCAGGCGTGGTGATTTCGGTGGGGTGGGAGGAGCCGGGCAAGGTGACGCCGGGATGGTGCGAGCCGGGTAAGGCGACGCCGGGAAGCGGGCGGCAGGGTTCGAGTTCGGCTTCGATCCGGAGGGTCGGCTCGGGCCGGTCGACCAAGTGCTCACGCCCGACTCGTCATGTTTCCGGACATGTTGATTCGGGGCCGGATGGCGCGAGCCGGCACGACGTAGACGCGGCGGCCGACCGGGGCGTGAGCCGGTGGGGAGCCGGTGGGGGAGTCGGGCGCACGGGGGTGGGGAAGTCCCGGCGCGCTCCCGGGGTGATCTTCGGCCGCGATCGCGGTGAGGGGTGCTTCCCACCCCGGTACCGTGGTCCCGGCGAGCGGGCGCTAGCGGGGGTGAGCGTGGAGGACGTCGACGCGGAGACGCGGCGGGCGTGGGAACGGGGCGAGCGCGGGCGGGCACGGTGTGCCGAAGCGCTGGCCGCGGAGTCGACGGACGAGGGTCCGGACGCCGTGCGCGAGTTGTTCGCGGAAGCGATCGAGTTGCTGACGGACGCGCTCGGCGCGCTGGAGGTTGCCGATACACGCTGGCCGGAATTCGCCTATGCGGCGGGTATCGCGTACGCCGCGAGCGCGGCGACCACCGACGGCCGGCCGGCCTGGGATCAGGCGCGGATCTGCTTCCGGCGCGCACATCGGACCGCACCGGCGGACGCCCACCTGTTCCGGGCCGCCGCGCAGGTGGCCTCGGCCCGGGTCGGCCTCGACCCGCGCGGCACGCCGTGGCGCACCCTGCTCGACCCGCCGCCTGCCGCCGAGATCGCCGCCGCACTCGGCCGACTCGGCAGCGACGCGCTGGTGCAACTCGTGCCGGGCGCCGCAGTGTTGACCGATGCCGACGGCACGACGCGGGTGCTCGACCTGCCCGAACTCGACTACGGCCTGGACCTGGCCGGAGGCGACCGGGAGAACTGGGCCGACATGCTCGATGCGCTGGGCGAATGGGTCTGGACCACGGTGATGGAACCGGTACTGACCGCGGTGCCCGGCTCGTTCGGCCGCGCGCCGTCCCTGGTCCTGCTGCCCGCCGGACCGTTCGGCATGGTGCCGTGGCACGCGGCCTGGACACTCGTGGACGGCCGCCGCCGGCATGCGCTCCAGAACGCGCAGATCTCGTACATCGGCGCGCCGCGCCTGCTGTGCGAGGTCGCGGCGCGGCCGGCGAGCGCGCGGGCCCGGCGGTATCCGATCGAGATCGGGCGGGCCGCCGGCGACCCGATCGCGTTCGTGCCGGCCGGCGGTCACGACGAGACCTGGCGGGTGGGCGCCGAGTACCTGGCGGCGGGCACCCACACGGTGGTGTCGACGTTGTGGCCGGTGGACGAGACGACCACCGCGCTGGTGCTGTACATGGCCCACCACTACCTCGACCGTCGTGACCTGCCACCGGCCCAGGCCGTCCGCACGGCGCAGTTGTGGCTGCGCGACCCCAAGCGCGGAATCCCCGCCGCGATGCCGGCCGAACTGGCCGCCCGAGCCCGCGCGATCGCCCCCGACGACATGACCGCCTGGCCGGCATTCACCCACTCGGGCTGGTGAGCCCCCACCCGATCCGGCGAGCCGCACTCACACGAAGCGGCGTCGTCCCCCCACTCGCGGTGGCGCGTCCACGCCCGCTCGTGGTGGTGCGTTCCGGTCGGACCGCGCGCCTCGCCCGCCCGCGGTGGTGCGTCCTGCCTGTGAGTGATCGGGCGCCTCGCGCCGTCGTGGTAGGGCGTTCCGCTCGGATCGCGCGGCTTGCCCGTTCGCGGTGGTGCGTCCTGCCCGTGAGTGATCGGGCGCCTCGCGCCGTCGTGGTGGTGCGTTCCGCTCGGACCGCGTGCCTTACCCGTTCGCGGTGGTGCGTCCTGCCTGTGAGTGATCGGGCGCCTCGCGCCGTCGTGGTGGGGCGTTCCGCTCGGACCGCGTGGCTTGCCCGCTCGCGGTGGTGCATCTCGCCCGTGAGCGATCGGGCGCCATGCCCGCTCGTGGTTATGCGTCCCGCTCGGACCGCGGGCCTCGTCCGCTCGCGGTGGTGCGTCTCGCCTGGAGGTGATCGCGCGTCTCACCGGTCACGGCGGTGCTCGGGCCCGAACGCAACCGCCTGCCTGGCCCATTCGCGGTGGCGCGTCTCGCCCACACCCGACCGCCCACCCCGCCCACGCGTGACGACGGCCTGTTGTCGCCGGGGGAGCGCCCACCTCGCTCACGCGTGACGACGGCCTGTTGTCGCCGGGGGAGCGCCCACCTCGCTCACGCGTGACGACGGCCCGTGGTCGCCGGGGGAGCGCCTACCCTGCTCACGCGTGACGACGGCCCGTCATCGCCGGGGGAGCGCCTCGCGGTCGGGCGCGTGGCGATGGCACGTGACGGCGCCCGGCGATCGCTCGGCGAGCCGTCCCCGGGCTCGTTTTGGCACCCCGCCTTCCCAAGGGGGTCGCGTGGCGCGTACTGTTCGCCACGCCATCGCGGGAGCTCGGACCAACCGGGCTGAGAGGGCGGCATGGGGTGTCGGCGACGAGCCGGCGCGTCCGGGGCCACCGACCGCTTGAACCTGTCCGGGTAATGCCGGCGTAGGGAGAGCAGGTAGAGCCATGTCGGCTCCGGTCATCGACGACGCACGCCCCGAGGTGCCGCACGGCGGCGCCGAGGCGCCCCTGATCCTGGACACCGCACCGCCGCGCACCCTCGGGTTCCGCGACCAGGCGGCGTTCTGGGCCAACCTCGGTGTGAGCCTGCTCGGCTTCTCCGGCGCGCTGTACGTGCTGGCCCCGGCGGGGTATCCGCAACTGTCGATGGTCGCCGCGATCGTCGCGGCCGTCGGCGGCACGCTGATCGGCACCCTCATGGTCGCGGTCGCCGGCATCCCCGGTGCGCGCAGCGGTGCGCCCGCGATGACCGTGCTGCGTGGCCTGTTCGGCACGAAGATCTCGTACGTGCCGACGGTGTTCAACATCGTCCAGTGCATCGGCTGGGGCACCTTCGAGCTGTTGGTGATCTCGATCGGCATCGAGGCGATGACCGACGGTGACGGCCCGCACTGGCTGTACATCGTCGCCGCCGGCACGGTCACCACGGCGATGACGCTGCGCCCGCTGGGCATGCTGCGGATCCTGCGCCGCTACGTGACGGTCGCGGTGGGCATCGCGATGCTCTACTTCTCGGTCCAGCTGTGGCGCGAGGGCCTGCCGCCGATGACCGAGGGTTCGTGGTCCGGGTTCTTCCCGGCGATGGACGCGGCGCTCGCGGTCGCGGTCTCCTGGGTGCCGCTCGCGTCCGACTACACCCGCCACTCGCGCGGTACCAAGCCCGCGTTCTGGGCCGCGCTGAGCGGATTCTCGATCACCAGCATCTGGTGCTACCTGCTCGGTCTGGTCGCCCTCGCCCAGGTGGGCGGCGACCCGGACAAGATCTTCGACTCGTTCCTGGGTGTCACCGCCGGCTGGGTCTTCTTCGCCGTCCTGGTCGTGCGCGAGGTGGACCAGAGCTTCGCCAACGTCTACAGCACCGCGATGTCCATCCAGAACCTCGCGCCGCGCGTGGACCGCCGGGTGTTGTGCCTGGGTGTGGGTGCGCTGGTCACCGCGTTCGCGCTGATGGTGAACGACTTCGACACCTACGCGAGCTTCCTGTCGCTGATCGGCTCGATCTTCATCCCGCTGCTGGGCGTGCTCGCGGTGGACCTGTTCGTCGGGCGCGGGCGGGCCGGCTGGGACCTGGGCGACCACGCGCCGGCCCGCTGGGTGATGATCGCGCCGTGGGCGCTGGGCTTTTGCATGTACCAGCTGATCAACCCGGGTTCGGTCGAGTGGTGGGCGACGTTCTGGGGCCACATCCAGGACGCGCTGCACATCCACGCGCAGGCGTGGACCTCGGCCTCGCTGTTCTCGTTCGCGCTCGCGGGCGCGACCGCGTACCTCGCGGTCGCGTGGGACCGGCGGCGGGCGGTCGCGGCGCGTTGAGGCGAGCCCGCGGGAGTCGACCACATCGACGCCGCCGGCGACGCTCGGCGGCGGCTGGGCCGGCGGCCTACTCCGTCGGGGCCAAGGCCGAAGCCAGGTCCGGCGCCGACCAGCGCCGCATCTCGGCGGGTGCGGTGTCGGCGGGGCCCGGGTAGAGGCGGTACAGGGTGCCCCCGCCGGTGATCGGGATGTCACCGTGGACCAGGGCCACGAACGCGCGGCCGGCGGCGAGTTCCCCGCCCGCGTCGAGGACGGCCGCGGTACCGCCGACGCCGTCGCGCAGGCGGGCCGCGAAGGCGTCGGCGTCCTCGTCGGCGCCCCGGCGGTACTCGGTGACCTCCCCCGCCCGCCGACCGCGGATCAGTACCCGGTCGGTGGTCGCGGCGGCGATGATCCGGGCCAGGTCGCCGAGCGTGGCCCGGCCTCCAGGGGCGAAGTGGATGCGCAGGTCGCGGGCCAGTTCGGCGAGGCGATCGGTGTGCCGGAAGACGTTGTGCAGGCCGTCCTGGCCGGACAGGTTCAGGTCGGTCCACTGGGCGGTGCCTGCGGCCAGGTCGACGGTCATCGGGACGCAGATCCGGGCGTCGCCCGCGAGGTCGAAGCGCTGCCGGACCGCGCTCGGGTCGAACGTGCGCCCGGCGGCCACCGCGTCCAGGTCCTGGAAGCCGGCGAACGCGTCGAGCAGGTCGTCGAACGCCACGTCGTTGTAGCTGAAGACGACCACGACGGCGTACCGGACGTCCTGCGCGGCCAGCTTGGCGATGTCCAGATCCACGAACTCGGTCGCGCCGTGCGGTGCGGGCGCCGAGGTGAAGTCACCCGAGTGCACCATCGCGCGGTCCGGGCCGTAGACCAGGTTCGTGTAGTCGCACAGCCCGAGGTATTCCCAATTCGCGTCGTACAGCGCGATCGACAGGTCCAGGTCGACCCGCTGGTGCGCGGCCTGCATCCAGTGCAGGAACAGCCGGATCCGACCGCCGCGCGGCATCGGCTGGGTGCTCCCGCGCGGGATCGCGACCAGCGCCTTTGCGGTGGAGTGTTCGGCGAACGGCGCGATCAGGTCGTCCAGTCCGGCATCCAGAAGCGCGACCTCGTGCCGCGGCAACTCCAGCGCCCGGCGTGTCAGTTCCCGCTCGATGAGGGCGCAGACCGGGGCGCTGAGCGCGACCGGGACGGGCGCGCCCGGGTCGTTGCGCGCGTATGCTCCCGCGACGCTGCCGCGCGGGAACCACACCCGCCGTTCCCCCGCCGTGCGTTCGGCCCGCAGCCGACCCCACGCGCCGAGCAGCGGTCCGGGGCCGACCCGGCGCAGCACGCCCGGCAGCGCGGCGACGAGCTCGGCGGGCAGCGAGGTTTCGCCGCTGCCGGCCCGAACCCGGAGCAGGTGGTGCAGCCGGCGCACCAGCTCACCGGGACGCCGGACCAGCAGCTCGGTCGCGCCGGCCGTGTCGCCGGCCGCGAGCCGCGTTTCGACCCGGGACGCGAAGGTGCGCACCACGATCCGGTCCGCCACGACCGTCACCGCGTCGCCGTGTGCCTCGGCGGCGAGCAGCAGGGCGGGCCCGGACCGATGGGCCTGCGGGTCGGTGCCACGCAGCGCCGCGAACGCGAGCGCGGCGGTGGGATACGCGCCGATGTAGTCGAAGGGGTGCAGCAGTTCGCCCGCGCGCAGCCACGCCTGGCGATGCCGGTGCAGGTCCTCGTACACGTGCTCCAGCGGGAGCCCGTCCAGCACCGCGAGCAGCGTGCGGCGCAGTCGACGCGGCACCGTGCGCAGCCGAGGCGGGGTGAGTAGATCGGGATGGGCGCCCGACCAGGCCCACAACACCCGCAGCACGTCGGTCGCGGTGTCCAGCCGGCCGGCGGGCAGGTGGTCGGGAAGCAGGCCGGCGAGGACGACGGCCTTGCTTTCGCGCACCGGGATCTCGGTGGGCAACCACCGCTCGGCGTCGGTCGGCGCATGGGCGGCGAGCAGGATCAGATCGTGCCGATCCTGCGGCCCGAGCGGGGTGCGTCGAGCGAGCAGGGCCAGCAGTTCGCCGAGGGCGTCCGCCTCGCGGTCGACGCCGAGCCGAAGCGGCGCCAGGGTGCCGGTGAGCGGGACGAGCATGTCCGCGGTCCGGTTGCCGGCCGGGGTCAGATGCGGCTTGCGCACGCGGATCGGCTCGGCGCACACGGGACATGCGCGCAACTCCTCGACCGGTGCGCACGTCGAGCACAGCAGGTGCGCGCAGGGCGCGAGTGCGCCGATGTCGCCGGCCCGGCCGCAGATCGCGCAGGGCTGGTTCGGTTGGTTGAGCAGGAACGCCCGGATCCGGGTGGAGTAGCGCGCCTGCGCGTAGTTCGGCACCTGCGCCGGGAAGCCGGCGAACAGCGGCCGGTGCCGGCGGTCGTTGCCCAGCCGGGCATCCAACCGGGCCAGCAGCCGCATTCCGTGCGTGGCCAGATCCACCGGCCGCAGGCCCGCCAGCGCGGTCCGCAACGGTGCGGTCAGCACATGGCCGCGCTGCACCAGGTCCGCTTCCAGCGCGGCGATCCCGCGGGTGTTCACGCCCACCCGGTCCGGACCGACCACCCGCTTCGCGTCGACATACACGCTCGCGAGTCGGCGCACCAGCAGGCCGTCGAGATCATCGGCCGCCGTGCTCGTATCGACGCGAACGACGCTGCGCACGCCACCACTCATGGACCGGTTTCCCCCGAAGAAAAGACGAAGCGAGGGCGGAGAGTGGGCGCGCTGTCTGTTATCGAAGAGTGAGAAGGAAGCACACCGCGGAGCCGCCCCCGCACGCCGAGCCTAGTGCCGCGCCCGGCAACGTTCACCCCGTCGCGGCGCCCGGCACGGCACCTCGCCGCCCCGCCGAAACGTCCGAGTACTCCAGTACGAGAACGTTCCGGCGCGACACCGATGCACCGCACCGAACACCGCGACGGGGCAAACGTTGCCGGGCGCGACCCTAGCGCGTCGAACGGCCCGCCATCGAAGGGTTATTTCGGCGGCGAGCCGAACTCGGGCCGCGACCCGCGACCTTGGTCGGCGCCCGGGGCCCGCGCGCGTGGTCGGGCGTGGTCAGGCGTGGTCAGGCGGACCTGTGCCGGCGTCTGCCGCTGCTCTCCAGGTAGCGGGCCAGGCCGGAGAGAAGCATGCACATGCCGATGTAGATCGGTGCGATCACGATGACGACCGGGATGAACGGCAGGCTGTAGTCGAGGTTGGTGGCGATCTGCTTGCCGGCGTAGAGGAATTCCTCGTAGGAGATCAGGTAGCCCAGCGAGGTGTCCTTGAGGGTGACCACCAACTGGCTGATGATCGTGGGCAACATGGTGCGGACCGCCTGCGGGATCAGGATGTACACCATGACCGCGGTCTTGCGCATGCCCAGCGCGTAGGCCGCCTCGCGCTGGCCCTTGGGGACCGCGTTGACGCCACCGCGGAAGACCTCGGCCAGGACCGATCCGTTGTACAGGGTCAGTCCGCAGATCAACGCCAGTCGGGGTTCGACCTTCATCGCGATGAAGATGAAGAAGATCATCACCAGCACCGGCATGGCCCGGAAGAACTCCACCACCAGGCCCGAGAACCAGCGGACCACCCGGTGTTCGGAGAGCCGGCCGGCCGCGAACACGGCGCCGAAGGCCAGCGAGAGCACCGCCGCCCACGCGAAGACCTGGAGGGTGTGCCCCAGGCCGCGGAGCAACAGCTTCTGCACGCCCACGTATTCGAACGGCGCCCACTTGTCGTGGGCGAACTGGTCGGTGTCGAACAGCTTGTAGACCACCCACGCCAGCACACCGAGCAACAGCACGGTGACGATCAGGCCGTACGTGCGGTGTCGGGCCAGGGCCTTGGGCCCGGGGACGTCGTACAGCGCCGAAGTCTCGATGCTCATCGGGCCACCTCCAGGCGCTTCTCCAGGAAGCGGAACAGGGCACTGATGGACAGCGTGATGATCAGGTAGCCGATCGCGATCCACATGAACGTGATGACGATGTCGTAGCCGAGTTCGTTGAGCGTGCGGTATGTGCCCAGCAGTTCGACGACGCTGAACGAACCGGCGATCGCGGTGTTCTTGGCGAGCGCGATCAGCGTGCTGCCCACCGGCGGGATCACCGCGCGCACCGCCTGCGGCAACACGATCAGGTTGAGCGTCTGACCGAAGTTCATCCCCAGACTGCGGGCCGCCTCGCCCTGGCCGACCGGCACGGTGTTGATGCCCGCGCGGACCGCTTCGCAGATGAACGCCGAGGTGTAGCAACCCAGAGCGAGCACCGCGAGGGTGAAGAACGGGAGCACCACGCCGAATCGCGGCAGACCCAGCACGACGGCGAAGAACAGGAGGGTGAGCGGGGTGTTGCGGAGCACGGTGACCCACACGCCGCCGAGCATGCGCAGCGGCCGGACCGGGGAGACCCGGCACCCGGCCATCAGCACCCCGAGCCCGAGCGCGATCGCCGAGGCGACCAGGGTGAGTTCGAGCGTGCCCACGAAGCCCTTGCGGAACAGGGTGAAGTTGTCGAGCAGGACATTCATCGTCGACTCCCTCCGCTAGTACCGGTCCACCGGCGGCGGCTGGGGAGCCGGTACGCCGGAGAGGCCGAGGGTCGAGTCGTAGGCGCGCTTCCAGTCGCCGTTCTGTTCGTGCGCGACGATCGCGTCGTCGAGCGCGAGGCGGAAGTTGCGGTCCCCGCGCGGCACCCCGATTCCGTACGGCTCCTTCGAGAACGGCTCCCCGGCGAGCCGGAGTTGGTCGGGCACCTTGGCGGCGTAGCCCTTGAGGATGGTGTCGTCGGTGGTGACGGCGTCGACCTGAAGACTGATCAGGTTGTCCACACAGACCGAATAGCTGTCGTAGGCCACGGCGGTGGCCTTGGGGTAGTCGGCGACCAGGCGCTGGTACGGAGTGGACCCGGCGACCGAGCAGACCTTCTTGCCGGCCAGGTCCTGCGGCCCGTTGATGTCCTTGTCGTTCTTGCGGACCAGCAGCGCCTGACCGGCCAGGTAGTACGGGCCGGCGAAGCCGACCAGCTTCTTGCGGTTGTCGTTGATCGTGTAGGTCCCGACGTAGTAGTCGACTTCGCCGTTCTGCAAGGACGTCTCGCGGTTGGCGGAGGTGATCGTCTTGAACTCGATCCGGTCCGCCGGGAAGCCCAGGGAGGCGGCCATCATCTTGGCGATCTCGACGTCGAAACCCGAGTAGTAGCCGGTCGCCGGGTCCTGCTGCGCGACATAGGGCTGGTCGGCCTTGGTGCCGACGACCAGTCGCCCGCGCGACTTGGCCGAGCGGAAGGTGGGCGAGTCGATGTCGACGTCGGTGGCCACCTGATAGGACGGCAGGTCCTTGGCCTTGGGGCCCTTGGGCGGGGGAGTGCCGGACTTGCCGCACCCGGCGAGCAGCAGGGCGGCGAGGAGGAGGGCGAGCAGGGCCGCGGGCCGGGACGAGTCGCCTCGTAGCGTGTTTTCTCGGAACGCACCTTTTCGGGACGTGTTTCCTCCGGCCGTGTTTCGGAGGGCGGCGGCGGTGTGGGCGCGATCGCGGGTGCGGGTGCGGGTGCGGGTGCGGGTGCGGTTTCGGCTGCGGGTACGGGTTTGGGTCCGGTTTCGGGTGCGCATGTCCGATCCCCCGTCAGTGCTTGAGGATCTTGGACAGGAAGTCCTTGGCCCGGTCGGTCTCCGGGTGGTCGAAGAAGTCCTCGGGTCTGCGCGACTCCATGATTCGGCCGTCCGCCATGAACACCACACGATTGGCCGCCGAGCGGGCGAAGCCCATCTCGTGCGTGACCACGACCATCGTCATGCCCTCGACCGCGAGCGTGCGCATGACCTCCAGGACCTCGTTGATCATCTCCGGGTCGAGCGCGGACGTCGGCTCGTCGAACAACATCACCTTGGGGTCCATCGCCAACGACCGGGCGATGGCGACCCGTTGCTGCTGACCGCCGGAGAGTTGCGCCGGATACTTGGGCGCCTGGTCGGCGAGGCCGACCCGGTCCAGGAGTTCGCGGGCCCTCTTCTCCGCCTCGGCCTTGCTGCGCTTGCGTACCTTGATCTGGGCCAGGGTCAGGTTGTCCAGCACGGTCTTGTGCGCGAACAGGTTGAAGGACTGGAACACCATGCCGACCTCGGAGCGCAGCCGGGCCAGTCCACGACCCTCGGCGGGCAGCGGCCGGCCGTCGATGGTGATGCTGCCGGAGTCGATCGTCTCCAACCGGTTGATCGTGCGACAGAGCGTCGACTTGCCGGAGCCCGAGGGGCCGATCAGGACGACCACCTCGTTGCGGGACACCGTCAGGTCGATGTCGCGCAGAACGTGCAGCGACCCGAAGTGCTTGTTCACGCCGGAGAGGACGACGAGTGGGTCTTCCGAGGTCACAGGTATCCGACTCGCCTTCGACGTGGGGGCAGGGGCCGTGCGCAAGCGCACATGCCGGGTGCATGGACCTCGGCGGGTCGATTCAGTCGCGCCGGCACCGCCAACCCCTCTAACGGCCGATAGAGTCCCCTCGCGCGGGTGACACGTGTGCGGTCGCCGGGCGGGCGGTCGGTCGGGTGCGTGGATCCGGGCGCGTCACCGGCTCGGTGTGCGGACCCGTCCGCGGATCGGTGCGCGGATCTCGCGCCGGCGGGCGTGGGTTCGGACGGAGCGGGTCGAGTCGAGGGAGTCGTCGATGGCCAAGGTCAACATCAGTCTGGACGCGAACGTCGTGATCGAGGTCATGGTCCTGTCCGGCGTGCGCAACGCCCAGGACGCGATCGAGGCGATCGTGCTCGACTACATCGCCCGCGGCCACCGCACCGAGGCACTGACCGGCAACGTCGAGGACCACCGACGCACGATCGAGGAGCGGGAGCAGCGCAACCCCGTCATCGAGTAGCCGGCCCGGACCGCCTCCGGTGGGGCCTCCCGGCTCGACCCTGTTTCCGGTGGTCGCCACGCCGGCCCGCCCGCGCGGGCCGCGTCGTGCGCCGCCGGCAGGTGGGGGCGTACGGTGCCCGGGGGATCGAGTGGTGGGCGCGCGGAGTTCCGAGAGGCTCGGCGCGTTGCACCGGCACACGTCGCGGTTCGCGTTGTTCCGAGCCGCTGTACCGGGCCGGAGGGCGCTGCGCGAGAATGGCCGGTGACACGTGTGACGCGGAGCCACGGGTCGGGTCGTTGGGGGACGGGGTGGGTACGCATGCGGTTGTGGTTGTCCTATTTCGCGTTCATGTCCTCGGTGGGTCTGACGAACCGCACCAGCGACATCTGGCGAAGTGCGCGCGCGGCCGACGACATCGTGTCGGCGTTCCGCGCGTTGCCGCTGAGTGACCCGGCTCGGCGCGGGCTGGTACGGGCGATGGCGCTGGTGGCGATCCAGATGTGGTGCCTGTCCATCGTGATCGCGGTATCGCCGTGGTTCGCGGCGGAGGACGAGAGCCCGGCGGCGTTCTGGGGTTACCTGTCGATGGTCGCGATCGTGGTCCTGCTGGCCGTCGCGGTGATCGAGGCGACGGTGATCCTGTTCAACCGGCCGCGCAACCTGGTGGCGCCGCACATGCGGGCGGAGCGCGGCGTACTGCGCTGAGGTGCGGAGTGGGGCGGGCAGGGGCCTGCGGGGGAGGCCCGACCCGGTGCGGAAGACTGTGCGCATGACGATCACATCGGTGACAGTGCGTCGACATGTGCCCGACCTGGACGCGGCGATCGTGTTCTACGAGCGGCTGAGCGGCGAACCGGCGAATCGATTCGCCTTTGCCGGGCTGGAGTTGGCGGCCATCGGGCCGTTCCTGGTGTTCACCGGCCCGGACGAGCCGGCGGCCCGCTTCGCCGCGGTGGCCGCCACCCTCGGCGTCGAGGACCTGGACGCGACGATCGCCGATCTGACCGCCCACGGCGCCACCTCGATCGCCCCGCCGACGCCCACGCCGAACGGCCGCCGCGCGGTCCTGCGCCACCCGGACGGCGCGGTCTTCGAATACGTCGGCACCTGAGCGCCGCCCGACTTCCGGGCCGCCGTCGGGTTCGGCCCGAGAGCGGCCCGGAAAATGCGTGGCTCGGGGGGCGGGGGCCTGGCAGCGTGACGCGGCATGGTGATGTCGCGGCAGGTTCGGGCCGATTTCGATGCCGCGTCGTTGGTGGTGTACCAGGCGTATGCGCCGGCCATCGCCGAACCGGCGTTGCGGGAGGGGCGGTTCGTGGCGCCGTTCTCGTTCGGGCGGATGACGTGGGTCAAGCCGTCGTTCCGCTGGCTGATGCATCGCAGCGATTGGGGCCGGAAGGCGGGCCAGGAACGGGTGTTGGCCGTGCGGATCAGCCGGTCGGGGTTCGAGCACGCGCTCGGGAGGGCGGTGTCGACCGAGGGATCGGTGGCGGGCGCGGCGGTGCACGTGCAGTGGGATCCGGAACGGTCCCTGCGTGGCGCGGCGTTGAACCACTACAGCATCCAGGTCGGGATCGGGCGCGAGCTGATTCGCACCTTCAACGACGAGTGGATCGTCGGCATCACCGACCTGACGCCGTTGGTGCGGCGGGTGGCAGGGCTGCTCAAGGACGGCCGCGCGGCACAGGCACAGCGGTTGTTGCCGGCGGAGAAGCCGTATCCGCTGCCTGCGCCTCTCGCCCGGCGGGTGGGCGCGGACGGTTGAGGGGCCCTGGCGTGGTGGGCCCATGGGGGGTGTGGCCCGGGTACGCGGTTGGGTGAGCGCGCGCGTACCCGGGGGCCGTCAGGCGTGTGTGCCGCCGTCCACCCGGATTTCGGTGCCGGTGATGAAGGCGCCGTCGTCGGAGGCGAGCATGGCGATGACGCCGGCGATGGCGTCGGGACCGGCCATCGGGGCGCCGCCGGATTCGAGGTCGGTGGCCAGGATGGGGGAGAGCTTGGCGAACAGCTCCCAGTCGGTGTCCGCCGGGAGGTAACCCGAAGTCGCGTCGGTGATACCGGACTTGATGCTACCCGGGGCGACGTTGACGGCACGTAGACCCTGCTTGCCGTATTCCAGGGCGAGGGCGTGTGTGAAGGACTGGATGCCGCCCTTGCTCGCCGCGTAGGCCGCCATGTACGGGTGCGCGAAGGCCGCCGAGGTCGAGCTGAAGTTGACGACGACGCCGTTGCCGGTGGCCAGGAGGGCGGGCAGCGCCTCGCGCGTCACCAGGAACGTGCCGGTGAGGTTGACCGTGATGATCCGGTTCCACATGTCGAGCGAGGTCAGGTGGGTGTGCTCGGCGCGCAGGATGCCGGCGGCGTTGACCAGCACGTCGAGGCCGCCGAGTTCGGTGACGGCGGTACGGACGCCTTCGGCTACGGAGGTCTCGTCGGCGATGTCGACCACGAGGGTGGTGAGGCGCTCGGCGGTGCCTTCCTTCGTGGCGAGGTCGCGGGTGCCGGCGAGGCCGTCGGGGACCACGTCGGCCGCGACGACCCGGCCGCCTTCGCGGAGCAGCCGTAGGGCCGTCGCCTGGCCGATGCCGGAGCCGGCGCCGGTGACCAGGATGCGGCGGGTGTCGAAGCGGTTCATGCGAGTCCTTCTTTCCGGGCGGGTGGGTCGGGGTCGTTCCCGTTCTTGCACGCTACGCCTAACGTGCACGTTGTGCCATTAATTCCTTGAGGGTCATTAGACTGGGCTGATGGATGCTGCTGCGGTCGGTTCGGATTCGGTCGGCTCGGACCCGGTGGGCCCGGTTGATTCGGTGGATTCCGTTGATTCGGTGGATTCGGTGGCTTCGGATGCGGTGGGTTCGGATCGGGTGGCTCGGCGTGGGGGGTCTGCTCGGGTCGGGCGGCCGTCGTTGACGGAGCGGCGGAAGGCCGATACCCGGACCGAGGTGTCGCGGGCGGCGATCCGGTTGTTCGCGGAGCGCGGGTTCGACGAGACGACCGTGGAGGACATCGCGGAGGCCTCCGGAATGGCGCTGCGGACCTTCTACCGCTACTTCCGGAGCAAGGAGGAGACCGTCGCGCCGGTGTTGTCGGCCGGGATTGCGGACTGGGTGGAGCGGCTGGCGGCGTGTGATCCGGCGGTCGGCCTGCTGGAGGCGATGACCACCAGTTATCGCGCGGCGATGCGGCATGCGCGGGAGGTGGACGGGGTGGACGACGCGCAATTGCGGGTCGTGCTGCGGACCGCGGACGGGCATCCGGCATTGCGGGCGGTGTGGTTGGGGGTGCACCACGACTGCGAGGAGCGGTTGCGGCCGGTGATCGCGGCGCGGGTGGGCGCGGTGGACGCGGCGCGCGCGGGGGCGGCGGAGGCGGTGGAGGTGGACGGGCTCGCGGTGGACCTGGCTGCGGGTGTGGCGAACGTTGCGGTTCGGGTGGCGATGCGGCGGTGGGCGGCGGAGGGGACGGGCGATGCCGCGGACCGGGTGGCCGACGCGTTGTTGCGGGTCGCCGACGGGTGTTGGCCTCAGTCGCCGGCCGGGCTTGGCCTCAAGCGCCGGCCGGGCTGATTGGACCCGGCCTCCGGCCGAGGTGGCCTCAAACGCCGGCCGGGCTGGATGTGGTGTTGGCGTGCGTTGGTCGTTGGTTGTTTTGGGGTGGCCTCAAGCGCCGGCCGGGCTGGATTTGGTGTTGGTGTGTTGGCTGTTGGTTGTCTTGGGGTGGCTTCAGGTGCCGGCCGGGTGGGTGGTGGGGTTCTCCGGGTGGAGTGAGAAGGCTCGTAGGACGAGTGCCGTTTCCATGGCGCACAGGGCCACGCCGAGGGTCACGTGCGCGGCGAGTGAGCTGTGCAGGCCCAGGGCGGTTTGGGTGAAGGTGGCGAGCAGAATGCCGACGGTGGCCTTCGGCGGCCACGTCAGACCGCGGTTGCGGCGCCACACCAGGACGGCGGCCACGACCTGAAGGAACACCAGGAACTCGAAGACGTAGGCGTTGAAGCCGTGCGGGTCGATCGAATCGACGTCGCCGTTCAGCAGCATCCCGGCGAGCAGCCCCTGCACCAAGGTCTCGAGGCAGGCGAGGGCGGCCACGACCCGCAGCAGGGTCACCGCGCCACGACCGTGCACCACCCGGGCCGGCACGACCAACGTGCCCGCCCCGGCGTGGGAGGGCGCACCCTCGGAAGTGGTGTCGTGCATCGAATTCCCCATCTCGTTCGGCTCTCGGCGTCGTGCCCTGACGAACACGAGACGCCGGCGACCCGTCGCCCGTAACAGTCGTGGCCGTGTGACATGGGCCACCGATCGGGCGGTGTCACGGAACGGCGGGGTTCGGCGTCCGGTGCGTGGAGCAGTGCAGGGAACCGGTGCGGACAGGGCGGCCCGAGGCCGCCCGTCCGCCGGGCCGCGTGGCCTCAAGTGCCGGGCGGGCCGATGGGTTGGAGTGCCGGGCGGGCCCGATCCCGGGGCTCGGCCGGTGTTCGGCGTTGGTTCGGGTCGTGGGGTGCGGGGGGAGGTTTGGGGAGGGCTATGGCTATGGTGAGGCCGCCGTGACGGTTGGCCGTTGTGGTGATGTGGGCCGCGTGGGCGTGCACGATGGCTTGGACAATGGAGAGGCCCAGGCCGGAGCCCTGGGCGGAGCCCGTGCGGTTGGGGCGGAAACGGCGGAAGGGCTCGAAGAGTTCGGGGATGCGGCCGGCGGGGATGACCGGGCCGGTGTTGCGGACGCGGAGGGAACCGGCCGAGACGCCGACCGTGACGAAGCCGCCCGCGTGGTTGTGGCGTACCGCGTTCTCGACCAGGTTGGTGATCAGTTGGCGCAGCAGCAGCGGGTCGCCGGACACCATGCTGCCGGCGAGGTTCGCGTCGATCCGGATGCCGGCCTGATCGGCCGCGGGCCGGGTCTGCCGGAGCACGTCGGCGGTCAGCTCGTCCAGCGCGACCGGCGATGCCCGGACGTTGCCGCGCTCGCTCACCGCCAGGTTCAGCAGCCCGTCGATCAGGCGCTCGGTGCGCCGATTCAGCGCCAGCAGTTGTTCGCGCGTCTCGACGACGTCCTGCGGCGAGTGCGGGTCGGCCAGGCCGATCTCGATCGCCGTGCGTTGGATCGTGAGCGGCGTGCGCAATTCGTGTGAGGCGTTGGCGACGAACAACCGCCGGCTGTCGAAGGATTTCTCCAGTCGATCGAGCATCCCGTCGAAGGTGTCGGCGAGTTGCTTGAGTTCGTCGTCCGGCCCGGGCATCGCGATCCGCTCGTGCAGGTTGTGTTCGGACAACCGGCGCGCCGTCGCGGTGATTTTGTGCACCGGGCGCAACACTCGGCCGGACATCCACCAGCCGACCAGGATCGACGCCGCGGCCAGAAGCAGCAGCGCCGCGCCGAGCACGGTCAGCAGTTGACTCATCGTCACGTCCTGGCCGACATCGGTGGCCCGACGGATCGAGTCGGCGGGGATCACGGTGATCTGGGCCGCGCCCGGTACGGTGGGCTGGGCGGGTACTGCCCGGCCCGTGACGTTCTGGTTCTGGTCGTAGCCGTACGGGGAATCCGCCGCGAACGTCCTCGCCATCGCCACCGGCAACTGCTGGGACAGACGTTGGTCGACGAACCAGTACACGATGCCCAGCAACACCGTGCCGACTACGAGCGACATGCCGCCGTACATCAGCGCGAGCCGGGCCCGCGCCGACGGTCGACGGAACAGCGCCCGGAGGATCAGCCGCCCGTCCGCGACCAGGCGGTTCGTACCGGCTGTCCTCGAGCTGTTCGTGGTGGTTGTCGCCCTGCGGCGGCGCCTCCCGGCCGCTGCCCCGGGGCCGCTCGTGCCGGGTCTGCGCAGGCCGCTCATATCAGGTATCCCGAGCCGGGCACGGTGCGGATGACCTGTGGGTCGCCGAGTTTGGCGCGCAGTTTGGACATGGTCACCCGCACGGTGTTGGAAAACGGATCGATGTTTTCATCCCACACCCGCTCCAGCAGTTCCTCGGCGCTGACCACCGCTCCGTCGGCCGCCATCAGGGTCGCGAGCACCGCGAACTCCTTGTGTGCGAGCCGGATGTACTCGCCGTTTCGGGTGACCTGACGCCGAGCGTTGTCCAGCACGATGCCGTGCTTCCTCAGCACCGGCGGTACGGCCGGCATGGCGCGCCGGCCCAGCGCCTGCACGCGGGCCAACAGCTCGGCGAACTCGAACGGCTTGGGCAGGTAGTCGTCCGCGCCCAGGCGCAGCCCGGCAACCCGCTCGGGGACCGTGCCGGCGGCGGTCAGCATCAGGATCCGGGTACGCATCCGACCGGCCACGACGGCCTGACAGACGTCGTCGCCGTGGGTGCCGGGCAGGTCACGGTCGAGGACCAGTACGTCGTAGTCGTTGACCGCGAGCCGCTCCAGCGCGCTGTCGCCGTCGTACGCGACGTCCACGGCGATCGCCGCCCTGCGTAGCCCTCGGGCGACCAGGTCGGCCAGCAGTTCCTCGTCCTCGGTCACCAGGACTCGCAAGGTCTCGTCGCTCCGCTTCGGGCCGGGGGGATGGGGGGTTTGCACACATCGGACCAACCCCACCGTTTATACGCGACCCCGTGTTAGCTCCGGATAACCAATTCGGGAGACGGCCGGGTAACCCGCCGCCGCGTAGACCTGCTGTCGTACCCCTCGCCCGCACGGCGACGGGTGACCACACGACCGACGGTGGACTACAGGCAGGAGCGGCAGTGATGACGAGGTTCGGGCGCACGGGATCGGGGCGGCCCTTGGCGCTCAGGGTGGCGGTCGGGGTGGTTCTCGCGAGCAGCCTCGCCTTGACGACGGCCGGATGCGGCGACGACGGCGGCTCGCCGAAGACCAAG
Organism: Embleya sp. NPDC050493; assembly: GCF_044458105.1. Classification (NCBI taxonomy): domain Bacteria; kingdom Bacillati; phylum Actinomycetota; class Actinomycetes; order Kitasatosporales; family Streptomycetaceae; genus Embleya; species Embleya sp. NPDC050493. The sequence continues at coordinate 154,993 of NZ_JBITHP010000012.1, forward strand.
GTGGCCTCGGGCGGCGGCAGCGGCGGCGCGAAGGCGGAGGGCAGCGGCGGCTCGGACTCGGGCAAGGGTGACGACGCCGAGCGCCGCGACCAGATGGTCAAGTTCGCAAGCTGTATGCGTGAGCACGGGATCGACATGCCCGACCCGGAGCCCGGTGAGGGCGGCGCGATGCGGATGGGAGCGGTGGCCGCGGACGAGGGGTCGTCGAAGACCGAGGACGCCATGAAGGCGTGCGAGAAGTTCCAGCCGAAGAGCGACTTCGACCCGAACGACCCCAAGTTCAAGGAGTGGCAGGCCAAGCACATGGACTGTCTGCGTGAGAACGGGGTGAACGTGGGCGACGCCGGCGCGGGCGGTGCGATGGTCACCATCGACGCGGGCGACGAGAAGGTCACCAAGGCGATGGATTTGTGCAACAAGAAGGTTCCGCCGCTGACGAAGAAGAAGTAGGGGCGGCCTCGTGGTTTCGATCGACACCCCACAGCAGTACGAGTACGACGGGGAGCCGGTGTCGGCTCCGGCCGAGCCGGACCGCACTGCCTACCCGCGCGAGCGTCGGCGCCGCCGTCGGCGTCGGGTCCTCGCCGCCGCTCTGGTGCTGGCCTCGGCGGGCGGCGCGGCGGCCGTACTGCTCTCCGACGGTGGCGACGGCTCCGATGCCTCCGCGAACCGTACGAAGCTGGACGCGGTCCCGGTGACCCGCGCGGACCTGGTCGACCGGCAGAACGTGGACGGCAAACTCGGATACGCCGGCACGTACTCCGTGAACGCGGCGGCGCCGGGGCCGGACAAGGAGACCCCGCCGGCCGGCGACGGCAAGAACAAACCGGAGGGCGGCGGCACTCCGGGGCCGAGTCGGAGCCCGGGCGGCGGATCCGCACCGGGTGCGGGCTCGGGCGGCGGGTCCGCCCCGGGTACCGGGGGTTCGGGCGGGGGCCAGGGCGGTTCGCTTCCGGACACCGGGAACAACGCGGGTCCCGGCACCATCACTTGGCTTCCCGGCGTGGGCGAAACCCTGGCGCGCGGCGATCGGGTGTACGGCCGCGACGGCACGAAGGTGCCGCTGTTCTACGGCGAGACGCCGTTCTGGCGGGCGCTGTCCGTCGGAGTCGACAAGGGCGTGGACGTACGGGAGTTGGAGCAGAATCTGCAGGCCCTGGGCTACGGCGGATTCACCGTGGACGAGAAGTTCACCGACGCGACCGCCACGGCGGTGAAGAAGTGGCAGAAGGACATGGGCCACAAGCAGACCGGCCGGTTCGATGCCGGAGACGCGGTGGTGTTGCCGGACTCGGTGCGGGTCAGCGAGGTCACCGCGGTTCTCGGCTCGACCTCGCAGGGACCGCTGCTCAAGGCGAGTGGCACCGGTCGTCGGGTCACGGTCAACCTGCCGGTCAACAAGCAGACGCTGGCGAGCAAGGGCGCCAAGGTGCAGGTCACCCTGCCCGGCGGCAAGACCGCCGGCGGCACCGTCACCCAGGTCGGCACGGTGGCCAAGGAGGGCGAATCGACCCCGGGCATGCCCCCCGGCGGGGACAAGGCCACCATCCCGGTCGACATCGCGCTCGACCAGCCCAAGGACGCCGGCACCCTGGACGGCGCGCCGGTCACCGTCGGCTTCACCGGCAAGGAGAAGAAGGGCGTGCTCACCGTCCCGGTCAATGCGCTGCTCGCGCTCACCGAGGGCGGCTACGGCGTCGAGGCGGTGGAACCGGACGGCAGCACCCGACTGCTGAAGGTCGAACTCGGAATGTTCGCCAACGGCCGGGTCGAGGTGACCGGCGACGGCGTGACCGAGGGCCTGAAGGTCGGGGTGCCCAAGGGATGAGGAGGCATCGCAGAGCGCCGCGCACGGCGGCCGAACCGGGGCCGCCCGGCGTCCGCGGCACGGTACCGGTGATCGAACTCGACGGCGTCGGCCGGTCCTACCCCGGCGGGGTGCGGGCCCTGATCGACGCGAACCTGACCATCGAGGCGGGCGAACTGCTCGCCGTGGTCGGGCCGTCCGGCTCCGGGAAGTCGACCATGCTCCAGTTGATGGGCACCCTGGATCGACCGACCGAGGGGGTGGTGCGGCTGCTCGGGCACGACATCGCCGGCCTGAAGGACCGTCAACTCTCCGGCGTGCGGGCGAACTGGATCGGTTTCGTTTTCCAGCAGTTCTTCCTCACCGAGCACTTCACCGCCGTGGACAACGTGGCCAACGGCCTCTACTACCACGGGATTCCGGTACGCGAGCGGCGTGAGCGCGCGGCCGACGCGCTGGCCCGGGTCGGGCTCGGCAGTCGGCTCGACCACGTCCCGCGCGAACTGTCCGGCGGTGAGCGTCAACGCGTCGCGATCGCCCGCGCGCTGGTCGCCCGGCCTGCGCTGGTACTGGCCGACGAGCCGACCGGAGCGCTCGATTCGCGCTCCGGGGCGACGGTGATGCGACTGCTGCACGAACTGCACGCGGACGGGACCACGATCGTGGTGATCACGCACGACCCCGGGATCGCCCGGTCGTTGCCGCGCCGGGTGGAGATCCTGGACGGCCGCATCCACGCGGACAGCGGAGTGTCGAGCGCGCTGCCGGCGGGGGTGCTCGGATGACGACGACGGATCAGGACACCCTTGCCGCCCGTCCGACGCCGGTGCCACTGCCGGACACCGCGCGGCTGGGACCGGTCGACGTGGTGCGGGTCGGCCTGCTCGGGGTACGCGGGCGGCCGATGCGCGCGATCCTGTCCGGCCTGGGCATCGCGATCGGGATCGCCGCGATGGTCGCGGTGCTGGGCATCGGTACGGCCAGCCAGGCCCGGTTGACGGACCAGATCCGGAGCCTGGGCACGAACATGCTCTCGGTCGGACCCGGCGACTCGATGTTCGGCGGCAAGGTGCCGCTGCCCGAGGACGCGGTGGACATGGTGCGCCGGATCGGCCCGGTGACGTCGGCCAGCGCCACCGCCCAGCTGGACGGCCGCAGCGTACGGCGCACCGACCGGATCGATCCACGCGTGACCAAGGGCATCACCGTGGCGGCCACCCGCGAGGACCTGCTCGACACGATCGGCGGCCGGGTGGCGAAGGGCCAGTGGTTCAACGCGGCCAACTCGCGCTATCCGACGGTCGTGCTCGGCGCCCGGGCGGCGGAGCTGCTCGGGGTCGACGGGCCGAACCGGCAGGTGTGGATCGGGGAGCGGTGGTTCACCGTGATCGGCGTCCTGGCCCCGGTGCCACTGGCGCCCGAGGTGGACCACTCCGCGCTGGTCGGCTGGTCGGCGGCGCGGGACCTGCTCGGCTTCGACGGGCACCCGACCAGGATCTACGAGCGCTCCGCCGAGGACGCGGTGGCCGACGTGCGCAACGTGCTTGCGGCGACGGCCAATCCGGCCGACCCCGCCGGGGTCAAGGTCAGCCGTCCCTCCGACGCGCTGGAGGCACAGCTTGCCGCCAAGAACACCTTCACCGGGCTGTTCGTGGGCCTGGGCGCGGTCGCGCTCCTGGTGGGCGGGGTCGGGGTGGCCAACACGATGGTCATCTCCGTGCTCGAACGCCGTCAGGAGATCGGCCTGCGCCGGGCGCTGGGTGCCGGGCGCGGCCAGATCCGCCTGCAGTTCCTGACCGAGGCGGTGACGCTGTCCGGCCTGGGCGGCGTGGCCGGCGTGGTTCTCGGACTGATCGTCACCAGCGGGTACGCCCGAGCCCAGGGTTGGCCACTGGTGCTGCCGTGGCCGGCCATCCTGGGCGGAGTCGCGGCATCGGTGGCGATCGGTGCGCTGGCCGGTCTCTACCCGGCCGGCCGAGCGGCACGGCTGCCACCGACCGAGGCACTCAGTTCGGGCTGAGGGCGGGCAAGGAGGCGAGGGGGGGGGGGGGGGGGGGGGGGGGGGGGGGGGGGGGGGGGGCGCCCCCCCCCCGCCCCCCCCCCCCCCGGCCCGCCCCCCCCCCCCCCCGCCCCCGGCGGGGAGGTGGTGAAGTTTGTATGTGAACGG